>CAWHDO010000017.1:0-96360 GCA_963828085.1 uncultured delta proteobacterium
GTGGCATGAGCAAGTCCTTAAAGATAGAGAGGAGGCATTAGCCGCTGGAACCGGGCCGGACGGACAGCATCCGTGACAGTATTGGGGAAACGTAGTAATAAGGGAGGTTGCGGAAATGAATGGATATGTTCACGGATATACTGAAAAAGAGGCTTCTCGACTAGTCGATCAGGCAACGACCTTGACGGAATTGCTGCATTCGGACACCGCGTATCCCGCGGGAAGCCTGGTTCTGGAAGCGGGCTGCGGTGTCGGGGCCCAGACGATCACCCTTGCCGCGAGCAGCCCTCTTGCAGAGTTCATCTCGGTCGATATCTCCCGGGAATCGTTGGCTCAGGCGCGGCAGCGGGTTCACATGGAAGGTTTTCGAAACGTCACTTTCCAGCGTGCCGACATCTTCAATCTCCCATTTGCAGCAGACCACTTCGACCACGTGTTTGTTTGTTTCGTTCTGGAGCACCTCTCGGAACCGCAAGACGCGTTGATCAATGTGCAGCGAGTCTTGAAGCCCGGAGGATCGATGACCGTTATCGAAGGGGATCACGGTTCAGCCTACTTCCACCCCGACAGCATCCACGCGTCCAAGACAATCCAGTGCCTGATCGATCTGCAAGCCCGCACTGGCGGCGATTCCCTTATTGGGCGTCGCTTGTACCCGCTGCTCACTCAGGCCGGTTTTCGCAACACGAGGGTCTCTCCGCGGATGGTCTACGTGGATGGGAGTAGGCCGGCTCTTATGGACGGCTTCACCAGGAAGACGTTCACTGCCATGGTTGAGGGTATCGGGGAACAAGCAGTCGGTGAAGGGTTGATAGACGAGGTCACCTGGGCTCAGGGGATTCGGGATCTGTACCGAACCGCAGAGCCCGACGGGACCTTTTGCTACACCTTTTTTAAGGCAGTAGGATACAAATGACACCATGCAGGGCGAGCCCGACGGTATGGACGAGGCGCTCGCGCAGATCCGGCAGAGTTCCGCATACATCATACGAATTATGTAACATAAGACTGTCGGGATTACTGAGCGGTGTATGGGACAACTTTCACGACCAGTTGCTGTGGGCCGCGGTCATTACATCTCACCGAGAAGCCATCGGAGGCGGCAGAGCTTCTTCTGTTTGTCAGCGCGACGTTCATGGGCCACCTTGGGAAAACGCTCGGCCGGGTGCTCCGAAGAAGAAAGCGGAGGCCAAAAAAGAAACGGTGGCAAAAGTTAAGAGAGGTGCCTGAAACTGGGAAACCACACCTATTAGGTTTACCGGATAGCGATGAGAGAGCAAACATGGCAACGGCAAAAGAAAGAATGGTTGAAATTATTCAACAGCAACCTGATGACAGCTCCTATGAGGAGATTCTTCGAGAACTGGCATTCGATCGCATGGTAGACCGCGGCCTTGAAGACTCACGTGCAGGCCGGACCATATCAATGATGAAAATCCTGATTGGCCGGGGGCTGTATGGAGAGATATGTTCAACAGATGGATAACCCAGACTCGCCGCGAGGACCTTATATCGCGGGCAAAGAAAGGAGCGCACCATGCCGGAATTCTCGCAGAGCCTTGAAGCGGTTGATCGCGTCGAGATGCTCACGCTCGTGGACAATTACGTGGATGTGTTGCTCGCAGGCGGACCCGGCTTCACGAGAGCGGGGCTCGCGAGGAAGGGCGAAGGTGAAATCCCTCGACATACCCTCTTGGCTGAACATGGGCTGTCGCTCCTGATAACCGTATATCGGGATGGAGTCCGCCATACGGTGCTGTTGGATACTGGCTACAATTCTGCCACCATGCTGCACAATATGGATTACCTCAATGTGGACCCCGCGAACATCGAGGCTGTGGTCCTCAGTCACGGTCACATGGACCACTCCGGCGGACTGTATCCGCTTCTGGAAAGGCTGAACCGGAGTGTCACCGTCGTGGCGCACCCGGATGCATTCCGGCAGCGGTTCCTGGTACGGCCTCAGTTGGGCAAATTAAGTTTTCCCGTGACCGCGGACAAGGGAGACCTGCGGAATTTGAATGCGGAGTTCGTGGAGGCAAGCGGCCCGGTATATCTGGCCGAGAACACGATTCTCGTCACTGGCGAGGTCCCTCGCACCACCGGCTTTGAGAAAGGCATGCCCGGCGCCTTCCTGGAGGAAGGTGGGGAGATGGTTCCTGACTCAATCAGGGACGATCAAGCCGTATTAATCAAACTTGCCGGCCGCGGCCTGGTGGTCATCTCCGGCTGCGCCCATTCCGGGATCATCAACTCGGTGCTCTATGCCCGGCAGATCACGGGTGAATCTCGCGTGGCAGCCGTGATAGGCGGTTTCCATTTGTCAGGATCGGACATGGAGCCCGTAATCGAGAGCACGGTGAGCGAGCTGAAGCAGCTATCCCCAGACCTCATCATGCCCATGCACTGCACCGGCTGGAATGCGATACGGCGTTTACAGAGCGAATTTCCAGATTCATTCGTCTTGAGCAGTGTAGGCACGAAGTTGGTTTTGCCGCGGGAGGGGTGAAGAGTTAAGGCCACTTTATGCTCAACTACGTTCCGCTCTTCCTAGCTCACTGAAGGATCCCAGCAAGCTGATCGTGCTCCTAATTGAAGGAGAAAGTCTGGAGGCGACACGTGATATTTGACATTCCCACAAAAGAGGACTTTGATCAGTCGGGGAGAACATTTCTGAACCTTGCCTGGGATGCGGTGATTGGCCTACTATCCGATGTGCAAGATTCCACGGAAGACGAAGAGAGCTTCTTCAAATCGGATGAGTATTGGAAAGCAGCCCAGGGCAAACTTTCGATGGCGCTTGCTCTCGCTGAGCAAGGAATAGAGTTCCTGGTAAAAGCCCGCATCGTTGAAGTGAGTCCCTTTCTTTTGATCTCGCGTAACCCCAGAGATTGGCCTAGTGGCTGTGAAAGACAGAAACTTGCCTTTCGCTAGCTTTAGAACGATCGATGCCCAGGATTTGCTTCGTGTCCACGACGCTGTGGCTCAGGTGCGCCTTCCTGACAGATTCAAAAGTCGATACGAGGGGTTGCGAAGAAAGCGGAATGTTATTTTGCACACTATCGATCCCGACCTGAGGATCTCAGCAAAAGAGGTCGTCCTGGAAATTCTGGAAGCAAGTAACGCTCTCATTGCCGAGCATGCTTGGTTGGGAATGCGCAGGATTTATCTCAAGACGACTCCTCTTCACCCAGCTTTCTACTCACACGAAGAAGACCAAGACGAAGTGATTGAAAATGACGAGTTGGTGATGGAAACAGATTCAATTGTCGAAAGCCTAAGTCCATCAGAGGCCGAGTCGCTCCTTGGGTTTTATAAGCGCCGCCGTCGATATTATTGCCCGACGTGCTACACGAATGCTTACAAGCACATGGAGGACATTCCTCGTTTGGCGCAGCTGTCCGGCAAGTCTTCGCGCCACAATGAGCTTCAGTGCATTGTTTGTAGTTCACATATCAGCGTCCTGATGGTCCGCTGTATGTACGAGGACTGCAAAGGAAATGTGATCTTGCGGCCAAGGTTGCGAGACAGTTTCGGTTACCATTACCCCTATCTTCCGCAAGGCACCTCGTGGGATGACGGAGGGGTTTCTCAAGGAAACGATGAGAAACTGGTTCACAGTGAGTCAGCATATCCCGTATGCCTCTCCTGTTGGCGTTTTCAGGTGGTAGTTTGATGAGACACAGCAAGCCAGACAAGATTCTCCCACAGGCAAGGATTCTCTGGTGCTCTCTTTCGTCCCCCGACATCGCTGAAAGCTCTTTCATCCGCTGAGTACTCGGCAGATTAGACTGCTTGTGGCTTACTAGCCCTTCTTGCCGATATCCAGAAGGAATTTCATGAAGCGAACTCAACCACTTGCTCATCAGCTAGGAACGCAGCATAATTTAGGGCTTCTTGGATATCCTCCGCTTCAAGGTATGGATACGCCTTCAGGATAGATTCCTTAGTTTCTCCGGCCGCTAGCAGTCCCAGCAATCGCGAAACCGGGAAGCGTAACCCGCGAATGGCAGGCTTGCCGCCGCAAATCTCAGGATTCACGGTAATCCGTTGGAAGGTCATCATGCACACCCCTGTCGGTTTTCTTTATCGATTTTACCAGAACACTGCCAGTCATCCCTCAGGTATCCAGAGTCTATGGAACACTATACTCAATTGCGTCCTCTTGTCTTTCTTGGCTCAGTTTTTCTCTTCGGAGGACCCAGCCAAAGCTTACGACAGCCGCGCCCGTGCCCTGCGGAACACTTCCTCAGCAGGTATACCGCGGACTTTGCCCTCGCGAAATTCTTTCAGGCGGCGCTCAGCCTCTTCCAGCCACAGTTTCTCGATTTCGGCTTGGGACAGATCGTCCAAACTTAGCAGCAAAGCATGGGCCAATTTAGCACGAGCCTCAGGGCTCAGCTTCAGTGCTTCTGCCTTTAGTTCGTCTAAGTTCATGCAGTCTTCTCCATTTTGAGTTTGCGGTGTCCACGCAAGACGGAACGACTGTTGCCGCCGATTGCCTCTCTGAGTGATGTGAAGAGGGTAGCCTGCGGAAACCGCTCGTACAACCTGTCCCATGGCTCTCTCTGGCACCTGAATGCATTTCTGGTGCCGCATTACGTATGGTGTGCCCCGAACTCCCCAGAAGTCCAAGCATTCCTCGACCCCAGAGCGTTCCGTCACCCCTACCGGCTCGGCTCATTTGTGATAGATAAATGCCATGTTGCCGCTCACATGATACTGCACCGGCATGCCGACTTCATCAAGGATAGCCAAAAGTTGATCTGCGGTTCTTGGCACCACGGCATTGGCGTTGCCCAACATATTGAGATAGTTGTCGGAGAGTCTGCCGCTTTTTATCAGTGTGGAAAAAGAAACCGTAGCGCCGTCTGCCATCACGTTTTTGAGTCCAAGCAAGACTTTCCTCACGTCATCAAGAACGTGCAGCAAGTTCATCGAAATGATCGTGGTGAAGCTCTTGGGCTTGAATGGTAGTTCAAGGGCATCCCCATGAAGGAAAACCATGTTGGGCGGAACGCTCCCGTGCAGATTCATCAGTCTTGCTTTGGCTATCCTCAGCAGCTTCATGGATTGATCTAACAACACGACAGGTCGTTCGGAATACTGGACGTATGTTCCTGCTGTGAAGGCTAAAGACCCACATCCTGCATCCAGAACCCATCCATCCGTTGCCGACCTGAGAGCATTGATACCGAGGGAACGAAAGTCTCCGGTCCAATACCCCCACACGAGTCGATTGTACAAAGGATTACAGGCCACCACATCATAGATACTTCCAAACCTGTCTGTACGAGCCGACGTTATCAACCTGCGAGTAGATGGAATAAATGTGAGGTTCAACGAGTCTGAATCTCACGTTTTCAAGAATGATCTCAGAAAGTGCCGACTCAGCGGCCATCGCGATTTCCAATCCGTCTTTTGACTTCATCCCAGGTGAGTCCTAATGCCGGATTCTTCATCAGCTTGGCCTTTCTGTCAGCTTCCGGTAGGAACTCGGAGTTCACGGTATGTCATCCATAACCCTGCGGAACAATTCCTCAGCAGGGATACCGCGCACTCTGCCCTCGCGGAATTCTCTCAGCCGGCGCTCAGCCTCTTCCAGCAACGGTTTCTCTCTGATTCCCATAGGAAACTCCTGGCACGTGAAATGTGCCCTGCTGTGGCCGCCGGGGCAAGATGTTACCCTTGCGGCACAAGAATACGGTAAGTTACGCTACGGCTTCTCCTTTTCCAACTTCCTCATGCGCCTGTCATATTCTTTCCAGAATCTTGTGTTACAGTCTTGGATACATCGGGCATAAAGATAGTAATCGTTCCTTTGGTGACTTCTGCCTCCACGAAATGGTTCTACGCCGTAACGTTCCTGACAATCACGTTCACAAGATTCTCGGTCGAAGCTGTCCTGTACTAGCCTACTACCGTAACTGCCGGATTCGCTTTCCACACCGATAATCGATTCCGCTTGAAGGCAATACAAGAAGCCGGAGAAGAGCAAAAGTACTGTGGCTACGGTCGAGATCCAAGTTTTCTGATCCATGACTCACCGTCCGGAAGTGCCGGCCCTGCCGTTCGTTGCTACTAGAGTGCACTGTAGCCTACTGCCTCTGCTGAGGCAAGGTGTTATCATTTGCCCTCTTGGCCGGGCTCGTCAATCATTGCATTCGAGGGTTAAGATATGTTAAAAAGACGGCGTTTCCACGCGGAGAGTTTTCAGGGAATTCGCAAAAAAGGAGATAATATATGGATGACCATCAGATGATCTGGAATGAAGCGGTTGCCAAACAGATAATCCACCATTTGGAAAAGCGCCGCATGGAAGGTAGCTATGCTCCCAACGCTGCACAAGCAAGGGATCAGATTGTTGCAATGATCCCGCAGGGCGCCAGCGTCTATCGTTGCGGCTCGATGACAACGGTCGCAATCGGCTTGTGGGAGAAGATAGCTGAGCTGCCGGGGATACAGGTGATTAACCCCTACTTGCCCGGGATTTCGCCTGATGAGTCGTTCGAGTCTCCAACGTAAAGGCATGACGGCCGACGTCATGATCGCAAGTTCGAATGCCATCACTTTGGACGGCAAGCTCGTAAACCTTGACGCGACAGGGAATCGGGTCGCGGCCATGTGCTTCGGGCCTAAAAAAGTTATCCTGGTTGTCGGCATGAACAAAGTGGCTCAGGACCTGGATTCAGCTATGGCCAGGGTCAAACATTACGCTGCGCCAATTAACACAATCCGCCTCGGTTTCGACAACCCCTGCAAAGAGAAGGGGTTGTGTTTCGACTGCAAATCTGCTCAGCGTCTCTGCAATATGTGGAGTATCATTGAAGGGCACATGGCTAAAGACCGCATTCACGTGAAGTTGGTCGGCGAAACCCTGGGATACTAACCGGGGTGGACGTCGGAATCCAGAAGGAACTTTCTCCCGGCTTGCACCGGGACCACGGGAATGTGCGATTCAGAACGAACTTTAGAGAAATGCTCTAATAGAGTTTGAGCTTCCATAGTGCTTTCTCTTCGGACAAAAGGGCCTTTCGATAAGCAAGGATCTTGTAGGGCTCGAACTAAGGGAATGTCCACAAATAAGTGTTGCAATTTGACTTCGCGTTTTCTATAGACAGGGGGCATGAATGATGTGTCCCATATCACAAAGAGGTTCGAATTGCTAGAACCTATATTGGCTGAGCGCGAAGTCAGAATGCTCGTCGCGGCTGAAGCAGAGTGCATAGGACGCGGTGGCGTCACGCTGGTCGCGGAAGCGACCGGGGTGTCTCGGCGTAGGATTGCCGAGGGGATTGACGAGTTAAGGCAGGAGGAACGCCTGGACAAGGGCCGGACCCGCAGAAAGGGGGGAGGTCGCAAGAGAATCATCGAGAAAGACGCGGCTCTGGAGCAGGATTTGGAACTCTTGTTGGACCCATGCACTCGGGGCGACCCCGAATCACCCTTGAGGTGGACGAGTAAAAGCCTGCGAAAACTTGCAGGAGAACTGACGGCCATGGGGCATAAGATCGGCAAGTCAGCCGTGGCTGGAATCCTTCGGAAAATGGGATACAGTCTTCAGGCAAACCGAAAGACCCTGGAGGGTTCGTCCCACGAGGACCGTGACGCCCAATTTCAGCACATCAGTTCCAGGGCCTTGAAATTTCTCAAAGATGGACAACCGGTCATATCGGTAGACGCCAAGAAGAAGGAGTTGATAGGCAGATTCAAGAATGGCGGACGTGAATATCATCCCAAAGGCAATCCCGAAGAGGTATGTGTCTACGACTTCATGGACAAGCAATTAGGCAAGGGGGTCCCCTACGGGGTGGACGATACCGGCAAAAACGAGGCTTGGGTGAGCGTCGGCACTGACCACGACACCGCCTCCTTTGCAGCGGAAGCCATACGGCGGTGGTGGCGTTACCTGGGACAAGAGTCTTATCCGAATGCCAAGGAACTGATGATAACTGCTGATTCCGGCGGCAGCAACGGCTCCAGAGTTCGACTCTGGAAAGTGGAACTGCAGAATCTCGCAGACGAACTCGGGATGGAGATCTCCGTGTGCCACCTGCCTCCCGGTACCAGCAAATGGAACAAAATCGAGCACCGACTCTTCGCATTCATTACCAAAAATTGGAGGGGGAAGCCTCTGGTGAGCCACGAAGTCATCGTCAATCTCATAGCGGACACGACTACCTCCACAGGACTCAAGGTCCGCTGCCAGCTTGACACCAGCGCCTATCCCAAGGGGACCAAGATATCGGACAAGGAATTGGCCACCATAAACATCTCAAAGGACAACTTTCACGGCGAATGGAACTATACCATAACACCGCGTAGCCCCTAAAATGTGACAGTTATTTATGGACAATCCCTAACTTAGTTCGTCAGACGGGTCTGAGGAAATCGTTTCTAAGCTTCCTCCAAATTGATTCTTAGCATCTCAAGCGAGGCTAGAAGCCGTTTGCTGTTGCGGTTCACCGTGGGAAAGTCCTCTGAAGTTTCGTACAGTTGCCGAGCGACGGTTGTGAGAGCTTCGACTGATTTGCGCATCTCTTCGAGTTTGTCCTGCCCTTCCATGCTCATATCTCCTTTTTCCTCAAGTCTTTGAACCTTCTGGCCTTGACTTCGTAGCGTGGCAGGCTGTTGGCTGGAAAAAACTCCAAATTGTATCCGAGGTTGGTCTTCAGGCGAAGTTCCGTCGCAAGTCTTGATTTGAGTTCGTCTATGGAGGAACTTGCCTGCCCCTCTGCTAATTCGACCCTCAAGGCAATAGTGTCGGCATCGCCTTTCTTGTCCACAATCACTTCGTACTCATTGCCGAGTCCTTGAATGGAACGAACCACGTCCTCGATGGCGGAAGGGGCCAAGAGCACACCCTTGACTTTGGTTATATCATCGGCTCGCCCAACCACGCCCCCCTTGAACAGCTTGTAAGTGCGGCCGCATTCACATCGGTCCTCACCGATCTCCACAATGTCCTTGGAGTCGAACCGAATGCAGGGCTGTGCAAACCTGTCCAAGGCTGTGATGATGAGCTTGCCCCTTTGCCCGAGTTCGGTGATCGGATTCCCCGTTTCCAAGTCTTCGACCTCGGCAAGAAACATCGCTTCGTTGACATGGAGAGCGCCCGGCTGGCAGGAGCATTCAAATCCCCAAGCCCCTATCTCAGTAGCGCCGGCGTGGTCGTAAACCTTAGCTCCCCATGCTTCTTCGATTCGTTTCTTTGTCGCCGGAATCAGAGCACCCGGCTCCCCTGCACACGTAATTTTGGCAACAGGTAACTCGGCAGGGTCCAGATGAAGTTGATTACGTGCAGTATCGGCCATTCCCAGGATATACGTCGGTGTGGCCATGAGTGCCGTGGCTTGCAGTTCCTGGATCTTGAGGATGCGTGATTTAGTGTCGAGCACCCCTCCAGGGATCGTCTCACAGCCTATTTTTTCCGAAGCGTAGTGCGCGGCCCAAAATGCAACGAACACATTGTACCCAAAAGGAAGAAAAACACGATCATGCGGCCGATATCCCTGGGCCCACAACAAGGTAGCCCAGCACTCCGTCCACCACTCCCAATCTTGCCATGTATCAGGTTGATAGACCGGCTGTCCAGTCGTTCCGCTCGTTTGGCGAAACACGCAGACGTCGTCCAAGCTTACACACAGTGCATCGCCGTACGGAAAGGGGTCCTTTCGCTGAATGTGCTGCATCATGGCCTTTTCCACTTTCGGCACCCGGCGCACGTCCTCCAGTGAGTTGATGTCTTCAGGACGCACCCCTGCTTCACGGTAAAGAGTGCGGTGAAACAGCGAGTTAGAGTAGGCCCACGTCAGAATGCGCTTGAATTTCTTGAGCTGCAACCTTTCCAAGCTCTCTCGCGTGAGCTTTTCCAGATACGGATTCCAATAAGGGACATCTTTTTTCATGATTCCTCACAAAAAAACTAAGAATCAAATACTCTTTTTTCCGATGATGCCAAGACAAGGTTGATGAGTTCGGATTGGCTTCACGAGATTGATCCTTCGTTAGGACTGACGGAAATCGCGAAAGCTGTCATGTGCTGCCACGACAAAGGGGAATAGGTACGTAAGATATGATAAACCGGTGGATGCCGGGTGTTCTTGGAGGCCCTCCCTTATCTCGTTGTTGACAGCCTGACCCGGCGATGCCTGAGCCTAATGATGCAACAGGTGTCTAACATGACCCAAGAAGCTGTCCATCAGGCAGAACAACTATTTTATGAAAAGGTTAGGCAGCCAAAGAGAGATCCCAGGGAAATACAGGAGTATCAAAAGGCATACGCTCAGACCGATTATGTACGGATAGCTGCCTCTGTAAACTCTCGCTGTGGGCTCTCCAGTAACGCCGGACACCACAAAGACGTTGATTCCCAGGGGTGGAAGAATCACCCCAATCATCGTGACCACTCCTACGATCACCCCGAACCAGACCGGGTCGTACCCAAGTTTGAGGACAACAGGTAAAAAGATTGGAGTTGCGAGAATCAAGAAAGCGAGATGTTCAATGAAGGAGCCGCCAATGAGATAGACTGCAACGATAAGAAGTATGATCACGCTGCGGTCAACATTGAGGTGGGTCAGCCACTCCGCAACCAATGTACGGCGTTCTCCGTGACTGCGAAGAAATGACCCAGAATAGTCGCGCCCGCTATGAGAGTAAGGACCATGCATGCGATGCGGAGCGTCCCTGCGACTGCTTTTATATAACCCTGTAGGCTCATTTCTTTCTGGAAGATTGTGAGTAATAGCACAGCGAAAGTGCCCACACTCCCTGCCTCAGTGGGTGTAAAAAATCCTTGCATGAGGCCGCCCACAACCACCACAAATATGATCAAGACCCACAAAATCGGCGGGAGAGAAGCTATACGTTGCTTCCAGGTCGATTTTTCACCCTTTGGTCCCAGGTTGGGATTATAGGCGCACCAGCCAAGTATGGTGATCATAAAAGAGATAGCAACCAGGAGTCCGGGTACGATACCCGCAAGAAATAATTTGCCAATCGAGGTTTCAGTAAGTATGCCGTAAATTATGAGCACCACGCTGGGTGGGATAATGATGCCCAGGGTGCCTACAGTGGCGACAGTGCCGCAGGACAATTTCCTGTCGTAGTTGTACCTATCCATTTCGGGGACGGCTATTGTGGCGAAAGTAGCCGCTGTGGCGGGAGCAGAACCGCAGATGGCCTTGAAAGCCGTGGCCGCGGCCACTGTGCCGAGAGCCAAGCCGCCAGGTATGTGTCCCACGAATTTGTAAGTCGCATCGTAGAGATTGCGGGCCACTCCTCCGCTGGACCCCACTTGGCCCATGAGAACAAAAAGTGGTATGACTGTAAACCCGTAAGAGGAAAACACACTGTATATGTCCTTGGCGACGAGACTCAGGGCAGGCGCTGTGCCAACAGCGGCAGCAAAGCCTATAAATCCGGCCAGACCCATGGCTATGCCTATTTCCAAGCCCGACAGGAAAAGCACAAACAGCAACACGATTACCAGTATGCCGATCACGAAAAGACTCATGCCTGCGTTTCACCCCTCTCAAAGATTTCCACGAAAAGTACCAGGCATTCCACGAAGCAGCAAACAGCGATGCCGTAACAGACCGGATAGAAAGGAAGTTCCAATGTGGCACTTGTTTCGCCGGTCACTTTGAAGTCGTGCCCCATTATCACCAAGTTCCAAGCAATGACAAAAAACATCCCTATTGCGAGAATTCTCGTCACCACGAGTAACCAACTTTTAACATTCTCGCCCACGCGGTCTGTCAGAAAATGCATGACAACGTGACCGTGCACTCTGGATGTTTGAGGAAGAGAGGAAACCAATGACCACTGCCCCCAGGAGTCCCACTAACTCAAAGGTTCCGGTTATAGGATGTTTGAACATCCGCAACATGACGTCGCTAACGGTGAGAAACACGCAAGCGGTAAGCGCGATCCCGGCAATCACGTACATGAATCGGGACAAAACTCTAGCGATTGACGACAGAATGGTCATTTGTCACCCCGCTCGACCAGTCTAATGGATGAAATAACGGCCAATTTGGTGCTTTCCACTTTCAACTCCCACGTTTGTCCCGACTGACGCTCGCCGAAAACCTTATTTGGCGCGGCGGGCCTGAATGGCTGGAGTTCCGCCGTTAACCCGGGGAACCGAAGGAACACATAGAGGTTCATTTCCACTTTTCTTTGAGGTCAGCGGCGGTAAGGGGCGCCCCACGGCAACGCACTCCGCAAGTATGCCTGAATCCCGTGACATTCACAATCATTGTTTTTGAGTGAACAAGGGACCGATCAGCCTCGTGGAGTGCACCCCTTGCTCGCAGCATCTCATTCGCTAGTCTAAGCTCTTGAATCTCTAGTTCAAAGATTTAGGCCACCTTTGTCGATTCTCGTTCACAAGCCTTCACGAAGTGTCGGAGATCAGACATGAGGGCACGGACGTGCTCTGTCATCTGCCGGTCAGCACTGGCGGCTCAAGCCCGCCTAACCTCTCGCTGAACTCCCTTAATTGAGCAATGAGCGTGGCACGTGGATCATGGGCATGCGTCATGGAACTCATCCCGAATCGTGTCTTAACGGGACAGAACTTGGAATGGGTCGTGCCCTCAGTCAGTGCCGGTGGTTAATGGATGAACAGGTTGGGCAGCCATAACGATAGTTGCGGAAAGAGGAGCAGGATGAGCAAACAATCGTTCACCTACGCAGGGGAAAGGTCGTCTTCTCGGATGGCATTGCAAGTCCCGCGTCGCGTGGGACGGCCCCACCGGTGAGATTACTTTCTCGGGGAACGCGGGATTTCACTCCTCGCAATAAGAGGGCAAGCAATTCGAACACAAAATTCGCCAACCAGCGCGGCAACTGCAATTACGTGACAGTGAGGTGCCTGTATTTTTGTAAGAAACGGACCGGCTTTTTCAGAGCGTCCCTGCGGAAGGGCTCAGCCGGTACCTCCCGCACTTCCATCGATAATAGCGTCGATAACAGCGGGTTTTCCCGATTGAAGTGCTGCCTCCACCACGCTCCGCACGTCTTCTGCTCTTTCGAGTCGATAGCCTTCTGCTCCCATGTCCCGCGCGATTTGCGCAAAATCCGGATTCTTCAGGTTTGTTCCCAGGAAGCGGTCATCGTAATAGTCGATCTGGTTCTTTTTCTCAGCGGCTCACTCGTTGTTGTTGAAAACAACCGCGACCACTGGAATTTCTTCTCTCACCGCGGTCATTACTTCGCAGAGACCGCTGATACCGTACGCACCATCTCCCTGGAGAGCGAATACCGGCCTGTCCTGGCAGCCCAATTTCGCTCCAAGCGCCACGCCATAGGCGATACCGCAGTTTCCCCAGCCGAGCGGAGCGAGAAACTGCTTTGGGCCGGTGGGCCGGAAATAGCTTTTGCACATGGAGCACGTATTTCCCGCGTCAGTGGATGATCGGCGGGGAAACTGTCATTGTGTAGGTACGTGTTTGCAACGGGTGCGGTCAGATATTCTGCGAGAGCTTTTGTCTCTTGTATTGCGTTTGAGATGGTTACTCCGCCGCCGGCCAAGATAACCGGATTGGAAGCCCGCGCCAGGACCTGGGCTGCTCTTGAGACATCCGATTCGGGGCCGGGGCCTTTCCTCACATCCTCAGTCTTGACCAACAACCCCAGTCTTGAACCTGCTTTGCCGAAGCGATGCGCAAATGCAGCCCCGATTCCACCGGCCGCACCGGTCATTACAACCGTCTTGCCTCTGAAGTCTTGTCTAGCGCCCACTTTGCCTGGCCTTGAGGTAGTAGTCGAATACCTCCCTTGTGGTCTTCCGTGGCGTGTATCCGAACTCTTCCTTGAGTCTCCTATTGCTTAGAACAGGCCGATATCGAAGAAAATTCACCTGTTCCGGTCCGTACTGGGTCAATCGAAGGCATTTGAGGACCGACAGTGCCGCGGTGATGAGACAAACCGGTACGGGTATGTAAGGCTTGCCGATCAAAGCTGCGATTTCTCTCATGGTAAGCACACCGTCGCCCGCCATGTTGTAAATGCCGCTCCCGCCCTCATGTATTCCTTTCAGTATCGCCGATACCACATCCTCATCCCATATAAATACAAAAGGTATGGAGGTGCTTCGCAAGCCCAGAACGTAAGGCTTCTCGAACAGAGCCGTTATTTGATTGGAGGTGACGCTCCCCAGGACGGTCCCCGGTCGAAAGATCAGTTGCTCAAGTTCAGGGTGTTCCTGACGCCATTTGGCAAGCATCTCTTCGACTTGACGCTTGTGATCCGAATAAGCAAATTCGACGTTACCCCGGAGTCGGTCCTCTTCGTCCAACCACTTAGGATTGTCGGCGTGATAGCCGTAAGCAGCTCCGGAACTTGCATATATCAGCCTCGGAACACCGGCCTCCAGGCATCCGAGGAGAACATTCTTCGTGCCCAGTACGTCCACCGAGTACTCGAAATCGCGGTCCGATTCCCGGTCGGGTGTGACCACCGCTGCAAGGTGCACGACCACGTCCGGGGAGTACAACTTCAGCGCATCGGTGAATTCGGCAGTTCGTATATCTACGGTGTCGTATTCGACCCCTGGCAGCATGTCCTCGCTTGCCGGCGCCCGAACGTCCGCTGCTACAATTGTGCGAATAGATCGCCGGTCCCGGGCCAACGCTGTCAGAACTTGGCGACCTATGTATCCGGCTGCGCCTGTTACGACAACGGAGCTGACCGGGCTTCCCTTTGTAGACATCACGCACTCCGTTCCAGCGATCGCACGCCCGACAAGATCATCGTTCTACCACCAGTGCTACTTTTTCCACCTTCTCAAGATCCCTCGGATAAAAAAAAGACCCTATGAAGAAAAAAGCCGCCGCTACCACGAATGAAAATGGAAGCAGGACAAAAGCAGTACGAATACCGTAATGGTCTGACATCGCTCCGACAAAAACCGGACCGAGAGCGGTCCCCAGAATGTGCTGAGTTATTACACATAGGCTGTATGATGTGGCCCTCAAACCCGGGTGAACCACGTCCTGAGTCACTGCGGCGGCCGCGGGAACAAAAGAGGCCCCCAGTATTCCGCCCAGGCATGCTATTGGAAACAGAAGTGAGTCCGGAGCGAATGCAAATGCGGACATGAATACAGCAAAGGATAGAACAGACGTCAGCGATGGAAAGAGAAGTCTCCCTCTCGGATCTACCCTTTGCCACTTGTCCGCGAGAAATCCCCCGATCGGCGCGCCCACAATGGCCATGAGCATAACCAGGCCGGCTTTTGTCCCGGCCTCACTCATGGAAATTCCTTGCAGTCGCTGGAAATAGGTGGGCAGCCAGGCCAGCAAGGCCCCGGTCGCAAACATGCTGCCCGCGAATCCCAGGTAGGTAAGTATGAGCGACGGCGTAGCAGCGAACTCCCTGGCCACGTCCGCGGGACGCATCGAGCCGGCAGGCTCGGGAGCCGACCCCTCTGCCGGTGGCCCGGACCAGATCAACGTTCTTGTAATCCTTGGTCCAGAGAAACAGAACCGCGACCAACAGACCCGGCAGAGCCACTATACCGAACGCGTGCCGCCAGCCGAACCTTTCCGCGATGATTGCCCCAAGAGCCATTCCCATAGCAGCCCCCATGGGAATGGAAGCGTTCCAAATTCCCATAATCCTGGCCCGACTCTTTTCGGGGAATACGGCGGATATCATGGCAGTTCCACCGGGAGCGTAACCCGACTCTCCAAGTCCGATGAATACACGAGCAAAAAAGAGTTGGTAAAACTGCGTCGTGAAGGCACAAGCGGCTGTGGCCAGGCTCCATAACACGCACATGATCGATATGCTCTTCCTTCGACTCCACCTGTCCACCAACACCGAGACGGGCAATGTGAAAACCACGATGGACCATGAAACGGCCGCTACGAGCAGGCCGCATTGCGTGTCCGTCAGTCCCCAATCGAGCTTCAAAAAGGGGAAAAGGGATACGACGACCAGCCTGTCTATGTAGTCAAACAGGTAAAGCAGAAAGAGCAGCGCAAACACGCAATATGAGGTACTGCTTGGAGACCAGGTACCCATTGTCGGTCCGTCGGCTAGGCATGCACTCGCCTCGTCACTTTCCTGCCGGTTCCTGATGCATTGCCTTGAAATGGAGAAGCCCCGGCGCCCACATGTGCTTGGTGGGGTCAACGTCCACATGGATTACCGAGCATTTCCCCGCTGCAAGGCACCGCTCTATTGCCGGTCTGAGGTCCGCGGGGTGCGAGACACGCTCACCGTGTGACTCCCATGGACTGGGCAAGCTTGTCAAATTGGATCTCGTTCAGACTCGGTATTAATGGTTTCCTCCGGGCTCAGGGATTTCATAAACATCGTCTTGAGAGGCTTCAGCGCAAAACTCATGTTCATCTTCACCATGCCCCACTGTTTATCGCAGCAAACCAGGTAGATCACCTTCAGATTGTTTCGTACTGCGGTCTCTATCTCCTGGAGGTTGAATCCCATCGCGCCGTCTCCCGTAATGCAGATCACCTGCCTGCCGGGCAGTGCGACCGCTGCCCCCAGGGCCTGGCCTACTCCGGCCCCCAAATGCCCGAAATGGGCGGTAGTTATCTGGGTGTTCGGCTCTCGTAACTGATAATAGAAGTTGCCCCACACCGCTGTATTTCCACCGTCGAAAATCACCACCGTATTGTCATCAAAGACCTGCCGGCATACGGATGCCACGTGGGCCGTGACCATGGGAGATGATTGGTCAGAGAGCTTCTCGTCCAGTTTCGCTCGGTCCTTGTCGATCCCTTCTCGAAGTCTTGCTGTCTCCGAGCGCCTTTTCTCCAGGGGGATGCGATCTTTTGCACTCTGGAGCTTTTCAATAAGCCGGCGCATGAAAACACCGACATCAGCTAAAATAGCTAAATCGACCGGTCTGGTCCGCCCGAGCACCTCTTCGTCGATATCCACTTGTATCCACTGCTGATCCACCGGCTGGGCCCAGTATGGGGCCTTGCCCCACCAGTCTGTCTCTCCCACCTCCGATCCCAGGCAGAGCACAACGTCGGCCCGGTTTCTGATCTGGTTCACCTGTTTGACGTGAATCATGGGCCAGGCGAGATCGGAAGTTTCGGGCAGGACCCCACGAGCACTCCATGACGTCGTGACAGGGGAGTGCAGCAGTGTGGCCAGTTCCTCCAACTCACGGAATGCCTGAGCGTGGATCACACCGCTGCCCGCATGAATCAGCGGGAGTCGCGCGTCTGCAAGCATGGCGGTGACCTTGTCTACTTGATCCGGAGTGGGATGAATAGGTTCCACTCTGCGATACTGGTGTGGCTTCAGTATTGGTACCGGCTTCGTTGCTCCATTGATCACGCTCTCCGGCACATCGATGTGCACCACTCCAGGCCTGTTCTCGAAGCACTTGCGCAGCGCCTTGCGAAGAAGCTCCGGTATCCTATCGGCTGTGGGCGCACAGCACGACCATTTACACATGGCCTCGATAACGCCGACCTGATCAAAATATTGATAAGCGCCGCCACGATCAGGGTAGCTGATCCCAATCCTCCTGGAACTGGTTATCAGAAGGACCCGATTCCCCTCGGCGTTTTCCACCGCAACCCCGCCGAGCATATTTGCCACTCCCGGTCCATTGCTCGCGATGCAAACGCCCAATCTGCCGGTCAGTCGGGCGTAAGCACCGGCCATGTGCGCTGCAATAGCTTCATGGCGAGGCGTGATCACCTCCATGCCCAGATCGACCCAGCTCTTCAGGAACCTAAGATACGTGCCGTCAATGATGCCGAAAATCTTTTCGACACCTTCTTCTTGCAGAATTTGCGCAATTATGCTTCCACCAGTCGTGGTTGCCATTGCCACCTCCGTTTTAGAAACCGCATCGTTCACTCATTGTTTCGAACTCGCATGAGCGTGTTCGGGCCGAAGAAATCCTTCAATTAATAAGACAAGCTTCTCCAATTCACTCTTTGCTGCTCGCTTATTAATAGGGCCGGGAATTTCCAGGTATTCTTTCATTCGGATCTCGTAGTGGCGAGATACCAACGAAGCCAGGAAGACGATGTAGAGCGTGTTGATCAGAAAGGCAGTAAGGTTGACGTTGATGTCAGCTCGAACGATCCCGCTTTCAATGCCTTCGCGGATCAGGGACTTGAGGTGGTGCGCGGTGTACCCTTCCACTTCGCGAGTGAGCGCATTCGCGAACACTTCCATACCCGGGGAGGTGATCTGAAGGTACATCTGGATATATTCCGGGTGTGCAAAAGAAAATGCGGCTCCCTGGCGAAAGATGTGGTCCACCTGGCGAAAAATGTCCCAGTCAGACTTGATGCCGCCGTACACCGCCTCTCGTGACCGTCTCAGCGCATGTCGGCAAACAGAAACGTAAAGGTCTTCCTTGCTCTCGAAATAGTCGTAGAGTGAACCCTTGGATACTCCGGCTCTTGCCGCGACTTCGGCCATATCACTTTGAGAGAATCCTCTCTCCGCGAAAAGGCGTGCCGCCTCTTCCAGGACCCTATCCCGTTTCTCTTCGGAGATTTTGGAGAAGGTAGCCTTGGGCATATGAGACTCCTCGCCGACCGACCGGTCAGTCACCGTCATTTTAGGCCCCTGCTTCTCTCCTCGTCAACATAAATTTAGCGAAAAGACAGCGACGCCTATATCGTAATTTATGCCGATTCCCATAAACAATGATAGCGTGGGGATCAGATCCGCAGGACACGAAGCACACGTTGCGGTCGGTTTTTTGGCGAGGGTAGGGCAAGCAAATCGGACAAAAGCCGGCAAGCGACATGTAGCGATTCTAGTGTTTTGTCCTGAAACAACTGGCCAATCTCTGAGTTGGCCGACACGCGGGTCAGTGCCATTTACAATTGCGAGAAGCAAAGCGACGAAGCAATCTACTGCGCTTGCTTCGCGACCCAGTTAGATTGCTTCGCTGTGCCGGCAACTGTAGATGTTAGATAATTCGCGGACAAGATATCCCTCGGTAGGGGCAGACCCGTGTGTCTGCCCACTATTTGGGCGTACGGCAATGCGCCTTACAATCCTAATTGTGTCTTGATCTTCTTAAGATACCTGCGGCTGACCGGGATACTACGGCCGGATTTCATCTGCATGTCGGCAAGAAGGTTTTCATGAAGGATAATCTCGTCCACGCGATCAATGTTGGCAAGGTACTGCTTGTGGCAACGAAGCAGGTTTGTGCGAACTTCCAGGACCTTCAGAGTTAGTTCGGTATAGAATTCTCCATAGGAGCAAACCACGTATACACCGGCAATGTCTGATCTTACGTACTCTACATCCGAGGTGTCGATTAACTTGATCCGATTTGAAGAAACGCAAGGGATCCTTTTGATTTCCGGCCCCTCGTAGGCGGGCCTGGTACCTTCGCCGAGCATCCTTTTGAGTTTATGGACGGTCTTGGCTAGCCTCTGCTTTTCCAGGGGCTTGAGGAGATAGTCAAGGGCATTCTCTTCAAACGCTTTTACAGCATATTCATCATACGCGGTCACGAAAACGACGATGGGCATGACCTCTTCGTCGATCATACTGAGGAGTTCGAAGCCGCTAAGGATCGGCATCTGAATATCGAGGAACAAAACTTCCGGCCGCTCGCGCTTAATGGCCTTAAGGGCCTCGAAGGCGTTGGCGCAATTGCCCACGATATGAAATTCTCTCGTCTCTTCCAGTAACACTTGCAGTTCTTCGCGAGCATGAACTTCATCATCGACAATCAGCGCACGCATCATATGCGGGACGCCTCCAGGGGCATCCGTATGGTAACCCGGGTCATCTCGTTCGGCACACACGTTACCGAGGTCTCGGAACCGCTCCCCATAAGAAACCTGATCCTCTTATCGACGATTTCTATTCCCAGGCCGTGATCAGCTTTTTTTTCGTTAAAGGTGCCGGCGTTATCTTCGATTTCGATAATAGCGAAGCCATCCTGGCGGTAAGCACTTATCTTAGCGATGCCTTGCCCCAACATGTTAGAAATCCCGTGCTTTATGGCGTTTTCTACGAGCGGTTGCAGAGTGAAGGTGGGGACGAGCAGGTTCAGGAGGCTGGGTTCGGTGTCAATTTCCACTCTCAGTCGGTCCTCGAAACGGGCTTTCTCGATCTCCAAATAGGAGTTCACGCGAGCCAGTTCTTCTTCCAAGGTTGACAATTCGTTGGTTCGACTAAGATTCTTCCGGAAGAAGTTCGAGAGATGAATCAGCAAGTCTTTAGCCCTGTCGGCATCTTTTCGGACGATCGATATGATTGTGTTCAAGGAGTTGAACAGGAAATGCGGGTTCACTTGAGCCTGGACAAGCTTCAGCTCAGCCATCACGAGCAAGTTCTTCTGTTCTTCGTAGCGTGAAAGGAGAAGCTGATTCGAAAGCAATCGTGCAATTCCCTCGCCGAGCGATTTGTTCATATTGAGAAATCGTTTGGTCTTGGATTCGTAAAGTTTTATGGCGCCGATCACGTCGTTGTCTATGGTCAGGGGCACTATGAGCACAGAGTTGAGTTGACATTTCTCAGAGAGCGAGCAGTTGTACTGGTCCCGAATGCCATCGGCGAAGATGACCTTATTCTCACTGATCGATTGCCACGTTAGCGGCGAAGAGATAGGAGTGTCAGGTCGGTGGTGGTCGGAACCTTCGCCCACGAAGGCCAACACTTGTTCAGCATCGGTAATTGCTACGGCAGCAACCCCGGTTTCCTCATGAATAATATTCGCCATGTCCAGAGCGGTTTCGCGATTAAATCCTTTGCCGAGAATACTCAAGGTTCGCTCCGCGATTTCAAAGGCTTTAGCTGAAAAGGTGGCCGCAGCTTTGTCGTAGGTGTTTCTCTGATCCCTGATGATGCTCATGAAGAGGGCCGCACCTGCGGAGCTGGTCACGATCATCGGAATGGCGATAATCTTTACGAGCGCGAGTGCGTCCGCAAACGGGCGCGAGACTGCGAGAATGATAGCCATCTGAACCGATTCCGCGAACACCGTGGTAAAAAAAGCGACCATCGGACGAAATGTTTGATCCAATCTGTTTTGCCGAAACAGATACAGGTGCACAAGGCCCCCAATAAGCCCTTCTGTGGTGGTTGACAGGCCACAGGAGAACGCGGTGAAACCGCCGAAGAAGTACCGGTGAAGCCCGCCCGTGAATCCCACGCTGGTTCCCAGGATTGGCCCCCCGATGATACCGGCCAGCACAGGGCCGATGGCTCTCGTGTTGGCAAGCGCATCGTTCACCGGCAGGCCCAGGTACGTCCCCATCATGGATATGGCTGAAAAAAAGAAATACAGATAAACCTTGTCGCGTGTGCTGAGATTCTCATTGGTGAGCGGCCTGAACCACGGCGATTTGCTGTAGATGTAGGCTACTACCAGGAAGACCGCCATAGTTTGCAGTAGTGAAAACAGAACACCCATATCTAATTATAGCACATGCTGCTTCTGCGGGGAGATGTCGGCTTCCTCCTGGTTACCCGTCTCTGCCGGGTGGCCGACTCTTCCGGGCTCCGTCCGATAATGCCTGGGTTTGCGAACGGTCGCGGGACCTGCGAGCCCGGATTCCGGTTTGGAAGCAGAGCCTCCAGCTACGCATTCACAGGCAGAGCCTGGAAACGAGGATCAAAATTGAGTCTTTGTCTTCAGTTCTAGTTATGACGTGTGTCGAAATTGACACTTTGTCCGGCGGCCGGCTGCCGCGGTAGGGGCACGGCATACCGTGCCCCTACTTCATTTAAAGGCCATCTTCGATGCGCCCTAGTTCACTTACTCCTCTACAACTGCCAGAACTTTTTCCCCGTAGTCGTCTGTCACCGGGGTCTCGATCCGGAGCAATTCATCCCATTTCCTGATAGCGCCTACGATGACTATGGCCATGAGGACCATAACTATGATAGCCATGACCGCCAACAAATATAGCTGCTTGGGTAGATAGTTCCCGACTATACTCTCGTACCCGGCAATCATGGTCACAAAAACCATGAAGATCCCGGGCACAGCGGTAATCCAGGCATATTTCGCCTTATTCATCCTGAGTATCATGGTCGTTCCGATAATCAGACCGCTCGCTGCGAGTAGCTGATTACTCATTCCGAAAAGTGGCCAAATGGTGGTGATGTCTCCAGTATAAACCAGGTACCCCCAAGCTCCGGTGAAAAGAGCGCTCGTAATAATGATGCCCGGCCACCACCTTTTTTCCTCGAACTTAGGTATTACGCGGCCCATCATTTCCTGGAGGAAGAATCTTCCCACCCTGGTGCCTGTGTCAACGGCTGTCAGAATGAACACGGCCTCAAACATGATGGCAAAGTGATACCAATATGCCATCAAGCCCTTCATGAAAGGCACGGAAGAAAAGATGTAAGCCATTCCCACAGCCAACGATACAGCACCGCCGGGCCTGCCCTGGACGGTTTCGCCTACAGCCTCCGAAAGAGTCCCGATATTGACGGTAACCATCCCCAGCTTCTCAAAAACCGCCGGGACCGTATTGATTGCAAAATAGTCGGCCGGTACCAGGACGCAAGCGGCTATCAGAGCCATTATGGCGACAAACCCTTCCGTGAGCATGGCCCCATAGCCTATAAAAAGCACGTCACGCTCGTTTCCGATCATTTTCGGGGTGGTTCCGCTTCCGATTATTGCATGAAAACCGGACAAAGCCCCACACGCTATGGTGATGAAGACGAACGGGAATACCGCCCCGGGGATTATCGGCCCGCCGCCGGAGACGTATTTGGTGACCGGTTCCATGAGGAAATCGGGCCTGACGAAGACTATGCCTGTTGCCAGCATAGCTATGGTTCCGATTTTCAGGTAAGTGGACAGATAATCTCTCGGACATAGAAGCAGCCATACAGGCAACACTGAAGCCAGAAAGCCGTAAGCGGGAATAATGAGTGCAATCTGATTCTTTGAAAGAGTGAATATGGAGGAAAGCGTTGGGCTCGCCACAACATAGGGACCTGCCAATACGGCTGCGAAAAGCAATACCACGCCAATCACGCTGGCGCCTTTCACGTCGCCTTCACGCCACACATGCAGGTACACCCCCATGAGAAGAGCTATGGGCATTGTAGCAAACACCGTAAATGTCCCCCACGGACTGGAGAACATCGCATTGACCACAGCAATGGAAAGCCCTGCGAGCGTAAGAATGAGAATAAACAGTATCGCAACCGCAGCGACCGCGCCGATGCCTGTCCCTATTTCAGCTTCCGCGATTTTCGCTAGAGAATGCCCCTTGTGCCGGACCGAGGCGAACAGCACGATCATATCGTGCACTGCACCGGCGAGCACGCAGCCGATTATGATCCACAGGGCACCCGGGAAGATAGCCGAACTGAGCTGCTAAAACCGGTCCCAAAAGCGGGCCTGCTGCTGCAATCGCGGCAAAATGGTGACCGAATAGCACGAATTTATTGGTCTTCACATAATCGACGCCATCAGCCATCTTTACAGACGGTGTAAGCCGTTCCGACTTGAGGCCTAGCACCTTATTGGCTATGAACAGGCCGTAGAACCTGTATGCGATGGCAAAGACACACAGCGAAATGATAACCAGGGTTAAAGCGTTCATTGTAGGCTGCCTCCTTTGTCTGCCGATATGGGGGTGGAGTGATCAGGAGTTCATGTCAAACTCCTGCGGGCTCATACGGACATTTGAGCTTGGGCGACAGGCCAGTGCAAGAGCAGACCGGTCAAGCGGCAGCATAATGATTTGACCGGCCGGAAATCCAACCTAAGCGGTTGCAGGTGTCTATAGTGGCACACAGTAAGAATGGCCCCTTCCGGGAGTTTCAGGAACAACCGTCTGTGGTCCGGACACAGTGTTAAGTCACTTCAAAATATTCCTGTACTCGGCTGCAATAGCTGAGGAACACGTAAGTTTCGGTAGAAACTTTCTTGGCGCTAGTTGCAGACTGAGTTGTCGGACTCTATATTGCGGATGTCGCCGCGCCGATTACGTGCAATACGGCCTGGTGAAGAACGAAAACTTTGCAGGAGGACATTTGAAATGAAGGCTACGATCAAGACCAACAAGGGTGATATAGCTTTAAACCTTTTTGCCGATCTTGCTCCGATCACGGTGGCTAATTTTGCGAACCTTGCCAAAAGAGGGTTTTACAATGGACTAAAATTCCACAGGGTGATCAAGGAGTTCATGGTTCAGGGAGGCTGTCCCCGCGGAACTGGCACTGGTGGTCCGGGGTACCAGTTTCAGGATGAGTTTGTCCCCCAATTGAAACACGACAAGCCGGGGATATTGTCTATGGCCAACTCCGGCCCCGGCACTAACGGGAGCCAGTTTTTCATCACCCATGTTCCGACGCCCTGGCTGGATGGAAAACATACTGTCTTTGGTGAAGTGATAGGTGCAGAAGATCAGAAGGTCGTCAACAGCATTCAACAGAATGACGTAATTGAAGCCATATTGATCGAGGAAGACACCACCGAATTGTTCGCAAAAGCGAAGATCTCTCTGGACACGTGGAACAAAATCCTGGACAGCAAGTGACGCGAACAACGAATGGTGGACGAGATGTTTCAGACTGTCTCAAAACTCGTTGAATGGTTGACATCGTAGCACGAATACCCTCACCCTGTGTCCCTCTCCCAAAAGGAGAGGGAATGGTGAAACCGCTACAAGTTGCTCCCTCGCCCTATGGGAGAGGGTTGGGGTGAGGGCAACAAAATACCGGCTGGCCTCAATCGTGGCACGATTTCGAGATCCGCGGGAGTCGTGAGACAGTATCGTTCTTGTAACAGACCGGGGCCGTTTGGACGGTCATAGTGCCCGGCTAGTTTGTTGATAGGGCTCTGCGGAGGCGTCATGCTCGAACGCCATGTCCGCGACTCCGAGCACGTTCGTTTCAGGAGAGCAAAGATGAAAGGATTATGGGTACTAACAGCCATCAGTCTCATCGCACTTTCTTTCCTGGATGTGACCATCGGACAGGCCGGCCCTCCAGATCCGGGCAGAGAGGAGAAGAGATCTGTGGAGACCTTACACGTCTACGGCCCGGGAGGTCCCCTGGGTCCTATGAGACAGTGCGCGGACGTGTTTTCGAAGAAGATAGGGGTTGCCGTAAGCATTACCGCGGGCACGCCGCCGCAATGGATCGAACAGGCGAAACAGGACGGTGACTTGATCTATGAAGGTGCCGAATTTATGCTGAATGACTTCATGCAAGCATATCCGGGGATAGTGGATGAAGCATCAATCACCGGACTGTACGCCGATCTGCAGCAATTATCGTTAGAAAAGGCAACCCTAAAGGAATTGGTGCGCTTATCGATTTGACCAAACAGGGCACCAAGATTGTCGTTGTCAGTCAAGAAAAGATGGAGGAGATCTACGGCCACATCCCCGGAATCCAATATAACATTGTGAAACCCTTGCTGACAGGCGCGGAGGCCGCACGCATCTGGAAGACGATGCCGGAACTCGATGCCTGGATTACGTATGAATCGTGGCACTATGCCCTGAAAGATGAGACAGACCTGGTTCAGATCTCGGAGAAAAAAAGAGTCTTGCGAATCACCCCCGTCGCCATGATAAAAACATCTAAGAACAAGAAGTTGGCTCGAGAATTTATTGATTTCCTGAGAAGTGACCAAGCTCACAAGGTCTTCCAAAAATGGGGCTGGAAGTAAAAAGAACTTTAGCTTCCTGGGAAAGCGGGAAGATAAGCGGAATCGAATTCTCAGGCCCGGAAGGCCGCGCAGAAAGCCAAGCCTAAAGAGAATTAGCATGATGTGGCGGGACACCCACCAATAAAAAAACGCAATTATTCTCTTGACAAACCCACAAGATATCCCTGAAAGTCGCTCGTTCTCAGTCTTTCTCTAAGTATTCTTCCCGTGATAACTTTGTATATTCGGAGTCATTTAGTTCTTCCACAATAATACCGTGAGCTTGAAGCCTCTTTACCATCTCATTTCCGAGATTATGAAGGGTGCCCAGGAATAATACTCCAATCTCCCCAGGTTCTAATGACTTGTCAATTTCCTTTGCTATGAACTCATTTCTATCAAACATGATGCTCACTTGGTACAACTTATCATCTAGATGTTCGGATTGAGCGCTATGGAGCTTTTCGTTCTCGCACCGAACTAGAAAGCAACCCTTTTTAGACAAATCCACTAGCATCATATCATTGGGACCAAGACCCACTGTATAGTCAGGATTAGGATAGCAACTCCTACGCCTGTCCAATACATCAAGAAGTTCAAACAACCCTACCCGACATGGAAGAATTATCTCTGGAGAACCGTTAGCCCATTTCTTCACATGAGAATCATTGTACATTTTGTTCGGGGTAGGCAGCGAATCAAGTGTCTGTTTGATTTGCCTCCATTCTCCGAGAGTCTGTATATCTGGGTATTTTCTGGAGTTTTTTATCCAGCCCCGATGATCCTTGGATTCTTTGCCACTCTCGCGACTGGTGTGCTCGATATGAAAGTAATAAAGTGTTCGTGAGGTTGGCGATTTAGGTAAATCTATCACGATTTGTCTACTGTTCCTTATTCCTGCTAGGTTTCTTGCTCTCCTCTTTCGAAGGCTCTTCCGTCTCCTCTTCCTGCAACTTCAATTTCCTCGGATCGACTGAAAGCATGACGTGCAGGGCTCCTTTTAAGTCCAATCCGTAGAGGGACAAGGGTTTGAGTCGGTGTTTCTTTTCCATATTCAACTCGGCACCCGATTCATTCTAATGGCCCATCTCGGCTCTCTTCTCCTCTGTTTCTTGTTCCACGACTCTGCGAGAAGCTTTCCGAACTTGATTTGGGTAAGTCGCTGCTAATTCTATCAGGATTCGTGCAGGTCCATCAGGCACACGGCGCTTCTGTTCCCAATTCTGAAGCGTCCTTACGCTTATGCCTAACATTTCAGCAAATTCAGCTTGAGTTGCATTTAATTTTTCTCTAATATTTCTTACGTCGGGAATCCGAACGGTCACATTGCGTATGCGGGAGGGTTTACGGAGCCCCTTCAGGTACTCGACTCCCTGCTTCACTCCTTCCATTAACCTATTGAAACTTTGCTCATTCATTATATTCTCTTCTGACATAGTCCGTTAAGATCTTATATTGTTTCGTCGTCAAATCCTCGGTCTCGTTCTTTGGGAAGAGGTAAAGCAGCAGAATTTGGTCATGTTTGGCCGCCCAATAATATATAATCCTGATTCCTCCGCTCTTGCCTCGTCCCTTCCATCCCCATCTTAGTTTCCAAAGCCCCTTACATCCAGGAATCAAAGTGCCCGCTTTTGGATTAACTGTCAATACAGATTGAATGCCTCTGAGTTCATTTTCAGAGAGGTTCTTACGCGCATCCTCTGCAAAGACTGGTACTTCGACGAAGACCTTCGTATTCTCAATGTACGTCAATGGCGTAGGCTTGTCAATAGGTTTCTTGCTCAAAAGAAATACTGCCTCCCTATCTCGGGTAACAAATCGCCAGAGTTGGCTGGGTTTGCTATAGAGCATAATGCCGGAAGAAAATTGACATGTTGCGTCGGGACACCCACCAATCAAAAATATTCGCGTATATGGGTTGAGGGCCATAGGCATTAAAATAAGCTGCTGTCCCGGAGGGACATCTCGATAGTAGCCCGGCGATTTATCGCCGGGAATGAACGGCCAAGAGAGTCTTCCTCGTTCCCGAGGGGCGCCCGAAGGATGAATCCTTCGGGCGCCCCTCGGGAACGAGGAACTGAATCATCGCCCATCGGTCACCCGGCAATGAATTGCCGGGCTACTATCATTGAGCCCCTCCAGGGCTCACAAATTCGGAGAAGCTTGTTATTTTAACGCCTGTGGGTTGACCGTTCATTTACGCTTCCGTTGCGTTTGCCCTTTGGGCATTCACTTCGTCCAAACTACCGACCAGTTTGTTGAAATATTCCGGCACTTTCGTTTCAAAAGTCATCTGCACGCCGCTGGAGGGGTGTCGGAAGGAAATCGATAGTGCATGAAGTGCCAGACGTTTATGGCCTTGATTCCCTTTTCCATACTTCTTGTCACCCACCACCGGGTGTCCAATATCCGCGAGATGTACGCGTATCTGATGCTTCCTCCCAGTCAGGAGATCAACTTCCAACAAAGCAAGGTCTTTTGCCTGTTTGAGCACTTTGTAGGCAGTATGCGACAGCTTTCCTTTTGCGGCATCGGGTGTGGAGTACACACGGTGAGCTTTGCTCTCTACCAGGTATGTGGTGATGGTCTCTGAAGACCTCTCACACTTGCCATGAACGACGGCGAGATATTTCTTCTTCGTTTCTTTCCACTGGCCTTGCAGATGAAGCTTTGCCTCCCAGCTCTTCGCGAAGATGAGTATACCTGATGTATCCCTATCCAGTCGGTGAACGATGAAAATGCGCTTCTTGGACTTTACGCAGCCCTCTGCGGACATAGTCTGTTAGAATGAAGTAAGCTGTTCGTGATTTTTCTGTATCTGTTCCCATCGTCAAAAGGCCCGCCGGTTTATCCACTACAAGAATATCTCTGTCTTCGTAAATAATCACGATTCCTTTCGGCAGGGGCTTGGTTTTCGGTCTTGAAGGTTTACTCATATGGACTCACCGCACAAAGGTCGCAACAATGGCGAACCATATCACGAGGCCCGGCGATGAGGCAACAGCGGTGCTGCTGCCCTCGTTTTGCAGATCAGCTTTTGAGTTTAGTGAAAGATCCTTCATATTCTGGTATACAATTGATCCGTTCCGATCTCATGCCAATGCGCTGTCGAAGGAGTAGTATTGCCGATCGCAGTTACGGGCGGATCTCCGGAGTGCGTCCAGGCTACTCGATTCGTAGCTCGGGAGATTTGCCCACAGCGTTGAATCCTGCAGTCCGCTCACAAGGATGCGACGGTTCGCATGACAAATAGCCGTGCACTGTTCGGGTGCGCCGCCCACGGTCCTAGACCGGGAAGGAGAAAAACATGGAATTCGCTGTGCACCCTATCGGTGTGGTGAGATCTGCACTAACCGACCGCAGCCAATGCCCGCACCAAGGAAATGAAGGTGCGCCCGAAGCGTGGATCGAAGTGGAACCCGAGTATGCCGCGGCTCTCGACGGACTGGCACCTGGCTCCGAGATCCTCATCCTGACCTGGATGCATCTGGCAGACCGTTCCGTCTTACGCGTCCACCCTAAAGGAGACGTGCGCAATCCAATTACAGGGGTCTTCAAGACCCGGTCGGCTGACCGTCCGAACCCGATTGGCCTTCACAGGGCTACCATTGTGAAGGTTGAGCCGCCGAACCGGCTCCTGGTGGAGTCTCTGGAGGCCGTGGACAAGACCCCCGTCGTAGACATCAAGTGCGTTTTGAATGAGACAAAGTGATCGTTCACCGCGGAGAACGCAGAGGATTCTATTGTGTCTTCATGCTCTCAGGTAAACAGTGAAGACTACTCTGTCCCGATCAGCTTCTTGGCTAAAGTGCCGCTGTTCGAGCAGTTTCGGTTCCGGGCGGACTCTGCGGTGAATCTTTTTGCCCGTTGCAAGTTTAACTAATCATGCTGACTTGCATAAATCAATTGCAGATTGGGGATAACTAATGAATATCCGGATGGTCCGTAAGGCTCTTTTGTGGTGTGCAATAATCAATTATGGACTGCTGCTGTGGTGGTGTCTGTACCTTCATACTAGCGCAAGATTGGATGCATCAGGTTGCCGGCGCATGGTTTCATATTTCCGTTGAGCAGTTTGACGCCATTAACTTTGCGGGAATACTGTTTTATAAGATTGCCATTGTCCTTTTCAACATTGTGCCGTGTATTGCCCTGTACATTGTCGGGAGGGGCAAGTCTTGAGGCAGGTGAATTCGGCGCTCGGCCCCATGCGGGGAAGGGCGCTCTGTTGTAGCCACATCAGGCAAGAAGCATGCCCCATTTTTGCCTACTTTTTTGTCCCATGTTATGATGCCCATTGCTTTGATGCTTGTGCTGCGACAAAGTGTTCCGGACACGAAGACTGTGACTATTTGCAGCCAGGAACTCTCTCAGAAAAATTGCGGAGAAAAAAGCAGTGACGGCAATCAATGACCTGTTCGATGCAATATTGAAGCGAGCGGAAGAGGCAAAGGCAAACGGCATAAGACCCAGGTTGACCAAATCAAAAACAGAATATTTTATTACGATACCCCAGGGTTACAAGACTCGGCTCTACAAAGTAATTATCATAAAAGGGAGCAAGGGGATCAGCATCCAGACTTACGACCGTGGCAAAATGCAATACAATGAGAAATTTCCGGATGCAACCATGGAGGATGTCATGAAGAAGCTGCCACTGGACTTTATCATAATCAGCGGGAAAGGTGACCCGGAATGAAGACCGGGTGGGCAACACGGGTTGGATACTTAAAGCCAAATGCAGATGTTTGATGGCTTTTTGTTCAGTCTCTTCCTCTCTACTTATGGTATTTTTCTCGTTCTTTCCGCGTGGCAGGTTCGAGCCGTCCCGGCGATCCCGCGAGCGCGGGATGGGACTCCAGCCTGCGCAGAAATGACGCGCGTGCACAATCGGATGTTGGTTTCGAGAATTGCTAGAACCGTGAATTCCACGAAATCATTCGCCTGAAATTCTCTTCTTGTCTCTCCAGGAGCCGGTTGTAAACCGTAGCAGAAGAAAGGGTTAAAGCGTCAGGCGGCAGCCTCGTCCAAAGAAAGGGGCTTCGTCTCTGGGACCGCTTTCTTGCGCGCCACGACAAAGAGATCGGAGGCCAAATGAGGGTAACGTTCGGTGAGAAACAGAACCAAATTCCGGTACCAGCCATAATGCTCAAGACGGGTCATCAAGCGAAGTCTGTTCCGGAAAAGGCGAAAGCCAGTAATTTCAGCCACGTGAAAGTTAGCCAAGCGGATCTGCTCAATCAACGATTTGAATGAATAGTAGGTAATCCTGCAAGCTCTTTCAGAGCCTTTCCAATCGGACTGAACGTCCAGAGCTATAGTTCTTCTTTCTTGATAAATTTTTCTCGTGAGTTTCTTTATCACCGAATGCAGCCTGGGAAGCCAGTTAATGGGATTGTACACGAACAATTTGCCTTCCGGGGCTAAAACCCGAGAAAGCTCCGTTAGAATTTCAGTCGCCTCGGGCAAATACATCAGAACTTCATTGCACACTATTACATCAAAAGATTCGCCAATAAACGGAAGCCCGTCAACAAGATTGACCTGGAAAAGCACTTCATAAACGTCTTTTTCGGCGGCCTGCCGGAGCTGATTAGGCCACAGATCCACCCCGAATAGTCTGCATTCCGCGTGGTCTTCGCAAAAAAAAGCAAGATTACCCGGACCGCAACCGATGTCCAGAATCCTCAAAGCAGTCGGTCCGGACCACTGTTCACATAGAATCGCCTGACTCAGAGAGGGAAAATGCGCGAACTTGAGTAAATTGCGAGCCACCGCACTTGCGGTCGGAGGCACCCGAATAGGGCCGGTATTTTTCATTGGGATCTCCTGAAGAGGCGATTGGACGCATATCATGAGGACCTCAAGCGTGTCAACGAGATTAAATTACATCACCGCCGATACTCAATGTCATCCGGAAACAGCCGCTTCTCTCAAGCTGACCGTATATTCAGCTTGTCTTTCGCCGACGAGAAAAGGTTCAAACAAAATCACTTCAGATGCGCCCTCTGGCCCATGAGAAGAATAGAGGTTCGGCAGGCCCAGCGCATTCCTTCAGGAGCCCGTTCACCAACAATCGTACACGCTTGCAGGATCAAAACTTTGTGATTTTTCTGACAGAGGAATTAGGAAAGGGGGGCAAGCAGAAGACAAAGAAGTCTAAATTTCGCGAAGAATCGTTTTAAACTTAAACTAGGCTCTCAATTCGTGGGCACACATGTTAGCCACTTCACATGCGGCCTGAAATCCTTTGGAAGTCTTACCTACGAAAACCAAATTGTGTCTGCCTTTGGAGACCGTCCCGATATAGATATAATGATGCCCGTCACTGGTAACAGGAGAGCACGAAAGCCACTCGAAACTAGGAAACGGCCCATCTTGTCTTTTCTTCATTGCAATGGAGATGTCGAAATAATCGAGACTGTCCCATAGGCTCGCTCCCCTGAGTGCCGCCGTTAAATCGGCATGAACGTCCTTAACAAGCCGTTTGGTTAGCTGGCCCCCGTCAATCTTAACTTCGGTGGGTATCATGATTCTTCCTAGGCCTGACTCGCCTTTTCCGGTTTCAGAAGCCCCATTCAATATTTGAGCATACACAACTATTTAACATACATGAGTGTCTAGTCTCCGTCAACACAGGATGCGGATTTCCTTTCAGGAGACCACCCAATGGGTCCACAAGTCCCGCATCAACGTAAAATGAATAGATCAGGAATTTTGGCCCAATTACCCATACCTGCGCATTCTTCTCAATTTCTTGAGAAGTCTCTTGCGTGCCAGAATGGATTTTTTCTTCTTCTTGACACTAGGCTTGTCATATGCGCGCCTCCGTTTGGCCTCTCCGAGGACTCCCGATCGCTGCAATTGCTTTTTGAATCGTCTTATTGCGCTTTCAAACGGTTCGTCTTCTCTGACAACAACACCCGGCATAAATATAAACTCCTTTGGGCTGTGCCCAAGGGTTCCTCCTCCCAGACACCGAAGCTCGCGGACGGACAGGCAAGAGTTCGCATGCGCAAACCCTTGCCCATTCTTCATAATGGCGTTACAGCCAGCGAGTTACTTACCAGCGGGATCTTCCACCGCCGCCCCCGTCTCGCCTTGCACCGCCGCCGCCGGAACTGTCTTGGGGCGGGCTTCATTGACCTTCAGGGCACGGCCTCCGAGTTCCTTGGAATCCAATTCCTGGATCGCCTTAAGGCCTTCCTCACGGTTTTCCATTTCGATGAATCCGAACCCTCGAGATCGGCCCGTGAACTGGTCGGTGATGATCTTGGCGGAATCCACTGCTCCATAACTTTCAAAGAGACCCTTGAGTTCGTCCTCGTTGGTATTGAAAGACAGGTTTCCGACATAAATTTTAATACTCATTTCTTCTAACTCCTTGGAAAAAGCACAGACACATTTTGCGAGAGTGCGTTTGAGGTTCCGAACAAGGGCTTTTTGTAACGGGGATGAAACCGACTGGAGTTACGGTGGGATAATCCTCGGCACGGGCGCCTATGTCCTAAGATCTTAAGCCTTGCATAACGCCCGTGGTCCTGAAAAGAGGTCGACTGGAGAAACACAAGTTAAGGTTCAACTAATAAAATATGCCAAGAGTCTTTATTTGTCAAGCAACTTTATGCGAAACCCCACGTGATCATTCACCTACGCGGGGCGTCTTACATAGCTGTCATTGCGAGGAGTGAAATCCCGCGTTCCGAGGGAAAGCAATCTCGGTCCCATGAACCGCGGGAGACAACCGAGATTGCTTCGCCGCTCTCGCAATGACAACATGTACCCCCTGAGACCGAAGGTTACCCGGAGCAGCCCTGCCGGAATCAAGGGCGTGCCGATTGAGCAGGTTACTCTCCCGCAAGAGGCTGAGGGGCCGCGTCACGACTATGACTTCTTCCCTACCGTCACCAGAACAACGGGCTGCACATCTTCCGGGAGTTTGAGGGCCTTGGAAAGGTCCGCGTCTCGGATTCCCCCGACGGTATTGGTCTCAAACCCGAGGGCTCGCGCCTGGAGTAGGATGTTCTGATCGGCATTACCGGCTTCCATCACCCCGAAATTGATCCCACGCTCAGAACCGGACGTGGCTTCCGCGCGCTTCAACACTGCGCCGACAATTACCGATACGGGCGCCTGCGCTATCCACGACTGCGCCTTGCACGCTGCGGACATGGGCTTGCGCTGATCGCCGTCCGCGATGCTTTGCAGTGCGTGCTTATCCGCGTCGTAGTGGTACACTCCGGCCGCGAGCTTCTCCACTGTTCCTTCGCCGCAGACGAGGTAAAGCTCGATGGGATACGTCTTCCGCGCGGATGGGATCACTTTTTTGGTGGCCGCGGAAACTGCGTCTGTGGGGATGTTGCCGTTACCGGCCCACAGGATCTGAGCGACTTGAGCGAGGGTGAGCGGAGCCGACGTGTAGCTTCTGGCTGTGGTGCGAGTGGTCAGGGCTTTTTCCACGGACACGGTCCCATCCAGGGAAGGTCGAGGAAGTGCCGTCTCGTCTCCGCGGGCATCGGAAAAAGCGCACGCGAGCGCCATCGTCAGGAAAAGAAATGTGAGCACGAGTGTGCGGTTCGGGCTATTCTGCATGATCGATACCTCCATACTGCGTGAAAAGCAGATCGTTTCGGATTTCTGAGAATAATACCGCTCGGGTTGCTTGGTCAACCATGATGTTTGCCCGAGCCCAATACTTCAGGTTCGCAGGCAAAGTCATCCCGACCCCGTGCCGTTGATTGGAAGAATTGCAGGGCCATTCAAAGTATTCTAATATGGCAACCGATTCCGGTAATTGCTAAAAGGAGTGGTAATGGAAACCACCAGCATAAAAGAAGAGGCCCGCCGTTTAGTGGATCAACTGCCGGACGACTCTACCTGGCACGATCTGATGCATGAGATTTATGTGCGTCAGTCTATAGAGAAAGGTCTTGCCGACAGTAAAGTCGGCCGAGCTACCAGTGTTGAAGGGGGCCGTGCAAAGTTCGGGCTCAACAAGTGAAGGTCGAATGGACTGACAACGCGCTGGAACCGCTCTGGGCGATTCATGACTATATAGCTCAAAGCTCTTCGGAATACGCCAAGACGGTTGTACCCAGAATTCTTGCAGAATTCACGTGAGGTTATTGACACTCACTGAAATCATCCCACACAGTGAGAGCGGACCGCCGTATACCTGTAAATGACGGGAAAGACAAGACGGCTATGAGAACTCTGATCGACCTCGGGGCCGAGCACTACGATGATGTCATCGAAGAGACACTCAGAAATGCTCCTGCTCTATTCACTGATATAGATGACATTCTAACCAATATAAGGAACCACATAAGGACGATAGATGAACGAGTCTTCGCAAGAAGAAACGATTTGCTGATCGCTATTAGATTGGTAGAGGCTTTTCGCATATTCAACTGGATTAAGGTCTCTTTGGTCTGTGGTTCCTATCACTCGGTATTTAGAGAGTTAAGATTCATGCTGGACGGTGTTGCCCAGGGCTGCTATATCGATCTGAATCATATTGATGCACCCCTGTCTTGTAAACTAGAAGTGTACAAGGCATTGGGACAGATGGGCGGTTTCATGGGCGGTCGTCTATTCGAGAAAATCGGAGGCCTGCCGGAGAGGAAGCAAATAGGAGATCTGTATAGAGCATTATCAAGGTTCGTACACCCTTCAGTTGAAGAAAGCCGCGTGTGGATCGAGTCTCCAGCCTCGGAAGAAAAGGTGGTAGATAGCCTCAGGTACAACAGGCATGATAGTAAGCTATTAGATGAAGCACTCACAAGGTGCCGTGAAGTCGGCAACATGCTAATCCAGGTGAATTCTCACTTTGTTGAGAATTTCCTGCAATCTCTTGAATGAGACACGGCAGTTCGATGAAAGCTGCGCCGAGCCCTGCGGACAACTTTTCTACTATGTCGCTTTCTTGGAAATCGAGGGCACCATGCCTAAATCCCAGTCCACTGGCGCTCCGATCTTCCACCTCAGATGACAGTAGGTTGCCATAGGCTGGGATAAGGAGTCGGGGTAGCGTGAAATTCATTCTCGGCTGGTATTGAAGCGGTGCGCCAAGGGCGTAGGACAGCTAGACTATATCAGCGAGATGGATCTCTTTTTTCAGGCAGAGTCTTATGTTTTCATACTTTCTTAATTCCAAGCGGCTGGCAGTGAAACATCTCTTGGGATTACTCCTGCTGCTCATCCTGCTTTTGACATCGGGCCTTGCCACAGCCCAAGCCGCGGAACAATCGATCACGCTCGCGGGCATGGATGTGACCGTGTGGTGGCAGGAGGCGGACAAGGCCGTTAAACAGCCGGTGATCATCTTTTCTCATGGTTTTCATGGTTGTGCCACGCAATCGCGCTTTCTCATGGAAGCTTTTGCATCGGCTGGGTACATCGTATTTGCTCCGAATCATCGTGATGCCTCCTGTCATGGCGGTAAAGCCAAGTGGCTCGACAGACCCGATGCGCCATTCCAGAAGCCGCAGAATTGGAATCAGGCAAGCTTCCGTGACCGCGCGGATGACATACGGCGTCTGATCGACGCCATTCGAGCGGACGATCGGTTTCGTGAACGAGTGGACTGGAGCCGGTTGGGTCTCGCGGGGCATTCCCTGGGCGGGTATACGGTCCTGGGATTAGGCGGAGCCTGGCCAGGATGGAAGCTGAGCAACGTAAAGGCCGTGCTTGCACTTTCGCCCTATACCCAGCCGTTCCTGCTGCACGGCACGCTGGCCGGCCTATCCGCACCGGTGATGTATCAGGGCGGCACGTGGGATTTCGGTGTCACACCAGCGCTGCACAAATCCAGGGGCGCCTACGATCAATCGCCGGAACCGAAATACTATGTGGAGTTCGACAGAATGGGACATTTTGCCTGGGCCGATATCGGCCGAAGAAAAGCCCGTAGGGCAATCATCGCATACAGCCTCACCTTCATGAATTACTACGTGAAAGGCGAACCTCCAGCTCCGGCACTGACTGAACCCTTGCCGGGCGTGGCCTTCTTTCGGTATGCGTCGGAACTGGGCAATAGGCGTCGCTGATACCAACATTGCGTCGGAAAGCATAACTTGACAAATCGTACGCAAAGGCGTACGTTGTTTGTTGAGGAAGGAGCCGACTATGACCGTCATCAAAGCAAGTGAGGCCCGATCCCGGCTGTACCGATTGATTGACGAAACCGCGTCGTCTCACGAACCGGTTTTCATCACTGGCAAGAGAAGCAACGCCGTGCTGGTAAGCGAGGAAGACTGGCGGTCCATCCAGGAAACGCTGTATTTGCTTTCGATTCCAGGCATGAGGGAATCTATTATTGACGGGCTCAAGACCCCTGTCGAAAATTGCGCCGCGGAACTTGACTGGTGAAGTGGGAACTCGTCTACACCCGCCAGGCTCGAAAGGATGCCAAGCAACTCGCAGCCGCGGGATTGAAGGAAAAGGCAATGGATTTGTTGAGGCTTCTTGAGAAGAATCCTTATGAGGCTCCACCGCCTTACGAGAAGTTGCTGGGCGATTTGAGCGGCGCATATTCTCGCAGGATCAATATCCAGCACAGACTCGTCTACCAGGTGATTGAAGAGGACAAAGTAGTAAAGGTGATTCGTATGTGGTCTCACTACGAGTGATGGCTTGACCTCGCTCAATCCTCATTTTCTCTGTCCCGGACCATGCTGAATACCTGGACCGGCTCGCTGACATTCTTGAAATTCATCAAGCCTCTGCCAAAAAGCTTAATATCTCCACCTACTCTCGAAGCCGTCTCCGGACCGACGAGAATATCTCCATGCTTTGCCGCGGATGCTATCCGTGCCGCAAGATTGGTTACCGGTCCGGTAGCTGTAAAGGTCATTCTGGTTCCCGAAGTTCCTTGAATCGGTTCATTCCCACAGCTGCCATGCCAGAGTTGATACCCATATTCACCTCGACCGGCTGAAATCGATTCTTCAATTCTTCGTTGATCTCCAAGGTCTTGCTCGAATTTCCAGCGCTGCTTGACTGCGCTCAGTGCGGTATTTATCGGATCGCCCTGAAATATGACCATTAGACCGTCACCAGCCGTTTCGTTAATGTCTCCCCCGTGGACATAGATGATGTCCAGAAAACTGGAGAAATACTTCTCAATGATGAAAGTCACCTTATCTCTGCTCTGAGTCTCGCTGATACGGGTATAACCTGCAACATCCAAGAACAGGACTGTCACATCCATGTCCTTTTTTTCCAAGTCAGGGGCGGATCGGGTCTTTTTCCACAATCTTTTGAACGGTCGAAGGAACAAATGGCCTCAGATGGTCCAGAATTTTATCCACGGTCAGCTTCTCTTGAGACATTCTCCAGTGGCTTCGAGCGTTCTTGATTACATTGTTCGCTAGCTCAACCAGGTCTTTCAACAGCGTGAAGTCTTTCCCGCTCAGACCCGCGCCGTCAGGCTTCGCGATTGCGTCCAGGACGGCCAAGGGCTTATCGCCTTCACAAATCGGGAACACGATTTCGGCAAAATTCTCCGGCGGGAAGCCGTCCACTACCGGATGGCTCGCCTACTTCGTCCGAGAGGAAACACACGGCTCCAGGAGGCTGCCGAGGGCACTGTTTATCGTCCCTCTACCCCTTTTGCAGAGCTGGCAATTGATTCTCTGTTTTTCAACAGCACAATGAAGAGGGCGGGTGTAATGCTGGGCTTCCGGGTCCATCAGCAGGAGGCAAACTTCTTGCAATTGAGGCAGTATGGCTCTCGCTTCGTCCCGTATCATTTCCAGGACTTCGCCAATATTCAACGAGGATGTGAGCTTCTGGGCCAGTCGAAAAATGTTTTCAAAGCGTTCCTTGTAGATAGTTGTGCCGACACTGAGCGAGTTGCTGCTGCGTGCGATCTCATCCGTAATGAGCTTGTCGGGCTCGGAAATTCGATGTCCGGGCTGAGTCCTTCCAGTTCAAAGGCTTCCTTGCCACACCCACAAATGGGGCAGATCCAAGAATTCGGCAGATCCTCGAACAGCAATTCCTCGACTGATTTCGTTCTCCGGATTGTCCTGGGTCGGATCGTAAATCCAGCCGCAGGTGCAACATTTCCACTTCGTCATATCCGTTCTCCCTTGAATTTCTGCCTGACCGAGTCTGCCAACAATCAGTATACAGGCTCTGCCTGAAGACTGAAAGGCACGGCTTGTTCAAAGCAGATACCGAAGGTCCGGAAAGAATCCGGTCGCCATATTAGAACCGGACAAGAAGCCTGATGGTGATCGTTCACCGCGGAGAGCGCAGAGATCGCGGAGAGTTCTATTTTCTGTGCTTTTGTCCCAGGTGAGGCGCAAGGCATTCCCGTCTCTGGCACTGAACATAATACCGGCCTACCTGGGTACCCCGCGGCTTATGTGGGCTTGTGGAAGGCATTTTGTCTCTCTGGGTTCTCAGCGCATCCCACGCCTCGCGGGACGGTGATCCCGCGCGGATCGCGGGTCTGATTGCCCGCTGAACAGTTACCTTACAAGGGGGTAGGGGCCTGAAGCAGGATTAGGAGATACAGGCAAGGCGGCCCGTGAAAGGTTCCGCGGTTCCTCGGAAAAGGACACTTTCAGGCGCAATTGTTCGGTGACGCAACTCTACGTTCGTGCCGCGAGCGCTGGCTATAAATTTAGCCGTCCGACGAGAAAACCAACAGACGTGCGCCATTCAGCCCCAACTTCAGAGAGACGCCGCACGACTGACTTCGAGAAGCCTGGGAAACGTCAATGCCAGTGTCACGATGATGATAGCTATGACAGAGGCCACTACCAGCGCGTCCGGGAGAAACGAAAAGGATGGCACGCCCCAGTTGAGGTGCCGCCTCACCGCGAGGAAGCGCCAGCCTGACACGATTACACTAATGCCGGCCAGACCGAAACAGAAAAGGCTCAGATATATCATCCCCTGGTGACTCGGCATGCTGATCGCGTAGCCACCGAATTGAGCCACCTGATGCATGAACAGCTCGAACTTCTCGATAACAAAGCCGAACGCCAACAGTGAGATGCTGGTGCGGCTCCAGGAGAGAAATGTTCTTTCGTTGGCCATGTGACTGCGCTGCCACGCGAAGAAGATCCGATCGTCCGCCCATATATTCGGGGGTTTGCACACCATCTTGTCGGGCCCGCAGTCCCAGATTCTTTCCGCGTTCTCCATGCTACCTCCTTGACGGCCTAAGGCTGTATTGAAACGCCCGGGCCGGAGACTTTGTTGTACCTGTGAAAGAAAGCTTCCACGTGTTTGCCAACGTCCTGATCTTTCCGCAACTGAATATCTAGCTGTCGTGTAAAACCGACTAATGCTCCAAGAACCTCGAGGCGGCGCTGGATTTCCGCTTTCGAGATGTGGAGGATTCTGCCGACGACAAGATCGCCCTGAACCCTCACTTTGAAATGATAGTGCGCCAGGATGTCGGCCAGTAGTTGAGCCCTTCGGGAACGTCGCGTGAGGTCGGCTATGCCTCCCATGAATCTGAAGTAAATGTGATTCTGATTATCCGCGTCGTCCATCCTCGCGTCTATGAGGTTGAGGTGATAACCGAGGCGCAGGTGCAGGTTCATGTATATGTCGTTGACAACGGCCAGGTTCAATCCAAAAAGTGCGGGGCCTCTATTAGGATCCCAGGTCCTGGTTAGGCTCCCAATCATCCCTTTGAAATCTACTACCACGGGTTCCGTGTCCCACGTCCCGGGCGTAGACAGCCCTGCTAGCAGAGCTTTTAGAGGCAACGATCGAATCTGGCGAGTCCTAACGGTGCTTCCTTCTGCCAGTGGATCAAGCCCACCCCCAAGATCCAAGATCTTCAAGGGCATCGGGACGTCAGACACCAGTGTCCACACCTTAGCCCCTCTGAACCGACTCGGAGAAGATGGGAGTTCCATCAGTTCCTGAACAGCTTTTTCGTGTATGAATCTGATCATGTCATGGACAGATCGACATCCTTTAGGCGAAAAGTTGATGGATTGCGGGTCCGTAAGATGGAGCGGAGTCACGTGACTGAGAATTCTTCGCAGCAAACGGAACTCAGGAGCATCCTCGAAAACCGTGGGCTGCATCAACTGGTAGTGGATCAATTCCTCGACACGCCCCTCATAAACAATCCGATGGTGCGCATCAAGCGTAATTTCCGGTCCATTGGCCAGGACGTCCGTCGCCCCTTCCACTCCTATCAGAGCGGGGACACGAAACTCCCTTGCGATGGTGGCAAGATGCCCCGCAACAGAGCCCCGCTCAGAAATGATGGCGCGGGCCTTCGGAACGATGCGGGCCAGCCAGGGCGCTGTGTACCGTGTCACCAGCACAGCGCCGTCGGGAAAGTCGGCCATATCCTCATTAGATTGCACAATGCGCACCAATCCGGTATCCAACACCAGGTTGAGCCACTACTCCCGTGTCCCGCAGGAGTATCTTGTAACCAGCGCAAGGGGGCGCACAATTCATCAGAAGCCGGGACAGCGGTCTGGGGCAAGAGCAATGTCCTGCTCTGCAAAAGCTCGCAACGGCCGTCCGCATCCACAGCCCACTCCAGTTCCAGGGGACGCCTAAAATAACGCTCCAGGACCATTCCCCAATTTGCCAGAATTCGTACAACGGCCGGGGAAATAGCCGGTTGCAACTGCTTGTCCCGGGAGAGTGCCGATTCTTCTTCACCCCCGTCTATCGCCGGCCTCAACAGAAACTTTTTTTTTGCTATCGTCGTCCCTCGGATTTCGTGTGGAGGTTCCTTGTCCACAATGTACCGGTCAGAACGTCCCTCCCTTCCGCCGTTGTCCGCCCCAGTCCAAATGAAGCATATATGGCCATACAACCGGACTCGACGGATTCCGGGCAGACGGTCTGGAGAACTCCGCTGGCCTGGCTGTCAATCATTTCCTGGCACAGCACCGACATGGCAAACTCGTCCTCCAGAACGCCCATTTGATGGCGGTAACTTATGGACTCGGGCGAGTATAGGCTGGCCAGGACAATCTTATATGCTTCCAAAACGTCTCCTGGCACGACGTTTAAGAGTGTTTGGTGAAGCCCGGCAAAAGAGAGATCTCCATCTTCCCCATAAGCGCTGCTGCGCACCGACCAATTTCGCTCGCCTTTTTGGACCCGGTGTCTGATCGCTTCAGCGACGTCCTGGGGAACCGCGGCAGCCAGGATTCGCTCGCGAAGCTCGATACAGGCCTTATCCAAGCTCTGGTCTCCTGCCATCCAACCCCTGAACAGCGCTTGAAATCGACCTCTAAGGTGGTTCTGTTCAAGAAATCGGTAGTAGGCCTGGCTGGTGATCACAAATCCGTCTGGCACGTCCAGGTGAAGTCGTTGAATTATTTCAACCAGAGTGTTCGCCTTTCCGCCCGTTAGTTCAGGGTTGTCTACAGGAGCGTCGCTGAGAGAAACCACGTACGGAGCATTCCACATTCTTAGCCGGCTTGAAAGCTCGGGCTCTATGGGGAGAACTCGATCCAACGTCGTATAGAGCCTCCATATAGCGATTGGAATCCGATCAGGTTCAAATCTTTTGCCATCCGAAGTAGAATGTTCTGAAGATCGCGCACAGAATCCTGAAGATATTTTCGGTCGAATATGAAATCTCCGCAGGACTTCTCACCCAGGTCGGCCATGATTTCCATGACCCGGTGATGATCCTGAAGAAGAATATTCTGAAAGCGCTCGAAAATCTCGGGGAATAGGATCGGCTCTTCCACACGCGTAAACAGTCGGTCAAACAGATGTCTCAGAAATCCTAACATTTCCGTTGCCCCTAACGACAGGTACGTTGCCGCATCATTGCAGTCGCTGGTTGACGTTCTCCTTTCCGCTCGGCAAACGTACGGGTACATGTACGTTGAGACTGGGAAAAGGTCGGGGTCGAAAAGCTGGCCCATCTTTGGAACTCCATCTATTAATATCGATATATCATAATATATGAGTAGTCTTATTTTGGCAAGGATATTTTCGGTTGACTAGGCGGGGAAGAAAACAACCAGGTGCCACCGAACAAATCAGTCAATTTAATCTGTTCGGACACCTCCCACCCCTCTCATGTGAACAATGTGATGACCGCCTCAAGGTTCTTTTTCCAATGGCAAGACGCAGGGTAGGGGCGATTCACAATGGAGCCGCCTCGGACGGCACATTCGCTTGACATATTAAATGTGGTATGTGATATATCAGATTCAAGGGAGGGCCATGACCGTGTCTGCTGCACTCCGCTCCATAGAACAACCCCTGCAATTAGCAAAGCTCGCCTATGAAGCGCTTCGCGACTCCATTCTCAGCGGGCATCTTGCGCCAGGCGATATCGTCAATGAAATGGCATTGGCCAAAGATCTGGGCATCTCACGTACGCCGGTCAGAGAGGCCCTATTGCAACTCTCGTCTCAGGGCCTAGTCGAGATTCTTCCCAGGAAGGGCGTCCGCATAAAGTACTTCACGGAACGAGACGTCAATGAAGTTTGTGAAATTAGGGAACTTATTGAGCTTGCAGTTGTGGAAGGCCTGGCGCGAAGGGGGCCCGGCGCTCTTTGAAGCGTCTGGAATCTGCCCTGGAACAGCAGCGCAAAGCCTTGAAAATTGGTGACATGGTCGAGTTTTTGAATGCGGACCGACTCTTTCACGTAGCCCTTACCGGCCTCACCGACAATCGACGCTTACGTAAGATCCTTGAAAACCTGGGAGATCTCATCCACGTCATGGGGAAGGAAGGCCTCACCCGCGTAGGCCGTGTGACGGAGGTACTGGAAGAGCATCTGAATGTTGTTAACTGCCTAAAGCGGGAGAACATCGGAGAAGCCAAGGAAGCCATGCGCCTTCACCTGCAAAAGAGCAGGAAAGCTATCTTGGAAGGTCTCAAGAGAGATTTCAATGAGCGAGAGAGAGATTCGTCTGATTAAGTACCCGGAATAGCAATATCAAAGGGAGAAGTGGCATGCCTAAACCGGAAATTGAATTCTGTGATCCTGATTTGCGTTTCGGATGGCGCAGAGTTGAGGGAGATACTCTGGGCATATGGGAGAAAATTCTAAGCGAAGACCCTGAAACCAGGTCGTACACCCGTCTGTTGAAGTTCCCTCCCGGGATCGAGACCGCTGAGACGTTGGTTCACGAATTTTGGGAAGAGGTTCTCATCCTTCAGGGAGAGCTTATAGACCTTGCCAAGAAAGAAACCTATACAGAGGGCTTTTACGCGTGCCGTCCCCCGGGCATGACTCATGGTCCGTATCGGATTCCTCGGGGATGCATGACGTTTGAGATCCGCTACTACAAGTGATTTTGCGCGTCATTTCCGGTTCCATTGCAACAGGAAAATGGAGGAGACAGGATTTGAACCGACTGAACTTGATCGTTGAATCCAAGTCAGGCTCGCGAGATCTGGAATTCGAGGTCCGCAGGATGATAAATGCCGGGTACGTGGGCCGGAATCAGGAAGACGTGCGAAAACACGTGGAAGAATTGAAACGGGAAGGAATACCCGCTCCTGATTCTACGCCGGCTGTCTACCCGGTCATGACTTCTATGATCGCCACTGCCGATTCAATAGAAGTGGTCGGACACAAGACTTCTGGAGAAGGAGAATTCGTTCCGTTCATGGACGGACAGGATATTTACGTTGGAGTCGGGAGCGACCATACCGACCGAGAGTTGGAAGCAGTCAGCATACTAAAGTCAAAGCAATTGTGTTTCAATGTGGTGTCCCGAAGGGTGTGGCCGTTCGAAGAAGTAAGAGATCACTGGGATGAGCTTGCGCTGAGAAGTTGGGTTAAAGAGGCGGGCAAGAAGGTTGTTTATCAGCAGACTTGGCTTTCAGCCATCCTCTCACCTTCGGACCTCATAGACTTTGTGCGATCCAAGGTTAAGGACGGGAACCTGGAATCGACAATCATATTTTCCGGAACTGTGGCCCTTCTTACACCGGAGATCAACTATGGAAATTATTTCGAGGTCGCGCTTGAGGACGCGGTCATGAATCGTTCGCTGTCGTGCTCTTATTTGGTTGAACGGCTCGAATACCTTAAGGCTTAGGAGACGCCGTCTCATGCGTGTGGCTACGATTCAGATGGAAATGGCCGACCGCAGTAAGGCCGAGAACTGGGCCCGGGCCGATCGGTTGTTGGATCGCGCACGAGGCGCGGATCTTGTCCTAATGCCGGAAATTTGGAACATTGGCTACTTTTCCTTTGATCGTTACAAGGTGGAGAGTGAGGACCTGAACGGAGAGACTAACTCCAGGATGTCACGGTGGGCCAAGGAACTAGGTGCATATATCTTTGCCGGCAGCCTGGTGGAGAAAGATGAAGGAAACTTCTATAACACAGCCCTTTTCTTCGGACCTGAGGGGGATCGGTTAGCGATTTATCGCAAGATCCACCTGTTTGGGTATGGCTCCCAGGAATCACAGATCCTGACTCCCGGACGGGATCCGGTGGTGGTGGAAACTCCTCTAGGGAAGTTCGGAATCACAACTTGTTATGATCTCCGCTTCCCCGAACTTTATCGCAAGCTGATGATACGAGGGGCCCAGATGTTTCTCGTCACCTCCGCTTGGCCGTTTCCTCGGCTGGAGCACTGGATCATGTTCAACAGGACGAGAGCCATCGAGAATGTGGCCTTCCTGGCATCGTCCAACTGTGTGGGGAAGAATGCCGGAGCACACTTCTGCGGTCACAGCATGGTGGTAGATCCCTGGGGGGTCGTGACAGCCGGTGCTGGTGACGAGGAGTGCATTGTCCGGGCTGAAGTCGATTTGAACAAAGTGGCTGAAGTCCGAAAGGTGTTCCCTGTATTGCAGGACATAGCCTTTCCATTGTCTCCGTGAGGCGAGAAATGGCTGATCTCAGCGTTGATTTTTGCGGCATAAAGTTCAAGAACCCGATAGTTGTATCGTCGATTGAGCCTACAAACAGTCTCGACAAGCTGAAAAGATGCGTCGATGCGGGAGCCGCAGGAGCCGTGGTGAAGACGCTTACCGATACGCCCCAAATGGCGGTCCTAACCCACCATTCAAAGTACGCCATTCTCAACGACAACGGGCGTCCGATTCGGGGGAAGTACCACGTTATTTTGTCTTCTATTCCAGATCGGGATACTCGGCGACTCCGTACAATGACTGGGTCCCGTACCTTAAAGAAGCCGAGAAATATGCGCAACAGAACGGAGCGCACATAATCGGAAGCATCGGAGCCGGGTCGGTCAAGGGCTGGAAAGATTGCGCGAGAACCGTCGAGGACTGCGGAATCAAGATGACTGAGTCGAATTTCGGTTGTCCTCATCCATCACAGATGGAGAAGACCAAAGCCGGAATGCTAATCGGCCAAGACCCGGACATTGCCGCTGAGATAACGTCCATCGTGGCGGAGAGCGTGGACATCCCCGTGGTGGTGAAGCTCACTCCGCAGGTCACGAACTTGCTTGAAGTTGCCCGGAGGGTGAAAGAAGCCGGCGCGGCCGCGGTCACGGTAATCAATCGCTATGTCGGGTTCGCGGTGGACATAGAAACTGGGAAGCCCTACATAGACGGGGCCGCTGGTGTGGGAGGTCCCTGGGCGAAGTATCTGGTGTTGCGCTGGGTTCACGAAATATACTCGAGACTGGGCATACCCATTGCCGGAACCAATGGGATCTACGACTGGCGCGATGCTATCGAGTTCTTTATGAGCGGCGCAACAATCATGCAGGTGGGCTCGGTTCTGATGCTCAAAGGGTACAGCCACCTGGGGAAGATTATAAAAGGCATAAACGCGTTCCTGGACGAGCACGGGTACGCTGATATCTCATCCATAGTGGGGATGGCTTCCAGGCAGGCCATGTCTGTACGAGCAGCTTTTTGCTGCCAACCCTATTCGTGCCGTCGTCGATCACGAGAAATGTACTGGATGTGGGAACTGTGCCCGGTCTTGCTTCTATGATGCTCTTGATCTGGGCGATGACAAAAGGGTGATTACCCACCCGGAAAAATGTATAGGTTGCGAATTGTGCTACAACGTCTGTCCAGTGGATGCCCTTTCTTACGCCTTCACCATGTGAGTGGGAAACAGTCAGTGCAATTTACAGGAATTCTCTCATGGGACTAACCCTTATGGAAGGCAACGAGGTCGTAGCCTGGGCCGCTTATGAGGCTGGATGCCGATTCTTCGCGGGTTATCCGATTACTCCTGCAACCACCATTTTCAATACCATGCTCCGGCTGCTGCCGCCTGCAGGGGGAATTGTGCTCCAGGGCGAGGATGAGATAGCCTCAATGGGCTATTGCCTGGGAGCGTCCATGGCCGGCTGGAAGTCCATGACCGCAACTTCAGGACCCGGGATCAGCCTATACAGCGAACATGTCTCTTTTGCCATAGGCTCCGAGATACCGCTGGTGATCGTTGACGTTCAGCGGCTCGGACCGTCCACCGGATCAGCCACAAGAGGGGCCGACGGGGACATACAGTTCTTGCGCTGGGGAAACTCCGGCGGACTCCCGGTGATCGTCCTCGCGCCTGCGAGAGTGGCCGACTGTTTTCCAATCACCATGCACGCCTTTAACCTGGCAGAACAGTACAGGTGTCCGGTCTTCATAGCGTCTAACAAAGAGATCGGTCTCACCAGCGAGAGCGTGGATTTCGAGGCACTGGAGCGAGTTCCCGTAGTCAACCGGATGCACTTGCCTGATAAAGAACCATTTGTGCCGTTTCGGCCTGCGCCGGGATCGGACGTGCCTTATTTCCTGCCGATTGGCAACGAAACCCTGGTGCGGCAGACCTCGTCGACCCACGGCGAAAACGGCTACATAACCACGGACCCCGCTGCCATCAGGGCAGCTAATGAGCGTCTGGAACGAAAGCTGACCGCAAATGTTGACTCATTCAGCTACTATCAGGAAGAGCGAGTCGAGAACGCCGAGACCCTCGTAGTGACATACGGCGTTACTGCCAGAGCCGCCCGGCTGGCCTGCCGTGAGCTGAATGATCGGGGCCGCCGCGTAGATCTGTTGGTGCTGAAGACCCTGTGGCCGGTACCGGAACGCGTGATTCGGCGAGCGGCTGCAAATGTGAAGAGAGTCCTGGTTGCTGAAATGAATCAGGGACAGTATTCGCTCGAGGTGGATCGAGTGTTGAAACGCCACCAGGTCGAATTCACAGGAGGGATGGATGGAAAGCTCATCAGCCCGTCTCAGATCGTGGAGGCGGTAATTGGATAGTCTGCTCAATACGGGTCGTCCGCCGGTCTTCTGCCCCGGTTGCGGGCACGAAGTCGTGGTGCGGGCCTTGGATCAGGCTTTCCGAAATTTGGGATTCTCCGGGAATGACACTTGCCTGGTCAGCGATATCGGGTGCTCGGGTCTCTTCGACACCTTTTTCAACACTCATGCGTTTCACGGCCTTCACGGCCGTGCATTGACGTACGCCACCGGAATAAAGCTGTGCCGGCCTGATCTGAACGTGGTTGTGACAATGGGGGACGGAGGGCTGGGGATTGGCGGGGCCCATCTTTTGGCCGCGTGTAGACGGAACGTTAATCTGACTCTGCTGGTGCTCAATAACTTCAACTTCGGAATGACTGGCGGCCAGTGTTCAGCCACAACTCCCAGTGATGCCGAAGTTGCCTCAAGTTTTCTCAACCGTCTTGACAAGCCGCTGGATCTTCATTCAGTTGCTGTGGCCGCGGGGGCGCCATACATGGTCACGGTATCCGGCTATCAAAAAGGCCTGGACAGAGCTATTGAGGAGGCCATCTGTTTTGACGGTTTTGCCATAATGGACATTCATGGCATCTGCCCCGGTAGGTATACGAGAAGAAACAAACTGACCCCGAAAGCTATTTCCGAAGCATTGGATCGAAAGGGTCACCACAATGGTCCGGTCGCGGCCAATGCCCGAACGGAGTACGGTCAAACTTATCGGCAGTTGGCGGACCGGCAAGACAGGGTAGAGCCTCCCGGAGCAATGGAGGCTATTTTCACTCCCCCGGAGGCAGGCCGCCAAGACGTTGTTCTGCTGGGCTCTGCGGGTGAGCGGGTGATCACTGCGGGCGAACTTTTAGGATTAGCCGGAATGTCGGCCGGGCTGCATGTGACCCAGAAGAACGATTACGACATCACGGTGCTGCGTGGTCCTTCTATCGCCGAGTTGGTCTTGTCTCCGGGCGAAATCGATTACCCCGCAATTGATCGGCCTTCAGTGATACTTGCTCTTGCGCAGGAAGGGGTTGCGCGGCGGAAGGGCGTCTTTGGACGCATTGACCAAAAGACGCTCGTCATCCGGACGTCGGGGGTGGACATTCCCGAAACAAATGCAACGGTGCGGGTAGTTGATTTCAAGGCCCTGGGCCTGAAGGTTCAGGATTGGTCTTTGGCCGCCCTTGCAGTAATGGCCAAAACGAAGAAGGTTCTGGACTTGGACATGCTGGACGCAGCGTTGGGGCAGCGCTTTCGAGGCGAAGCTCTGTCTGGAGCAAAGCGAGTAGTGGACATGGTCATGGCGCGGGATCTCTGATGCCGGTCCTAGTCGACGGGGGAACGCCGAAGCCTCTTAAGATTCACTAGGAGATGGAATCTGGCTGAACGTGATCAACCAGTCTCACGCGGTGCATAGTGTCATTGCGAGCGGAGCGAAGCAATCTCGGTTTTCTTCAGCGGTTCGTGGGACCGCAGATTGCTTTCCCGCGGTAACGCGGGATTTCACTCCTCGCAATGACAGTTCGGAGAGACCCCCCGCGCAAGTAAATGGATGCACTTGAATAAAGATAAAGGTTGACCGACAGAACGGCGATGAAGTATTTTCCAAAAAAATCCGATAAGTCTTTATTCAAGGGCGACATTACAAATTTGTCACATCCAAAGTTTGGGTCGCGTACATCACGAGTCAGTCATCTCTTTGGGAACTGCCGACCTTCCACAAGTGGGTCAAGGTCTCGACAGCCGTAAGGTAACTCTGCTGCGGGACAATTCCGAACGGCTGTGTCAGGTTTGAATGCGAACTGCAAGGAGTCAGAATGCCAAACATCGATCTCAACTGCGACATGGGTGAAAGTTTCGCAGCTTACAAGCTGGGGAGAGACGGGGACGTCATCAAGTACATCTCATCGGCCAACATTGCGTGCGGCTGGCACGCGGGAGATGCTCTCGTCATGAATCGAAGCGTGCAATTGGCGGCTGCCCACGGTGTGGTGTGGGGGCCCATCCAAGTTATCCGGATCTCATGGGATTCGGGCGACGCAACATGGACTGCACCGCGGAGGAAATCCGCAACTACGTGACGTACCAGATCGGGGCACTCTCGGGCTTCTGCGCCGCTAATAGTGTCAAGATGCGGCACGTCAAGCCCCACGGGAACTTGTACCTCACGGCGGTCGAAGATGAAACCGTGGCGACGGCCGTTGCAGAGGCCATTGTCAGCGTTGATCCAGGTCTCATGTACGTCGCTCTCACCGGCGCAAAGGGGCTCTCATGACCCGAATCGGCGAGAAGTTGGGCCTCAAAGTATTGTACCGAGGCGTTTCCGGACCGGGCATACACGCCGGAAGGCACTCTCGCGTCACGTCGTGTTCCTGGAGCGGTGATTTCCGATCCGAAACAGGTTGCAGAAACGTGCCTTGAAAATGGCTAAGGAAGGCAAGGTCGTTGCAACGGATGGCACGGAGATCGATCTCCAGGTGCATACGCTGTGCGTTCATGGCGACAATCCCAGCGCTGTGGATCTGGTTAAGACAATTCGTGCGCTTCTGGAATCCGAGGGAATGGCAGTGAAACCCATGGGCCTTTGATGAAGTAATCCTAAGCAGTTCGCAGGAGCACTGATGGGCGGTCTCTTTGACAAAGCGGCGTTTCGCCTCGTAGGCGATAGAGGCGTAATCGTCGAATACGGTGATGCGATCTCTCCCGAGATCAACATCAAGGTCCGTACTATGGCCATGGCCATAGCTGAAGAGAAGCCGGTCGGCATCGTGGAGGTCATCCCGACCTATCGGTCGCTCTTGATAGTCTACGATCCCCTGGCAATTGATCTCAAGGGTCTGGAAGACTTGTTGCAATCCATGGAAAGTCGGCTGGACCAACTGCAAATTCCGCCGCCACGGACTGTCGAGATACCTGTTTTGTACGGTGGCGACCTCGGCCCGGATATTGAATTTGTCGCACAGACGCACAACTTGACGGTTGAGGATGTGATCAGAATACACTCCGGAGCCCTGTATCAGATATACATGATTGGGTTCACCCCGGGCTTTCCTTTCCTGGGCGGGCTTCCGCAGGAACTCCACACACCAAGACTGGAGACTCCCAGGCCATTGGTTCCCGCTGGATCGGTCGGGATTGCAAATAATCAGACAGGGGTCTACCCGATAGACAGTCCCGGCGGCTGGCGCTTGATAGGCCGCACGCCGTTGAGTTTGTTCAGCCCGTCGAAAGAAAACCCGTTTCTCTACCGTGCCGGGGACATGATCAAGTTCGTGCGGATCTCAGAAGAGGAATACCATCGTATCCGTTCGGAAGGGAAACCCTGATGGATGCCTTCAAAGTTCTGGAACCGGGTCCGTTTACCACCGTCCAGGATAGCGGCCGGTACGGCTATCAGCAATTCGGCATTCCAGTTTCAGGAGCGCTGGACACGTTTTCGTACCGGGCTGCGAATGTGCTTGTGGGCAACGGAGACAGCGCTGCCGGCCTGGAGATCACCTTTATGGGGCCTCGACTGGAAGCCCTCTCTGATGCTCTTCTGGCTGTTACCGGCGCCGCCGTTCCCGTGTTCGTCAATGATCAGCCCCAGCCCATGTGGAGGTCATTCCGCGTCCGCCGCGGCGACGTCATCAGCATCAGGACCACTCTCAAGGGAGTGCGAGCTTACCTCGCCATCGCCGGCGGACTGGTGGTTCCCAGGGTCATGGGCAGCTACTCCACGTACACCGGGGGAAAAATCGGTGGTGTGGACGGCAGGCCGCTGGCCAAGGGCGACACGTTGCACAGCGGACCGGCTGATTCCCTGAATAGGATCGTGTCTCTCCCCGAGGATTTCAGACCGGATTTCCAAACGGAGATCACGCTGCGGGTGCTGCCGGGCCCCCAGGACGATCATTTCGACGCCGGGCTGAATCTGTTCTTTAGTTCTGAGTTCACGGTCACTTCCAAAGCCGACCGCATGGGTTACCGCCTTGAGGGGCCAACGATCAAGCCCAAGTACGGAGTTCCTCTGAGCATCATCTCCGAGCCAAGTCTTTCCGGCGCGGTCCGGTTCCTACGGACGGCCAGCCCATCATTCTTCTGGTGGAGCAGACTGCCAGCGGGTATGCGAAGATCGCGACAATTATTACGGCTGATCTCGATGTGGTGGCCCAAGCTAGGCCCGGTGACAAGGTGCGTTTCACCCGAGTGGGTCTGACAGAGGCGTACCAACTTCACCGCGATTATCGACTCGAGGCTTGATCGCCTCAGAGAGGTTACTGAAGGATAAGTGTCTTGTTTCATAAATAAGGTGACATGTTCTCCGACTGGACACAATGAGAGAGAATTCGAGGCCACCGCATCGGTGGGACAGGCATCCTGCCTGTCGATCAAGAAATGACAGGCAGGATGCCTGTCCCACCACTTCTCTCCGAAATGAGTTGCCGCATTTATGAAATTGAGCAGTAAGCTTCGCCTAGTCTTCGCGGATTCCGTTCATGATGAATCAAAGACCGGGCTACATGTTTGTGAGCGACCTCACCGTGGATAAGGTCATAAGAGGTTGGTGTCGATTCGCAATTCCATGTGTGACTTGTATGAAAAGCAGCGAAATGGCGTATGTCGTATCAAGCACGATTGACAAAGGGGGTATTACTTTGGGTAACCAAAAGACTGGTACTGACGAGAAGGCAGTTCATCAAAACCGGCATACTGGGAGCCGGCGCTCTTTCCGTAGGGATTGGGTTCCCGGCAATAGTGCGAGGGAAAACAGATCCCATCCGTATCGGCGGTCTTATGGACATGACGGGAGGACTCTACGCTTTCGGGACCTGGGGTCATCGGAGTATCGAGGCCGCTGTCAAGCGTCTCAACTCCAAGGGAGGGATCGCGGGCCGAGAAGTCGTCTATGTCATGGAGGACTCGGCCACCAATGTCCAGACGGGCTTGCGCAAGCTGCGGAAACTCATCGAGCAAGATGGATGCGATTTTATCGTCGGTCCGTGTAACTCAGGGGTCAACACAGCTTCAGCCTCCGTTGTCGAGCAGTTTAGCACGCCATCTTTCGCCTGGGGAACTGCTCTCTCCATCACCCAGGACAAAGGGAATCGGTTCGTGTTCCGTGGCATTAACAACATCCGCCACGGCATGGTCGCACTGGGCAAGATCATGGGATCTGAACTAGGCAAGCGCTATTACTGCCTCGGTGCGGACTACGAGTGGGGCCGGTCGGTAATCAGTGAGTTCCGCCGGGTGATGGATCCTATCGGCGGGAAAATGGTGGGTGAAGAGTATTCCCCCGTCGGGACCGAGGATTTCGTTCCCTACTTGAACAAGATCAAGGCGGATGACGTAGACATCCTGGTGGGCGGTTACTTCACCGCGGACATACTGAAACTGGCGCGGCAAGCCTACGAAAAAGGACTCCTCAAGAAGATGCAGATCGTTGGGGGTGCTATGCCGACTGGTATCGCTCCGAAGGAGTTTGGACCGGCGGGCAACATGGTCTGGTTTACGTCGTCCGGGCCCCAGCGGATGGCCGATGTGCCGCCCGCACTCAAACCGTTTAATAAGGTTTATCGAGATGCCATCGGACTGGACGACGACGGTAAAGATGCCAAGACCGGCGAAGAAGGGTCTCCAAGTTATAGCTGGACCTGTTGGAGCATGTGTTCTGGATCAAACGGGGAATTGAAAAGTCCGGGTGGAAGAGCAAGGATGATGTCGGTAAATTCATCGAAGCGCTCGAGGGGATGAAGGTCGAAGCCGGCGATGACTTCCCTCAAGGCCCCAAGACCTTACGATCTCAAGATCACCAAGTCTTTACCGACCAATACGTGTACAAGATTCAGGACAACCAATACCAGCTCAAGGGAATTGTGCCGGCCAAAGAAATGGATTACCCGTCCGAAGTGGACTACACCAAGCAGAAGGTGTAACGCCTATGCGCAGTCATGAAGGTGACATTAGCGATGACCGGCAGGGACGCCCACGCCGTACCATGATGTGGTGGCGGCCCCGCGGGACGCGGGGTGCCCGCCATGCTTACTCACATGAAAGCGAAATGGCATAAGTCATGACGGAACTGATCATCTCCCAGGTGGTCAACGGGCTGGTGTGGGGGTTGATCCTGGCGCTTATTTCCATCGGGCTCACCCTCATTTACGGGCAGTTGGAAATCGTGAACGTGGCCCACGGCGCTCTGTATACAGTGGGCGCCGTGGTGGCCTACTATTCGTTCGCCTCGATGGGGGGATGGGTTTTCTCCCTTATTATGTCGCCGCTGGTGCTGGCTTTGCTGGGACTGATCATTTATCTGACGACCATTCGGTTTGCATTGGGCAAGCCGCCCATAGTGACGGTTATCATCACCTACGGCATTTTGTTTATCCTGGAACAGATTGTTTTTCTCACCTACGGCGGAGTTCCCAGGAGCATTCCCAATCCGATCCCCTATAACATCCCTTTCATCGGAGGTGATTATCCGCTCTATCGTGTTTTTTGCGCGGTTTTTTCGGGTCTGGTGATTTTCGGCCTCATGATCTTCCTGAAGTGGACCCGGTACGGGCTTTGGACTAGAGCCACGAAGCAGGACTACGAGACCGCCATGAACATGGGAATCCCGGTTCGCAGAGTCTATGCTTTTGTGTTCTGTCTCGGCTCGGCACTTGCCGGACTCGGTGGGGCACTAGCCGCACCTATCAGCCTCGGTGACTTTCACCATGGGGCATTCAATCATCATAGATGCTTTTATAGTGGTAATCATGGCCGGCTTTGGGTCGGTCATCGGCACACTGGTAGCGTCGCTGGTCATCGAGGTCGTCATCGGAGTATCCGCGGCATTCGTAAACCCTGTTATGGCAAAGGTCATCGGAATGGCGCTAATGGTTGTAGTTCTGTTCATCCGGCCCCAGGGGCTGTTCGGGGAGGAATGATGTCGGCAGAAACCCAAACTCATTCTTCCCGAATTGGCTGGCTAGTGGTGCTGGGCGTTGGAATATGCCTATTGGTCGCACCTCATGTACTGGATAGGTATCCCAGGTACATCCTGACCGAGGTGATCATCTGGGGCCTGTTCGCCCTGGGGTTTGACATCATCTTCGGCAAGACGGGCCTCCTCAACTTCGGTATGTCATCCTTTTTCGGCCTTGGCGCTTACGGTTTCGTTTTTGCGGTAAAGTACGTCTATCCCTCAATATGGCTGGGGATCTTTTCGGGAATGGCATTTGCCATGGTCTTTTCTATCGTGGTCGGCTGGATTGTCACCCGTTTTTCGTCACACTACTTCGTGGTCTTTACCATTGTCATCTCGATGATCCTCTTTTTTTTGGCCATGAACCTCCGAACCATCACCGGGGCCGATGAGGGGATCAACATCCGGCTTCCTAATCTGCAGATCATTGTGTGGGAGTTCAGCCTGAAGTCTCCCATCACGAAATATTACCTGATCCTGGGCGTCGCGGCAGCGGCATTCCTGGTCGTATGGCTCTTTTTCGACTCGCCAACGGGGCGAGCCGTAGTAGCAATTCGGGAAAACGAGGCTAGGGCCCAGATGATCGGATACGACACAGCTTACCTGAAACTGGTGGCGTACACCCTGTCGGGAACTGTGGCAGGGCTCGCGGGCGCCCTGTACCCTCTGCTCAATTCAACTACGAGCGCCGAGTGTTCTTTTGGATACTCTCAGGGAAAGCAGGTACTATGGACCGTGGTCGGTGGCGCGGGAACCCTCTGGGGACCGTTCCTGGGGGCGGCGCTCCTTGTTACAGCCGAAGACGCCCTCTCGTCGTGGCTCGTCGATTTCTATCCCATCCTGGTGGGCGTCTTGCTCATATCAATCATCTTGCTGGCTCCCAAAGGCGTGCTGGGGACTTTGTTCCAGATTGTTGCCGAGCGTCGGACATCAATAGAGCCTGGAGGCAAATCGTGAACAACGAGGTCGTCCTGCGCACGGAGCAACTGACCATCACGTTTGGGGGTCTGAAAGCCCTTAACGGAGTGGACTTCGAGATACGGGAAGGCGAGGTGCTGGCAATCATCGGTCCCAACGGGGCCGGCAAGACAACATTTTTCAACGTGCTCTCCGGTAACCTTCGTCCTGATAGCGGCAAGGTGATCTTTAAGGGTGAGGATATCACAGCATTGGCGCCGCATGAGATATGTCGCCGTGGGCTCTCCAGGACTTATCAGAAGACTAGTGTCTTTCATGACTTGACCGTGTTCGAGAACGTGCGTCTTGGCGCTCAGATTGGCCACGGCCAACATCACTCGTGGCTGCGCGGCGCCCTTTCCGACAAGTCTGTCGTGGCGGTGGTGGAAGATTTGCTGGTGATGGGTGGACTAGATCGTCAGGCAAAGCAGCCTGCCGGAAATCTCTCACATGGTGACCAGCGCCTTCTGGAAATCCTCATAGGCATCTCCACGCGACCCCGATCTGCTGCTGTTGGATGAACCGTCCGCGGGATTGTCGGCCAAAGAGACCAGGGAAATCACACGGTGGATCAAGGACCTTTCCCAAACGACCATCGGCAATGTCATCATTGTGGAGCACGATATGGAAGTGGTCACGGAGTTGGCGTCCGCAATCTACGTGTTGAATTACGGTGAGGTCCTCTGCCAGGGTCCGGTGGGCGAAGTGAAATGCAATCCCCAAGTTCAGGAAATTTATCTGGGGAAGTCCGTATGATACTGGAACTCAAGGACATCCACGTTTACTACGGCAAGAGTTACATCCTTCAGGGCGTGACGCTCGGGGTGCGGACGGGCGAGGTGCTCGGGATGGTCGGCCGTAACGGTGTAGGCAAAACCACCACGCTGAGAACGATCTTCGGTCTATCGAGAGCGAAACAGGGGACTATCACGTTTCAGGGACAGGACATTACTCGTATGCCCGAGCATCGTATTCCCCGACTCGGAATCGGGTACGTGCCACAGGGGCGGCGCATCTTTCCCAAGCTCACCACATTGGAGAATATTATGACGGCAGTGGTGTCGGGGCGCTTGGATCAGAGTCTCTTGGAAGAAGTCTACGACTACTTCCCTCGGCTGAGGGAGCGCCCCAAGCAGTTGGGAGGGACACTCTCGGGCGGCGAACAGCAGATGCTCGCCATGGCCAGGGCCATGATCGCCAATCCCAAGCTCCTCATCCTGGATGAACCCACTGAAGGGCTGATGCCGATCATGGTCGATACTATCCGCAAGTCCATCCAGCGCCTCAATCGCGAAAAGGGTGTGACCGTGCTGTTGGTAGAGCAAAACCTGGACACAGTTCTGAAAGTCTGCGGCCGCGTCTCTATCCTGGAAAAGGGCGTCCTCAAATACACCGAAACCGTGGACAAACTGGACAGAACCAAGCTGCTGGCCCATCTAGGCGTGTGAATTACCACTGCCCCTCGAACCTCCGATATCAAATTCATGAAAAGAGCCCGAACTGGTATACTGCGCTGCCCGTGGCGGGCCTCAGTGCCCGCCATGCACACTCGCAAGAAAGAGCTTTGGTGTTACGAGCGAACCCCTGTATCGGAGATGGCTCGACCTTGCGGTCTTTCTCAACGGTCTTGTCAATGCGCCGCGGTTTCAGGTATGGTCCCGTAGATCGAGCCGAGGGGCGAAAGAGGTTAACATTTTACGTATGGCCGGATTGATTGACACCATTTTGGCTGTTTATCCCAAACTCGTTTCCTGGAAATTCCGGGACCGGTTCGGATCTCCGTTGCTCACATGGCTGATGGCCTTAAAGGAAAACAGCGTTCAGTTCAAGGATTACAGAGTGTTTTTGAATCCTCGGGACAAAACGGCTACCGAGCTTTTTCTCATCCACGTGAATGCAGGGGAGTGGATTTGGGAATCTTACGAGCTGAATCTGTTTGCTGAAGCCATCTCGGCGAATGATAGTCCTGTCGTGATTGATATGGGGGCCAACTACGGCGCGTACACGCTGACCGCGTGCAGTCTCGCTAAAGATGGTCGCGTCAAGAATGTTGTTGCCGTTGAACCCAACAGAGAAACCTTTTCATGTCTGAAGAGGTCTGTTGAAGCCGGCGGCTTCGCAACGTTTGCCCGTCTCGTAAATGCCGCTGTCTCGGACGAACACAATGGCGAATGTGACTTCTATGTCGACGACAGGGTACTCGGCAATGAGCAAGAGCGTCGGTCAGCCTGATGCTTCCCCTCTGTCCGGCAGCCCCAAGTCGTCTTACAAGGTCCGCTGCATAAGCATTGACGGTCTACTGTCCGAAACAAATATAGAAAAAACCAACAATTTTGTTATCAAAATCGATGTGGAAGGGAGCGAGCCTCTGGCATTCCAGGGGATGAAGACTATGTTGGAATCTGCTTCAGGATATCAAATATTCTTTGAGTTTCATCCGGAAGCGCTGAAATCCTGCTGCCATGACCCGTTGAAATTCGCTCGGCAACTGTTTGAATTGCAACCGGACTTGATCGCAGAAATTGACCAACACGAAAAGAGGCTCAAACGGATAAACAGCATGTCGGATTTTGAGAGCATAATCCAAGAATGCCTGACCACCACAGAAATGTGGAAGGATTACACCAATATATTTCTTTCCAAAAATGCCGGGTTGCCTGAAGAGATGCGCAAAATTTTGGGTCGAGAAACCGTGTGAATCAGAGTCGCTTTGGTGGCCCAATCTGGAGCGCACCGAAATTTCGGAAGCGGCTTATATCAATTCTCATTCAAGCGAGTAAGCATGGCGGGCACCCCGCGTCCCGCGGGGCCGCTACCACATTATGGTAGAGCTCGTCGTCCCTGCCGGCCACTCGTCACCTCGGACTCCGATCCGGGGTCCAGTCTGGGTTCCCGATAGGACAGGCATCCTGCCTGTCTATTGCGGACGGGCAAGATGAAACTGTCTCTAAACTCTCGAGGATCGCGAAATCGTGCCACGATCAAGGTTGTCATCGATTTTACAGCCCTCACCCCAACCCTCTCCCAGAGGGAGAGGGAGTCCTTGCAGAGCGGCTTATAGTTCCCTCGCCCTTTGGGAGAGGGACACAGGGTGAGGGTATTCGTGCTACGATCTCACTCATTCCACGAGTTTAGAGACAGTTTCAGATGCCCACCCCGACCGCGGGACGCCGATACCACCGCAGATTGCTTCGCTGCGCTCTAGATGGCATATTTCGGAGAGAGCCTGCTTCCCCGCGAGACCGAATACATACGCATGTCTATAGAATGGGATTGAAGGAAAAGTGACTCTGTGGCATTATTTTTAAAAGAATTAGTATGTCGATCCGGAGGGACACAGCGATGGCTGATACAAAGAGCACTCTTTACAGCTTGCTCCCTTTGATACTCATTATCCTCTTTTCTTGGCTCTTCGGTAAGCTCGGGTCCAAGATGAAGAAGCCGACGGAAGAGACAGATGCTTCCGCGAAGGAGGTCGCCGAGGATCAGCCTTTGGACATATTCAGCGTAATGAGGGAAGCAGCCGGCCGGGTCCCCCCGCCTCAAGGTGGCGTTACGGTCGGTGACCGCATTGGCACCAGTGGCGCTGGCGTGCGGTTGACAGAGATGGGCTCAGGCGGACCCCGAGTTACGCCTACTCCAATCACTCCGAAATGGTGGGGCGCATGATTGTAGGGCCGGGTGCACGCGACAAAATCCGGGCTACGTCGCCTGTATTGACGTTTCTCATGCCTTCGATATTGGCTGCTTGTCTCCTGATCGTCGCCGTACAACCCGCCCGGGCGAAGGAAGCCAAGGGACAAGACGCGGTTGGTAAGAAGGACCGAGGGGAACTGTCGTGGGAAATGCCCGGCAGAGTATCAATTTATGATCTGCAACTCGGCCCGGGTGTCCTAAAAGATAACCAATGGCAATTTATGGGGAATAACCGCACGTTGAACGCGGGCCTTTACGGGGAGCGCCTGACGTTGATGGTCCGTTTTTCTTACAGCGAATCAGGGTCAGATGTCCCTCTAAAGTTTGTCATCAGGCTACCCGGTTCGAGGCAGGACCAGGAAACTGTACACCTGGCCAGTCGCCGAGGAACTAACTCTTATCAGTTCACAATTCATCGTCCCGAAGATTTTGTCGGGAACGGCTCGATTTATCTTTACTACGGCTTCAGCATAGTAGACGTCTTAGATTTCACCATAGTGCCCGGCTCTTAACAGATCTGAGACGGCCCGAACGTTGACTCTGAAGATTTGAGGGGTTAAGAGTAATAATGAGGGATGAACCATGATCCAAACCTCCATGACCCGAAAAGAGATCCAGCGACAAATTGACAGCCTGCCCGACGAGAAACTGCCGGCGCTAAGGGATATTCTAACACTCATTAGCGATGACCTACTTACGTCCAGCAGTTTGGAAGTGTTGGAGTGCGCCCTTATGTCTAGCTCAGCTCTCAGCAGGGAACTCAACACTCCTGAGGAGGACGAGGCGTGGAGGAATTTCAACGAGGGGACGTAGTCTTTGCGCGGTTCATTTTTACAGATGTGAGTCAAACCAAGAATCGGCCGGCCGTGGTCATTGCTGCTTTGCCTAATGATGACTTTATTCTCTGTCCTGTTACCAGCCGACGTCGTCAGAACGATCCCTTTCAAATAGAATTGAAGAAGGACGAAATCTTGGGTCGAAAACTACCACAGGATAGCTTTATCAGGCCCAACCTGTTGATGACCGTGCATCGAAGCTTAATTCTTTGGAAGCAAGGCACTTTGCCCCCCGAGAAGCTCGAACGGGTCACAGAAGTGATAGTGCACATCGTAACGGGTTCCAAATAGCAATCGAGTCTCCTTCAAACTGAGTCCTAATGTCACCGAAACCCACAAGAAAGAGGCTGGATACGTTGATGGTCGACATGGGCCTGGTTCCGTCTCGCGAGCGAGCTAGAAGCCTGATCATGGCCGGCAGGGTGCTTGTCGAAGGAGTCCGGATCGAGAAACCGGGGAAAGAGGTGCCATACGAAGCGGAAGTCCTGGTAAAGGAATACATGCCCTATGTCAGCCGGGGCGGGCTAAAACTGGCGGCTGCGCTGGACGGGTTTGGCGTGGATCCAAAAGGGCTGAGTTTGCTCGATGCCGGGGCTTCTACAGGCGGATTCACGGACTGCCTACTCCAACGTGGAGCCACGCGGATAATTGCGGTGGATGTGGGGTACGGCCAATTTGATTGGCAACTGCGAGGAGACCCGCGCGTCACCCTGATGGAACGCACCAACATTCGTTTTCTGGACCCGGCCTCACTCGCGTATCCCGTGGATGGCGCCGTAGCGGACCTCTCCTTCATTTCTCTGACGCTGGTTCTTACGAAGTTCTACGAGATTCTTGCAGCGGGAGGATGGCTGATCCCTCTCGTCAAGCCCCAGTTTGAGGTCGGACGTGCTGATGTCGGGAAGGGCGGCGTGGTTCGGGATGAGCAGAAAATCAGATCTGCCATAGAAAAAGTGAAGAGTTGTGCTGAAGGGCTCGGATTTGAAGTGTTGGGAGAATTGGAGAGCCCGATCACAGGTCCCAAAGGAAACCGGGAGTTTCTTTTTATATCTCAAGAAAATCGGGAGTGATGAGCGCTGTTTTTAGTCATGGACTCATCCCTGCCATGACTTTGAATTGAAAATATGAAGGCCATCCGCTAGAATCGTTTTTTTTGGGTCGTCCAAAGCAACGCGGCATGAAGCAGCAGGAAGGTGAAAGGGATGTCATTCCCGGATATTGAAACCCAAATGGGCAAAATTATGAGAGGCGTGGAGGAAATCATCCACGAGGAAGAGATGCGGGAGCGCATCAAACAAAGCCGGAAAACGGGGAAACCTCTTCGAATAAAACTCGGGGTCGATCCCACCGCCTCAGACATACACTTGGGACACATGGTCACGATCCGCAAGCTGAAACATTTCCAGGATCTCGGGCATATTGCAATCTTTCTTGTCGGCGATTTCACCGCTCGTATCGGCGACCCGACCGAACGAAGCGAATCCAGGGTCAGGCTGACCAAGGAGCAGGTTTGGGAGCATGCCAAGACCTTCAAGGACCAGGTGTTTAAAATCCTTGATGAAGACAAGACAGAGCTTCGCAGCAATGGTGAATGGTTTGACGCCATGTCATTCGCAGACTGTCTGGATCTGGCCTACCGTTCGACTGTGGCACGCATGCTGGAACGAAACGACTTTGAGAAGCGATACCGTGAGGGGAATCCTATCAGTATTACGGAGTTCCTGTACCCGCTTATGCAGGGATACGATTCGGTGGCATTGAAATGCGACGTCGAATTGGGCGGCACAGATCAGAAATTCAACCTCCTGGCCGGGAGAGACATGCAGATTCAGCATGGTCAGCCTCCGCAGATAGTTCTGATGACACCACTCATCGAGGGGCTGGACGGTTCCAAAAAGATGAGCAAGACGGAACGCAACTACATTGCGGTAGATGATACGCCCGAGGACATGTTCGGGAAAACGATGTCTATCCAGGACAGTCTTGTCATCAAATACTTCATGCTCCTTACCGATGTGGACACGGCTGAAGTCAGGCGTTACGAACAGGCGCTTAAGGAAGTGGAGAAACATCAGGACCTTGCTGACCCGCTTCACCCCATGCAAGTAAAGAAGGCGCTGGCCCGCAGCATAGTGGCCGAATATCACAGTTCAGCCGCCGCGGCTAAGGCTGAGGAACACTTCGAAAAGGTTGTACAGCGCAAGGAGACGCCTGACGAAGTTCCGCTCAGATCTTTCAAAGAAAGAACCGCCGTAGCTTATGACCTCATACTGAATTTGATGTCTGTCTCCGGATCTGAAGCCCGCAGGCTGGTCAAACAGGGTGGAGTTAAGATCGATGGGGTCAAGATCTCGGACCCCGCGCAGCAAATCGCTCTCGGGCCGCAGGAACAAATGATTCAGGTGGGCAAGCGCCGGTTTTTCAGGATTAAGTTGGAGGACTAGTAGGTCGAACTGTGAACGCAGGTATTCAGCAATCGAGGAACAGAATTGCAATCTTGACAAAAAGAGACCTTCCAGTTAGACGGAATGAGCGGGCGAATCCGAGCATACCCGAGGCAATGCTTTCTTGAGGGAAAACTTGAAGAGGGGTTATGGTGGCTGACAAAGACCGAAAGGGCAAGAAGAGCGGGAGGGAAGGGGTAGTTGCCGATTCGAGCGTGCCGTGGTGGCCCGACGGAAAGGACCCGGACGTCTGGTCCGAACCTGAGCCTCATGGGGATCTGGAATCGGAAGATGAGTTCTTTGTCGGGCCGCGGGTTTCCGGGGTCCCTTTGGATAACGGGGCGCCGGGATCCACTGACCGTCTTGAGCAGATCAAGGAGAGCCACGCTCTTCTGCGGCAATTCACCTCTAAGGAATTGAAGACCCTCTTGAATCTCAAAAGGAATACTTCCCCGAAAGCGTGGAGCCTTAGAGAAGATCTGGTGGTTTTGACGCTTCCCGCCAGCAACCGGGAGATTGCGGAACTCTTGACGGATCGGAACAAGGAGGCAGTGAAAAAGCGTCTGCAACTGCTGAGGTCTAAGGGTCTCTCCAAGAGGCAGCCCGAGCCTCCGACGTCGCAATCTTGAAACGGCCCGCTTAGCGGGTCAATTGGACGTAAGAGTGAGAACGGCGGCGCTTTCTGAAAAAAGCATGGACATCGGGCCACGCTAGGAATATTATCATAATGTCGGGACGTGGCTCAGCCTGGTAGAGCACTGCATTCGGGATGCAGGGGTCGCTGGTTCAAATCCAGTCGTCCCGACCAGATATTCCCCCTAACATTCAGGATGTTAGGTTGGCGTGGCCACATCCTGATTTTCTCGTTCTGATCCCGTGATGTTCAAACAGTGACCACGAAGTGGCTGTTCGAGATTTGCCCCCTGCACGTCTCTGGAAAGGAAAGCCCACCCAAGCACCCAAAGTGAAACGAATTAAGTATGGTGTCCCCGGAATTCCGAAATATTCCAAGCTCAAAACAAAAGCCTTTGCAGGCCGTCTGCCGGTCGATCTGCTGAACGAAATTCATCAATTCAAAGGTTCCAACACCTATCATCTGGAAAGGGCTCTGAGGCTGTACATGAAGGTTATGGGGGCTAAGGACTAAGGAGTCTGCAAAAGCCCCCCTGCCCATGACATTGGTCCACTGTTCAAAATTACGATTCGAGAGCATCATCATTATCAAGCTTTTCCCCAGAGTCCTCTCGGATCTGCCTTATTAACACTTTAATGACGCGTTTCACTTTTTCTGATCCTAAAATTGTTTTGAGAGCCTTCTCAAATTGCTCCTGAGAATGCACTATGAGTATGGACGCGGATTCTTTGGGCCGTTCTATGGCCATTTTGTCACAGACTTCGGCTAAAAGGTCCGGGTCAAGAAGCAACCATAAAGGGTAGAAGTCAATATCATGAGCCAAAGAGAACACTCTGAAAGAGTACGTTAAAACAGAAGCTTCGAGCCAAAAATCATATTGAAACGACATTTTTTCCAATTTGGAATCTCTCCAAGGCGGTTTAGAGAGCTTCGCGGTCACCAGTTGTCTAGTTTTTTCTCCAAGCAATGATGCCTGCTCCCTCACGATAGACTGTGGTGACGGCGTTTTCTGCTGCGGGCTTTCTAATAGATCATCAGGCCACAAATCGTCCATTCGAGAATCCTCCTCCCCTAATCTATAGGGCTAGCCTGAACAACAAAGGCAGATGGTCAGAAGCTTCTTTAGAATCTGGCAATCCTGTTTTTGCCAAAAAAGAATAATGTCCGTCAGACGTGAGAATTTCCAAGTCAGCGTTTGAGAAACGGTCCAACAAATCCGGCCGAATTAACACCTGATCGAACATGTTCCAAAAGAACATCTTATACTTTCCCGTTCTATAATAATAAGTTCCAGGAGGGCCTGGAGTAGTGTCGCCTAACAGGCCCCACATTGGATTATAAAAAAAAAGATACCGTCTCCTCTGCACAGTTCGGCTCCCTTGTTGTGCTATTTTGCGACACATGACGCCATGTAACGCCCCAGCACTGACTATTCCGGCCTCGAATGGGTTCATGTTGAAATCTCCAACAGAAACAGTTCGAGAGTGGCCTATTTGCTCCTCAGCCCTTGCGATTAATTGCGCTAACTGAGTGCATTCGACCATGTGATCTTGCTCTTCCCAATTCATTTTGCTTGGAGGTGCACGACTCCTAAAAGAATGTCTGTCAGACCTGGTAACTTCAAATTTCGGATTGTTACTCTGTCCTCTTCGGCCAACGGGGGAATAAAACTGGTGGGAAATCGGGTAAACATGGTAATCTTTGAGCAGCCAATTTGCTTTACGTAGCGGTACACCCTTGGAACCCTTCCGGAGTTCCAAAAGAATCCGATTACTTTTCACACACTCAGCGAGCATAACCACATCCACCTGATGCCTTACCGCCAAGCGTGCGACCTGTGTTTCTAATGGCTTACCCCCCAGATTCCAAAAAAGAAAAGTCGTCATCCTACCGCAACGATTTCAAAGGCCTACTTTGTATACCACTGGATCAGTGGTTTGAGAGTCGAATTTGCACCCTTTCACTGATGGTCTCGGCTGAAGCAAGAATGTTCGCGAAAGTCTGCCAGAATCCTACACCTCAGTCAATGCAGAAAATCAGAGCGAACGGTCGCGAGGAAAATCTGATCCCCGCCAGCCTTTTGCTTCTGCCATTTCGGATTGAAACGAAGCAAAAGAGATTAAGAGGATCAATCGGGATTGAAGCGTTACATCCTGAACCGATTTCGCCGTCACGCGCATCTTTATTGGCGAGGGCTTCTCTCAAGCCTTGATTGATCCGTGCGACTGAGATGGGTAGTAAGTGGCTCCCTTTTCTGCACAGATCCCATGAAGTAAGAGGGCAAAATGGGGGCAACCCAGAAGGCAATCTTGTGGAATTTCCTCCTCAGTTGACCATCTCCTATGATATCATGGCAGCCTGATCTTACCACGGGGGCACCATAAGAAAAAACCATTTTCAAATGTCCGGCCTTGCGAAAAGGGAGGGGAAAATGACAGCGGCTTCCCAGACTGTTCATGTGCGGTTATTTGATTGCCAGTCTATGCGGCTTTCTTGGGCCTTTCTGTAACCTGGCCTTCTGTGGATCACGAAAAGACTGGGTAAAGAACTGGATGAGGCAAGAAAACGAAGCCTTTCGAGATGCCAGACACCAAGAGGCGATAACTTACTATGCTGAGGCCCTTGAGATGAGGGAATACAATATCGACCGGCTTGGGAAAAAGCACTACAATTTTAATGCGTTTAAGACAGACCCTAACCTAATAAAAAAGCAAGAGAAATGGGTACGTGACATGGTGAAATCCGGGAAGTCCGCCAATTTGCTGGAAAGAATACCGAAAGTACCTCTTGACGTGTCTCTCCCTTTTAGAAAGCACTTGATAAAAACACATTACAAAGAGCTAATCATCAGGGCATCGTTTCTTGAAAAATTGGTCACCGATTTCAACGATTTTAAGGTGTGTCGCAAGGGCATCAATATTGAGAATGCCATTGTCATTGGAGACCTCGACTTCTCAAAGATGGAGGTGTCGCCCGCAGTATCAATTTCCAAATGCATTTTTGTCGATAGACTAAATTTAAAGGATAGCTGGTTTCAAAGAGGACTCAATTTGGAAGGATCTCATTTCCTGGAAGCAGCGATTTTTGTCTCTTTGAAGGTGGACCATAGCGCCTTCTTCAAGAATGCAGTCTTCCAGAGGCCGGCGAGTTTTCAATCGGCCAATATTGCAGCGCATTTCGAGGCAAATGGGGCTCGTTTTGAGAGCACTGCCGACTTTAATGGGTGCAAGTTAGGCGCTGCCTACTTCGTGAACGCAGTCTTCCGTGGACCGGTGAATTTTGTTTGGGCGACTATTGCATCGCAGTTCGCAGCAAATGAGGCTCATTTTGAGAACACAGAGAAAGAAGCTAACTTCAATTCTTTGAAGGTGGATGGCATTGCCTTCTTCACGAGCGCAGTGTTCCGTGGACCGGCGAGTTTCATCTTGGCCAATGTGGCAAAGGATTTCGCGGCGAAGGGGGCTCGTTTTGAGAGCAAAGCCGACTTCGATTCTTTGAAGGTGGGCAAGGACGCCTTCTTCCACGGAACGCGCTTCCGGGGGCCGGTGAGTTTTGTTTCGGCTAAAATTGCATCGGAGTTCAACGCAAATGGGGCTAAGTTTGAAGGCACAAAGAGCACAGCCGACTTCAATGGTATGGCGGTCGTCGGCGGTATCGCCTCTTTCGAAGGGGCCTTCTTCCGGAGATACGCTGACTTTGGTCGAGTGAACATGGGGCGCGTCTACCTAACCGACACAAGATTTTCCGGACCCGTGATGTTCAATGGGGCGACTATCGGTGATTTTCATTTGGAACGAACTAAGTTTCGAAAAGGAAATCAAGTTACGCTTGAGGGACTGACCTACAAGAATATTTACACTGAGAAGAGAGATTATAAAGAAGCCGTAGAAATATTGAACCATATGGAGCGCTACCAACCGCAGCCCTATAAGCAATTGGAGTCATGCTATAGGGAGACCGGATATGAGGAAGGGGCTGACGAAGTATTTGTGGAAGGCAAGACGCGGGAACTGCGAGAAGCCTGGAACTGGCTATCGTGGGATTTGCCCACAAATTTCTTTAAAAAAGTATTTCTGGAAATGGGAGTGGGATATGGCCGTCATCTCTACCTCGTGTTTTACTACATCTTCGCCATCGTCGCTTTGGGAACTCTTGTGTTTTCACAGCCGAGACTGTTCCGGGATCAACAGCAGCTCTCGCTTGGCAGGGCCTGTTGGTATAACGTGGGTTTGTTCTTACCATTCGTTAGTTTGGGAGTCGGAAGATTCTACGTGATTGATAAAGGGGAATATTTCTGGGTAATTCCACCCAGGTTGGGGAATGCACGGCCGTGTTGGGTTGTAATGCGACTCCAGTGGTCAGTGGAAATGTATTATTATGTGCATCAACTACTTGGATATATTCTACTTTCCATTGGCATCGCAGCATTGCCTGGCATCGTCAAATGAATCTAACGGTGTCCGATTTACAAATGGGAGAAGCAGGTGCCCTTGAGGCTGGGAAAAGCGGTGGGATTCCTTGTAGACATTTTGTACACGTTTTTGAGGATCAAAACGGACTGAAAAGGATCAATCGGGATCAATTTGGATCGAAATCGTTGGGCTTTTCGGAAAGATCGTTTATTTTGCTAGGGTGACTTTGCCTTCACACGGCAGGGATGGGATAGCGGATGTTAGACTGCCCCCCTTGCTCTCACCATTTCGGATCGGGAGGGAATTTTCTCCTTATTTAACACTCTCCTATGATATCATGCGGTCAAGAGCTCGTGATAAATCTGCCTCTCGTATGTAACTGAGCTTCAGTCACGTTTCATCAAATCGTATTTTCCCACGCTTTCTTAGAGGAGGATTCCATGCGACATTCGTTTCGTTATCTTCCGGTGATTGTGATGCCTCTGGTACTCACCTGCGCATCACTTTCAATGGCCCAGGAACCAATCAAAATTGGCTTTGCCTATGTCATGTCCGGTCGGTTGGCTCATTACGGATTCAGCGCCAAACAAGGTGCTGAACTGGCCATTGAGAAGATTAACAAGACAGGCGGAATAAAAGGACGTCAAGTAGTCGGAACATACCGGGACACCCAACTGAAGCCTGAGATCGGAGTTCAGGTGGTCCGGGAACTAATTTTGAACGAGAAGGTGGACGTTGTTATGGGCATAGTCTCAAGCGGCGTAGCGTCTGTTGTGGCTCCTGTCGTTAATGAATTGAAAACTCCGTTCATCGATACGCTGGCCATGACGCCTGATATCACAGGAAAGATCTGCAATCCTTACACGTTCCGTATTTCCCAAAATGGGCCTCAAAATATTAAGGGAGCGGCAATTCTTGCGTCCGGACAGAAGTCTAAGCGTTGGACCACTTTGGGGCCTGATTATCTTTTCGGATACCAATGCTGGGAATACTTCGAGAAATATCTTCAGAAGCTGCGCCCCGATGTGACTTTTCTTGATAAGGCCCAGACGGCTTATGCACCGACTGACGCAACCGATCTCAGGCCGTACATCAAAAAAATAATGGATGCCAATCCAGATGGAGTTTCGGTGTCCCTGTACGGCGGGAACTTAATAGATTTCATCCGCCAGGGGACGGAGATGGGCTTCTTTGCGAATATCTCATGTGTAATATGTAACTTGGCGTATAGTTCTGACGTGATGCAAAGTCTGAGTGTGGACATGCCCAAAGGGATTTGGCTAGGCGGTCTGTATTGGTTTCGAGGAAACGACTCTCCTGTGAACTTGGATTTTGTAAGAGAATACAAGACCAGACACCGTGTCTTCCCCGACTTTAACGCAGAAGGAGCTTATGCGGGCGTGGTGGCTTATGCGAAGGCTGCCGAGGTAGCCGGGTCTACCGATAAGCAAGCCATTATCAAAGCCTTGGAGGGGTTGACTTTGGACATTCCCGCAGGAAGGACCCTAATACGCGCAGAAGACCATCAAGCAGTCTTTGATAGTGTTTGGGGCTTGACTGGCGAGTTTGGACCGGGAAACAAGATGAGAAGGTTTGAGCAATTGAAAGTGTTTTCAGGCATGGATGTTACTCGACCTGTTGAGGAGACAGGCTGCAAAATGCCCGGAAGATGAGTTTCTTGTCCATGCGGCTCGCGTAATTCCTGTCCATTATCGGCCCTTTAATGTCTCAGTCATTCGGGTGTCTGGAAGGCTCGTTGATGGCCCTTGCCCTGTTCGCTTATTGTTTGGTGCCTCATGAAAAACAAATCGGCTTCCGGACGGGGAAAATGGAACCATGAAAAGGATGTGTTCTAGCGCTATTCTGCTCAGTGTCCTTCTCGCATGCTACTGTTTGTCATGGGCTGAAACAGCTAAGGAGTTGCATGCTAAGGGGGAAGAGGCTATAAGGCCAAGAATTATGAAAAGGCGGTGGAATACTACACTGAAGCTCTGAAAATCGAACCCAAACGGTACGAGACGGTCTACAGCAGAGGAGTTAATTACTACAAGCTTGGAGAATACGAGAAGGCGTTACAGGATTTTTCCCAGGTCACGGACATCAAGGGAATAGATCACCATGCCTGGGATTATATTGGTCTGATCTACACGAAGGATGCAAAATATCCGGAAGCGCTGGTTGCGTTCAAAAAGGCTGCCAATCTCCAGCCGAAGAATGTGCTCTATTGTTTAAATGCAGCCCTGACGGCTGCCAAAATGGAGGATTGGAAATCCTCTGAAATTTTTTATGATCGAGCCCTCAAGTTAGATCCAAAAAATGACGAGGCTTACCAAGGCGCTCGTTATGCGAGATATGCAAGCTATGAAGAAGGTAAGAAAAAGCCCAAACAAGCAACGCAAGACGGGCAGAAGCACTAGGCTGCCGTGGTTTTTTCTCACCTCTGTAGAGGTCGGTTGAAAATCGCAGAGAGTGCCGGTCGAAAAGTCCAGCACTTCTTGACTGACTCTTTCTGCCGTCTTTAGTTTCAAGGTCTTCTCGTGGAATTTTCTCCTCAGGCTGACTATCTCTTGTGATATCATACCGTCCTGACGTATCCACACAGGGGGGCAACTCTAACGAAAAACCATTTTCAAGTGTGCGGCTTTGCCGAGAGGGAGGGGAAAATGAAACGGCATCTTAGACTGGTCCTATGCGGTTGTTTGGTTACCAGCTTGTCCAGTTTATTGCAACCATTGTGTGAACTGGCCTTCTGTGGATCGGCAAATGACTTCCTTAGTCAAGAAAAACGAGCCTTTCGAGCCTGCCAGAGACCAAGAGGCGGCAAATTACTATGCTAAGGCCATTGAGATGGCAAATTACGCCAAGGATATTGATACGAACCCTAGCTTAGTGAAAGAGCAAGAGGAGTGGGTGCGGGAGAGGCTCAGATCAGGGAAGTCAGCCAATCTGTTGGAAAGGATAGACTTGAAACTTGGTGGTGAGTCGCTGCCTATGCGAAAGGATTTGATAGAAAAATATGATAAGAAGCTAATGATCAGGGGGTTGTTTCTTGAAAAACTGATCGCTGATGATCTCAATGATGCGAAGGCATATCGCAAGGGAATTACCATTAAGAATGCCATTATCGTCGGGGGCCTCGATCTTTCAAATGCTGTAGTGTTGCCCACAATAACAATTTCCAATTGTGTCTTCCTCGGCAAAATATTATTGGTTGATAGCTGGTTTAAAAGAGAACTGAATTTCGAAGGATCTCATTTCCTGGGAGTAGTGGCTTTTATCTCTTCGAAGGTGGGCCATATCGTCGAATTCGACAAAGCGGTTTTCCAGCTACCGGTGTTTTTTAATGATGCGAACATTGCGGAGTTCTCGGCGTCGGAGACCCGTTTTCAAAGCACAGCGCTCTTTGATTATATGAAGGTGCGTGGCAATGCCATCTTCAACAACGCAGTCTTCCGGGAGCCGGTCTCTTTCCTTAGTGCTAATGTTTCGGAGGATTTCAAAGCAAATGAGACCCGTTTTCAGAGGAAAGCGAATTTTGGTAACATGAAAGTGGGCCGTATCGCCTCATTCAACAAAGCAGTCTTCCGGGGACCGTTCGATATCCGTGGGGGGAATATCGCAGGGCAGTTACAGGGAAGTGAGGCTCGTTTTGAGAGCGAAGCCGCCTTCTATGCGTTGCAGGTGGGTGATTCTGCGATCTTTGGCAAAGCAGTCTTCCGGGGACCGGTGAGTTTTCTTCTAGCAAATCTTGGGTCGCTTTTCTGCACAGGAGGGACTCGTTTTGAGAATTTGGAGGAGATGGTCTCGTTTTATTCTCTGAAGGTGGGCCGAGCTGCCGTCTTCACGGATGCAGTCTTCAGAGGACCGGTCAATTTCGGTTGCTCGAATATGGGTGAACTGGATTTTGTGCGGACGACTTTTGCCGACAAGAAAGAGATTGTGCTTGACGGTATGACCTACAATAACATTTATACAAGGGAGAGAGATTATAGCGATCACAACAAGGTACTGGAAATACTGAGGCACATGGAGGGCTACAGGTCTCAACCCTATAAGCATTTGGAATTATACTATGCGGGGCGGGGAGATAAAGAAAAGGCTGACGCCGTATTTGTGGAAGGCCAATGGGAGGAATGGAAAGCGGTCGGACAAGGACGATATTTGCCCTCAAACATCTTAAAGCTTGTGGCAGCGTGGTTAAGCCGGGCTCTCGACTGGGTGATTGCGTTTGTATTCGCCTTCATACTTTACGGAATGTTTGTCTTTTCGAGACCGGGAATGTTTGAAAACTCCACTAAACTCCCGCTGTCCAGGGCCTTTTGCTATAGCGTGGGTCTATTCTTACCGTTTGTGACATTAGGCGTGGACAAGTTTTACCAAATCAGGAAGAACGCATATTTCTTGTGGGGTCGTGTGCCTCTGGAATTTTACTATTATGTTCATCAACTATTTGGATATATTTCGTTTTCCATTGTCATAGTCGCGGTGGCCGGAATCATAAAGTGAATCTGGTATCCGATCTTTGAAGTTGGGAACTGAGATAGGAATTTCTTGATGGCGGGACGGGACATTTTAGAACGAACGAAGGGGGCGAGTGAGGGAAAAGAATCTTTGTACACATTTTGTACACGTTTTTGAGGATCAAAACGGACTGAAAAGGATCAAAACGGATCAATTTGGACTGAAATCGTTGGGCTTTTCGGAAAGATCGTTTGTTTTGGTATGGTGACTTTGCATTCGAGATGCAGGGGTCGCTGGTTCAAATTCAGTCGTCCCAACCACGATTGTCATGAAATATCAGAGTGTTGTGGTGGAGCACTGCACCCTGATATTTCGTTGCATGCAGCCTTTTGGCACTTTTTTGGCCCCTTTTTCATTCCGCTCTTCTTCAGGTTCCTCTACGAAATCCAACTCTGTCCATCCACGATCAAAGCTCATGTTGTCGACAGATCGAAGAAGCTCTTCATCAGAAACCCTTATGTATCTGTCGGCCACGGACCTCTCAGTGGAATGGCCCGCAATGAGGGCGGAACTGTTCGAAACTGCGTGAGTTTTTTTGGCTCTCTGGCCGGTGACTCCGGTACGGTCACTTGATTTGCAGCCCGCGAATCTCGCAAAAGTCAACGAACTTCCTTATGCGACCGTCCTCGGTGTGGCCATTCCAATAGAGCCGTATGGCGCTAATTATCGGGTAAGATCTTAGCTTTAAAGTCTCTTCTGAAGGCACGATGCCAGGAGTCTTTTCATCTTCTTTTACGGCCATCACTTTGGCCCCCAGTTTCGGTCCCCTCATGGGAACGATGCCGATCGGGAAGTCAGTTGCGTTTGAGCAGACCCTAACAATTGACCTCCAGTTATCCATTATCTGTGTATTTGGACCGTAAGGCTTACTACGGAGGAACTCCTGCTTGAAGAATACGGTGGCACCAGAGTCAGGAATTCGTCGCGTGAGACATCTGATTGGATCATCGGGGCCTCCCACGCTCTTCCAATTGGAGTATTCTCCGGTAAATATTCGGCTGAGTTGATCCAGGGTGAGAGCGCTGACCGGATTCTTGGGGCTGGTAATCACAGCTACGGCGCTGTACCCGACTAGCCTGTACTCGAGCGTTATGCCTTTTTCAGCGGCCTTCTTCTCCTCTTCCGGAGAAGCATTGCGGCCTGAGGTCACAATGTCCACATTACCTGCAACAAGGCCTTCAAATCCTTCGCTCACTGTGGATCCAGACACCACAACGCGAATCTGAGGGTTAGCCTGGGTGAATTCCTCGGCCCAGATTTTCACCTCATCGCTTGCAGTTGTGGCGCCGGTAACCCGAAGCCCTTTCTCATTAAGGTCCTGGGCGTGGCACGCGGGCCCCATCATTACTGTCGCCGCGAGGCCCATAATGAAGGTCATTGCCAAGATTTTTCTCATTAACTTCGTCCTCCTATAGTGATGCAATCATGGTCAACCGAAGGCAGAGGTCAGGAATCCGAAAACGACGGAAATCCTCAATGCCATCTGCACGTTGCACATATCCGACGAAAGACCGGCAACTAGCGATCTCTCCCTGAAATACCTGGGCTTAAAGACGGCACTAAGACCTGGAGCGACACCATTTTTCCATCCTGTTATTCGCGGGACAGAGCACTGGTGGCATGATCGGTACGGTCCAATATGTATTCGATTCCAGCTCAATCGTTCGTCCCGGTGCCAGGGGAGGCTCGCAAGAGGAGATTGTTTACTCTTTCTTGATCAGGCCTTTTCGAAGCGGCTTATCCTGCTCTTGTCCTTCTTCTACACAGCTCCTCAAGAGTCTTTGACCCTTGCCTGACTCTGTGGCTATGATCTGAAAGACATCATACTTGGCGTTGGCTTTCTTGGACTTGATGATGAAGTAATCCTGCTGGGACTGGTGGTCGCATGGGCGCCACCATTGCTCACCTTTGTAGTTGTCATAGGTCCTATTTTCAATGGCCTCAGCCAGCTTTTCGGCATCCAGACTACCAGCCCGATTCGCCCCCGAAAGAAGTTCTTTTACGCCGCTGTACGCATAACCTGCATAGTCGCTCGGGGGGCGGCTGAACATCTTATGAAAGGCCTGAACGAAATCCTTGGATGTTGGGTGATCCATCTCCCAGTAGTAGGAGGTGCCACCTATCACCCCGTCATAAATGTCTTCTCCTGCTCCTAGCCTTCCTGACATAACAAAGATGGGACAGACTATTTGCATTTTGTTCTTAAGACCTGAGGCCGAAATTTGGTTCAGCGAGTTGATCTGGTCCTTACCGAAATTGTTCACGAACAGAACATCAGGTTTGGCGTCCAGAATACGGGGTATGTAGGAGGAAAAGTCTCCTGTTCCCAGCGGATGTTTTGTTTCTCCAGCATCTATGTAGTTCAACTCCCGGCCTTTGCGGCGAAAGCCGTTAGTCACCTGCCAGCCCCAAGAGTAGTCCGCCACCAGGAAATACCAGCGTTTGCCGATTTTATTGCCGGCGTATTCACCCACAGCCTGGCTGGTTTGGTGAGGGTCCAGCGCCTCGTGATAGGTGTACAAGCTATTGTCAGGTCTCTGGGTGATCTCGTTGGATTGGCCGGTGGAGAGGTAAGGTATTGCGTGGAGTTTGCATTGCTCGTTGACGGCCACTTGGCAAGCGGCCGAAAAGACGCCCGCCATTAGTTCCACTCCTTCCTTTTCAATCAACTCTTTCGCTTGCCGAGCCGCCTCGTCGGGCTTAAGCTTATCGTCGCGGACCAGGAGTTCCACCCTGCGTCCCAGCACTCCTCCCGAATCGTTGATTTGAGCAACTGCCAGCTCGGCCCCGGCTTGCTGGTCTTGGGCCTCTGCCCCGTAAGGTCCGGTCAAGGGTGCAGGAAATCCAAGCTTGATCACGCCTTCGGCTGCATGGGATCGCCGCACAAAGTGAAATCCACCCAGCATGGCAGCGCCCGTGGCCATGCCGGACACTTTGATAAATGTTCGTCTGTTGATTGCTACTGCTTTTGCCTCTTCGATTTTGGACATGGCTTCTTTCTCCTCGGCAAACTTCAAATATGACTTTCCTCTGTTGATCACTTTCCCGTTTCTAGGCAACCTTCGCGAACTTGCAGGCTGTTCCGAAATCCATGACGTGGCCGCTTTCTGAGACTTCTACGCGGAAAATCTGCGTCATTGCGTGCTCATAGCCGGCCGCTATTCGACACACCCGCTGGCGAGCCATTTGAAGCTGAGTGTGATTGCTGTGTACGCAGGAACTTGCATCCTCCAACACTTTGGCCACTGATCTCTCCTATCGAAAGTGCCGGCCTTTTTAGCGGCCTCGCCATACATAAGCACCGAAGCACAGGCTGTGTATGCCGAATACGACGGAGGCACCTGCGACGCAGAGAGTTTCTTGTAATCGTTAATGAATTCAATTTCGATGGGGGTCTCAAGGGCTCCTTGCCAGTAGGTGTCCCGAACCAGACGGCGACAGGCACATCAAGACATCCTAAGGATCGGAAGATCTCAACTCATCCGCCCAGTACGTCTTTTTTTGACTCGCGTTCATAGCACTATGCAGTCGCCCTTCACAGTCACCCTCCTGACAGATAAAGCTCAACTTTCCTGGTGCTCGAGAAGCGATTCACCTCGCAGACTCTAATGAGACAGAATTCGACTGTCTGCGCTTCCCATGCTCTTGAATTTTAACGCCCCATAGCGAGCTGTCGGCGTGTAAAGCAATAATCATGCCAAACAATATAATGTGGACTAGGGGTCTTCGGTCAGAATGATCATCTCCAACAAAAACAATGAAGTAATTGGTGAAGGCTATACAGGGAGGAAAGCGCTGACTTACCTCGTGTGGAAGGCATATGACCGAGGCCCTAGCTGACGGGGTCAAACTGACCCTGAGAAATCTCGTTGTGCCTGGATCAAACAGCTTACGAACACGGCATATTAAGTAGTGGTCAAAAAGACCCTCTAGGGCCGAATCGCCCCGTGATTAGGAAGTTCTCGGTATTCTGGTATTTCTTCTCTCTTTTTACGTATTTTCTTGATAGTGCTGCAGAGTTTTTTCGAAAGCTCATCGTCGCTCTGTTCTATCAATCCGTGGAATTGCTGAAAGGACAGTCTTTCCTTCTCTTTCATCCCGGGGGCGTCCTTGATTCTGAAGAACAACATTACCATTTCGGTTTCTAGTGATATCCGAAGGCAGACGGAGCCGGGGATCGCAAAGCACGGATGAACCTGCGGCACATCCGTGGCACCAATTCAGGAATGACTGCTTTGGCTGTTGACATGAGGTTATCCGCGGCCAAGCATGTTGTGGTTACAGACGACGGCTTGACCGTTGACCTTGATGACGGACGAACCATCTCGCTTCCGCCGGATGGTACCTGAGGCTTTTGCAAGCAAATTAGCAAGAACGGATTCATTGGCGTCTTATCGGCAGGGGAGAGGAAGTTCATCGGCCTGTGTTCAATATTTGTGTGCTGTATGAAAATCGTGTTGGTTTATGATTAGAAATCAGTAAATCACGAAACTTACACTTGATTTAGCTCACGACACCGAGTAGACCCTGCCCAGGAGTCAGATTTGCAGATGTCTCCATGTTCGCGGCCCTGAGCAAGACAGGAGGAGGAAAATGTTCGAAACGGAAAACACTACGAGCGAACTTAATGATTTTGTCCAGCTACTGAGAAAAGTACACTGCCAATTGGACGCGATTTACTTTGATGAGATGAACCGGATTCATGAGGACGAAGACGCTTGGAACAAGAATCGTGAAGAGCCCCGTTTTCATTGAAGGTTTAGCGTTCTGATAAGAATTGGAAAAGGACAGAATTGAATGATATGCGCATGGAAGGACAATAACGGAGGTAATGGTGCTTAGCCCTGCCAGTGTCACTTACATTCTCTCCGCGGTTGCCGTTCCGTTGGTTATCCATTTCGGTCTTCTTCCGGCGGACCTTGCGGGCCTAGCAGTCCATGTCCTTACCGCAAAGCTGGCCTCAAGGCTCCCTGCCCGTTGGGGCGGCTTCACTCACAATGTGGCCTTGGCCGTGATAGTTATTCTTGTCGTGATCGCGCTTTTAGGGTCTGGTTTGGGCCTCGCGTGGTTCCTCGACGGCAGTGGAGGAATGGCAGCTCTTCTCAAAGCTGCTGCAGAGACTCTCGAAAAAGTGAAACGGTCATTGCCTGCTGATGTGTCCGATCTCTACCTCATACGGTGGAAGATTTACGAGAGGAGATTACCGCTATGTTGCGTGAACACGCACATAGAATCTCGGCGGCTGGAGTGGCCGGGCTGAAAACGTTTGTTCAGGTTTTGCTCGGCATGATTGTAGGGGGAATGACCGCTGTCCACCGTTTTAGTAATGTCGAGGGTTTTTCTCCTTTCGCAAGTGCGCTGTATGCGCGTGCGCAGGCGCTGGCAGAAGCGTTCGATAAAATTGTATGGCCGCAAGTGAAGATCTCAGCCCTTAACACGCTTCTAACGGCGCTCTATCTGGTAGTTATACTGCCGCTTGCCGGAGTTCGCTTCCCCTTGGTCACGGTTCTCATCCCGTTCACTTTTGTCACGAACCTGCTCCCTGTGCTGGGAAACGTCGTTTCGAACACCCTCATAGTGTTGATCAGCCTGGGAATATCTTCAAAGGTGGCGCTGGCTTCGTACCTGTTCCTGGCGGGCATACACAAATTGGAGTACTTGGTGAATGCACATCTTATTGGGGGACAAGTGCAGGCACGAAGCTGGGAACTCCTGTGCGCCATGATAGCTATGGAAGCCATCTTTGGAATTGCCGGGCTGGTCGCGGCTCCGGTCGCCTACGCTTGGCTCAAATCGGAACTAAGGGAGCAAAACCTGGTTTGAAAAGACGCTTTGAGAATTTAGTAGAAACACCTAGGCGTATCGAATCTTTGCGGCCATGCCGCCAAAGAAGTAGTAGAGCATCCGCAGATCGAAATTTTGGAATCGGAATTGTGCACTTGACAAAGGACTGAATGCACTTTCGACAGTTTATCACGCTTTCCGGGCAGGGCTTAAGCCCAGACCTGACAAATTAATCCAGGGTCATGCAGGATCTAACGCAGATGCTCAATCTGATGAATATCAGCCATAGGCCGATAACTTGACCATGTTTTGACTCTTACAACGACAAGCCGATCATTAGAGTCAAGGAGTCCTTTGGTAGCTGATAGTGTGTCCCTCATCTCTGCGGTTGTCAGGCTTGAATTTAGCATCCATGTCGATTCGAGGACGCGCTTTGCGCCCCATTCTTCAAGTTGTTCATGCATCGCATCATAATTTTGACCCGGTTTATCAAGGTCATACGCTATCAAGAAGAGAGCCATGATCCACCCCCTATTTTGAAGCCTGAAACGTAGATGCTTTAAAAGAAAGTCTACAAAGATGGAAAGCACAAGTCAATGATTAACCGCGCGAAATCAAACACACCTTGGTGCCTTGAGCAACTACGAATTTTTCTCCTCACTTGACGATCTCTTATGATATCATACAGTCACAACCGATCAAAAAAAGGGGCTTGTATAAGGAAAAAGGTTTTCACATTCCACGTCTTTGCGGGAGGGAAGGAAAATGAAACGGCTGCCAATATTACTCATGTTCGGTTATTCGGCTGCCTGTTTGTGCGGCTTCCTGGAGCCCTGGGGCACTCCGGTTTTCGGTGAATCGGTAGAAGATTGGATGAATAAAGGAAAAGAAGCCTATCAAGCGGCGAAATATGAAGAGGCGGTAAACTATTATTCCAAGGCCATTGAAATGGACCCTAAATTGGACAAGGCGCTCTTTAACAGGGGGTCAAGCTACTACAAGTTGGAAAACTGGGAGGATGCACGTTCCGATTTCGTCAAATTCACCAAGACTCATCCGGTAGCCCATGAGGTCTTTTTCTATATCGGCATGACATACTTGCGACAGAAGGATTACACCAATGCCTTACCTCAATTTGATAAGGCAATAGAAATTGAAAAGCGGCCTGAATATTATTTGAATGCAGCTAGAGCCGCGATAAATAAGGGGTACAGCGGTACAGCCATTGCATATTGCAAAGATGCTTTTAAGCTGTATCCTGAAAAAAGCAAGGATGAAAAGTTTCGGGAAATCATGAACCAAGCAACAGAGATGCTCAACGCGGAAATCAAGGAAGAATCGGACAAGAAAACTAGAGCGACTTCCATGCCCCCTGCTTATCCGAGCCATTGAAGATTAACATGTAGCACTCGGAAGATTTGATAGAATCCAAAATAAATTTTGAACATCTGCTCGCCGAAGGCAGAGTCAGTGAAATTGCAGAACAAATGAGACCAATTGCGGGCCGCATCCATTTTCTCGAAGTAAATTCCTACGGAACGCGGCGTAGTAGCACTTGCTTGGTGTTAGCCGGGTGAACCGTTTTGCTCGCCGACGCATCCAAAAAAGAGAGAATAGGTGTACAAGAAAAGGAGCGACAAAATGGAACCCAGCTACGTCTCAGCCATAATAGTCTTAGTAGCGCTTTCGTTTTCCGGGGTTGTCGCATTTCTGGCCTTTAGTGGGTCGAGAAAGGCACAGACGGAAGGTTCAAGCGAGGCAAGCGCCAGACCACGGAATCTGTGCTACGAATGCCTGGGCTCATCCGATCTGCAATCGCACCGCATGTCGGAGTGTGCTCACGCCTGCGGGATAATGCCGGATTGAAGCCATACATCTGAGGAGAAGAGATCTCCGGGGCTGTCGTCGTCCTCTTGGCCCAGGGTAATATATGCCCATTGCCAAAAGTTTTGTCCGATTGGAGTAGCCTGACACCGTCATTCCGGCGGAAGCCGGAATCCAGTCCCGCCGCAGGCGGGATTTCAATCCCATGGGACGCGGGACTTCTGGACCCGTCCCGCGCAGAACGCGGGATTCGCCGGGGTGACGGGTGGTGAACAGGTCATTACTTTTGGCAATAGTTACAAGGCGAGAGATTGTGGTTAAGATAAGGGAGACCCTAGAGTTTTGTTTCCGTGTGCAGTTCTTGTATACGTTTTTGAGCACCAAAACGGACCAATAAGGATCGATCCGTGATCAGCGTGCGCCGGCTTTCCGGTGCTCGGTAAGTCATGAAATCGAAGTCAGTAGGGACCAGTCACGATTGGTCGGATTTCATGTTCGGAGGTGCGGGACCGTCATTCACTCTGCTGGCATCTCAAGCTTGGCAGTAGTCTCGATGACCACGATGAGCGCATGCTCGCCGCCGCTGAACGTAACGGCCACAACACGTCCGTGGCAGCCGGCAGTTACCGTCTCACCGGACTCGTTGTCAATCCCGACCACGGTCTGAGGCGACACCTCGTCGCCAATCCTGAGGTTACACAAGCTCGCTTCGATCTTGAATCGGATGCACCGGGGAAGTGATGAGACCGGGTGGTGTTTCATGGGCGGTTCTCCATCTCACGTAAACGTATCCGCCGACGAGCGCCGTGAATGGCGCAACCGTGATCAGCCCAAAACTGCCGACAATGGTTTTTAGAGCCTCTGCTGAGATGTAATTGAGGTTGACGACCTGCACTGGAGGAATCCCCTTGGAAAGCAAGACCATCAGCAAAGCCATGTACTCGGACATGTAGGCCATCAAGAGAGTGGTCACCATGGTCGTCGCCATGGGACGCCCTACATTCAATCCGGATTTCATCAATTCTTTGACTGAGAGATCGGGCCGTTTTCGTGATACTTCGTTCATGGCGGCTGAAACGTCTATGGAAAGATCAATGACCGCACCCGAGGCCCCAAGAAAGACGGCAGCGATAAAGAGCCGCTGGAGATTGAGGTTCTCGAAACCTGAATAGAGCAAGGTTTCAGAATAAGGCTGAATTGCGCCATGCAGACGGAAAGGTGGAAAGAGGAATACTGCCAACGTAGCAGTGAGAAGGACTCCCAAGAGGGCTCCGAGCCACGCGACCAAAGCCGTCCTGCCGACCCCTGCTATGGAAAAGAGCGTAACCCCGGCAATGACAGTGACCGTTATAAGAGCGGTCCAAATCGGATCATATCCCGTCAGGATGCCGGGAAGCAAAACCTTCCACAGGGTCACCACGGTAAAGAAAAGAGAGAGCAGCGCTTTTGCCCCGCTCCAGCCGGTAAAGCCGATCAAGGCCGCGGCAAACAGCGCGACCAGCACGGCCTCAATATTCAGTCGGTAGTGGTCGTAAGCGGTTGCAGCCGTTATTTCGCCGCCGATGGTCGTCACGACGAGAAAGACCTTGTCCCCATTCCGGAACATCTTGTCGCTTTCCATCTTTCCAATGAGGACATTGCTCGCGGCGACTTCCTGCCCGACGTAAGGTCCGTCCAGAAGCCTGACCTGCAGCTTTTGACTGCCGGCTTTGACAATACCGTATTGTTTGACAAGCGAGTCATCCACTGCGAGCACCCGCCCGCTGTATCGCTGTTCATCCCTGGCGTAAGGGCTGGAGTAGAGGTCCGGCATCCGCAGCAGGGCGCAAGTAATAACGAAGATTATAAGGACAAAAACCGTATCCCGGTTCAAGATCTTTATTCGCGAAAACATAAGCCTCATGACCGGGTTACATTTAGAAGCCGGTTATCCTCATCATTTTGGCGTAAATGTCCGTCTGATCGTAATAGCCGTTGAACATTTCGGCTCCGACCCCCAGGGCCGAGGTCTGCACCGGTACGCCCGTGTGCGAGTAGGATGTCCAACCGATACCTGCTTTATTGTTCAGGATGGTTGTCAGCTTGACGGAAAGCGGCTCGTACCCTCCATATAGGAGGTAGGTGTAGTCGTCTTTCGCCCGTTCTTTTTTTCCCAGCATGCTTTGTTTGAATGCGTCCTGAATTACCTTGATCTCCCGGTCGGTTAGAGCCATACCGTACCTCGAGTTTCTGTTCCGCTTCCTTTGCGGCTTTTTTCACGGCAGCGGAAGCGTCTTTCGCTTTGCCATCCGAGACAGCTTTTTCCAGGGATGCCTTTTCTTCGGCAGGCATGACGAAAAGACCGAAAGCCTCTTTGATGAGCGGCATAATATCTTCGGGCCGGGCGTCCTCCACTGAGTGGGTTTTCTTGTATGCTTCCAGTTTCTTGTTGAATTCGATGTAACTCATCTTCTGATTCTGTATTTTGTCCACGAACGATGAGTATTGCGTTCCGGCAAATCCTATGGTCATTCCGCCCGTCTCATGGTCACCGGTCACTATGATCAGAGTCTCCTTGGGATGCTTTTCATAAAAAGTGATGGCCCTGGCCACCGCTTCATCGAGAGCCAGAGTGTCATGAACGGAAGATGCGGCATCGTTGGCATGGCAGGCCCAGTCGATTTTGCCGCCTTCCACCATCATGAAAAAGCCGTTCGAATTATCGAGCAACTCTATGCCCTTCTCCAGGTATTCGGCAAGGGTTACCTGGTCTTTGCTGTTGCCCTGGTCGAGGGTGTAATACATGGCGGCATCCCGATCGACGATTGCATTCATGGCGATCACTTTGCTTGCTCCCGGTTGGAGCGCCTGAAAACCGGCACGACCCAGGGCCACAGTATAGCCGTTCTTCTTGGCCGTTTCGATGGCATTGGGTTTGTTCGGATCTTTTTTGTCCGTTGGTTCCAGCAACTGGCCTCCGGCAAAGTAATCGAAACCGGAATTCGCAAGTTGGAGTGAAATGTCGTACATTTGTTTTCGGCTTGGAACGTGGGCGTAGAACGCCGCGGGTGTTGCGTGGTCCAGGGATACAGTGGAAAGGATTCCAACCTTCCAGTTCATCTTTCTGGCTCTCTCGGCGATATTTTCATAGCTCACCTTCGCCTCGGCATCCATTCCGATGACCCCGGACTTGGTTTTGTAGCCACACGAGATGGCCGTGGCAGTTGAAGCGGAATCGGGAATTACACTGGTGAGGTCATATGTAGTGTTCATCCCCTGTGCCGGCAAAGTATTCATGACCAGCTTTGCCTTTTCAGGGCGGCTCAGACCTTTCTCTTTGGCCAGATAGAGTTCCGCTGCGTTGCGCTGGGCAATTGCCATTCCATCGCCAATGAAGAGAAAGACATATTTCGCTTTCTCCCCACCTTGCTCGGTTGAGGCAAATGCATCCCCACCCGTTGTGAATAGTATGGCGAGCAGAGCAAAGACCAGCAGCCATTTCTTACTGGACATCATTTCATCCCTCCATGCGTGACGGATTCTTTGAGTACATAACCTCGGAGGTTGGGAAGTGCAATTTCTTCCGCAGTAGACCAGAGGATTGTTAAAGAATGGTTAGAGGAGAATGAAATTTTGTCACGTGCGGATGGCTTTGGTGTGACTTTTCCTCTCGAACCAAGATCGAGAATGACTCGCAAACACATGCTAGTCTGGACTTCGTCCCTAAAATGCCGAGACCTCCGTGGCCAAAAAAATAACTACAGACCGTGATGAATCGCTGACCCTGTGTCACTGCGAGGAGTGACCGGTGGGAAAAGCTTCCAGCCTGTCCATTAGGGATGACCGGCAATCCCGCGTTCCGCGCGGGACTGTCCCACCAGCAATCTCAGCTTTGGCGATGTCCCGCGGGACGCGGGACTTCGCCGCGCTCGCAATGACAGTCTTTAGCCGCGGGCAACTGAGGGCCTACGACCATGATCACATTTTGATCACGTGCCGGTGGATAGGTGACTCACTCTCAAGACCCAGGTACCGGCTCGTAAGGCCGCTTCATCGCGGGTTGATCGAACAGCTTCAGAAATTTCCCGAATGCAATTGCGTTTCCTGGGCTGTATTCGAACCCGGCCAGGGTGTTCAGAGGGTTGCGCATTTTGGCTAGCATTTCTTTCCAGGCCGAGGAGTCTGCTGTCACCTTGAGGTCCAGGTTCATGTGCTCCAGGTCTTGGATGGAACGCGGCCGTATTTCCGCCACGCCATGCCGAACATGAATGCTGAAAGCTTCCCTTCTGTCGGGGAAGATCATCCCCACTATTTCATTCACCTCGGCCGCGGCCGTGGGATCCAGGTTCACAGCTAGCGACTCCATGAAGCTCTGCAAAGGGAGGCCGCGAAGCGCCTCGGACGAAGGTTTGGCGCTGGAGCAAGACACGAAGCCGTCGCGGATTTCCAGGGCTTCAGTGAGATAATAGTTCCTGGCGTTTGGGTTTTGTTCGTTTTCACCGAGGGCTGCGAGGGTCTTGATCCGGATTTGCTTGGCTTCCTGGTTTTCGGGGTTGAGTTGAATTAAGTGGCCGGTGAGCTGCAAGGCAGCTTGATACTCTTTCTCACCCAGAAGCTCCCGTGCGTGCCGGAGCAATTCCTTTTCTCCTCCCGCCAGCCTCGCCATCAGCTGGGCTTGCTGTTTACGAGTCAAAGGCTCGAGGTTGGCCGAATCCCCATCAAACCAGCCAAGGTTGCCCGCGAACATGGAGCGCACGGACCAGGAGACTTTGCCGTAAAAAGGCTGGAGATACGGTGCCCCGGCCAAGTGGGGCGGCAGCTTAATATGTTCCGCCAGTTCATCCGCAGTCAGTCCCGCGTTCATTCCCCGGATGGATTGATCGTGAACGAATTGAATGGCGTCGCGGTAATTGGTGAGGATTTCCTGAATCTTTTGTGCACCGATGATCGGCCGGGTGTGGCAGGGCACCAGGTATTCAGGATTCAGGTCCCGCATCTTGTCCAAGCTTTGGTACCACTGCTTAAGGTTGCGGAAGCTTGTACCGCGTATCGTATAAAGATTGGGAAATGCCCAGTAGTAATTGTCCGCGGCGATCAACGTCTTTTGCTCGGGAAGCCAGACCATAATCTGGTCCTCGGTTTCTCCGGGCGCTGAGATCAGCCTGAACTTGATCCCGGCCTCTTCCGCTTCCAGCGTATCGGTAAAGGTCTTGGTGGGCCGGACAAAGCCGAGCTTGCTGTCGGGCTTCATTCCGACAAAGGGTCCGATACCCACGTTGAGCATCTGACCGGGGGGGAGGAAGTTGCCGTACATCCGCAAGGACCGAGAACCGATGATCGGAGCGATTTCGGTGATGAGCCGTTTGACGTAGGTACTCGGTGGTCGCGTGAGCGTAGACTTCAGGCTTTCCTCCCGCCGCGAAGGCTTCCGCGCCGAACACATGGTCGGGATGGGAATGGGTATAAATGATCGCCTTAACCGGTTTGGAGGTTATCTTCCTGAATTCAGCCAGGACTTCGGCTGCTTCTTCCATAGTTGTCATGGTGTCAACTATGATCAGTCCGTCCGAGCCCTCGATCATGATGGAATTGGAGATGCCGTAACCTATGGCCACGTAGAGGTTGTCAGTGACCTTTTCCACGCCTTTCTGGAATATTTTGCTATGTTCCTTGAGTGACTTGTTCGCCCCAACCGGAATCGGAGCGTGAGCCTTCTTGACCGAGCGATCAGCATAAAACCAAATGCCAGCCAGTCCCACCACCCCGATGACGATGACGCCGACGAGAACAATCCTGAGCATAAGAGCACTCTCCCTGTGACTTGACTTGGGGTGGCTCAGTAATACCGTTAGCCGCGAACTCGGTCAAGCATGGAAATGCTTCAGAGTCGCAGCCGTTGGCAATGCGTTTGATAACGTTGCACTGTCTGCGTCCGCAACGCCGGCCCATACCTTAATGGGGTAGCGGCCCCGCGCGGAACGCAGGGTGCCCGCCATTCTTACTCGCATGAAAGCGAATTGGTGTAATAAGGTCTTCGGGATGCGGGGGGCGCTGGTTCAGCTACAGTCGTCCCGACAATAAATGAGTCAAATTGGACCGTCGAGTCACCGCTGGAGATTAGGCGACTTCTCTTATCCACGTGCGTCGAAAGCAAGCTTGACCATCGAAACGGCTCTGGACGTGCCGTCGCCATCTCTTGAAATCAACCTTCTATTAGAAAACAAAGCCTATCTTCCCGCCAAATATCCAATTTCGTCTGTCAAACTGGATGTCGGCCTGCCTGGGGCTTCCGTCCAGGGTGAAATTGCGAGTCCGCTCTGCATGAATGGCGTCGAACCTCACAAAGGCTCCCAGGCTGCAAGCAGCCATCTTCATCGACGCTTCGACCACCCCTTCCAGAAAATAGCCGGACTTATAGTCTGTCGAGCCGGATAATCTTGTGGAGACCTGTCCTGTCGGGGTCAGAGTCTCTTGGAATTCAACATCGCCAGGAAGAGCCGGGAACCCCAGGAATGCGGCCTTGAAACTGCTATTGCAGTTAGGGTTAGCCTGCAATTCGAGACCCAGGTAAGGAATGTAGGCGTTCACCGAAAGCTGAGCCTGGTCCGGTGAGGTAGCAAAGCCTTGCTGATTTGTGGGTTGACCGAAGTTCACCACGAACGAGGACCATCGAAAACCCGCTAGCCCGAAAACACCCTGAGACATGCGATAACTGAGGGCTGTGTCTAGTTCCCACCATTGAATATCGGGATTCCATTCCCGTTTTGCAGCCCCACTTAATTGCCCATACGATTCCAAGGCATTGGACTGCACTGGAAAAAGATGCGACAAGGCAAAAAATAACCCTGCGTTTCTGGCACAGACTGACCGGCGCCGTGAGTTCCAGCCAAACTCCCTGCAAGGTAAAATCATTTCTCGTTGACGTTATCCCGACGACATCCCCGTTGTTGAACTGAATGATTAACTCCGGCCCCATGATCCTTATACAGATACCCTACGTACGCGGAAGCTTCCATAAAGGGCGCAGGCGTGCACGCTGGCGGAGGACAAGCGTAAGGGTTAAAGCATGGGAGCGGGGGACACCCTGCATTTGGAAAGCAGGGAGGCGGACCCGACGGCTGGCATTTGACGGGAGCTTGCGGTTTCATTCCTGTGAAGGACGAATAGCCTCCTTGGGCTCCCCAGGGGCTCATCTGGGCAGGAGCCACGGTTGCAAGCAGACCGACAGCTAAGACGGCACTCATCAACACACGCAAGGTAATTTTAGACATAGGGACACCTACTCTCCAAGTGTTCTCAGACAAAAGCCCTGCAAACTTAAAATGTTATAAGAATTACTAAAATTTTATGGTCAACTATAACATAAAGTAAAGGTATTAGTAAACTAAAAAGACAGGATATTTTTCTACAATGATCTTGATTGCTATCCCGGCAGCTCGATAAGCGAGCCGCTTGTCTTCTGCTTGTCTTGGTTTGTGGGGGACTCGAAATATGGGTGCGAGGCAAAGGCTGAAGGGATACGTTCCCTCGGGCAAGGGGTGGTAAAAAGCTGTCGAGGAAACATTTCATACCAATGCGGTTTCTAACAAGTGACTCTCATATAAGGAAAATTGGTCATAGAGCGTAGTAGCTCCGGGGCATTTCCGAGTGCTCTCAAATGGTCACATAAGACATCCTGGAGTTGATCGAGAGATTTGAATGCCTTGTTGGGTGTTGCCTTTTCTCTGAGATGCTCCCACACATGCTCAACAGGGTTGAGTTCCGGGCTATATGGAGGTTGAGGTATCAATCTGATGTTTTCTGGAATTTTGAGCTTTTTTGACACGTGCCATCCGGCCCGATCAATCAGCATAATCACGAAGAAGTCTTTGAAGTCTTCGGCGACCTCTTGTAGAAACAGGCTCATCATTTCAGTGTTTGCATAGGGAAGTATGAGAGAAGTCATTCTCCCCAGAGCCATGCAAACCGCTGCGTACACGTACAAGAATTTCCTCACAATCTGCCGGGGCGCTTTTGGGCGCATACCTTTAGGAGCCCAACAGTATCGGTAATCGCTGATCCGACCGAATCGGCCCTCATCCTGAGACATGATAACAACCGGCTTTGTGTCTTCCGGATCTCGTTCAGCCAGGACCTGGGCTACTGTGTTGGGGAATTTTTTTTAAAGGTTTCCTGTTCTTCCTTCTTGGCTTGCACCTGACTAGGTCGGGGCTTTATTCTGCGCCAATCGTTTCTGTCCAAGAAACGGTACACCACCGAGTGGTGGAGAGGATTGCCCACGTGTTCCTCCAAGGCTTCCCGGATCTGGGCCGTTGTTGCTATTTCCCCCGTCGCGGCCCTCTCGAAGAAAGGCTTCAAAAACAGGCTTTCTTCCTCCACCGTCATGTGTGCGTTTCGGCGCCCGCCTGTCCCGGGACCCAGAATGCCCTCCAGACCGGATCGGTTGTACGCCGGAATCCAATTATGGACACTGTGAATCGAGACCCCCGTATGCAGGGCTATCTCCTCAGCTGGTCTCGGATCCACCGTCGCATTCAAGATTACCAGCAATTTCAGAGCGGTCCTGCGATCTTTTGTACTCTTCAAACGCGCCCGAAGCTCTTTTTCTGACACATGCGGACAGGCTCTAGTGATCCTTCCCATAGCTACCTCCCAAAAGCTCAGGAGGAAATAACACAAACCGCGACTTGACGCGAATTAAAATTACATTCTGGACCGCGAAGTGGTATCAATCGCTACGGAAGGCTGGCGGGCCACACCTCGAGCCTCCAAATCGGGCTCTGGTCACAATGGAATCCTGTAGGCCGGATGTTGATGGAAAAGTTCGTAAAATCAGTTGCTATTGAGGGAGCCCGCCCGTAATACCTCGTATTTGTCGCGCACGAACGTAGACGACCTGATGGCTTCCAGTTCCATCGGAAGATGAAACGCGAAAAATAGACCATTAACTCCTTCGGCTGAACCAACGTGTCAATGGGTGCTATTTACGAATCGTTCTTTTTCTGGGCCTTACCTTTCAGTCGAACCAGCAGCCACTCTTCTGTTCGGTCTTTTCCAAAGTGGAGAAGCGCCGGGCCTTCGTCCTTTGTGAGGTTTGCTAGGCCAGTATCGATGACTGTGCTCTTGTTGTCCCCCATGGTCCAGACTACTCGTTGGGTCTTTTTGTCCACTGCTCCGTGTACGGGTAGAGTGGTGTCTGTGATCGTGCTGTAGAAGTTGCCTCGTATGATCCCTTTGTGGTTTACGGCCAACTGAAAAATCATAGTGGGGTCAGTCTGTTTACCCTGCACCATACCGAATACTCCAAGAGGCAACCATTCTGCCTGATCATCTTGCTTGGCATCGCCGGAGGTTGCAAGCGAACTTGCCTGATCGTAGTACTCGGTGTCAGATCCAACTCGCTGTCCTTCCACGTACACGTTGCCTCCCTGGTACAGGACTGTGCTGCCGTAATCGTAGTCCTCGGGCTCGGAATCGCAGCCCACCCAGTCTGAGGCGCTGCTCCAGCTTGCAGAATCCCAAGCCGAAGTGGCGAGAGCGGCAGTGACCCAGGCCACGCGATGTGCCGCCCACCATGCGGGGTGAAACAGGTTGTGTCTGTAAAAGTCGTGCCTGACCGCCGAGCCTTGCGCACTACGCACGCCAGGGGAGATGTAACGGACAAGTGTTCCAGAGACAAAGGCGGCAGATCCACCCCGGGGGCCTTCCACACGACCCGCGGTCACGCGAGTCCCCTCAAATCTACCACCAGCGTGTGCCGAAGCAACGTGGCTAACCCCGGCGTCGGTGGGTAAGCCGAGAAACTTGTCTAACTGAGAGCGAGATGCCCCAGCAGACCCTCGGAATCCGCGTTTCTTCGTAACCGGCCTCAGGCCTCGAAGTTGCACGGGAGGGTGTTCGTTCTCTTTCGGAGTGAAACCTTTCGGTGCGCTCAGACCGAAATCCGCCGGTGTCATCTCCGCGAAAGCTGCTGAAGTCTCGATCGCGAGACCCCCGGCCATCGAACCCACCTCCTCTGAATCCGCCAAAACCCCCGCGGTCAAAATCACCCCTGCTAAAACCACTGAATCCGCCTCCACCAAAGCCGCCGCCTCTCATTCCTCCGAAACCGCGGCCCAGCGCGTCCCCAAGGGGAAGGGCCGTAACCAGTAACGCCGCCAGCAGTAATCCTATTAGCTTCTTCATTTTGGACCTCGCGTTGAAGTTCTCTTCCGCGAACCTTATTAACTTGTGGTGAAAGTGTTTTCAAAAAATGAGAATCTTTTCTTACCGGTGTTTCCGTTTCAGGACCTACGGGTTCTTCATCATCCAAACTTTGCCTTGCTACCATTCGGTTGACCGATTGCCAGGAAAAAGTGTCCCCATCCATTCTCGAAATAATCTCGCTCGATGTGGTGAGTGCGCCATCCGGCAACATACCCCGCGATTCGATGACAAACCCTTTTTTCAGGAGCTTCAATTGCCCCCGGCCATATCCTCCGGTGGAATCAAAGCTCCAGGAGATCACATCACCAGACGAAGGATCGCTGCCGATGATCTGAATACCTGACCTTAGCAGCGTATCCTTGTCCCGAACGCTGTACCAGAGTCTCGATGAACTTCTTATCCGCAATCCACTTAAAATTAAAGTCCAGGGTCTTAGAGTCTTTTGTTGCACTCCAATCTGCAATCAACCATTCAAGATCCTCGAAGATTGGACGCAGCGACAGCGCAGGGGAAGCATGTTCGCGAACGCTGGCCGTGAGCCAGTTGTCGCCTTCTTTCAGAAGGATAGCCGTATAGTGTCCCCTGGACAGAGGTGCTCCGTCGGAGTTCTTCACCATCGACGTTCCATCCTCTGTGGCGGCCTTACCGCCGAACATTTTGATGGACGAGACAGAGGTCTCCATTTGCACCCCGGGATGTGCGGCGAATAATGCTGCATATTCCTTTTCGATTGCATCCCTCCCCTGGATGCTCCGGCCAGTCTCATCGGTGTATTCACAATCGTGTGTCCAAAGGGCGGCGATCGCCTTAGCGTCACCTTTGTTGAAGGCTGATTTGAAAGCCTCTCCCGTCAAGCGAATGGCTTTCTCTTCAGAAATCTGCGGTTTTTCCGTTGTGGTTTTGGTCGGCGGTTTGCCTGGACGCTGCTTTTCATCAGCAGCGAAACTTGAGGCTGTGGCCATCACTAGAACTAACACGATCGTCAGCATTGAATTTCGCATGTAAGCATTCCTTTTCCTTACAACAGAATAAACAAGCGCCTGCACTGGATAGGAACTCCTTTGGCGGCGATCTATTTGTCCGTTCGAATATGGATGTCTCGTTGAGGAAATGGCATTTCGATTCCATGTTTCTGGAATTCTTCATGGACAGCCCAGTTCAGGTGATGGATTGTCCGTCCCCTTAATTCCGGCAGATTGATCCAGCACAACAATTCAAATTCAAGAGACGAATCGCCGAATCGTCTAAATCGAACACGTGGCTCCGGCGCTGGCACGACAGCTTCATTCTGTTGGGCCACACTTAGCAAGATCTCCTCGACCTTTTTCAAGTCGGAACCGTAAGCCACTCCAACTTTAACGCGAATCCTGGATAATGGAATAGGGGCGCTCTCGTTGATCATCTTCGTGTTTGCCATGACGGAGTTGGGAATCGATATAAGAATGTCATCCCTCGTTCGAATACGCGTACTGCGAAAACCCACTTCCGCGACAGCGCCACGTTCACCGTCGCTGAGATCGATGTAGTCCCCAATCTTAAACGGACGATCAAGGATAATCATGAGAGTGCCAATGAGATTGGAGAGGGCTTCCCGACCCGCCAATGCAACGGCAATGCCTCCAATGCCCAGTCCGGTAACTAGCGAGTAACGTTGGAAGTCCCAAACGAAAGCCAAACTGTATTATTGCAATAATTATGACGATAACCGTCAAAATCTCAAAACCGAGCCGTATGAGTTGAACATCCATGTCTCCACTTGAAAATCCGCCCACTGCGATAACGAGATCCGCAACTCTGCTGAGGATAGGACCGATGAACCATACCGTACCGACATAGGTCAGGAATGTAAGTCCGTATGCCACGGGTAAATACACATTTGCATTTATAATGTGCAGAACAAATACAGTAAACCAGAGCCCCACATTGGAAAAAATGATAAGGGTTACCGGCAGAATCAGGCCGACCAAAGCGCGCTTGAGGTTGCTATCAAATTTACTGTCCAGCACGGCGAGTGTCTTGCCGCCATAGTGATGTACGAGCATAACTATCGCCGCTCCGATCAAAAAGTAGAGCGCAAGCCCGATCCACTGCCACACGGCTTGGCCGTACACATCTGCCCGAGCCCAATGGGGCATCCGATCCATAATGCTCTTAGGAATAATCGGGCCAGCCGTGGAAATAAGCTCTCCGTAGAGCGCACCGCCTCCGGTTCCGGGTCTGTAGGGAAGTTTTTCGACTTTGTAATAGAATGCTTCTGCCTTTCTCACTGTATCGCTAGTGAAAAGGAAACGTTTCTGTTGACGATCCTTCCTTCACCGCTGCAATCGTGATCTCCGTATAAGGGATTGTCCAACTGGAAATCTTTTGGGTCTGAATCGTTTTTTCGTCAGGAATATCCTCGTCCGCAGGGATTTCAATGCGATCGAGTACTTCTTTCAGATATATGGCCGTGGAGAGTCCGACGACACGTCTAAGGGACGGGGCCTCCTTGTCAAGATTCAAACATGCTACAGCGGGTTTAGTGAGAACCCTTGCCTCGCCCCGGTGGCCGCGTTGAATGCTTCCACCGCTTTATTCGTACTGTCCAGAAACGTTTTCAGCGTGGCTCTCGGACTGGACCTGTCCGGAGGGGCCAGAGGGTGGATGGCTTGGGCTGCTCCAGCAATGTTCGTGGAGACCCACAGCAACAGGAGACAAACATTGCCACAGAGTATCTGCGGGCACAGCGACTGGTGATGCAGGATCTCCGGATGCGGGCCGTATTTCCCAGTCAGGGCTGAAAGTCGTCTTCCTGTTCCCGCAATATGGGTTGGAACGAGGCGACAGTGTAATCCAATTGCGATGCGCATGGTGACGATCCGGACTTCGCGACAATTAATTCACTCCTCATCGCCGGCGTCTGCCGACGTTCCATCGATAAGATAGCGCCGGGTAGCCATGAGTGCAGCGAAAGCGGCCACTCCCAGTGGGATTTCCCAGAAGGCGGTTTGCGGTTCGAGCATTCTCCTTGCAATGACAAAAGATAGCAAATTCACGAGCGAACCCAGCTCGTGAGAAATGAGGGTTCGCACCAACTCCAAACCTATAGTTATCAGGAGAACTCTCTGGCCAATCTCGTGCAGAGTGGCCATGGCGCTCCAGTCAAGTCCGAAAGCTATTCTCAACGTTGCCAAGAAGAAACATATCACGGCGAAGAGAAGAGCCAGCGCTATTATGCGTTCGCACCACTTGACCAGTTCCTGATTGAATGACGAGATTCGCTCACCCAACTTCATAGAGGCCTCTTTCCCGAGGTGCAGTGATCATAATTATCTTGGCTTTTCTCAGCAACAACCCCGTTGCAGGTCTGTCGGTTATGGAGCTACACAGGCCAGGAAAAAGCCGTGGTTATTTGTTGCCTCCACGCTTTGGCGTCGGACGCCCCGCCGCTGTTCCAGGACGATGCGATAAACATCCATCTTCTTGAGCTTTGCTTCAACCTTTTCATGGTCTCGTCCCCATAATCCGCCTACTCCTAAACCACGCCCTTGCAAGAAGGAGCGTCAAGACAGCGTGTAGCTACGACCGCCGGCCACAACAGCGGCCCGACCCATTCGCCACTGATGCCCACGTAAGCCAGATAGGCCATCGCCAGGGCGCTGTAGGTCAACATGCCGACCAGTGGCGGGCCCGGCCAGCAGGCGACCCCTAGTGCGATCAGGGCGATGCCGGTGATACGACTCATCACAGTCCCCGCGCCGGAATTTCCGCTCCGAACAACAGCCGGACGACCAGCGAAGGGTAGATCGCCAAAGCAAGCCCCGTGAACGCTTCACCCGCTCCCACGACAGCAAGCAACCTTCGTATTGCCATTTCTTTTTCTCCACGCGAAGACGAGGGAACTGATTCACTGCGCCTTCTTGACCGGTGGGACCTTGTAGGCGCCGTCCCAGGCCGCCTCCTTCGGGAAATAATTGCGGAGCGTGAGGTTGAACTGCCCCGGCGGGGTCGGCAGCCAGTTCGACTCCTTGTCCTTGCCCGGCGAGTCGCCTGCAGATAGATGTCCAGCGAGCCGTCGGCGTTGAACTTGAGCGGCATCCACGGGGCGATGACATAGCGGTTGAGAATGTTCCGCACGTAGAAGTTGCCCTTGTATTGCGACACGGACCAGGCACCGTTGGTTGGCGGGAGCTGATCCTTCTCGAAGCGCATGACGTATTTGTTGGCGCTGTCGAGCGGCTTGCCGTCGCCGTCCACGTACGCCGTGGGATAAACGGTGTCTTCGTGCATGTCGGCGCCGAGCCCCATGTAAGCGACGCCGGCCCGGGTGTTGTAGTCGGTGCCGTAGCGGCCCAGATTGGTCAGGTTGATCCAGCCGTTGACGTTCTTTATCTTGGTGACGTCTTCGGCCATCTTGATCTGCACTTCCTTGACCGCCTTGTTCAGGCCTGCGGCGATCCCGCGATCGACCTTGGCGATGTCGAAGGGCTTGCCGGGCTCGATGCCGAGCTTCTTCAGTTCTCGATCGCCGCTTGATCCTCTGCATACGGCGGGTTGTCTTTCATCGCCATGGCGAGGCGGTTGAAGAACGTTCCGGCATCCATTCGCGCCACCTGGTCGGGCGGCGTGACCTTGATGTTGACTTGCTGTCGACGGCACATTGTCCGGCGGCGTGTAAGGCTTGCCCCATGTGCTCAGCGGCGTCAACTTGTAACGGGCCTGAATCGCATTGACCGCCGCGAAATCAGCCGGGCCGTTCGCCTGCGTCTGGCCGAGAGCCCAGGCATATCGCGTCGACGAGCGGAAAGTCTCCTTGACGTCCGACGGCGCCGTGCCTTTCCAGTTCGGCCCGACAATCAGGAAGTTGCCGGACGACGTTCCCGTCGTCCGCTTGCCAACCGAGCCAAACACGTCGGTCCACATATTCATCATCGAGAAGACATAGTAGCGGTCCTTGGTGTCGGGGACCGAAAGCACGATCGGCTCGTTCTCCAGATCCAGCCAGCCGGTCGTCCACAGCGAGTTCAGGCTGATGCGCACGACGTTCTTGAAATCGGGGCTGACATAGTCCGGCATCTTGGCGAGCTGGTTGATCGGTGCCGCCGTGCCCTCCGCGTTCGGTGCCGGAGCGGCCGTCAGCACCTCGCGGGTCACATCCATCATCACCAGCGGATAGCCAAATACGTACGATTCCATGCCCATGAAATAGGCGGCAGCTTCGCGGGCGTCATCCGCAAGGTCTTTCAAATCCCGGCGAGCATCGTCCCACCACGCCTGCAGGGCTCCCTCAGCTAGGCCTGACCTTGGCATGAGAAAAGCGGCAGCACCGAGTCCCAACACGCCCAACCCAATATCGCGTCGGCTGAGCGCAGACAGATTGATCTTGTACATTCGAGGCCATGGCATCCTCCTTGTATCTGGTGAGATCCCGATCAGCTCGACCTCACTCGGCGAGTGGCGTCTGGTTCGGTGCTTGCACGCCTCATCGGGCCGAACCGACCTCGGCGATGGCCGGCAGACTGCTAGGGTTTCTTCGGTTCTTCGATCGGATCCGGCTCCGGCGCGGCCATAGGCGCAAGTTCTGCCTTGCGCTCCGCTGCTGGTTGGCGCTGCGGTCCGAGCTTGAACGTCAGCTTGTTGATCTTGCCGGTGAACTTGAACGGAGCATCGTAGCGATACTCCAGCATCGCGACGCCGGTGCGCGTGTCCTGGCCGATGTCGAAGGTTTCGTCCTCCGGGAACGTGATCGGCGTGGCGTGCTCCATGGATTTCCTGTCCACTTCCTTACCGTCCACGGAGAGCACACCCGTCCCGCCCTTGCCCAGGCCCGGACCGTCGGACTTGAAGTCGAAGACGATGGTGTGCTTGCCGGCGCTCAACTCGGGCCCTGACCAAATCGTGCGCTTGAGATTAAGCAGGTTGTAGAGGAACACCGGCTTGCCCCGACCGAAGGCCCGACTACGCCCTTGCTCAGGAACAGGCCATAGCCGCCGAAGCGCCCGCCCTGGGTGACGATCATGCCTTCCGCGCCGCCCTCGGGGATCTCGACCTCGGCGGTGATGGTGTAGGACTTGTTCAGAATATTCGGCGCAGCGCTGGCCGGCACGCCGGTCAGTTCGCCCGAATAGGTGAAGACCGTTCGTCCCGCCGTGAGGCTCGGACGCGGCGTATTCCAGCGCGGGAGCGTCGAGTTGTCGAGCGGCAGCACGTCGTACTTCTTCGCCTCGGAATAGAAGAGGTCCTGCATCTCCTTGAGCTTCTCCGGCATCCTGGCGGCCAGGTCGTTGAACTGGGTGGGGTCCTCCTGGACGTTATAAAGCTCCCACTTGTACCCGGTGATGACATCCGGCGGCGGGGCGCTGCTCAGCTCCCAC
>CAWHDO010000018.1:0-22308 GCA_963828085.1 uncultured delta proteobacterium
AGCATGCCAGTGTGGTGATTCAAGTGTCTTCTCGTGCTTGGCCAAGTCCTCCCAAATAGCTTCCATGAGATCGAGCTTTTGAGCAAACGCCAGCTTCGACAGGGGTAGATCAACTCTTTCCATGGCATTTCCTTCTTTGAACTATCGGCATCATCACTCCGCAATCAGGCATTCGAGGAATCCTCCAAGCCGGTCGGTCCGCAGGGGATAGCGCTGGCCTCTAGCGCAGATCATTTCCCATGGGGACTCGGTTTGGTAACCTCAGGGTTCCAAGGTATTGAAGTCTTAGCGGTCTGGTCATTCACCGAAAATCCCCCGAGCATCGGTTGCATTTTATGGCCTGGCCCCTGCCGTGCTCATTTCGTCACTTTCTCAAATGCACCCAGAGATGGATCAGTTTAAATTCTTGCGGCTCCAAATTTCTCCGTTTAAGTTCTTGCTTGTATTGTTGGATGTTTTCCCGGATGCACTCAAATTTAATTGCTGGATTGTAAGGACAATGTTTTTTTTGATGGGAATTAACTTCCTCCAGTATTTTCTCAGGAGTCATATTGATGATGTAGCCAAGCATCATGCCGGAAGGTGCCCGTTTCCCATATTCATGGGACCTGGAGTCAAAACGTTTGATGCCTTCTGTTACATAATTTTTGTTTAGAATCCAGTTAACGCTGGTTGGATCACCCAAACGCTTGCACTCGACATGAAATGATATTTCATATTCTTCTGCGCAATCAGCAAACCGGTTAGTGAGCTTGCAGCTAAAATCCGGGCGTTTGTTTGCTCTGCCGCCCTTCAATTCGCTACCATTTACCGGTGGAATCGGCTTGTTCCAATCCGGTGTACGGATTTCGCGATTGCTGCTCTGGCTTTCTTCAAAACATATACGATTCAGAAAAGGACAAAGATATTCTGAAAGAGAGTCTTCGTCGTTTGTGTCGCAATTATCTTCTGACAACCTTTGCAATGCAATCACGAATATACCGACATAAAGAGTCTCATGCTTTCGCCACAAGCTGGAAAATGAGGGGATGCCACGTCGTGCCATCAGTCCTGCCCTCTGGCTTCCGTCTTGGGTTCAAGCATGCGTTTGCACAAGGTGGAATCCGCATCTTCTCGTGCCAGGCTACGTGTCCAGAAACGTCGTTCATTGCGTTTGACAACAATAACGGCGTAGTCAGATACAGCATGGATAACTCCATCCACGATAATTTGCGAGGATCCCATCGGTTGAGGCAAGGCATTGCCGATTTGATCCAGCACGTATCCCCACGAATCATTGTTGGGGTTCATATCCCATGGATCGGATTTGTCCGCCGGGAAAAACTCAATAGCCACCATGTTGTCATGGGCTCCGACATAAAGCGTCGCTCTCATCTCGACGCCATCATCAAGATAGGGATTCCACCGCCGGGAGAATATGCGTGCATAGCGTTCGATCCAAGATAGATCGTTATTTTGCACTGCAGACCCAGCACTCACCTCGTCGAATGGCTTGTAGAAAAACGGAAGTGTTACGTCGCAACAATCCCTTATCATGTCTTTTTGCTCATCATCAAGATCATAGAGTTCAAAAACGTCGTTATCTAGATCCTCCTCCCATCTATGTCTTTGTGTTTCAATTTGCGCTTCCGTCATCCCATTAGGATTTAGAATGCTTTTCTTTTGCGGCTGGTAATTACGGAGCTTGTCCACGACTGCGATGATCTTGTCGGTTGAGGGATTGTTTTTGTCCAGAACAACTGGAAGCTGAAGAAGTTCATCATTTAAGCGCATTCCGTGATGCCAGAGCCCCCAATCAGATGAAGTTAAGAACAAATAATATCGGGAAAACGAAGACCAAAGAATCCCAAGAAGAATTTTGTATTGCCATTCTTCGGCAGATTTCAACTTTATTCCATAAATCGACTGATTGAAACAGAATTCCTCTGCCTCATACCTCGCGACAATACGTCCCTGAGTTTCACCCTTTTCGGATATTCCACGCTGCACCAGCAGTCGTTTCCCCGAATAAGCCTCAACTTTTCCAAACCGATGAACTTTTTCTGGAGGCGAACCAAAACGTAGGATATCGTATCTGGAAAACGATTTGATGTCCAAAGCAGGAAGCTTTGCCAATTTGGCGGCGAAGTAGTCTTTCGAAGCTAGTTTATATCCCAATCCGGATTCTTGTCTCTCTACAAAATCGCTTAGCCGGTTCCTATATTGTAACTGTTTCAAGAAACTTGCATCTCCAAGTCTTCCGAACCAGTAGGTTTTCCATAATTCACCAGAGGCAAGATGGTCATCTCGCAGAGTATGAACATCCTGTCTGGAGAAAAGGATCGCCTGCGTTTCTTTCAACGCCACCACTTGTTTGGCTGACCAATATTTGACTCCGAATCCCTTTTGTCTACCTTTTTGAAAGCAAATTAGAACAAATGGAGAATCAACACCCTTGAAAAAAAACTTTCTGACGTGCGCAAAATTAAATATCTCATTAATCTTGACGCAGTCCATCCATTGCTCACGAAACGACTGGGTTGTACCGCTGCGTTTAAACAGTACCCCGCAGAAATCAACATTCCCGCTATACCGCCCTTACTCAGAAAATCGAGAGATCTCCAGAGAAACCCTTGGGAGGGCTCTTTGTCGCCCACAGGTTTGTTGTTGACCTTGCACCATGCGAGCATTATTTTTTCACGCGCCTTCGTATCTGCGTCAGCCCTGGTGCTCGGTGCTCCCCAGGGTGGGTTACCCACTACAAAATCAGCGCAATGGTCTCCAAAACGGGACAATGGTACCGGCTTTGACTTTATCGATTCCGTGTCAAACGCATTCCCGACCCAAATACTGTGGTAATGGTTCTCTGATTTGCATTCCGAGACTAAAATATACGGCAACTTCTTCCCCGACCTGAGCTGTTCGGTAATTGCCGGAGGTTCAAGGTAATGGAGCATTGCAAGATAAAGGCTAAACGCCGTAATTCTTGCGGCTTCTTCATTCACCTCTATACCGGCAATCTGATCACCGAGAATTTGCTTGAGCATATCAAAACTGAGTCGTTTCTTATTCCTATGCCACTCATAACGCACAATTCGCCTGAAAGATTCCACCAGGAAGGTTCCAGAGCCGCAGGCAGGGTCAAGCACGCGTGGTTTTTTCTTAAGTTCCCCGGCGGTTAATGTTCGCGATAATACCAATTCCACCAACACCGAAGGGGTATAAAAAGCACCATCCTGCTTTGCCTTGCTTTTCTTTTCGTCATCTCTATCGGATGAATGATAGAACTCTTCATAAATAGAGCCTGATAAGATCAAGCGGGACAATATCGAAATGGTAGGAATAGAAGAACAGTGGGATCTGAGGACCGACATTGCCATAGAGGAGATCTTGAACTAACGTCAGATGTTTTTGCGTGACAATCTGCTCTTCATCGTCTACACCGGGAAACATGTCTCCGTTGAAATCATCAGCGAGAGACCTGAACAATGCATACGCAAAATCTTTGTTCCCTCAAACGCACGGATAGAATGCCTTGTCTTCAGACAGGTCAAATCCGGGACGAGAAGGCGGAGCTTCTAAGAGCTTTGCCCATCCAGCATTCTGGCGGGCGACTTCAAGGAAGTAATCCTTTGTTAGAATCCCACGATCTTCAAGGTAGCGTATGAAGATTGACCGACCGATCAATGCGTGCGCATGCCTCACGTTTTGACCGGATAGACCGGCCTGAATTAATTCTCGGCGGACCGTCTTCAAGTCACGAATAAGAGCTTTGTCTGCCCTGTTTGCCAAATCGCCGAAGCGATTGTCGCCAAAGATTTTGCCGGACTCAATATTGTCACGATGGAACTGTTGAAGCTCTTGAGCCACTTTCTTGATTGTGTCGAGGGTAGCCAGCGTTTTTAGCTCCCTGCGCTTGTCGCAGAGATCTTCTTTCATTTCAGCGATATTGAGAGGTTTCTGTGCCAAATCCAAAACGGCTATTTCACCCGGTGAAGCCAAAAATAACAATCTGGGGCGAGCGAGACTCCAGAGGCGATTGAAAGCTTTTGCCTTTTCTTCAAGAAGATCAGAATCGCACTCGGCAAACACAGCAACCGGATTGTTTTCGACAAAGAATACTTTGTCAGCGCCTGCACGTTTTCCTGCAGCCAGCCATTCACCCTTTTCGAGCCAGTCATCGGCGCTTATGCCAGAAGTTGGTTCCTCAGCAGTCGGCAGTAATGAGCCGCTCTGGAAGTCCAATACTTCATAAAGAGTATCCAACGCCTTCTTCACGACGTACCCCCATTTACAGCTATCCTGCTCAATCTGCGGAGGCCATCAAAAATCAAATGCCTTGGCTCGGTATAAAGTAGGATGCACTCATGATGGCCGAATATGGCACCTTCGTGTTGTGCGAACGAGCGTTTGACAACGCTCCTGTCTGACCCTCACTCACCTGCGTTGGGCACCGCTCTTTTTGGAGCATCGGCGAACATTTTCTCAAGGGCGCTGATGAACTCGTCGACATTAACCGGAAGAAGGTCTGCTGCTGCCGAATGCTTCTTTCCGCGATGCGACGTGGGTAGCTTGCAGCAGCCAGTCGTGCGACGTGCCGCACACTCCACTCTCTACTCCTGACAGCCTTTCGCGTCAAACAATAAGGTGTGCCGTACCCGGAACTCACGGACTGATCTTGTGCCAGAGCTCATTTGCCGTGCGTGACCGCGATTTTCTCGAACATCATCACGAGCCCGGTAGCAAGTGCATAGAGTGAATCAATCATCAGGTTCTCCTCCGCGGTGTCGTCGAAGAAAACATTCAGCGATGATTCCATACCGTCAGCCGGCTTCCAATAACAAATGAGCACCGGTATTTTGGGCAAAGGATGCAGAATCACCGCAATGTCTGAATCAAAGGCATTGGGCGCAGGTTTCGCATTGAAAATATGGATCATGTGCTCAAACAGGTCTGTGTGAATATCGGCGACCTGCTTCAACGGCTTTTCGCATCGTTGTCCGAAAAGACGGGCCCATGTGGCACCATTCTTGAGTTCACGCATGGGAACCCAGTTTCCTGATACGGGCTTTCCAGAGCAAGATGCCACATAATTGAGAAGCGGTATTGTCACCCATCCATGCACGTGGCAGTCAGAGGTGACATTCCCCTGAGAATCAACGTGGAAGTCCTTGCCAAGGCAGTTGACCGTAAGTCTTACCCCCGAAAAAGAAGCCTGCGATCTCTCAGCGGCAGAACTCAGATCCACGCCGGCTATTTTGCGTCTCAACTGTTCCAGGGCTTGTTCCTGTTCCCGCTCCAATGTCCTGGAGTCGGCGTTCCCGACGTTGAACGTCTCGAGTGTGGCTTTATCGAGATGTAGGCAGTCTCCCAGCCGCTTATCCCCCTTGAACGCGGCGGCCGCAAAAGCCAAACACGTAGGAACGTGACAATCCCTGCAATTCGTCTTTGGAAGAATCTTGAAGATTTCCATGGCGTTGTTTAGCTGAATCATTTACTCTACTCACGATTTTCTGGGGAATTTCAGATTCACCATACTGACTTGTTCTACCCGGCTTCTTTGGCCCCGCCTTCGTTCGTCGAAGCCCCGGGCGTACGTTCTTCCAAGGTTGCCGACGATCTCATCGGCACGTCCCGACTACTTCATTATATAGCGTCAGCCTCTCTTCAGTAAATGCCCCGTTATGAAGCTCGCCTGATCAACAACCACGATACAAGTGCGCTCGCCAGAGCAAGTCCCGCGGCCAAGTAGCAGACGAGGCGAAATCCGTTGACGAATGATTCTCGAATTGCCTGACGGATAGTCGCCTGGACTTCGTCATTCACATTATCAGGAATTTTCATGTTAACAAAGTCGGTACTCTGTGCGAGTAGTTGCACTCGTACTTCTGAAGATACCGGCATCCCGTGTAGCTGTTCGGCGAGATTTTTGTCAAAAGTATTGAGCATAAAAAGCCCGAAGATCGCTACCGCGAGCAGGGCAGCGATACGGGAAACGGCGTTGTTGATGCCGGAGGCCACTCCTGCGTGGCGTTCTTCGACCGCACCCATTACCGTCGTTGTCAGCGGAGCGACGCTGGCGGTCATGCCGACGCTCATTACCATCACCGCCGGGAAGAAGCTCGTCCAATAACTACCTGCCTCCGCGTTTGGCAAGGCGAACAGAGCGAATCCGGCGGCCGCAATGACAGGACCGACAACGAGCGGTAGTTTAGAGCCATAACGACCAACCAGCCCGCCTGCCCAGCGCGAGAGAAGGAACATTATCAGGACGAATGGCAAGAGGGCCATGCCCGCGGCAATCACCGTGTACCCTTGCACTTGAATTAGATTGAACGGCAGGAAAAAGAGCAGCCCGTTAAGCCCGCTGTACAGAAAGAGGGTCAATAAATTCGCGCCTGCGAATGTCGGCGAGCGAAACAATCCGAGCGGCATCATCGGCTCTTCGTGACGGGTCTCAACGAAAATAAATCCCGCGAGCGCGGCCACGCCGATTGTCAGACTTCCGATCAAGAGTGGGGCCGTCAAGCTGCGGGAGTTGGATTCAATTAGTCCGAAAACGATGCCGCTCAGTCCGATTATCGCCAATGTGGCTCCTCGCCAGTCCAGACGCCCCTCGGCTTGCTCGTTGCGGCTCTCAGGCACGCGTTGCCATGCAATCAGCATAGCCACTGCCGCGAGCGGAACATTAATAAAGAAAATCCAACGCCACGAAAATTGCTCGACTAACCAGCCGCCCAGGACAGGGCCGATCCCGGCGGCAATCGCTGTGAACCCCGACCACGTTCCGATGGCCTGCCCGCGTCTTCTTTCGCGAAACTGGCGCTGATGAGCGCCAGACTTTCCGGCACGAGGAGAGCCGCGGCCACCCCTTGCACTCCTCTCGCGACGACGAGCTGAATTATGTTTGGGGCCAATCCACACCAGACTGAGGCGATAGCAAAAAACAGAACGCCCACAGAAAAGACCCGCCGGCGACCCAGAGCGTCGCCCAAGGAGCCCCCGACCAGAATCAATGCGGCGAGCATTAGTGCGTATGATTCGACGATCCATTGCGCTTCAGCGACGCTCGCACCGAGTTCCCTTTGCAGCACAGGAAGTGCGACGTTGACGACCGTGCCATCAATAAACGTGATGCTGGAGCCGAGAATCGCCGCTACGAGCACCCACCGCCCGGTCGCCTGACCGCAATCTTTCACCTCCGGTTGTGAGCACACAACACCTTCGTCGCATGGTTGTCGAGTGTTACTGAGCATTTGAGTATCCGGTAGACGCTATACTTAATTCCGTTGGCTGGCCGGTGTACACGCTCGTGTATCAAGCCCCACGCATCATCCGACATGATCATTAATTTCTTTGAAGCACCCGGCCCGGTATTCTCGGAATGTGGCCTATGAACTCGTCGGTGTCAAGCAGAACAAGGTTTGTTGCCGGGGATTGCCTCTCCGAGCGATATGATGTGGGCAGGCTCCGGAAACTACGTGCGCGACTGGCCGGTCTTAACGAGGCATTCCTTGTCGACGTTAGCCTGCACTTTGATCGTGTGCATTATTCCCCAGGATAAGTCGTTGGGGATCGACTTCTTCCCGCAGGATCTTGAGTTCGTTTTCGTCGGGCGTCGGGGCCTCCGTGGAGCGCGATATATCAATGTCGAAGCCTGTGTGAGAAGCGACCTGAGCACGGGAAACTCCCGGGTAGGTTTCTGCCAGGTACATGGTTTTGCCGTTCTCATCGAACTTCATTATCCCCAGGTTAGTGACCACGGCCAAGGGGCCGCCTCGAGTCAACCCGGCCCTGCGACGGGAATCGCCACCGGTAAGCCAACCCGGGCTGGTGAAATAATCGAGCTTTTGTACGAAACGCCGTTTTTCGTGCTGCATGAAAATAATAACGCCGTGTGCCAGAGAGGCGGCATCGCAGGCCCCGCCACTTCCCGGAAATCTTACCGTGGGCCGTTTGTAATTCCCGAGGACCGTCGAATTGAGATTGCCGTAACGATCTATTTGTGCGGCTCCCAGAAACGCAATTGTCCGGAGCCGCGGATTTCCTAATATTGAAAAGGCTTCAATCAGGCCCGTGTTCATTGAAGTGCCGAACATGACCCTGGAATCGGCAACCGCCAGAGGAAGCTCGTCAAGAGAAGGATCGATCCCGCCGGTCTCAAAAAATACCACCGACTTGGGGGCGTGTATTCGCTTGGCAACTGTAGCGGCCAACATGGAAACGCCCGTTCCTGCGAAGACCACATCTCCGTCGTTCACCATTCGCCCGGCACTGATGGCCATAAGCTCAAGATTGGTATAGTTGTTCACTTCGCCGGCTCCACTGCGAAACTACCTCCTAGCGTCGATCGAGTCCTGGTGCATAGCCCAATGTGGGGCTCGCTTTTATTCTGAGAAGATTGGATTCACCCACTTTTTCCAGATAAGCGTCCTGAGTGGGAACATCATAGACCCATTCATCGAGATAGCGCTTGAAACGTTCGTCATCGGAAGCTGCTGCTCGGTAAAGCTTGAGATGTTCCGGATCGTAATCGTAAAAGAACTGCGTGGCAGTCGGATGTGCCCCATACGGGGACTTGACCACAGCGTCTATAAGAAAAGCCGGCAGCGAATTTTGATCCGGATCGCTCCTTATATAGGAACGCGGCACGATTTCTTCGCAGGTCACTATTACGCAGCGGGCTGAACGTGCCTGTTCCAGATCCGCAAACGTCAGACCTTTGATGCGCACAGTGCCGTCTTCGCCAACATACTGGGCATGCACCAAAGCGACGTCCGGGTTGAGCGCGGGCAAAAGAATTACCTTGTCTTCCGGCCCATTGAACGGATTTTCCATTACCACCAGTTTCTTAGTAGGAACTTTCCCCTTGCCTCGGTCCTCCGGTAGAAATCCCTCAACCTTGACCAGGTCAGTTGCCAGACCGGATTTACAGGCCATAAACGGCAGCCCCATGGAGCCGGCCAGAAACCTGAGACTCATCTGGTAGTTGGAATAATCTTCCAACTCTATTTCTCCGGCGCAGACTGCTTTCCGAAACCGTATTGACGTCGGCGCGAAACGACCGGTTCCGCCGTAAGCAATCTCAAGCCGCTTCACACATCCGGCACCAATGAGCAGGTCCAGCGCCTGCCCGTGAGAATGGCAGACCACATAAAGGTCTTTCTTGCCTTGCCTGATGATTTCTCTGGCAATGACCATTGGATTTCGGCTGACGGTGAAGCCACCCAGAGCTATCTGGGCGCCATCGGTGACAAATCTGCCCACCGCCTCCTCCGCGGTCATTATTTTCGCGGCAATTTCGCCATGGTTCATGATTAGCCCCGGAATGGAACTCAAAGAAACTTGCCTATGGTTCGGGGTACGCCGAACCTGACCACCCCACCTCTGCTTTGGCCCCGGCCTTTTTCTTCGGAGCACCGGTCAGGCGTTGTCTCAACGTGGCCGATGAACTCTTCAGTGTCAAGCAAAACGGGGTCTGCTGCCTCCGATTGCCTCCATGAGTGATGTGGTGAGGATAGCCTGTGCACGAATCACCAGTGCAACTTGTCCCATATCCCACGCTGACATCTGAGGGGTGAGATGTACCCCTCTGCCAAGACAAAAAATGGAGTTTTTTAAGTTGCTAAAGCAATTCCTGGTGCGGGGGAATGTTGTCCGAATTCTGGGGACACCATGCTTAATTTCAGTGGTGTCATTCGCCGTGGGAGCGTGTAACGAAACTCTGCCCGAGGAAGTGGACATGCTCTCCCCACACCCACCGGCATGCGGCAGTAAAATGGATGGCGATACCCCTCGCTGATCAGAAGATCGGCAGGTCGAATCTCTCATGGCGCACCAAAAGAAACCCTGCCAGGGATACTTGCCACGATCTTCGTTTTATGGAAAAAGCCGTCTTCAGAAGCAGGCCGGGGAAATAGGTATACTGTCCCCGGAATTCCGCGGAATTCCTCAACGCCTTGTAGAATCCTTCGGATTCTAATGATACTGATAGAGGCCGTTGCCTTAGCAGTCGGCCATGTTGGCGAAGTGGCATACGGACTGATTTGAGAGGCCAAGAGAGTACTTTAGCCCGGGGGCATCCTACCGTTTGCCTGACTGCATTTTCTTGACCTCGGCAACAGGAAGCCACACCATGTCCGCGGGAACGGAAGTAACGTTCTTCAACACAAGGAAATCGGGGAATCTCCGATCCCGACCCGTGACGCCAACATAAACGCTCACGTCTGCCATGTGGTCTTCCGCACGTATATAGCGGTCCCCCCGGAGCGAATGATAGTGTAAGCCCTCGAGTGCTTGCACCACTTTATCGGAATCCAGGGTGCCGGCTTTGTTTATAGCCTCAGTAAGGGCAATGAGGCCATCGTAAGCCATGATCGCCCACTCAGCCGGCCAGTCATTATATTTTGCATGAAACCTCTCTGCGAAGTCCTTCATTCTTTTATCGGGGATCGCATAGAACGCGCAACGAGAATACCCCAAAAGGCCTTCGGGCATATCCGAACCCATGGACTTGAGCAACTCCAGGTCGAAGAGCGAGGTCAGACTCGCCTTTTGCAACAATCCTGTCGGTTTTACTTGCCTTATGAATTTTTCAAGAGACTCTCCCCACAGGTTAGTTACCACGATTTCAGGATTATCCGAGATGAGGGTCGGGATGTTGGTAGAGAAGTTCGTTTCTCCGAGTTTGACCCAGGTTTCGGAGAGGAACTGTACATCCGGTTTGGCCTTGGCTAGCGCTCCTTTGAAGCTTGCCCACCAGTTCCTCGCATAGTCGTAGTCCGGCCCGAGATATGAGAAGCGCTTATATTGTCTTACTGCAAAGAATTGGGCTACTCCCCTGGCTTCGATACCGGTATTTGGAACGACCTCAAACATATACGGCTGGAACTCCGTAGTGGTTAAGGTTTCTGAGTTGCAGCTATGGAATATCACGATCTTTTTGTGGTTTTTGGCCACCTTGCTCACGCGCAGACCGACACCTGTGCTGCTGGGCCCGAAGAAAATCGCACTTGTCCTGCGTTATCAAATCCTCGGCCGCTGCTTCGCCCTTATCAGGATTCAGGGCCGAATCACGAACCACCAGCTCGAGCTTTTTTCCAGAACCCCGCCCGCAGCGTTAGTCTCCTCTATGAATAAATCGATTCCGGCTTTTTGACTCTTGTATCCAGGCTCCCGGCACCGGTGGCATCAGCCACGAAACCGAGCCTTATCGTGTCGGCGGCGAGTGCGACCGGCTCTAAAGAAGCCGAGGTCACCAGGAATAACGCACATGCCAACACACTGATTACAACACGCAGTTGTCCCATGACACGCTCCTTCTTTGCCTGTTTTGATCTGCAACTTGATTTTGACCAGGTTAAAGTCGTTACTCGATGGAAGCCGTCGCTTTCCTCGAGCTTATGCTTCTATCCCGAATTATGCGGCGATATTCTCATTTTGGGGGTCTTTGAAACACCGACCGGTCGTTGGATAATTCCCCCGACCATCAAAAGGTCAGCATGAAGGATTCAGTCAAGACCTGACGGAGGCCAAACCACCGCCATTTCACTGATAAAGAAGATATTATCGTCTTTCTTGTTTATAGCTCAGGGTTTGGGCTCCGGTCAACAATAATCCTCGCTCCTAATCGCGAATCAAAAATTGGAAAACCTAGTTGTTCTTGAGAGATCAAGAGGATAGCCTGCTTTTATTACAAAGAATCTTTCAGCAACGAGGTGAGTAAAGTGTGGCAGCGACAGCGCCCCTTTCCGGCATGAATTTGAGACGAGGGATGGGCGGATCACAGATCCTGGTGGAATTCCGGGGACAGAATTCCGGCGAAACCATTCTTAATTCCCGGTGGTCTTCTTCGTGGTCACAGGCCGCTGCAAACCCAATGATCCGGGAAATAGACATGAAAGGCGAATATCTGGTCTTCGAATAATTTCGAATTACGCACGTTGCGCAACGGTTTCAGATCGAACTCTGCCAGGCCATCCTCCGGGTAATGGTTCGGCGAGGGAGTAGGTTTGCGCTAGAACCTCAATTGGCAGACCTAGTTTTTCGCTTAGTCTCTGAACCATCGGGAGAGTCAGGGGCCTTTTGCGGTTGAGAATTTCCGAAATCCTGCCTTTTGACCCGATTGCAGTTTCGAGGTCTTTTCTATCAAGGCCCAGGTCTTCCATACGGATTTTGATTGCCTCTATGGGGTCCGGCAGTTCAATGGGGTAATTCCTTTTTTCGTATATCTCTACCAGGGAAGCGAGAATTTCCAATTCATCGCCGTCTGGGGTGTCCGGTTCCGCGTCGAAAATTTTTTCGATTCGGGCAAGGGCGGCTTCATAATCTTTTTCTGAACGGATTGGTTTGATTTTCATTTTGATTCTCCTTGCCTTTCCCATACTTGAGTCAGATGGTGTTGGCGTCTATTCGGTCATACTGTGAATGGGTTCCGATAAAACGGATGAACACCTTTTGAAACTGGTAATTCACCTTTATAACCAACCTATAATCGGTCCCTTTTAGCCTTTTGAAAACGAATCTGTTGTCTCTGATCGGACTTACTCCGGGATATGAAGCTTTGACATCTTCCTGATTTCGCCATCTTGCTTTTTCGACGACACTCGCCCAGGTTCTGATGAGCTGCTCAACATCAGCGTGTTCGATCCAAAAATCTCGAAGCGTTTTCACTTTGATGATGTGCATGTACCGCACGCTAATACGTTCTCACTTTGGGAACAAGAGAAAAGCGTAAGCAGGATAAGGAGGATTCAGGTCTACTTACTCAGGAGTGAAAATGAGCAGATCAATGGGAACCGGCCGCCAATTGTACAGCCAACTGCTGTGGTCTCCGTGTCTGAATCGACTCTTTAAATTGTTTCCTTGGCAGCCTCTGAGATATGCTGACCAAATAAGCACCATCGTGCCACGAATTCGGGAATGCATTGCGCTACGCAACAGCCTCCTATGACCGAAAAGACTGAATGAATTCTCGCACCGCATCTTTTGTCCGGAAGACTCCGAAATGCCCTTCCAGAAGAAGATCCGCGTCCAAGGATACAAGCTTGGCCAAAGAAAACCTGATACTGCTGCTCATCAGATAATAGCGCCGGATGGATCGGCCCGTGGACATCTTGCCCGAAAAGCGCGAGTTGACCGTCAATCTGTGCAGTATACACCACCGAACCTGGGGAATGGCCGGGCCAGTGAATGGCTGTTACGCTGCCGCTACCGATTACAAGGGTGGATTGTTCGCCCTGAAGCTTGATATCGATCGCTAGCGGTTTGAATCGCGCACCATACCAGGAGGCCGCGGTCACTTCACTGTCACCGGATTCAAGATAAACCGCATCAAGTGCATGGGCTACGATGCGGCAGCCATATTCGTTTCTCACAGCTTCCGCCCCGCCGGTATGATCGAAGTGACAGTGGGTCAGCAGAAGATATTCGAGTTGCGCATCTGACGATAGGCATTCGGCAATGTGTTTCGTCAATCGTGAGTGCCCTTGCCCGCAACCGGAATCGACAAGGGCCGCTTTATCGCCAAAACGCACAAGATAGATGGCAGCGTCCGCCGGATAAGTCAGCCCGCTGCCGCCCACTTGCCACAGATTATCCATGATTCTTTTGCTCACTCCAGCCTCCTGTGGTCACGGGAAAGGATACCATATCTTGGAGCCAAAGAAATCGAAACGCCTTCCTCATACTTAATTGTTGACGAGAAATACTTTGATGGGCTGGAGTGTAATATGAGAGAAGCTGCACCGGTGGTTGTTCCAGGCTCTCTCGTCGTCAACCGGCGTGGCCTTTCGAGGAAAACGAAACGCCAGTACCTTGGGGGAGTCGGGAGGTCTGGCGTCTCTATAAATGTTTTCCTTCCACACTCTTTTAGAGCAACTTGCGTGCCAAGTCTGGCCGGCGAAGGGGCCGGTGCTAACCAATTGTTTTCACGAACTTTCATCAATGGACAAGCCGGCACGTAAATTGGAAAGATTAACGGTGAAAGTCAGGGAGTGTAGAGAGTCTTCCCCGCAAGTGAGGTCTCCGGTACCGATCCCTGACCTTTTGCCCCTTGCGGCCTGATCGCGCCGAGTGTGGCAGCATGGATGGAAAGGTCGCCGGTTCGGAGTTTCGCCCGGCATTATGCCATGATTCTTCCAAGCCGAAGAGTTTTCGAGTTTTGACATGTGGTAATGAGTATGGTGTACCCGTAATGAAGAGGAAATGAGGTGCGTTATGGAATGTCCGTCCTGTGGTTACAACGAAATGGTGGAGAAGACTTGTGACGAGATAGTTTCTTATGCAGGACACCAAGAATACGTTCAAGGACTGCACGGCTATTTCTGTCCAATGTGCGGTGATGCCGTCTGGGATAAAGAAAGCTATAGGCGCTATTCGAATGCACACGATCTTGCAATTAGCCAAGCAAGTGATCGAGTCCAACGGTTACGAAAGAAACTAGGGTTCACACAGGAAGAACTCGCCCAGGCTATGGGCGTGAACAAGAGACTAATCTCATACTATGAAAGAGGCAGAATCGGGCCGCCAATCCTTTTGGTCCAATTTCTTGAAGCCATGAAACAATATCCTGAACTGCGAAGCAAACTGAAGAGCGCTTTGGCCATGAAATTCGTCACACAAAATAGCTGTTCGGCTCCTGCACGCGAAAAACGAGCTGTAGGATAAGCATTCTTTTGTTCCGTAGTTCCGGGGCCACTACACGTATTTCTCATTGATGCCTTTTGCTGCCGGTACTGCTCCCGAAGCTTGGCGCCAAAGAAATCGGAACGCCCTCTCCATCCGGCTGGATCACGCGTAGCGCCGCAATGAGTCGTTCTTAGGCCGCGGCTTGACTGTCTTCTTGACGAGCGCTTCGATCCGGTCCGAAGCCACTTCCAGATCATACCTCACCTGCATATTCAGCCATACTTGCGGTGTGGTCCTAAAGTACCGACCCAGCCGAATGGCTGTATCTGCAGTGATACTGCCTTTGCCGTTGATAATTCGGTTTATGGTGGAGACACTGATTCCGAGGGCCTCAGCAAGCTCGTGCTGAGTTAATCCCAACGGCTCCATAAATAGTTCCCGCAAGGTCTCGCCAGGACTAATCGGGGCTAACTTTTTCGCTTTCATATTCGCTCTTCCTATATTTTGTCATATTCAGTGGTAGTCGACCAGTTCCAGGTCGTAAATATACCCCCCCTTCCACATGAAGCAAAGACGCCAGTTACCGCTAACCCGAACACTGTGCTGGCCTTTCCGTTTGCCCTTTAACGCTTCCAAGCGTGCGCCAGGAATAGCCGTTAAGTCGGCCAGAGCTACAGCATCTTGCATGAATCCAAGTATTAGCCGCAGTCTCCTTTGCAAATCCTAGGGACTTTTTGACCGCTTGCGATTGAACAGCTTCTCGAGTTCTCTATCGGCGAATGTCTTGATCATAAAAATATCATATTTCGCAACACGCAACAAATCAAGGCCAAACATATTGGGGCCGGAAGAAGCCTGGCGACTAGCCAGCCGAGGCCATCGCGGCCGTTCCACACAAAGCACAGTCTCCAATTACCAAGGATATTTACTAATTTCTATCACAAATTACGATTTTGGTTTGTTCCGGTCAAGAGCTTCTATGGCAAGGAACCTCAGCATAATCGGTGCCCACACCCTCGCATACGAACGAAATCAATAGCGTCGTCCACGGTGGCGTGATATTTTTCCAGTCAGGAGAACGTTCGCAAAAAATGACCACGGATAAGGCCATCCTTTCATTGGATTGCGGGACACAGAGCCTGAGGGCGCTGCTATTCAGCCCTGACGGCGAACTTCTCGACAAAGCTCAGATACCATACACGCCCTATTTCAGTGAAAAACCCGGTTGGGCCGAACAAGATCCCGAAATCTACTGGAAGAGCGTCTGTGATGCGTGCAAAAAGCTGAGCAATAACCAGCCTGATCTATTCAGTAAGATCGCAGGCGTTGGCGTGACCACCCAGAGAAACAGCATGGTCAATGTCGACGATAACGGCAAGCCACTGCGGCCCGCAATCATCTGGCTGGACCAACGAAAGGCAAGGCAAGTCTATATTCCCCGCGGTCTCATGAAGATTGTTTACAAAGCCATTAGGATGGAAGAACCTATCCGCAAGGTACAGATCGACGGCAAATGCAACTGGCTCCGGCAATTCCAACTCGATGTATGGGAAAAGACACATAAGTATCTACAGGTTTCCGGCTTTCTGAACTTCCGGCTGACAGGTCAGTTTCGAGATTCCGTCGCCTCTCAGATCGGCCACATACCGATGAATTACAAGAAGCTGCGGTGGTGCTCCAAAAGGGAACTCAACGCTAGACTCTTTCCGGTTGAGCCGAAAAAGCTCCCAACGCTGATCCCACCCGGTGAAATAATCGGGACCATAATGGGAAGGGCTGCACAGGAAACGGGGATAGCAGAGGGTATCCTGTGGTCGCGTGTGGGTCAGACAAAGGGTGCGAGACCATCGGGATGGGGGTGGTGGAACAAAACGCTGCCAGTTTGAGCTTCGGGACTACCGCCACCGTGCAGACGACGACAAATAAGGTACTTTGAACCTCTTCGTTTTATGCCGTCGTACCCGGCACCGATTCCCGGGCACTACAACCCTGAAGTAGAGATATTCAGAGGCTACTGGATGATCGCGTGGTTCAAAAATGAATTCGCTTACCAGGAAGTCCTCGAAGCCAACGAGCGGGGAATAGAACCGGAAGAGGTCTTAAACGACCTACTGGCGCGAGTCCCGGCCGGTTCTATGGGCTTGATGGTGCAGCCGTATTGGGGACCGGGACTGAAAAACCCCTCGGCCAAAGGAGCCATCATAGGCTTTGGAGACGTGCACACAAAGGCACACGTGTACCGTGCGGTGATTGAGGGGCTGGGATATGCGTTGCTGGACGGGCTGCACAACATGGAAAGAGCGGGCCGTTTTCGAGCGGAACGAGTAGCTGTTTCGGGCGGAGGGTCCCAGAGTGACGAAATATGTCAAATCACCGCGGACATATTCGACTTGCCTCTCCTACGGGGGAAAACCCATGAAACGTCGGGGCTGGGAGCGGCAATTGTGAGTTCCGTGGGGCTGGGGATACATTCCACCTTTGAGTCGGCAATTGACAAGATGGTGAAATATGATGCAGCGTTCGAGCCGAACCCGAAAAACGTGGCCCTGTACAGAGACTTGTACAAAAAGTGTACCGCAAGATGTACGATGCGCTCCGCCCGCTGTACAGGCAAACAAGAGACATAACGGGTTATCCGGAAAGAGTCTGAACGGTATGCATTTTCACGATAACCACGACGATTTTCGCAAATTGCAAGCGTTCATCTGGCCATCGGATTAACCGCCGAGTGCGCGGAGAACGCAGAGAGACAAAATGGCTTCTGCAAGCCCACATAAGTCGGGGGGGGGGTACGGAGTCAGGCCGGTGCTATCTTCGGTTCCAGAGGCTGGAAAGCGCTACGTCCCATGCGGAAGAAATGCTGAGAATACAGAACTCTCTGCGATCTCTGCGATCTCCGCGGTGAACCATTGCCGGAATTAATTATTTCCTGCTCGCTCTTTTCCGCTCCGTTTCACTAAGATATTGTTTTCGAAGCCTGACACTGATAGGGGTTATTTCCAAGTAATCATCTTCCGCCATAATTTCCAATCCTTTTTCAAGACTAATTTCAGACGGGTGGAGTGAGTTGTATCGCATCGTCCGATCCGGAGGCACGCATATTAGTGAGTTGCTTGCCCTTGATCGGATTAACCGTCATATCGTCTCCCTTGGATGTGTTTCCAATGATCATCCCTTCGTAAACTTCCGTCCCGGGAGATATGTACAGGTTCCCCGCTCCTGGAGATTATATAAAGAAAACCCTAAAGCTTTCCCGGATGCCATAGAAATCATCGAGCCGACAGAACGTTTCTTTATTTCTCCAACGTGCGGTTTATATCCGATCACCCTTGAACAAATAACCCCATCTCCTTTGGTATCGGTAATGAATTCATTACGATACCCCAAGAGCCCTCTGGTAGGAATTTCAAAAATGATTCTCTTCTGTTTACCATTGCTTTCCATATCAATCATAATTCCTTTTCGTTTGGCAATCTTGTCAATTACTGTGCCGGAAAAACTTGCAGGAACGTCAACAGTCGCCTCCTCAAAAGGCTCCAATTTCTTGCCGTCTGCTTCTTTAACGATTACCTGGGGTTGAGACACCTGAACTTCATAACCTTCCCGTCTCATGTTTTCAAGCAGTATTGCGATGTGCAGTTCGCCCCTTCCGTAAACTTTGTAAGAATCAGGCATGAAGTCAATTCTTAGACCGACGTTAACCTCGAGTTCCTTTTCCAACCGCTCACGAAGCTGTTTGTTATTGACATATCTTCCTTCCAGGCCGGCAAAGGGAGAATTGTTAATCAAGAAGTTCACAGATATCGTAGGTTCGTCGACAATTATGGCCGGTAAAGCCTCCTGATCGCTGTTTTCACAAAGAGTCTCTCCGATATCAATGTCTGAGAAACCAGACACCATGACGATGTCTCCGGCATAAGCCTCTTGAACTTCTTCTCTCTCTAATCCCCTGAAAGTGAAAAGTTTTGTCACTCTGCCGGTTTTCGATTCTCCGCTCAGCTTTTTAAGAGTGAGCGTGCTTCCGTTTCTAATAGTTCCTTCATAGATCCTCCCGACAGCCAAACGTCCGAGAAAATTATCGTAACCTAAATTAAAGGCCTGTAATCGCAGCGGGACGTCATTCTTTGCCGGTGCCGGGCTGACTTTCGTCAGGATTGTGTCGAGAAGCGGGGTCAGGTCTTTGGATTCATCGATTAAACGCTCTTTGGCTATACCATCTTTTCCTATGGCATAGATAGTTGTAAAATCAAGTTGTTCATCGTTCGCTCCCAGATCGTAGAATAGCTCAAATACTTTTTCCTGAGCCAAGCCAGGGTCGGCTGCCGGCTTATCAATTTTGTTAATAATAACGATTGGCTTCAGTCCAAGTTCCAGAGATTTCTTGAGAACAAACCTGGTCTGAGGCATCGGGCCTTCCTGGGCATCAACAACCAACAACACGCTGTCAATGCGATCGCAGAACGCGCTCCACCTCTGAGCCAAAATCAGCATGTCCGGGAGTATCAACAATGTTGATTTTAGTTCCGCGATGAAAGACGGAGGCGTTTTTGGAATAAATTGTTATTCCACGCTCCTTCTCCAGGGTATCGGAATCCATACTGACGTTATCATCATGCACCATGCCGGTCTGTTTCATAATAGCGTCAGTCAAAGTGGTCTTACCATGATCTACGTGGGCAATAATGGCTATGTTTCTCATTTCCATGGCACTCGGGAACGTGTTCTTCAAAGGAACGAAGTCTTCGTTAAAATAAAGTCTTTGGTTTGCTATCACAAAAGCTGCCTTTAATACCGATTCGCCTTCAAAAGGGTAACATGACGGCGCGTCAAGCGATACTGTTTTCTGAAAATCAGCTACGGACCGCACACCGGCATATTTCCGCGCAAGAAGTAAAGATAAAGAGGCCAGAGTTTGCAGAAACAAACTCTGGCCTAATCATAACATTGAGACTAAAGCTGGCGGATTACCAGCGTGAGCCTCCTCCCGAGTTTCGGCGGTCCCCACCGGAATTGGTCTTTGGGCGGGCCTCGTTCACCTTCAGGCTGCGGCCGCCGAGATCCTTGGAATCAAGTTCCTGGATCGCCTTAAGACCTTCTTCCCGATTTTGCATTTCGATAAATCCGAACCCGCGGGAACGGTTCGTAAATTGGTCAATGATGATCTTGGCTGAATCTACTGCCCCATACGTTTCAAAGAGGCCCTGCAGGTCGCCCTCGCTGGAATCGAAAGACAGGTTTCCAACATAAATTTTGATACTCATTTTCTAGCTCCTTTAGAGAAGGCACGCCACACAATTTGCGAGAGTGCGTTTACGGTTGCGAACAAGGGCTCTTTGTGAACGGGGATAAACCGGATGGAACTACGGCATGAAGTCCTCGGCACGGGTGCCTATGTCCTAGGATCTTAATCCTTGCATAACGCCCGTGGTCCTTGACGAAAGGCCTACTGGAGAGACACAAGTTAAGCTTCAGTTAACATCCTATGCCAGGGATCTCTACTTGTCAAGCGATTTTGCCGGTGACGTGTATCCCTCAGTTACGCTGGGCAATTACTGATCCTGTGTCATTGCAAGGAGTGAAATCCCGCGTTCCGCGGAGAAGCAATCTCAGCTTTTGCCATGTCCCGCGGGACGCGGGACTTCGCTGCGCTTGCAGTGACAGTCTTTAGCCCTGGGTAACTTAAGGCCACCTTCTCTGTTCTTCTACACAGATCAGGGGCAAGTCATTATGGCCTGTTTCATCGGCGATCTGCGTACACCCGAGACGTCATTCAGACCTCAAGTTGTATTGTTTGCAGATTATTCCCCGTCTGCGGTTTCGGCACGGTCTGAGGAGAAGGTTTTTCCCCGCTGAACGCTTACCTTATTTTCTCGGTATCAGTTGCGGCACCCCAGAGACATCGCCAATGCCCAGACTCACACCCAAGATCCGGCGTCACTCGGCCGGCGACGGAGCCACTGGGTTACAGCCCGCGCAGCCTAGTGGCAAGCAGCATCAGCACCAGTCCTGCCACTACGATCCAGAATGAGTAAGGGGCAAGCGCAGGCAACGCGAGAACCCGAATAGCCACCAATACCCCTACCACGAGACATATGAACGATATCCACCATGTAATCATTTTGGGAGGATTGAGCCAGTCTTTCATAGATATACCCCCTTATCTTTCCCTCCGATTACCCGGAGGCATCCAGATTGTGAAATTCCGACGCTGACAACTGGACTTATGCTGCGTCTTGCAATTTTGGAGATCTTTGGCTCGGTGCCCAGTCGAACGATGGTTCCTCTGACCCCGAAAAGGCCCCCGTAAGTTCCCACACAAGACCGGACGGAGGGAAAACCGTCGTCACGTTGCAGAAAAAGCCTGTATTTTCCTGTTCCTGAGCGTACTACGCCCCATGTCCCCCAGTCAAGCAAAATGTTCTCGGTGGCCGTCATCCGAACAGAGCCTGGTAGTGTCGAGCCAAGGGGAACGCCGACGCGACATGAACATACCACCTCCGACCATGATACGAGACTTTCGCTCCGGCCTTGATAAGACGCTTGATGAGCCACTCTATTGACTGTTTCACTTCCTCAATGCTCGTTGAAGAAAACACTCCATCGTTGGCTGCACGCCTTCTCACGACTACCAGACGGTCCATCCTCCATCGATGAAGATAGTCTGACCTGTTATGAAGTCCGAGGCGCGAGAAGCCAGAAAGATCACAAGCCCGGCTAGTTCGTCGGGCTGTCCCCAACGGCCCATCGGGGTCCTTTCCACAATGAACCGGTAGCGTTCAGGATCATTTCGTAGCTGAGCCACTAAAGGTGTTTCAAAATAGGTCGGCCCAATGGCGTTGACCTGCACGCCTTGTTTGGCCCATTCCAGCGCCATCACTTTCGTCATCTGCATAACCCCTCCCTTGCTGGAGGCGTAAGCGAGCTGAGAAGGAAGGGCCACTGCACCCAAGATGGAGGCCATATTGATGACTTTGCCGTAACCTTGAGAGAGCATATGCGGAACCACGGCCTGAGCCATCAGGAAATAGCCCTTCAGGTTTGTACCAATTACCAAGTCCCATTCTTCAGCAGACAGTTCGAGGACGGGCTTTCGTACGTTGACCCCGGCATTGTTCGAAAGGATATCTATGTGCCCAAAGGCTTCCAAGGTGGCGTTGACGTTTTCATCTATCAGTGCCTTGTCCAAAACATCGACACAGAAGATTTCCGCTCTTCTGCCAAGGGCCTCCACAGAAGCCTTGACTGCTTCGAGGTCTTCTCTGTTGCGGGCGTAGAGTGCGATATCCGCGCCCGCGCCGGCTAGGGCCAAGGCAATTGCCTTTCCCAGGCCCTTTGATGCGCCGGTGACCAGGGCTACTCTGCCTGAAAGGTCAAAGAGTTGTTTGTACATAAGGTTGGAACCTCGCTGTTATTGGCGGTCGGTTTATAGGCGTTCTCGAAAGTCCTGCTCGATTTACTCGTATATTTCCGGAAATACACAAATGGTAATCGTTCAGCGCGAAAGTCGCCCGCCCGCTATGGAAGCCGGCAGGGACGCCGGCGCTACTATGAGCCGGTAGGACCGGCCTTCGGAAACTGTTGCAAAAGTCATGAAGTGGCTGAGATCGTAGCACGAAGACCCTCTCCCTGTGTCCCTCTCCCAGGGGGCGAAGGAAGTGTAAGACCGCGCCGGCCTTGCTCCCTCTCCCTCTGGGAGAGGGC
>CAWHDO010000019.1:0-76489 GCA_963828085.1 uncultured delta proteobacterium
TTGCGTAATGAACTTCTTTAACATATATGACTAATTATTCGATATTACGCATAATGTCAAGAATTAAGCATAGGCGGCGAGGGTTATTGATTTGCATTTAATGCGAGTGAATGAAAATTGCGATTGCTATCGCAGAGAAGCAAACTACGTCTTTGAACACAAGTGCTAAACGGTCCTCGGAAAGGCAGCAAAGACTTCGCTAAAGCGTGAAGCGCCGTTTCCTGTTAACTCCTTTTGCGGAACCCTTGGCCGTCTCCGAACTTCGGGTCTAATCTGTTGTTTTCATCGCGAGGGCGTGGCCAAGCTCGTTGAGGATCTCGGGCCGGATCTTTGCTATGTCATCTCGCCACTGACCTATCTTTTCGATCACTTCCTTTCCCACGGCAACCAATTGCCTGCCTCCTTATTTCTTATCGACCGCTCCAAATCAGAAGGGATCGGGGAAGTGAGGATGCTGCTGAAACGCTGAAAAATGCTCTTAACGAGACGATTGCGCTCAGTCACCTGCTTTCGGGAGAGACTCACTTTCCCGGCGGTGGGCAGATCCTTCGGGATTAGATCCAAACTCTCAAGATCCCAACCATTTTTCTTGGCTATGGTGATCACGCTTTTCAAATAATCGTAATTTGCCGCATCGACCTCTTTAAACGTACCTCGCAACTACCAGCAGACGCTCCCTTAACCATAATCTACCCCCAATTTCACGTTAGGTATTCGCTCACCACGGAAATCAGAGACCGCAGAGGATTTTGTTTTCTCTGCATTTCTCTGAGTTGAGGCATAACACATTCGGCTCCATGACAATAAAGACGATGTTGGCCTGGCTGGATACCCACCCGGCTTATGCGGTGGTTAGCTAGCCGTTTTTCTTCTCCGCGTTCTCGGCGCACTCTGCGGTGAACGATTATGAACAGAATCCACCTGTCATCATCCCCAGTTACGGCTAATCCACCGTAATCACGAGGTTCCCTATAATTGGGAACGGGAGCCATGTCAAGTTTTTTTCCGCTTAACTTAGCGAATTATTTAAACAACCTGCAAAGCTGCCACGATCTGTTTTTGCCTAATGATGTTGCTATATTAAGAAACTATCTCTGTTTTTGTGGGAAAACTTGCTGTCGGCAGTTGCCAAGAATTTGATATTGGGGTACTCAAAACTTACAATTGACAATGTGCGTACATAAATCCCAGGAGGTCAGCATGACCAAATCCCCAGATCTCAATTACAGATTTGATACCCTCGCCATTCACGCGGGCCAGGAGCCCGATCCCGTGACATTGGCTAAAGCTGTTCCAATACACCGAACCGCTTCGTATGTCTTCAAGGATGCCAAACACGCGGCAGGGCTCTTTTCATTGAAGGAACCAGGTAACATATATACCCGCCTCATGAATCCCACCACGGATGTTCTCGAAGGAGAATGGCCGCGCTGGAATCCGGGGTCGGCGCACTCGCCGTAGCCTCCGGCACCAGTGCCATCTTCTATTCACTCATCAACGTCATGGAAGCGGGCGATGAGCTAGTTTCGGCACGCAACCTTTACGGCGGAACGTACACGATGTTTAACGATATCCTCCCACACTTTGGTATCACTGTGCGCTTTGTCGATCATTCGGACCTAAGACAATTCCGTGAGGCTTTGAACTCCAGGACAAGGGCGATTTTCGTTGAGTCTATAAGCAACCCAGAGTGGGAGTGCCTGACTTCGACGAAATCGCACGTGTAGCACAAGAAGCGCATGTCCCCCTGATCGTGGACTCCACTTCACTCCCCCATGCATGTTTAGACCCATCGAGCACGGGGCGGACGTTGTGGTTCATTCACTCACCAAGTGGATAGGCGGACATGGCACAGGTATTGGTGGCGTCGTTGTCGATGCGGGAAGATTCGATTGGACCGATTCGAAGTATCGACTATTCACAAAACCGGAGCCCTCGTACGGGGGAATTCGGTTCGGCCACGACCTGGCCGAACTTCAGACGATCGCCTTTATTCTGAGGATGCGGTTGGTGCCTCTAAGAAATCTGGGAGCCTGCATCAGCCCCGACAATTCGTGGATGTTCTTACAGGGTCTGGAAACCCTCTCCGTGCGGATGGAACGGCATTGCTCCAACTCGTTGGCGGTAGCTCAGTTTCTGAAGCAACACCCCCGCGTAGCCTGGGTTCGCTATCCGGGGCTGGCGCGAGATCCATCATACGATATGGCCAAGCGCTATTTTCTCAAAGCAATGGGAGGCGGAGTGGTCGTCTTCGGAATCAAAGAGAACAGCGCGGCAGCCGAGCGGTTCATGAACCGCCTGCGACTATTTTCTCATCTCGCAAATGTTGGCGACGCGAAAAGCCTCGCTATTCATCCTGCGAGTACAACTCATTCTCAGCTTTCGCGAGAGCAACAAGTCGAGGCTGGACTGCCTCCGGACCTAATCAGACTGTCCGTAGGCATCGAGGACATCGAGGACATCCTGGAGGACTTGGATCAGGCTCTGTCTGACTGAGTGGTGCGTTACACAAATATGGTGCCCATCTGGCCAGTAGGAGCGGATGTTGCCGGTCAGCGGGAAGAAGGAACGACCGGCAAGATGCCGGTCCTACTGAGCGTTTCAGAAGCCGGTGGCGTCACGCACTTGCGTCGTCTCCGGTGGCTTCCGGGGAAAATAGGTCACCGAATGCGGGAAACGGAGGTACCGGTCATCGTCCTTTTGCGGGTCACAACCAGGTCAATGTTCGTGAGAATGCTCGTGGGCGTGGCCGTGCGTGGCATCGCTCGCGGAGGATAAAACTTCTTCAGCCGGTGCGCCCAGGCCGGCCAGAGCCGTCTCGAATTCTTCATTTGCAGCCTCAATCAAGCTCACCCCGCGACGTATCTTTTCGGACGCTGAACGAAAGCCGTCTCTTTCGAGTATTTGAGCCACTTCATTGTAGCCCTTAACGTGCTCCAGATTGTGTTTCTATCCAGTGTATCAAGCGGACTCTGCTTTTCTCGATATCATCCATGGGAACCGCCTCCATCGCTTCTCAGGGCGTCTTCACACAAACAATAAGGTTGGAATGTGCCGATGTCAACGCAGCCGCTGTCGGGTCAAGGATATCAACGCTATTTATCAGCGGCCATTCTTAAGAAATTGGCAAGGATTTGTCGGCCATCACATGGACCTGTCCCTGGGCCATTCCCCTTCGCAGGACATCTCTCCGGATGGAAGGCAACTCCGTAGACAGGTTTATTAGGAATGCCCATCAATTGCGCTTCACAGACTGCACTATTCGCCAAGTTGACGAACGGTTCGGGCACCATCTTGACTTCTTCGTAATGGCTTTCCATCACCGTGAGTCTGTCGCATTTTTCGACCAACCCTGAAAAGATGCGATCTTTCTGGAGGATCTGTATAACGACCTCCCCGCGTTCCTGAAGCTGCATTTTCCGGATAACGATCCGGAAAACTGCCCATAAACTTGGGATCAATGAAATCGACCCCTCCGCCGAACGCAAGGGCCAGGAACTGATGGCCGCCACAGATGCCCAGTATTGGCGTCTCTCCCTTCAACACCAGTTCCTTCACCAATTCTTCAGCCAATTCCAGTTTGTGGCCGGCCTCGCCGCGGTATTTGTGCCAGGGCGTGCCCTGCGGGCTCAAAATCACGAAATCTACGCCCCTTGCGTCCAAATCTTTCTTCGTTAGATCGGCAAAATGAACGTACCTGAGGGTCACGCGGGTATTGCGGAGAGATGGAATTTCGGCTTGAAGCTCGTGAGTGAGCACATGCTGCAGCTGGCCATGCCGCGATGGGTCCGGTCCTGCCAGTTCAAGATCCACTAACAAACCGTTCAATGTGTGTTCCCTGGTGCAGATATAAAGAAGGAGCAGGGCGAAAGTAAGGCAAAGACAGAGAATAACGACGACTTTTCTGCCAGACCCACCGTTGAATTTGGCTCGCATCATGAGTTCAATTGGATTGCCACATTCCCCCGGGAGGCATTCCCCACTGAGGATAGGGCCTTCTCAGGAATATCTGATATGTGCCCCCGTCTATCGCCTTTACCAGGCCCCTGATGGTCCCGTCACCGTATAGGTAGCCCTGAAAGGTGTTCCCTTCCTTCTCCCCGAAGATGTAATTCTGACGGATTTTGCCCATGATGTTGAATTTGGCTTTGCCGAGCCAGTTGCCACCTTCGACTATGCCCTCAAGATCTTCGCCCTGCTGCTGGGTTATTGTGACGCTCCCCTCTGCACCAAAGATGGTGCCCTGCGCATTACCAACCCATTGCCCTCGAAGATCGTAGCCCTGTCCGAAAGCCGGCACGTTTGCAACGAGACTCCACAAGCCGACAGCGGTTGCCAAAATGAACAACGATAATCTCTTCATAACGAAGGATTTTACCACATCAGGCTGAAAAAGGACACCCAAATCCTCACCGAGAGCCGTGCCCAGGGGCTTAAAGAGGGGATGGCCGGGGGATTCCTGTTCATCTATTCCGGGGAAACGAGCTATCGGCACGGATGAGTCCCGCGAGGCGCGGGACACATCCGTGGCACCAGGCGATGGTCAGATACGCCATTCCCGCAGGAACTCTATTGACCTGATTTCAAGATAAGGATAGGCTTCCAGGAAGGAGAAGGGATCGCATGACCAAGCTTCTAACACAGGCTTTTGAAAAGGCGTCAGAGCTTCCCGAGGACCTCCAGGATCAACTCGCACAGGAGTTGTTGGAAGAAATCGAATGGGAGGCTCGCTGGGATAGGACACTCGAAGGCTCACAAGACAAATTGGAGCGGTTGGCGGACAAAGCTATGCGGGAATATCGCGCGGGCAAGACCAAGGGAATTGGATTCGACGATCTCTTACGCGACTCGCAGGATACTTTAAGATAGGGACTTTTAATGGGTGACCTCATTTTTTGACCCCTTTTCATTCTATCCTTGTATCTGAGAACCTGTCGGGAGTTTTGCGGGGTGATTCGCCTGAAATCTGTAGCATTACCTGGTAAAGGATAGGATGCGTTTCCTGACGACAGCTTATCTGTACGGTTCCTGGGCGTCTCCGATCTTTCTATCCCTCGAATGAAGACCCACTCACCCCTAAATATATAAAAGAGGGGAATAAATTGAGCATGCACTTGAACACAGAAGGAATGAGAGTATAATTGGAGCGCCGTGCAGAGCAGCCGGGGGGTTGCACGTAGGCAGCTATTTGTTTGCGAGTGGAGGTGCGGACAGCCTTCGCGCATTGAACTTGCTTTTATCATCAAGGAGGAGAAAATCAGTGAGGAATTTCAGAGAAATCGAACAAATTATGAAAGAATTACTTAAACTGTACGGAAAAGAAGAAAGGAACGAAACTAATCGAAAGTTAATCAGAGGAAAAATGAGTGGTGCTCTCTTTGCTCTCGGGGCTTTGCACGATCCATACATTATTGTGACGAAACCAAAAACCATATTTGAGGATAACCCCGACTTGTTCGTTCACGGCGAGGAAGTCGATACCGCAAAGTTCTCCGCCGAGTTGAGCCAATACCTTAAGGATCGGGAAAAGGACATCGATAAATGGGCAATACAATATCGGCACTATATGAGGGACTATCACAACGGCTTTGCTGAGGCAGTGAAAACTATCAGGGCCAAAATAGAGCCAAAATAGCGTAAGACACGGGACCGACTACTCGGCGATTTGGGCATTTTCTACCGCTTCGGAAATCGAGAATGTCGCTGAGAATCGAACTGGTGAAGCCTGACGTGGCCAAGATGCCTGCCCAGTACCCGGACAGGGATGTTGGAGTATCAACGCAACGAACAGATACGGCAACATCGGCAAATATAGGGGTCAAAGAAGGGGTCAGGCCTGCCCTTGACTTATGATACAGCCCGCTCGATCTTCCCCACTTTCCGCCTCAAGCTCCTGTCGTTTGCGATCCTTTGCTTCATGTGAGAAACTACACTGCTCACACTGCTGTAATGCTCAAGCTCAAAGGCATCCCCCTATAGTTGACAACGTCTGGCCGGAGAGCCGTCTGGCAAGATAGATGGCAACGTTTCTCGCATCATTGCTCATTCCTCTTCTGCTCGATAGCAGCTTATTCAGATCTATAAAGGGGTCACCCCTATTCCCGTGTGCAGGGCCTTCCACTTTGCTGGTGTTACGATTTCGAAATAAGAGTGCCATTAGCTTCCAGTCTAGACCTCTTCAGAAAAGGCTTTCGGTATCAGCGATTGGCACTCTAACTTAGTGCTCTATGGCGCAAATACGGTGACGTATGATTTTGCTTGACCGCGAAATGAAAGTGCAATACAGCGTTGCTTCCAAAAGGAGGAACGCGAAATGCCGCGCAGTAGTCCCTTCATTATCGCGCTTTCTTGCGCCGAGGAGCAGATTCTCGTTGAAAGATCCAGGCAATACACAGCCTCTTATTGCAAGGTGGTTCGCGCCAAAATCGTACTCTTGGCAGCTTCCGGCATGGAAAACGAGCAGATCTCGCAGCTCCTTGACGTGCCGCGCCAGATCGTCACGAAGTGGCGGAAACGGTTCTATTACGAACGGGTTGATGGCCTGGATGACCAGCCAGGGCGCGGGCGACCGCGCTCCTTTTCCCCCTGAGAGCATTGTGGAAATCAAGGCTCTCGCCTGCGAACTTCCCATCAGATTGGGGCTCCCCTTTTCTCGTCTCAGTCACGCGGATATCGCCTGTGAGGCAGTGCTTCGGGGTATTGTGGTTTCCATAAGCGTCAAGACCGTTTGGCGTTATCTCCACAGTGATGCCATCAAGCCGTGGATGCATCGGAGTTGGCTTTTCCCGCGGGACCCCTTCTTCGGAGAAAAGGCGGCTCGTGTCTTGGACCTGTATTTCCGATTGTTCGGCGGACTCCCTTTGGGACCGGATGACTACGTTATCAGCGCCGACGAAAAGACCAGCATCCAAGCCCGTCACAGAAAGGCCATCGGCACCGGCCCCATGTCGCATCAACCAAGACGTGTTGAGTTCGAATACGACAGAATGGGCTCCTGGGCCTATCTTACCGCCTGGGATGTCCACAGAGCCAAGCTCTTCGGGATCTGCGAGAAAACAACGGGAATAGAACCCTACCATAAGTTGGTGGACTTGGTTATGCAACAAGAGCCTTATCGGTCGGCACGGCGAGTCTTCTGGATTACGGATAATGGTTCCTCTCATCGAGGCGAATCCTCGGTTCAACGGCTTTCCGAATGGTATCCGAACGCCATACAGATCCATACCCCAGTACACGCCAGTTGGCTCAACCAGGTTGAGATATTCTTCTCCGTGCTGCAACGCAAGGTCCTGACGCCAAACGACTTCCCAGACCTTGAAAGCCTTGAAACGACCATATTTCAGTTTCAAGCCCTCTACAACCAAATCGCCAAGCCGTTCAAATGGAAATACACCAAAGATGATCTCGAGAAAACTCTCGAGAAAATCCAGGCCCAGAAGGACTCCATCAGCCAAGTCCGCCTGGCCGCCTGAGTCAATGCAGAAAGGCACCGGAATACGCTACTGTATTTGCGCCATCGAGCACTAAGTAAACGTAACACTAGGGTACTGGCGTGTTGCGGACAAGTTGCTCCACGTGATTCTGTAGAGCCTCAACACTGGCAAGGATTTCACCGCGGGTCAGGTTCGTGGTCAACGTTGGGAAATCATATCTGAACTGAACAGCGAAATCGGTGAGATCCGCCAAGTCCGCGAACCGGTCGCAGTCTTCGTGGGCTTGCGACTGAAGGAGGTTCATCAGGAAACGCAGGTCATGGGTTTTGGGATAAGCGACGCCGCAAAGATTCAGCCACGCCTTGAGTGCCTTCTCTGCTGCCTGCTGGGCATGAAATCCGAAAACCGTGTCCCCGAACTGTTCCGGATCGAGCATGTTGCGCAGCGCTTTCAGATCAATCTCTGCCACTGCGAGCATTCTCTGAGCTTCCTCACGGCCGGTCATAGACCACCCTTCCCTCTCTGTGGGAGCGCGCTATAACATGATTGATGGAATCCTTCCACTTGTCTACTTCTTCGGGAGTGAAGATGAGGACATCAATGGGAACCGGGAACCTCCATAGGGCCTTGCGTATTCGGCTGGATTCCGCCCATCGAGACCCGTGATGAAACGAGGCTTCCTTTTCCACAACGAGCAAGTCCACGTCAGAGTCCGGTCCGCGCACTCCTCGAGCGGATGACCCAAAGAGTATGATCTGTTCCGGAGCCACAGCCTCTACCACTGCCTGGACGATTTCCTCGATCATCCGATCGAGTGACGTATTAGCATCTGTCATGATCTCACCCATCGGAAATCTGTCGACACCTCACTGAATTATAGAGATGAGGAGCAGATTGGGAACGGTGTCCCCGAAATCTCGAAATTCCTGAATTTGCGGCCAAGGCCCCCCCGGTTCATCTACCCCGGAAAAACGTGCGATCAGCACGGATGAGTCCCGTGAGGCGCGGGACACATCCGTGGCACCAGAGATCTCTCAAACTACGAGCCGACCCCGGCCTTGTTCTCGAAGACTTCGAGGTCTTTTCTCTTGCCCATAGCTATCAGGGTGTCGTTGTCCTGGATTACGGTATCGGGGCCGGGATTAAATTCCATTCGCCCATCCGACTTTTTTATAGCTATGATAATTAGATTCAATTCTCTGCGTAGATCGGTATCAATCAGCTTCTTTCCGCTGTACATGGAATTCTGCGCTACCCGGACTTCCGTGAGGTCCACGTCCATCTCTTTGTGATCCATAGCGACTTGCAAGAAGTCCATGACCGCAGGTTTGACAATACCCATGACCATTCGCATCCCGCCGATTTGATACGGGCTGATAACTCGAGTGGCCCCTGCCCGCATCAGCCTGCTCTGCGCGGATTCTTCCGCGGCGCGAGCAATGATTTCAAGCTCGGGGTTCAGCTCACGGGCGGTCAGTACCACGTAAACGTTGGCCGCGTCCGAATTTAGTACCCAGACCAATCCCCTGGCCTTCTTGATGCTCGCAGCCAGCAGCACCTCTTCCTCAGTAGCGTCCCCCGGCGCCAGATAGTATCCTGCCTGCACAATCTTGTCCTGGGATTCGATTTTGTTCTCCACGACTACGAGGGGTATGCCGCGGGCGTGAAGTTGTTCACAAACAAAGGAACCCATGCGCCCGAATCCGCAAATGATAAAGTGATTCTTGAGCTTTTCAATAGCCTTCATGGAGCGCCGCCTCGTAAAAACCTTATTGATTTCCCCTTCGATCACGAATTGAGTTCCGGCAAATACTGTGTACCCGACCACTCCTATCCCCGTGAATATAATAAATAAGGTGAAAATCTTTCCAGGAACGGTCAGATCGTGAACTTCCTTGAAACCGATTGTGGTAATCGTGATGACCGTCATATAAAAGCCGTCCAGTAACGACCATCCTTCAATGAACCGATAACCTGCCGTCCCTACGAAAAGGACTAATCCAATGCCTATCAGGGCTTTTATGATGGGGTGACGGTGTCCCAACGGCTAACTTCGCTTCCACACAAAACGCAAGAGCTATTCCAAAATATAAAGACCCGGGAGATTTCGATACTGCTCGTCGCAGTCCAAGCCGTATCCTACAATAAAGCCGTCCTCAACTTGGAAGCCGCAGTAATCCAGTTGAACGTGTTTGTCTCTCCTGGCGGTCTTGTCTATTAAGGCAGCAGTCTCCAATGAATGCGGCTGCTGCTCTTCAAGACGCAGACGATACTCACTGAGAGTGAGGCCGGAATCCACTATGTCGTCCACCAGAATCACGTTCTTGTCCCGAACGGGGATTCCCGCGTCCATTATAATCTCGAGCTTGCCGCTGGTGACAGTTCCGTTTCCATAGGACGAAATCCGCACGAAATCCACCTTGCAGGACACGTCGATGCTTCGACACAAATCAGCCATGAAAATGAAAGACCCTTTAAGTATCCCGATCAGGAGAAGATTTCCCGCGGGGTATTTGAGTGAGATCTCTCTTCCAATCTCTCGGACTCTCTGGGAAATAGTCTCCCCATCGAAAAGTATCCTCTTTTTCAGATCATTCATGATTCTCTCCACGTAGGCACTTTTGCCAAATCATTCTGCCATAGGCTCTTGGATGTTCTCGCCGCGCGGTCAGTCCAGTGGAGTCGGACGCTGTCATTGCGAGCGCAGCGAAGCAATCTCCTGCACCGGCCAAAGCTGAGATTGCTGGTGGGACCGTCCCGCGCGGAACGCGGGATTGCCGGTCATCCCTAATAGACAGGCTGGAAGCCTGTCCCACCGATCACTACTCGCAATGACATACGGAGGACATACCCCATGACCAAATACTTGCCGTTCACCAGCGGCTCAATGCGCCAAAGTCCAAATTGTCTGCCATGCCCGCGGCCAGCAGAGTGTCGCCGCGGGCTGCTATCATGGCCGCGTTATCAGTGCACAGTCGCGGAGAGGGGAAAACCGATTCTATTCCCCGGCGTTTCCCCTCCAGGGCCGCTTTTTCTCGCAACGCTCCGTTGGCCGCTACTCCTCCACAAACGATCAGTCTGTCCACTCCATACATTTCCGCGGCATTGAACGCCTTGGCCACGAGCACGTCGGTCACCGCATCCTGAAACGCGGCTGCGATTGCCCTGATTGCTTCAATGGTATCATCCCCCGCGCCGGGAGACACCACAGGATGAAAGCTGCCGGTGATGTCATCTCTTCTAGAAACGCCGAACATCTCCTCTGACTGACGTAAAACCGCTGTCTTCAGCCCGGAGAATGAGAAGTCCAGGTTGTCCTTCTCCATGAGCGCTCGGGGAAAGCGGATCGTCCCGGCCTCATGACCTCGTGCCCGATCCTCGATGACCTGTCCTCCAGGATATCCTAGTCCAAGTAGCTTGGCTACCTTATCAAATGCCTCTCCTGCCGCATCGTCACGGGTCTTCCCGATCAGGTTGATGTCCAGCGGCCCACGAACATGGAAAAGGCTGGTATGTCCGCCTGACACGACGAGACCGACGAACGGAAACGTTATGTCTCGCCGTTCGAGAAATGCTGCAAACAGGTGGCCGTGGAGGTGATTCACCCCGCACAGTGGGCGATCCAGAGCAAGGGACATCCCTTTGGCTGCGCTGATGCCAACGAGCAATGACCCGATAAGCCCGGGCCCGCGGGTGACAGCAATTCCATCCACATCTGCCGCTGGAATGCTGGCCTTGTTCAGGGCCTGCTCCATCACCATGGATATGGCTTCGATGTGCATCCGGGAAGCCAGCTCCGGCACCACACCTCCATACTCCTTGTGCACGTCGATTTGAGACACCACCACGTCCGAGAGCACCTCAGTGCCACCCTCTACGACAGCAGCCGCTGTTTCATCGCAAGAAGTTTCTATGCCCAGCACCAGCATTATGGCTCATTCATCTCTGCACGGATTTCACGCACTTGTTTTTCAATGGCCTCTCTCGACACGCGTGCATAACGGCTGGGGAGCAACTCGCGGGACGTGCATTCCAGCACAGCCAGAAGCTCTTGATACTCACGCTGGCGGGCAACATCAGACGGAATGAAGTCATGTACCTCCCCAATAACCATATCGGGAGTGAGATCCCCTTCCACATGTCGGCGACGTTTGAGTTGTGTTAGAAGCTGGTCAAAGTCGGCCGGATAGTAATCAGAGGTAAGACGCAGGAAATCCTCATATTGTTCCGTGGAGAACTCCTCCAATGCCAGCCCCGCCTGGTCAAGGACGTAATTGACAAAGGACTCTCTCTCCTCTCCCTCATTGTCGAACACCGGCAGATGGTCCCCGGCTCGGCCTGACCTTTTGATATCAGGCTCCAAGCGATCCGGCCGCGCAGTGACAATAATCCAGATGATCTTACCGCGATTACCGGGATCGGACATCATTCTAAGGATGTTGCCGAAGAGTCGCCGGTCGACTTCATGGGTTTGTGCGCTGCGGCCGCCGATTTCCGTGTCAGCCTCGTCATAGAGAATCATCACGTTGCCCATAGCCTCCAGCACCGCTCTTATTCTCTCCCAGTTCTTTTCGGTTTGGCCGACATAAGGTCCACGAATATTCTTGAGCACCACAGCCACCCAGCCGCATTCCTTTGCAAAAGCCTTGTAAATAAAGGTCTTCCCTACGCCGTTGGCTCCCGGAACCAAAATGCCCACGGGCATGAGTTCCGGATCATCGCCTCTGATGCAGGCTTTCAATTCTTCCAACTTCTTCAACAGTCGTGAAGCGCCGATGATCTTTTCGAAGCCGTAGCTGAGGACCGGGAATTCTATGTGCCCCTCCACTCTTTCTCTATGATTTCTTTCGTCTTCTCAAAGATAAGCTCCGGCGAGAGAGGCTGCCCCTTGTAAGCGGCTTGTCGGAAGATTTGCCGTATGGAAAGGAGCGTCAGCCCTGCGCTGCTGTACGCTATTTGAACCGGAGGAACTGCTGTTTCGATTTTTTCTTCCCTTATCAGATATTCGATGTATTTTTTTCTCTGTCCTTCGTCGGGCCGGTCGATCTTGATTGCCGAACAATATGGTAGGTCCACGATTCGCTCGTTGATTCCGTTCAATGTTTCACTGATGACAAAAACTATGTCCGGGGATGCCACAAAGGAGCTATCGGAAAACCAGTTCTCCAGTGTTATTGCCTTTAGTCGATCGGAGTCCAACATGACATCCCCCCTGGATGGAGGGGCCACTGCTTCTCCGTAGCGTATGATGACAGCAAGATCTTTGCGGATCTTTTTAGCCGGATCTCCTTCGAGCGGGACCATCACGTTCAAGCGGGTGAATTCGCGCAGTGCAGCCAACGCAGTGACTATGTCAGCCGTTGCAGATGACAGTATCCTTTCCAGACGCTCCTCTCCTATCTCGCGGCCAATAAGGCTCCTGTCCAGCGGGTTGAAGAAAGATATGCCTCCCGCCGGATCGTACACGAGCACCATCCTGGGCGCGCCCACCTTGTGCGGTCTTATGAGGGCTTCTACGAAGAAGTCGACCAGGGGAAGATAACGGTCCGTTGAAACGGGGTAAATGTCCTTGGTGTTGCCGTAAATGAGAAAAGTATTCGATTGGGCGGAAACGTATTTTTCAATGATTCGTTTAGCAAATTCCAGGGGTTGCAAAAGGTCTTCGTTCATGAGCCTTCTTTTTGGGCACGACCACATCCGAGCTTAATGGGCAAGTTGAGGAGAAATCCTCAGTTACGGGCGGCGACAGATTGTCATTGCGAGCGGAGCGAAGCAATCTTCTCCGCTGCCAAAGCCCGGATTGCTGGTGGGACCGTCCCGCGCGGAACGCGGGATTGCCGGTCATCCCTAATAGACAGGCTGGAAGCCTGTCCCACCGGTTACTCCTCGCAATGACACTGGACCGGCGATTTCCCCGAGTAAGTGAGCTATTTCCGTGCAAAGAGACTGAACCGAACGCTTCATCCCGGCCTTTCAGCCAAGATCTCTTTCCTTTGCCGGGACTCCGGCTTTGGCCGCGGCGCGTGCCTTCAGCAGTTCGTCAAAGCGTGCTGCCGCCTCCCGCTCCGAGCCCATACGCTCATACGCGGCGTCTTGCGTCTCTAATGCGGCGCCTCTCATTTCAGCCGCAATCTTTGCCTGATGTCGCAATCCTGCGACCTTTTCTCTGATAGCCACGATGGATTCGTCAATCGCAGATTCTCCCAGCCCTCGGAGCCGGTCTTCGAGCTGGACCACCTGCTGGTTGGAAACAAACTCCGCCACCATTTCACCTTGTTCCTTTTTAAGCTTCTCAATTTCGTCGGTGAAGGAACGGAGTTTCATTTTATATTCTTCAACTTTGTTTTTTTGATTTTCGAGGTCTTCCGTCAACTTTGTCTGCTTCTCGCCAATCTCCTTGATCCTGACAACGTAACCGGGCCCCGGCTTCTCTATGGGCGGTGTTTTGAGGCTCTGCTTCGGCCGCGGCGAGAGATCCGTCCAGTTTCCTTTGGGCTTCCACTTCCTCTCTTTGGAGGTCCTTGAGGTTAATCTCTGTCTTTTCCCTCTCTCGGGCAAGGAGAGCGACAGCCTTCTCCATATCTTTGTAGCGTCTCTTGGACTCATCAATGGCTGTGGCGTAGGTGGCCCTAATCGCCTCCGGGGTGGAAGAGACCACGTCGTCCCCGGCGCTGATGAAGATCCCCACGTATCACTGCCCAAAGCTTGCCAAAGAAGCTCATCTCGCTTCCTCCCTCATGGTTTCGCCAAATGACAACAAACTATGCAGGCACGCACTGAAAAGGGCTCTTCACGCGACGAGTAAGCAGTAGCTCGGGCGCACACGCAGGTGCGCCTCTACCGGCATGGTCAATATGGCATAGAGCGCCCTTCTCAATAGGTGCCATTATACCGACAATCGAGAGATCGTGCGTCTCTTTTTTTCCAAATTCCGCGAGTTTCATGCGCACCAGGCTCTGCGAATCGCGATCGGGCTCCCTCAGTCCGTCGGGCGTTCCCCTGTTAGGCCGAGGAAACCAATGCTCGACGTCTTGCCAGCCTTGAAACTTTTCCGTAACGGGCAACTTGGAGAGCCGATTCCAGGGCTGAATCATCAGGCCCACTCCAATTCCTGCGTCAAGGTAGTGTTTCACATACTCGACATCGTCCTCCACTATAAAGTCGACCTTTTCCCGGCTCAGATAATGACGTTTGTCTCTGTTTCCACCTGTCACGATCATTTCCGGCACAGTGGGATTCCACGGCAGAGCTTCGAGCCTGGCGCTGGGCGGTCTCGGGCACAGCACGGCCCGTAATGAACAGCAGAGGCTCGTCTGTGGCGCGGTAGATCCTGGAGAGGACCTTCACAGCGCCGTCATAGGGCTCGATCATCTCCTCGGAATACATATAGTTCACGGCCTCACGGAGAGTCCCTAAATCCAGTCCAAGGGGCTCCAAGTCCCAGCAGAATAGATCGTCGGGGCTCAGGTGCCTGCCCGTGGCCGTATTGATATGCCCCAGGATGATTTCGATGGATTTAAGTACTACTCCGTCTATGTCAAAAGCAATCTTCATTATTAGTGCCCTCTGCCACGTTTCTTCCGGCAATCGGTTGTCAGACCGGTTGGAGCCCTCTCATGCAGGCATCTTTCGGAACAGCACGGCCCCGGCTAAAGTTGATACAGCCCAGAAGCCGGTCAGAATTGTAAGGTTCCAGAGTGGAGCATGGCTGTACGGACCGCCGAGCGCGAATCGCATGCCATCCACTCCGTAGGTGAGCGGATTCAGTTCTGTGAGTATTCTTAGCCACCAGGGTATTCCATCCAGCGGAAACAGCGCCCCTGACAGAAAAAATACGGGCATGATAAGAAAGTTCATGATTAACTGAAAGCCGTGCGGATCGCTCATACGTGCGGCAAAAGCTATGCCCAGACTCACGAATGATGCGGAAATGAGAAACATAAACAATAAAGCCAGCAGGATTCCCGCGGGGTCCACCGTTACGAGCTTTCCCGCCAACAAAGCGACCAGGAACACCAGCGACTTCACAAGAGAAGTTGTGACAGTGCCGAGGGTCATTCCGGCCATGATACCGATTCGACTCACCGGGGCCACAAGGATCTCTTTCAGGAAACCGAACTGCCGGTCCCACAGGACGCTCATTCCTCCGAACATGGAAGAAAATAGCAACGACATGGCCACAACGCCCGGCCCGATGAACTGCGTATATGATACACCGCTCCTGTAACGGAAAAAGCCCCCAAAGCCGCTTCCCAACACTATTAGAAATAGTGCGGGCAATGCCATGGACCCAATTAGGCGGCTACGGTTCCTCTTGAACTTCTTTATTTCTCTCAGCCACAGAGTGTATACGGTCGAGGCCAAGTTCACCGTCTTCGTGCCCACATGAAAATCCTCATACGTTCCTTGGGTTCCTTGACTCCCTCATCGCGAATCTCTCTGCCGGTGAGTTTGAGAAAGACGTCTTCGAGATTCGGTTTGCGCATGGAGACGGACGATATTTCAACGCCCACTGCTTGGGCAGTTTCAAAAATACGAGGTATAAAGGACTCACCATTCTTCACGGTCAGAACCACTTTTCCGTCCTGCATTGAAATGTTGTCCACATCGTCCAGGGTCTTAAGGTGCTCTAAAAATAATTCGCTCGGCTCGGCGACATCCAACTCCAGCACGTCTCCGCCGAGGCTTGCCTTTAACGCCTCGGGACTATCCATGGCGACAATCTCACCACGATCTATGACAGCGATTCGAGTAAGAAAGTTGATCTGCTTCATCCATGTAATGAGTTGTCAATATGATCGTCATCCCGTAGGAGTCTTTGAGGCTCCTGATATAATTCCAAATCTTCCTCCTGGTTTGAGGGTCCAGCCCAAGCGTAGGTTCGTCGAGAAAAAGCACTTTGGGCCGGTGCATCAGTCCTCTGGCAATCTCCAGACGTCGGCGCATCCCCCCTGAATATGTCTTTACCAAATCACCGCGACGGTCCTCAAGATCCACCAGGCGCAGGACTCCGCCCATACGGGACTCGCGGGTACGAGAATCCATGCCATAGAGCCTGCCGTGGAAATCCAGATTCTCTTCACCCGTCAAATCATCATCCAGACTCGGGTCCTGGAAGACAATACCGATGCACTGGCGGACCGCATCTTCTTCACGGCTCACATCACGTCCGCAGACGGTTGCACGGCCTGATGTAGCGAGAAGCATTGTAGAAAGGATGGAGATCAAAGTGGTCTTGCCGGCCCCATTCGGGCCCAGAAGACCGAAGAGTTCACCCTGCTCGATCTCCAAGGTTATGTTTTCCAGCGCGGCAAGGTCCCCAAACTTCTTCGTAAGCCCTTTGATGGTGATTATACCCGAGACGATTCCTCCTATGACAAACCCGCTCATTGGCCGTTCAATATACTATATGACAGGTATCCGGCAGGTGCGGACGTCCGTCCGGCTCATTCCTTGATCTTGTCCTTCAGAAGGTCGGCCAGAGTCCCCAGGGACTTTTGTCCGCCCTTCCCTGTCGCGAATTCCTTGAATTGCGAATCTTCAGCAGTTCTTCCAAGACTCTTGGTGCTCAAAGAAATCTTCTTCGTCTCCGGATCGATTCCGAGAATTTGAACCTCGAGGGAGGAGCCAACCTGAAACCTGTTTCTCAGATCCCCCGTCTTTCTATCACCGATCTCAGAGACGTGCAGCAGACCGGACCTGCCCCCCGGCAGACTGACAAACACCCCGTAATCCTTTATGGAATCCACCACGCCGGCGACCACGTCCCCCTCCTTGAGTTCCGGTTGAGATAAAGCTTCCTCGGCTGAGCCCTGAAATACGAGTTCGAGACCGATGCGCCTGGCTGCCTGATCCACGGAGATTACCTTGACCTGAACCTGATCGCCTTCTGAGACCGCCTCTTTTGGATGATTGATGCGCCGCCCCATGCCGAGATTAGATATGTGAATGAGCCCTTCGACGCCGGGTTCCAACTGGACAAAGGCGCCAAAGTTCATGAGTTTGGTGACGGTTCCGGTTAAGATTGTCTCTTGAAGATATCGCTGGGAGACTGAACTCCACGGGTCCTCAAGTGTCTGTTTCAGACTGAGAGAGATTCTGTTGCTATCCCAGTTCAGGTCGAGAATCCTGACCGTCACAGATTCGCCCTCCCGCAGCACCTCGGACACGTCACCGACCCTGTACCAGGCCAGTTCAGACATGGGTATAAGCCCTTCTATTCCCCCGATGTCTACGAATGCCCCGAACGGGGCGAGCTTCTGCACTTTTCCCTGAACTTCGTCTCCCGGCTTTAGAGTCTCTTTGAGTTGCACCACCCGCTTGAGCCTTTCCTCTTCCAGAATATCGCGGCGGGACAGAACCAGGTTTCGCCCTCTGTCGGAAAACTCGGTGATCCGGAAGGTGAACCGTTGACCGACATAGTCCGAAGGCACTCCGGCAGACCTCAGATCGATTTGAGAATATGGGCAGAACGCTTGTTTGCCGAAAACAGTAACGCTGTACCCACCCTTACGCTCAGCAGTTACGAGGCCCTCGACCGGCACCCCGCTTCTATGAGCGCCCCTTATGGCATCGTCGGACGCGGCCGAAGTCATCTTTCGGCTAAGCAGGATCTCGCCCTCGCGAGTACTAACCACATAGGCCGTCACGGGATCCCCGACCTTGGCCCGGAATTCCCCTTGGTCGTCCATCAGTTCGTCGCGAGCTATAGTCCCCTCACTCTTGCCCCCGATATCGACAAAGACCCATTCTTCCCCTATGGAAACAATTGTACCCTCAATTTTGGTGTCGCTTTGAATTCGCATGTCCTGGGACCGCTGACTTGCCTCGAATAGAGATGCGAAATCCTCTTGCGGTTCGTCGGCTTCTTGTCGTAGTTCGCGATCCAGTATCTGATCCGGCTCTTGATCGGCCATAATCTTCCCCTTGTTCCGTCGGAGTGAGACTACTTGTTACCTTTTTTCAAGGTGCGTTGCAAGAGGCCCTCCTCTCTGGTATCTAATGATGAGTTCCCGACATATCCTCGAAAAAAAGATAGTAATGCGTCGGGTTCGAGACAAATCCTGGCCTTGATCGAAATCATCCGGCCGGCGCTGGTCTCAACCCTTACGGGTACAGGCTTTCTTCCTGCCAGCGTACGTGCGAGACTCCCAAGGGGGCCGAAAATCCATGCCTTTTTTGCGACGGAACGAAATCGGTTGGAATGAGAGGTTTCGCCGATGTCTGTACTTTTTTTTGAGGGATGGGATGGACAGCGTCCTCATCACAGAATCTCTCATAAAATCGTATACGGCGTTCAAGCTAAACAAAAAAGATTATCCGTTCGTCGAAATGCGCCATCTCAAACCCAGGGCAAAGATCGTGGGGCCTGAATATCCGGAGCAGGGGCATTTCATCGTGATCTTCAACGAGGACACGCTGCCGCCGGAGGCGAAGACCCACATCCGTTTTTTTGAATCCAACAGGGTGACAAAGGAGAACCTGGGCCTTTTCGGCGTATTTGATCTTCAAGACGTATTCCATCAGCGCATGCGCTATTTTGAAGACACCCAGTTTGTCGAGCTGTTGAAGAAACTCCTCAAGGCGGACTTTGCTTTACTAATCCAAAGGGATCCCCACCATCAAAGCCAGGTACAGATTTGGGCTCACGCATTTTCATGTGCGCATAGACTGGCCGGTAGCGACAGCGGCCGAGGATCTGGGACGTTGGTTGAGGTATATCTCCAAGGACCTCTATGAAAAAGGCGAAAGGGCGGCCGAGAATCTGCAGCAGAAGTTGTACGAGTATTACGGGTTCCACCATACGGTAGGCGGCAGGAGGACGGCCGCACTGGTAGCCGCGCGGTACATGGCCAGGTTCGATTTTATATCGACGGTGTACATTTCCTCTTCAGAGGCCCGTACACTGATCCGTATGTCCGAGCAGGGGATTGCCAGGTACGTGCTCATCAGGATCTCACCCGAAGACATTAAGGAATTGGCCAAGAGAGTGAAGCTCTCAGAAAAGGATTTTATCAAAGCCTATCTGATCGATAAGACTCCGGAATATGGAGTGGGCATTTTTCTCGTAACTTATACCCACAATGAGCATTCCTCTGCCCCCGAGGACGGCAAGCTGAGAGAACTAAACCCTGACTATCACTGGCTTAATGTTGATTTGCAGCTCTTGGTTCCCCCACCGTCAAGCGGAGATGTGCGCCCCATTCCGTACTCCAGCATTTACACTTGATAACGGGGAGTTCTTTGAGTAGCCGCGGATATAGGCACTAACTTAGCGATTTATTCCCCCCTTTCTTAAAGGCGATATTATACTTGACATACCGTTGGGGGTGGGGTAGACTGGCTTCAGAAAAGGAGATAGACATGAGCCAGTCAATGATTTCTTGGGCACCCTTCCAGAGCGAAGAAGCTGCATACGCTCACATTGAAAGCTGCCTGTGGCCCAAAGGCCCCGTTTGCCCTCATTGCGGTTCAATTGAGCGCATCAAGCCCCTAAAGGGCAAGACCACCCGCATCGGCCTTTATAAGTGCTACGTATGCTATAAACCCTTCACTGTCAAGATCGGAACTATCTTTGAGGATTCTCACATTCCGTTGAACAAGTGGCTCCAGGCCATTTATATGATTGCTTCATCCAAGAAGGGGATAAGCTGCCAATCAGCTTCACAGAACTTTGGGCGTTACCCTCAAGAGCGCCTGGTTCCTGGGACATCGTATCCGAGAGGCAATGAGAAGTGGTGACTTGGCTCCTTTCGGCGCAAATGGCGGAATAGTTGAAAGTGACGAAACTTTCCTCTGGACTGAGCCCGGCAAAGAAGTGAGAAAGGGATACGCGCACAAACGTAAGATCCTCGCCCTTATTGACCGTGAATCCGGTTGTTCGAGAAGCATGGTAGTCGATGCCGTTGATGCCAAGACTATCGTTCCTATTCTTCAGGAAAACATCGACCGGGAAGCGCGGGTTATGACCGACGAAGCTGGGCAATACTGCCATATCGACAGGGATTTTGCTCAACACGGAATGGTTAGGCACGGCGCCGGTGAGTATGTTTCTAAGGAAGATCGCACCGTCCATATCAACAGTCTTGAGGGCTTCTTTTCGATTTTCAAACGTGGAATGAAGGGCATTTATCAGCATTGCAAGAAACAACATCTTCATCGCTACCTTGCTGAATTCGATTTCAGGTATAATAATCGTTGCAGTAGACCTGAGAGAGACAATAGACCCGCTCGTGAGGGCTTCAATGACGTTGAAAGAGCAGAAATATTGCTCAGAGGCGTAGTGGGAAGGCGACTGACTTATCAAACGACTCATTAACAAGGAGGGACATACAACTGATGGGAAGGAAGAAGAAGCCGCGGCCGGATGATCCGGAGCAGTATGCCCGTTTTGTGGAAACCGCTAAGAAGATAGAGGCTGATGACGCAAAGGAACGATTTGAAGAGGCGATGAAGCGGATATTGTCGGCAAAACAAAAAGTGAAACGAGAAAACGACGAAAATTATTCAAAACCGGATGAATTACTTTAGTTGTGCATTTTTGTGTTACGTCTGACCGCATTGTTGCTGATCTGTGCGAACCTATTACGCGAAAAGTCGCGCGCAGAGCAGGTTTCCCTTGACACCCCAATCCATCATGATAAAAGTTGGCCCCAGAACGACTTGACCGGATGAGTTCGCTGGCAGGCTTACTCTCACCCGGTCTTTAGTGTTCGCTCAGGGCGGTTGTGCGCCCGAGCTTTAATCGTGGGGAGGGCCGTCGCTATGAGGGGACCCTAGTTATATATTTCTTCAGGACTGTAGCAGGTCTCACCACTTCACAGGGGAACCGATGATGTCGGGTCATCGTCCCCTCTATTCATGGGACTTCTTTTACAAACGCGGACGGTTTCCCTGTCAAGCGATTTCTGGGAGAGGTGCGTCCGGAGAAAGATATGAAAACATGCGAATGGGCACTCGGAGATGGAACTACCTTGAAGTTTACCATCCATGACTTCAATTCCAGGTGGACTAAAGTTGGCGGCCTATACGTCTTTGCCTATATTGATGGCAACCGCTGGAACGCTCTATATGTAGGGCAATCTAATGATTTTAGTTCTCAGCTACCTTCTCATGAATTACGAGACGCGGGCCGCCAAAACGGGGCCACTCACATTCATGCGCTAACGGTTCGGCGGCCGGAGAAACCGGGATAAATGGGAGAAGATGTTAATTCAGCATCTTGACCCTCCAATGAATCGTCCATCGTATCCGATGGTTCCACCAATTTTTCGGTAGCAGACTTCATGGGATTCTCCTTTGAAGTAAAGTTTGATTCAGGAAACGGAACAAGGCTCGTAGTCGTAAACCGTTTCCCGAATCATCGTAGTTTTGCAAAATCTTTCACTGCGAGAACGAACCTCAATGGAAGATCCATTCAAAAGTTCAAAACTCTCTTGTGCGCGGGGCAAGGATCACATTATTGACCTTGATAAAAGGACGCACGCTTTCTTCAAGACAGAACCATACACCCTCCTTGTTGAGCCAAATCCTAATGGAATCCATCAGCTTTACAAAATCAAGGTTGCGAAGCCGATTCCTGATGATTTTGCTGTTGTGACCGCTGATGCCGTTAACAATCTTCGAGCGGCTCTTGACCAAGCAGGTTTTGCTATCGCCAAAGCCTCTGGTATCTCCAACCCCAAGAATGCCTTCTTCCCCTTCGCTGGGGATTCTTCCCAGTTTGAAGCGATGCTTCTGGCCAAATGCAGAGATCTCCCTGAGAAAATCAGGCCGCTTTTTCGCTCGTTCAAGCCATACAGAGGAGGGAATGACCTGCTCTGGGCACTCAACAGGATATGCAACGCTAATAAGCACAGGATGCTTGCACCTATTAGTCTTTTTTGTGGCAGAATTCGGTGCCGCGTCACAACGCCGGGGGAGGGGTGGAGTTTTCATGCCCCAGGGTGGGGATCACCAGAAACAAGGAGATCGTATTCGCGCCCAGTGGACAAAATTGTAAGATTGGAGGCGATATAGAAACTCACCCTTGACATAGTGTTCGATGAGGTTGAGGTTGTGGAAGGCCAACCAGCGAGAGTGTCCTCTGTTATCTGTCGAACATAGTTGATCGCGTCCTCTTGGCTATTGAACTGGAGGCCAAGCGGCTTGGCATCGTTTAGGAAGGCTCCACGCTTGGGCATTTTCACAATGCCCCCTTTCTGGCGGTATGTCAAGTATAATATCGCCTTCTTAAAGGGGGGTTAAGTTTTTTCGGTACGGGCGGGTCTTGTGCCCGCCCTAAAGGGCAACCACAAGGGTCGCCCCTACAGCCCCTTTGAAAGTTCCATTTTACATAAATGGCACTTTGATGGCCCCTCGGCTCTCTGGACCTCTCAATAGTAGCGAAACTGACGTTACGTAAGCGCCTACAGCGATCTGGGGGAAACTTTCTGCAGAAAGCATCCCCCCGGCATAGCTTCACGAACTCTTGAAAGCTTGCAACTACTTCTCAGCTTGAACATACGTGATCGCCGAGAACACGGCGCCTTGCGGATCTTGAATAACGCAAAATCGCCCCACATCCGGAATGTCTGTCGGTGGCACTATTATCTTCCCGCCAAGCTTCTCGGCTGTTTTGGCTGTGGCATCGACATCGTCAACGGTTACATACACACCCCACATCGGCGGCATTCCTTGAGCCTCCGGAGGGGTTGCCATGATGCCCCCGACATCGTTTTCGCCGACCTTTGCCAAAGTGTACGACATGCCCTCCATCGGCAATTCTTGGGTGGTCCACCCGAAGAGCTTCGAGTAGAATTCCACGGCGCCGGGCACGTCTGTCGTCATCAATTCCGACCAGCTAAAGGCCCCGTGCTGTTTGATAAAGTCCTCATGCCTTTTGAATTTTTCTTCCATCTTTTCCCCCTTTCGTAAGCAATTTATTAATCGGACCAATTGAGCCGCGAAAAGTTCAGCCCGACTCGGCTGCTTGGTTCGTATCGATGTTCCCAATTGCTTTCAGTGCGGACAGTTTGATTCAAATATTAAATTTTGGCGCGCTGTTTAAGATCCTTCAGAACGTCTTCAAATAGCAGGCTCAGGCTCATGCGCCCTTTCATCAAACACCATCAGGTCTTCCACATCTTCAGCAATCCTTTGCCTGACAGCCTCATTGACGAGATCGGACATGGTTTTATCTGTCTCTACCGCTTTGACTCGCAGCGCCCGATGTAGATCAGGATCGAAGTAGACTGTGGTTCTTTTTCGTTGTGTTTTCATTGCGTTGTCTTAGAGAAGCTCCCTGCACAGCAAGAGGTTCAATGCCTTCATGCTCATTACTACTTCGCGACGCTGGTTCAGCACTTCGATGTGCGAGTGAAGGATTCCCCGATCCGGCTTTGAACGTGACCGCTTGACCTCGTGTACAGTCACGCGAAGGACGAGCCGGTCGCCTGGGCGCACAGGCTTGAGCCAACGCAGCGCATCAACGCCGGGTGAGCCCAGGCTTGCCACCCGCGAGAGGTAGTAGTCAACAAAAAGCCGCATCATGAGGCTCGCAGTATGCCAGCCGCTGGCGATCAAGCCGCCAAACGCGGACTGCTTCGCCGCCTCGGGATCTGTGTGAAAGGGCTGCGGATCGAATCGCTGCGCGAACGCTATAATTTCAGCTTCTTCGACTGTAATACCGCCAAACTCGTGCACCGCTCCGGCCACGTAATCTTCAAGGTAGCGGTCTTCAACGGGGGTTGAGAATGTCGAGCTGGTCATAAAGCTCCCTGGGTAATCCACGTGGTGTGAAGGGGATTGGTTGTGTACCTGGCTCCGCTGCGGTCTTGGCTGCCAAGAGCTTCACTCTATATCATAGGAACAGCTTGCTCACAATTTCCCGCACTTCATTCAACCAGGCTTTACGTTCCTCTTCAGTGCTCGTGACGACAATGTTGAACATTCTCCGGTAAGTATGGGCGACCCCGCAAAGATCAAAAATACAATTTTTCCACAGAGTTTCGAGTGGGTCGCCAAAAACTCTCTTTTCCCTTTCGGTTTCGGTGTTCGACGTATTGAATACTACGGCAGCCCCGGCCTTTAGTAGTCCGTTGGGTATTCCTTCGCCTGCATCATCTTCCAGGAATTCGTATGCGCAACCAGGACGTATTACTCTATCGATCCAGCCCTTCAATATTGCCGGAGGCTGTCCCCACCAGTTCGGGTGCACAATGACTATGCCTTGTGCTTGGGAAATTTCCTTGCAGTGAGTGGCTATGTCTTCCGGTAAGGCCGCATCTTTTGAAATTTCTGCGGCCGGGAGTATCGGATCGAACTTTTCTTCGTACAAATCATGGAAACAGACTTCATGTCCATTCTGTCTTAGCTGCTCCACGGCGATTAGCGCGATCCCATGATTGAAGCTCCCCTATTTGGGGATGAGCCAGAATAACAGATATCTTCACAGTGCAATGGGCCTTTCAATTCGATCGCATGATCCAAAAGTTTGTCCGCCTTATCAGGCAAGCCGTTGGTAGAGTTCCGCGTTCTTATCCAACACATAATCCAGCGCATGCCGAAACGAATCCTCCGGCCGGGCCAGAAGTTCTTCAATGCTCACGAGCACCAGATCTTCCGGAGCGACTTTAAGACTGGCCGCAACTCTCCCTGAGGCGTGACAGGCATTCATCCGGAATCGGAACAGTGATCGTCGTCATCTGTGCTCACCTCCTAATCCAGTTCCTTGCCGGTGGTGGTCATGGTGATCTTGCCGTGCTTGACCCCTCGGGTGGAGATGAGAAGTTCCCCCGCCTTCTTAACTTCCGCTGGCGCGCCCCGCATAATCAGGACTTCCAGGCAATTATGCTGGTCCAGATGCACGTGAACCGATGAAATGATAAGGTCGTGTTTTCTGTGCTGGATCTCGGTGAGTTTCTGCGCGAGTTCGCTCTGCTCATGGTTGTATACCACCGTCACAGTGCCGACAACGTCTTCTGCCGAACGGCTCCACTCGTCCTCGACAAAGCGATTCCTAATGAGGTCCCGTATAGCTTCAGACCGGTTGGTGTAACCCTGCTCCTGAATGAGGACGTCGAACTTGTCCAGCAGGTCGTCAGGTATGGATACCCCGAAGCGCACGAGATCAGTCATCTTGATACACTCCTCACAATTTGATAATCGGGTCGGAAATGGCGAGCGTGCATGACTCTCGAGGGGTAGTATACACCCCCATCGGCAAATTACGAGAATGAGATTTCTTAAAAATGAAGGGACTCAGACGATCCGGGAGGATCGGAGTTATCGAAGCGGCTGGTTCGACAGGGCTTCAGCCAACAGTCAAGCTATCGGCTCTCTTCCTCTTTTCGTCTCTTTTCAATATTGGTGATGATGCACTCGGCCCATGAATCATTTACTTTGTAAACCATTTCAAGACCCTGCCTGGCGGAAGTAATGATGCCCCGGCTCTTGAGATGGATCAAATGCTGCGATACGGTGGCCTGGTGCAGGCCCAAACATTCCTGCATGTTCTTCACGTTACATCCTCCCACCTTGAGCAGACCATATACGATCTTCAACCGGATAGGATGCCCGAGCGCCTTGAAGATTTCAGCTTCCCTAGAGAATTCCATCTTCTTTATCTCCTGAAAAAGCTGATCCAGATCCTCTTTGTTCTCTATCGCCGTGTTTACTGCAGGGTTCATCAGTCTCACCTTCCATCAAAATTCCGAACTTCCTTGAGCCTCACTCTTTGCCTTTTCTTTCACCCGGTCCCCGGATGAGCATGCCGGAGACATTCAGGTGGAAAGCCCTAACCGAGGGAGTATCCATTTGTTCAAGGCGAACCATCCGGCCACGATTGCTATCAAAAGCCATAGTTCCATTTGTTCCTCACCGATCTTTTCGTACAGAGCCGGCTTTCACTGGGGTATGCCGGCGCCGAAAAGTGAATGCAATGATTGAGAGTTTTTGAAGGGGGTGCAGGGGGACCCCACGTCCCGCGGGGTTGCAAAACGTTGCCTCCTGCGTGCCTTCAAATGTTCTTGAGGTTTTGCGACCGCTCTTAGCGGCCGATGGCTACCGTCCTGCCGGGATTACGATCAAACCCCAGACTTCTGCCGAGAGGACCGGTCAGGAGACGATCCAGCCAGTCCGGCAGTTCGTATTCCCTATCTTGAGCCGTCCCGGATTTTCCCATACTGACCAGCCTGGATAGCCACTTCCGAACAGAGGGGCTGTTCCACGGGGCCAGTCCCATGTGCGTAGCCACTACCTGACCTTCCTTGTTGATGACATAGCTGGACGGAAAGCCTTTTACCTCGTAGATCGCCTCCTTTTGCTCGTTCACAATGTAATAACCCATGAGGCGTCCCCTGACCACGTTTTCCACCACCGCCTGCTGTCCCTCGGGTCGGGACGCAATGATCAGATCGCCTCCGTTGGCTCTGCCGTAAGACGTGACCCATGAAGGCTGATCCCAAAAGTCCACGCAAACCACCTTAAGATCATTCGTCTTCATAGACTGAAGCATGTTTTTCAAGAGGCCCTTCTCCATGACGCAATACTGACAGTCTTTCCTCCAAAAATTCAGGACCACCACTTTGCCTTTCAAACCCGAGAGCCTCACAACCCTACCATCCAACGTTCCCATTTTGAGGTCGTTGGCGATCGGGGGCTTCTGGAAAAACTGGAACGAAGTCCCCTCGGGACTTCCCGCGGCGCCTGCCGGACAAGTAACACCAAGAAGCCAGCCGGCAACGATTATTACGATGAAAGCACCCGAAATGACATGCGTTTTTCTGGCGAGAACCAATTCCCCTCCTCAGGAAGACAGGCTCATTAATATTTAAATATCTGAATATCCTCTTTTTGTCAAGGGCTTTTTCCGAGTAATTTTCTCGGCATCACCATACTCATTTGAATAGCTCGTACCTGCACAGGCCGCGGCCGATGTCGACCGCCAAGCGGGTCAAGAAACTCGCAGATGGACGGATCAATTGCCGTCAGAAAGCTGGATTGGGGATTCTCCTTCTTGAGGCCGTGAAGCGTTCTACTATGAGCTCTTGTAATGAACAGTTCGCTCTCGGCTCTGGTCATCGCCACGTAGAGGAGTCGGCGTTCTTCATCCAGGTCCCGGGAAACACGTTTCGATTCACCCGGGGGATTGTACGGGATTATGCCCTCTTCGCACCCGACTATAAAAACCACGGGAAACTCCAAGCCCTTGGACGCATGAATGGTCATCAGAGTAACGGCTTCCGCGCGGATCCAGCGCCTCGGCCTCTTCTGAAGGACTAGTCCGGCGGGCCCGCTGGTAAGGAATCCCGGAAGACTCAAACGCCTCTTCCAGGGAATCGCCTACCGCGTTCAATCGAAAGAGGACAGCGAAGTCCCGAAAACCGAGGTCTCGCTCGGGACCGACTATGTCTCTGGAATCAAGGGAAAAGAACGAAGCCCCACCCAAGGCCGCGTCGATGGCTCTAACTATGAATTCCCCTTCCGCAGACGCACTTGGGAGACGGATTATCCTGACGGGCTTAGCCCCTGATCGCTCTGCACTCAGAGTGTTCTCGGTCCCTCGGCCGTCAAGGACCTCGGCCGCGGCCTTGAGAATGGGCGCCAGCGATCGATAGTTACGGCCCAGTCTCACCTGCTGTGCAGACGGGTAATCTTGGGTAAATTGTTGGAAGAACCGTCTATCCGAGCCTCGGAAGCCGTAAATGGCCTGGTCCGGATCACCGATGACAAAGAGCCCCTGGCCGCGGGGGCTCGCCAGTAGACGGACCAGCTGGTACTGAGCTTTATTAACGTCTTGAAATTCGTCCACGAGCAGGTGCTCGGCAATGGTCGCGCTTATCTCTCCGGCCATTGCGGGGTGATCCTCTAAGAGTCGGACGGGGCGAACGAGAAGATCATCCAGATCAAAGGCCCCTGCGCTTTTCAAATGTTCTTCGTACGCCACGTAGGCTTGTCCCACCATAGGCTCACCACCCTGGTTTAAGCAATCCACGAGGTTCTGCTTGAGAAGACTCACTTCGCGAAAGAGTGAAGGAACCTGTGCGGGAGCCAGTCCCAAATTCGCGGACCTCACAGCCTGCCTGAATAGACTCAGGGCCTCGTCTTCGTCGAGGACCTTGTCCCGAGTTTCAATACCGGCTTTGTCCGCGAACATATCAAGTATCCGTGCACCAAGCTGGTGGAACGTGCCTACCCAGCAGCCCTGCACGCTTTGGGGTGGTGCGAGACCTTCGAGCCGTTGCCGCATCTCCGCGGCAGCCTTCCGGGTGAAGGTGACGGCAGTGATCTTGCCGGGATGGACTCCCCCATCTTGAATGAGCCCTGCGATGCGGTGGGTCAGGGTCCTGGTTTTTCCGGTACCTGGTCCGGCCTGGACCAGTACCGGCCGGTCAACGATCTCCACGGCCTGTTGCTGCTCTTCATTCAGTGGCTGTTCGCTTTTTTGGGAGGGATAGTTTGCGGCTGGCTTTGTGCTTTTTTTTTCTTATCAAGGTTCGAGGCATGACTCGTGCGCCGTGTCACGCCCGGTCTCTGAACCGAAACCAGGGCCTGTTGTCCACCAAAATGCTCACGTTCACCCGGTCCAAATAGTTGAACAGTGCCGTACTCGCCATCAAAACCTGGCTGAATCGAAACCTCTTCTTTACGGACCCTCCTCACTGCTTCGACCAATATTTCCGGCGCATGGAATGCGATCCGGTCCAGCGGGTATGCCCAGAGTATCATCAGCTCCGGTCCCAATTTCCACAAAAGATCATCATAGAAAGCGCCAACCTTCTTGGATTGAGGTCCGACACCCAACACCTGAGCTATAATCTCGACAAGCGGCAACATCCTCCAAAATGGAGCGGCTCTCATCGGGGCCCCTCCCGCCTGCCGGTCGGAAAGTTCAATGACCCGGTTCATGACGCCTACCGTAACCGGTTGTCCGCAAACGGGGCAGCGTCCTTTCAGTCTCTCGGTGTCTTCCGGACTCAAACGAGCAGCACACTTCCTGTGCCCGTCGAGGTGATATTTCCCTTCTTCAGGAAAGAATTCTATCGTGCCAACAAAGCCCTCCTTATATTCCTCCTTCTCCAGCACATTCCAACTCGAAACATCCGGACCACCCAAAACCTTGCCACTAACTGCGCCGTCGGCTCGTTGCAGTCCCCCGGCACGAATTGCCTCACGAATTGCAACATACCCCGGATCTCCCGAAAAAATATTGGCTTCACGACCCAGCTTGGATGGAGAATGTGTGTCGGAGTTTGAAATAAGGGTATATTTGTCCAGGGAGCTGACCTGGTGGTTCATCGCCGGGTCAGACGAAAGACCTGTTTCGAGTGCAAATATGTACGGGGCAAGGTCCTCGAAGCACTCTTCCACGGAGTCAAATCCGGAGCGCGATCCCAGTATCGAGAACCAGGGGGTCCAGACGTGCGCGGGAATCATGAACGATTCAGATGTAGTTTCAAGAGCTATTTCAAGGAGATCCCTGCTGTCCAGTCCCAAGATCGGCCGACCGTCAGACTTGATATTACCAATCCGATCGAGCTTGTTGTTGAAGCGCTGCATCGAAACGAAGTCGGGCATGAATACGAGGTTGTGTACCTTTCTCGTTGCGCCGTGCTTCTTGTAGATGGAGCTTATTTCTACGTTTAGTATGAACCGCACATCTTCAGGTCCGAACCCTTCAGGGACGGCAATTCCTGTGGGAAGATACTCTTTCTTCAGCCGCAGTAGGCCGTCTTCCGCCTCAGCCAACATTTCGAGAATCTCCCGGCTCCACTCAGGATGGGTGAAATCCCCGGTTGCCAGGACACGAATTCCTTTCAGCGCCGCCCATCTCGCTAGCTCCACAAGATTGCAATCCTTGGAGGTGGCCCGCGAGTACCGGGAATGAATATGGAGGTCCGCGAAGTAAAGCACCTGAAGCTCCTCTACTTACAATAGGCCAGACTTTTACCGCTTCGTCCGGAGCGTCAATTCATCAATTTTTCTTCTTAGCCCTTCTCTCATGGATGTATCCTGGGTAGATTCCAGCGCCTTTAGATATGCCTGCATGGCCTTCTCGATGCTGCCTGAGCGTTCCCAGGTCAGCCCCATACGGGCGTTAATCTCAGCCTGCTGGTTAGGCGCAGTCGCTTTGTCCAGCGCTTTCTTGTAAGAGGCTATGGCCTTGTCGAACCGGTTCTTCGATGTCCACGCGTCACCGAGGCGGGCCAGAATGTCGGATACTTGGGGGCAAGCTTGAGCGCATGCTCCAGGATCGGAATGGCCTTGTCAGGAGAATCGCCGGCAAGGTGAGCAGCGGCCAGGTTCTTCCACGCGGGCAGATCGCGGGCGTCTTGTCGCACTGCCAGATCGAAGTCCTCCAGCGCCCGCTTGACATTGCCCCTGGAAAGAAAGATGGCTCCCCTATTGTTGAGAGCGTCCGCGTGCTTGGGGTCCAGTTCCAAAACCCGGTCAAAATCAGCTAGCGCACTTTCGTCTTCTCCGAGCTTTTTTGACACTATGCCCCTATTGTAGAAGTAGTCACAACGATCAGACCGCAAATCTATCGCGTGATTGTAAGCCTCGATCGCCTGCCGATCACTTGCCAGGGCTGCATAAGCATTGCCCAGATTGTAGAAACCTTCAGAAGAAGCCGGGTCCAGTTTGACGGCCTTCTCACAATCGGGAACAGCCTTGTCAAAATCTTTGAGCCGGGCAAATGCTGAACAGCGGTTGACCAGGATTCTGGAGTCATTGGCACCGGCATCCAGGGCTTCCGTATAGTCTTCAACCGCTTTGCTGAATTCACCCTTGACAAAGCTCGCGTCGCCGCTGGCACTCAGAGCTTCAAGATTCTTCGGGTCCTGTCTCAGGGCTGCGGATAACTCCCTCATCGCCTTGTCCGGCGAACCATCCGCGAGATAGAGCTTGCCCAGCATCACGCGCGCTTTCACATTCCGTTCGTCCACTCGGAGGGCGGTGTTCAGGTCTGAAATCGCCTTGGCTGGGGCCCCCCCCCGTACTGACAGGGTTGCGCGATTGAGGAGCGCCTGGACATGTTCTCGATTGATATCAAGGGCCTTGTCGTAGTCCGTCCCTGCCCCGTGAAGATCTCCTTTTTCCTGTAAAGCCATCCCCCTATTGTTGTACGCCCCGGCATTATCGGGATCGAGACGTATAGCCTGATCAAAGTCTTCTATAGCAAGTTCAAGCTCGTTCTTTCGGGCGTGAACGATCCCTCTGTTGTTATAGATCGCTCCATTTTGGGGGTCCGATTCCACGGCCTTAGTGTAAAGATCCAACGCGGTATCCAGATTCCCGGAGCGCTCGGCTGCGACCGCCTGGTCAAACAATCCCTCTGACGAATCGGCCACGATCTGGCCCGAGAGAAAGAGAATCAATACGAATGTTGCCGCGAAGGCTATGCCACGCTCGGTCATTGTTCCGCCCTTCCGTCGATTCCGACCCCTTCTGTCGGGAGCTTCAAAACTAATTTAGACTGCTGATGCCGCCGTTTCTTGACGAGCAGGTGCAGAATTGGTAAAAGCATAAAGTGCTGTTCAGGTCCCCGGCTTGGGATGCCGCAACCGACTCCGGCCTGCATCCGGGGATTTGCAATTATTCAGGCAGTACCAATACGCCTATTTTTGGTAATTGAGAATTGGGGTATCCATAACCGATGAAGAAATTGTTGTCAATCGGGAAGCGGCTTGAGTGCAGGACGCTGGAGGCCGGATTGCCGCGCCTAAGATGGGTTGGCCCGCGACGCACAGGCCCCGCGAATACGGCCTTGGCCGGGGGGACCGAAGGTTCTCGCTTCGGTACGGGCGTTGGGTTCCGGTTTTGCTGCCTGCTTTTTATTCCCCTGGCACTTGCAGCGACCTTTTTCTGCGTTTCACCAGTGGGGGCGGACGATTTCGATGCATCTCCGCCTGAATGGGAATTCCTTTTGTGGGGCGGACAACCATCGACAGGCCAACCGAAAGAGATGCTGATTCACGCTCCGGCAGTGGCAGACCCCGAGGAAAGAGCAAATGTGTCCGGTTTGGTTCCCCGTGATGAGGAGAGGCAAAATACTAAAGCCGACTCGATGTCACTGGAGAGCCGTGAACGGGCGGAATCATTGGACGAACGCCTCACGAAGAGGTTCACTCCCGTGCTGGCCTCATCAAGGGATTCCTCGATCCTATTGAAGCTCGGCAGCGAATTGCCGGGCGATTACTCCAGAGCGCCATTCAAGACATTGTTCTTGAGGAATATCCCCCCCTTGTACACCACTCCCATGCTGCCCGGCGAAGGAGTGTGGCAATCTGCGGGATTGCCTACCGGAAAAGACGGCGTGCCCATAGTATACCGAACCAGTTACAGGCCGAGCGTCAGGTATGCCAACACGATTGTGCACATGCTTCTGTTAGATATGAAGCAGCTATCCATGAAGCTCTACATAGGGTCTACTGAACCGGGAGGATCAACCAAAACGGCCACGGTCGAGCCCCAGGATAAACCCAGGCTTCTGGCGATAACCAATGCCCTGTGGAAACAAAAGCATTCCGGCGATGGAGGAACCATTTTTCGTGGAACGGTGTTGAAAAAATTAGCGCCGGGACTCGCTACTATTGTGACCTATAACGATGACTCTGTGGACGTCCTCGAATGGAACGACGGCATACCCACATCGCTTATCCGTGATGCGCGTCAACTGAAGCATTTGATTGTAAAAGAAGGGAAAGTGGTCGATTCAGTGATACAGGGGGGACGGAGAGCCGACTCTGAAATTGGCCTCGGTTTTCTCCTCTCGGAAGAAGAGCCGGCCCCCAATCCGTATTGGGGAGGGTTCGCGGGGCTCGCACCCAGCCCTAACTATGGGGGAGAGTGGTTCATTGCTACTCGCAGCGCCTTCGGAATCCGAAAGGATGGCAACCTGGTATTTGCCATAGGTCACCACATCAGCACAAAGGACTTGGCTATGGCCCTCGTCCTGGCAGGGTGCGAGCGGGCCATTCACGGAGATGCGAATCCCCACAATGTCGTCGGGAATCTCTACTTTGGCAACGGCGATGGCGAAATCCTTAAGAGAGTGAAGCTATCTCCCGAGCAGAAGAGCTACACTCTGGATCGGTCCGACCGGAGCTATACGAGTGATTTCTTTGGTTTTTTCTTGAAACGTGAGGAGGGGGAGCAGTCATGATCCGCGGGCTCGTGCTCTTCCTCGCCCTGGGTCTTTGCCTATTATCCGGAACACCTCTCCTGTCCGAAACGGACGCGGGCCCTTGCGCTACGGAACATGCACAGTGGTCAAAGGCTTATGAATCTCTTCAAGCTGGCATGGAGAATTATCATCAGGTCAAGAGCGAGTCGGTAGGTCCTCGCATCGCCAAGGAGATGGCCTCCCATGAGAGAGGGGCATCGATTGCTAGCATCGTGCAGGTTGTCCTTAAAGAACGCGGAGAACGGTTGGCTGAACTCGGCCAGAGTTGTCTCGAGTTGGCGGATTTGGAACGATCGTCTTTTGACGAATGGCGCAGGTGTGCTACAGGAGGCGTTCAGAGACGTGACAGCGCGTCTGCGGCTACCTTTAAGAGCATTTTTCGAGAGCGAGACCGATTAATGGCCGAGCTACGCGACCTTCTGCTAGACGAAGCGTACATTCAGTGCAAGAATCATCGCGCTCCTGCTACTCCGGCCTCACCAAGCTACGAGGCGAACCGACCGTCGAGCATAGGGTACCAGTGAAAACTGAGGACCGCCCGGAACAGGGCTAGAATGCCGGAATGCATTCCGTCCAGTGAGGCGGGGGTTGTCATTGCGAGTGTAGGGAAGCAATCCGCAGTTTCTCCCGCGTGCCGCGGGATCTCATTCCTGGCAATGACAGACACGGCAAAACATCCAGCGTAACGCAGCGTCGCGCAACGGACTCCCACTCTGTGTATCGCGTCACCCTGAGAGTCGCTTCCGCCGCGTGTCCAGCCAAAATTGCTTGACAATGATTTGCTCGGGAGTCTATGAATATACCCTTGTTTTCGCGCTCTCACCTATTTCGGGGTCTCACTTTTTTTGTGGGTACTTATCCGATAGTTACCGGGCAGCAGGACTGTCAATTCACGTATAGGAGCCGAGGGCGAAACCTACTCCCTGGTGAAAAGCGCGGAGATGCGGCCCATTTCACCGCTGAGTAGGCGGCGATTGCCTGCCGTTTACCAACCGCCGCGTACAAGAGAATACCTTGACTGACAACAGGAGTTTGCAATGAACAAATCCGACCTGGTAAAATCTTTGGCAAAAGAGATGGATCTGCCCCTTCGTAAGGCTGAAGAGGTTGTAGACATGGTCTTCAACACCATGTCCGCAGCCCTGATAGCCGGAGATCGAATCGAGGTCCGCGGGTTTGGTTCGTTCGTGGTCAAGAATTACGACGGCTATACGGGACGGAACCCGAAGACGGGCGAGCAGATCACCGTCAAGAGCAAACACTTGCCCTTTTTCAGAGACCGGCAAAGAGCTCAAAGAAAAGGCAAATGTTTGAATCTGAATTATCCGGTCTGCACCTGGAAGAAATTTTTGGAGTTGGTGGAAAGGCGAAAGGATTTTTCTCCGCACTTGATTTGAATCCTGCATGAACAGAGAACACGGTAATCCCGCGGACCATTTTCATCTGCGTTGGAGCAGTGCTCCTTACGGGGACACTGTTCCTGGGGATTCCCACCGGGCAGGCCGGCGCCGCAGAGGCCCCTGGATACTCCCTGGGCCAATTACATTCTTCCCCCTGACATTCAAAAACAAGGGCTCACTTTCGCGGGTGTGCGTATCCCAATAGATCGTCATGAAGTTTCGACGCGCGTTGTGGATCAGGTTAACTATCTGCTGATGGACCGCCGCGGGTATGATGGAATGGTTCGACCGCTTGGCCCTTTACGGCCCCATGATTCGAAAGGTTTTGGCCGAGGAGCAAGTTCCCGATGACATGCTCTATCTTGCGGCCCTCCTCAGCGACCTGCTTCCCAACTCTCGAACCCGATCGGGTGGAGTGGGTTGGTGGGCCCTGGGGTCCCTCAGAGATAAGAAGGACTCTTCGTTGGTTCCGTGGGTAGCAACGAACGACTGGGATGATCGTAGAGATCCCATCCTCTCCACCAGAATTGCGTGCACATTGCTTCAGGGAATCCTTCGCCGGAAGCCTGGCACGGATTGGTTATTGGCTGTCTGCGCCTTTGCGGATGGGGCCAACAACGTTGATCCTGTCGTAAATAAGGCACAAGGCTTTTCCTACTGGGACATGGTCATGCCACCGTATTCAGAGATTCTCATTCCGCGCCTGATTGCAGTGAAACTCATCGATACTCATAAAGATTTCTACGGCGTGGATGTTCCCCCTTTAGCGCCTTTGTCCTACGACTTCCTCGACCGCTTGAAACTCCTCAAGGATTTGCCTCTGCACATTGTGGCTAAATGGTGTGGAACCAATCCAAGGGCCATTTGGGAACTCAATCCAGGGGTCGATCCTTCGACCGGGATTCTGCCCAAAGCGGATAAACGGAGCCCTCTGGGTTCCCTTTAAGAGTTCCTAAAGGGGCGGAACGCAAGGTCAGGCAGGCACTGGTCGGAGAAGGTTACCTCGCGAACTGACGGCCCCTTGGCAATCATTTCATGATTGGATATGTGAAACTCCAGCGTGAAAATAACAAAAAAGAGCCAAATCTCTACCTCTGTTCCCAGTGCGGCACCGTGATCACTCATTCGGAAGCCCTCATCCCACTTAACGGCGCGCAAGACCATTCATTCACTAATCCTGCGGGTGTCCGTTGCAACTTCATGACCTTCGGCCACTGTGACAATGTCATCGTGCATGAAACTGTTCCAACACTCATGGTTTCCGGGTACGGTTGGCGTTTCCTCGTGTGCCGAGCGTGCCTGCAACATTTGGGATGGAGATATGAAACGCGTTTACCGGATCGTCCCCGGATCTTTCTTCGGAGTGCTTATTGATGCGATAGAATTGGCTTCTGAGAAGAATTGAGGATTCAAGGCCGGGCGGCTTCCGAGCGCGTGGCTGTGGCAGGGACTCGATCTACTTGTGGAAGCTGAGCAGGAATCGCTTCATCTGGGTCAATCCCGAGAATATCCCGCCGAGCCACCCACCGACGCATCCCGTCAGGAAAAGTTGGGCATCAGGTACTTGTGAAACCCGAATCTTATAGTAGAGAAATAGATCTACGACCACGAATGATACGACGGCCGCGAGAATGAAGACCCGCGGTGAAATTCTTTTGCCAAACCCGCAAGAAGCTGCCAACTATATAAAATACCAACATCAGCACTCCCAGGGAGAGCGCAAAGCCGGAAAACCCAGCTTTTAACAGAAGTCCGAAGTCCATTTGAGGGAGAACCTCTCCTACAAAAGATCATCCGTCGCTGGTAAGGGGTACCGTTTCGTGAAACGGCCAGTATCGTAGCACGAATACCCTCACCCTGTGTCCCTCTCCCTGAGGGAGAGGGACACAGGGTGAGGGCAACAACATAGTTGACAGCCCTAATCGTGCCACGATTTCAGCCGGTCATTCGTTCTTGCGGCTAACCGGCAAGATGCCGGTCCCACTTTGCGAACGGCACGGCGCTCTTGATGCACAGCGTTAAGCTGGTTATCTTTCTCGACGGCCGAAAAACTCCGCTCACTGGCCTTTGTCCGGAAGCTGATCTTTCGGTGTCTGATCCGGCTCGGGTGCCGTGGACAGATAGTCCACTCCGTAGATCACCGCTCCCTCGGCCTTGTTCTGTAAAGAATTAGAACCCGGTCGCCCTTCAGTGGCAGTTTCGGAGGATTGAACCGAACCTTCCAACGGAAGACAAATTTGCGAGGGGCCGGTTCCCCGTCCGGTTTCAACCACAGATAGCCCTCCCCCAACTCCACGATAATTCCTTGAATCTGGTGGATGGGAGATGCAAGCGCAGCGCACGCCAGGCAGACGAGGATCGTCATAAGACAGAATGTTGTTACCCGAAGATGCATCGTTTCCCACAAATTACACCGTGGCACCCGAATGCTGAGTGCTCCGACGGGGGGTTCAGTCCACATCCGATCTCAAAGTACCCCATTTTCGGAGCACTCGGGCATCGATCAGGCTACACTCACCCCAAAGGTGCTCATCATCGATAGAGCCGCCTTGCGCCCTGCTCCCATGGCCAATATGACCGTGGCCGCTCCGGTGACGATGTCGCCTCCGGCCCACACACGATCCTTGGATGTCTTGCCGGTTTCCAGATCGGCCACTATGTTGCCCCACTTGTTGGTTTCCAACTTCTTAGTGGTGGACGGGACGAGTGGATTTGCAGCGTTACCTATAGCCACGATTACCGTATCGCATTCCAAATCGAAATAGTCTCCCTCGATAGGAACCGGCCGCCTTCTCCCTGAAGCATCGGGCTCACCGAGCGCCATCTTCTGGCAGTTCAGGCCCACAGCCCATCCGGTCTCGTTTCCAACTATTTTGATGGGAGCAGTCAAGAGCTTGAACTTGACACCCTCTTCCACCGCGTGATGCACCTCTTCCGCCCTGGCCGGTAGTTCTTCCATGGTTCTACGGTAAACGATGGTGACCTCTTCGGCCCCGAGTCGCAGAGCGGTCCGTGCCGAGTCCATCGCCACGTTGCCGCCGCCGAACACGACGACTCTTCTGCCCTTTGCCACCGGCGTGTCGGCCTGTGGGAAGAGGTAGGCCTTCATAAGATTCGCCCTGGTCAAGAACTCATTGGCTGAGTATACGCCATTCAGGTTTTCGCCCGGTATCTTCAGGAATAGTGGAGCGCCAGCGCCGGAGCCTATAAAAACTCCATCGAACTTGCGCTTCTCCAGCAGGTCATCCACAGTCTCGATTCGGCCGATGACCCAGTTGGTCTTGAATTCAACACCAAGCTTTCTAAGCTCATCGACCTCGGACCGGACAATCGCTTTAGGCAGACGAAATTCCGGGATGCCGTAGACGAGGACGCCGCCGAGTTCGTGCAGCGCCTCAAAGACCGTCACTCCAACGCCCTTCTTGATCAGAGCGCCTGCCAAAGTCAGGCCCGCCGGACCAGAACCGACCACTCCCACCCTCAGACCCGTAGGCTTCGGCAATTCCGGTAGCTTTCCTCCTCCGTGCACTGCGGCATAGTCGGCCACGAACCTCTCCAATCGGCCGATAGCGCAGGGCTCGCCTTTTCCCTTCTTGTTGAGGACGCACTTTGACTCACACTGGGATTCCTGCGGACACACACGTCCTGCGATCCGGGGCAGGCTGTTCTTTTCCTTCAGCTTCCAGGAAGCGCCTATAAAATCGCCGGCTTTTACCATCTCGACAAAATCCGGGATGTCCACTTCAACGGGGCAGCCGGACATACAGTACGGCTTCTTGCAATGGAGGCAGCGGCTGGCTTCGAGAAGGGCCAGATCGTTGTCGTACCCGAGAGCAACTTCGTAGAAGTTTTGTGCCCTCTCCAGGGGATCTTGCTCGGGCATCTTTTGCCGCGGAACCTTGGGTTTCTTTTCCTTCTTTTCTAGCTCGCTCATGCTGCACCCCCCGGTATAGTGCATTGACAGCCTCTCGCTGTTTCCCTGAATTGGTTGAGTGCTATCAGTTCCGAGCCCTTGTACATTGCCAGCCTTTTCATGAGCAGATCGAAATCCACCTGCAAAGCGTCAAATTCAGGACCATCAACGCAGCCGAACATGGTCTTGCCGCCAACTTCGACGCGGCATGCTCCGCACATCCCCGTGCCATCTACCATTATGGGGTTGAGGCTACACACCGTGGGCAGATTGGCCTTGCGAGTGACATTGACAACGGCTTTCATCATGGGGACCGGCCCGATGGCCACGCATAGGTCAATCTTGGTGCCTTTGTCGATCAGGTCTTGCAGTACCTGTGTAACGAAGCCATGAATGCCGAAAGAGCCATCGTCAGTGGCAATGAGGGTTTCATGGCTCACTTTTTTCAGGCCCTCGGTCATGATCAGCAGTCCTTCAGTCCTGGCACCAATAATCGTCTTCACATGGTTCCCGGCCGCGTACATACCTTTCGTTATCGGGTATAACGGCGCCACGCCAATGCCGCCTCCGACACCCACGACGGTACCGAAATTCTCGATGTGGGTCGGCTTCCCGAGCGGCCCGCAAAGGTCGTGCAAGCGCTCGCCCACGCAAAGGGTTCCCATGTAATAAGTGGTGACGCCTACTTCCTGCCAGATAAGGGTTATGGTCCCCTGCTCCGCGTCTTTATCCGCCACGGTCAGCGGTATTCTTTCTCCCTCTTCATGGGTCCTGAGAATGATGAACTGGCCGGGCTTGTGTGCCCGGGCAATGTCTGGAGTCTGAGATGACAGCCCGGTTCACGCCTGGGCCGATCCGCTCTTTGTGAAGGATCTCAAACATCTACCGAACCTCCTCAGATATTCAACTGGTGACTCTTCTGTAAAATCGGTCAGTTGTAGTTTGGACGATTTGAAGAATCGTAGCCAGACAAGTTAGCAAATGGCGGACTCAGGAGCAACCAAATTTCGTTGGGGAGGCAGCCATTCAGTTACGCGGGGCGTTGGAAAAGAATATTTCACCGCAGAGAACGCAGAGGGCGCAGAAAAGACCAAATACAATCATTCTCCGCGATCTTCGCGGTCTCTGCGGTAAATATCTCTTGCTTTCCAGTGTCAATTCTACCCTTGCGTATGCGAATAGTTGCTTGAGGGTTTCCGGAGGCCCGGGTACGAAATACGTGTCTCACCGCCGCGGTTGTTGAGGTCTTCGGTAGTCGATGGCACATCATTCTTATCTCGGCGGCAATTGGATTCCGCGGGAAGGTGCAGCCCGCGCTAGTTTAGCCATAGGTTGAGACATTTCAAATGCAAACACAAAGCACCAATTAAGTGTGGTGTCCCGGGAATTCAAATCTCTAGGACAATCTCTTAATAATTCTTTTCGCTAATCCATCTTCAATTTCTTTGTGCCTTGGAACAGGTTGATTCTTACCCGTTTGAGGATTTCTGTACCAATCGTGGTTGGCACCATGACGCACAAAAACACAACCCATTGAATTTATGATCCTAACCAGTTCTTCCCTTTTCAAATTGCTACTTCCAATATCTGAAAAGGTTCTGCACCGGGCACCAAACCGTTCCTGATATCTTCGTAGATTTCTATTAAATTGTCTTTCAATTCCTGCAAAGTCTTTCCTTGGCTTTCATAGTGGGGATATTCTTGGATGTGTCCCACGAACCATCCTTTTTCCTCTCTATATAAAATATTTATTTTCATAGACTTCGCCCTTCCATGGTCACGTCACATTGGAAGCGTTTCCTGGCCTCTATATTCAGCGTACCTCACCGCCCCCCCTCCGTCAACAAAAATGCCGGCGACTCTCACCCCGAACACGGCCCAGGCCACAGGCCGCCCTACAAGGACTCGGAGAGAATGATTCCAGCCACGTTAGGGTTAGGGTTTCTGGGGACACTACGCTTATCTGGCCGGCGATTACCACGTTGTCTTATGTGGTGAGGAACTCCAGGAGCTACGACTCTCGCTAGTCCGGCCAGAGGTTGAGAATAATAACTCGAGGGAATTACTTATTTGGCAAACAATGCGGCTGTCATTGCGAGGGCGCAAGCCCGTGGCAATCCCCCAACAGCAAGAACAGATTGCTTGGACGTTTCACTCCTCGCGATGACACTGCTCTCATGCGCTGATTCTTTGGCAACGGCATAATTCCGTAACCCGAATGCTAAGACAAAGCATCAATTAAGTATGGTGTCCATAGAATTCCCCAGAATTCGTTAGGGCACCTACGGTCTTATTTCGACAGGACATCCGTCTGGTACGGCTCGCCAGAGTTCTTCAATCTCCGAGTTGGTCACCGCAATACAACCCGCTGTCCAGTCGACAAGATGATGTAGATTATCGTACCAACCAAATCTCTTTCCGAGGCCGTGAATCATGATAGCGCCACCTGGATTTACGCCGCGGCTCTTAGCAACCTTAATGTCGTGTGCATTCGGATACGAGATGTGCAGAGCCCGATGAAAAGTGCTGTTGAGCTTGCGAAAGTCAATCCGGTATAAGCCTTCGGGGGTTCTACCGTCTCCTTGGCATTCTTTGTGCCCGACCGGCGTGGGTCCCAACGCTATCCGGTAAACCTTCAATGGTTTGCCTTGATGAAGCAACACCAGGCGGTGTTCGGACTTCTCAACCACGATCTTATCGGCTCGTGCGCCAGTAGGAAGAGGCTGGACCCTGTAGTTTTCCCATATAAGAAAAACAGCAAACGTTCCGATAATGAGTAGAGCCAACGTTGCAGCAAGGCGTGCAAGAACTTTCATTTCCTTAAATTCTGAATTCCGGGGACACCATACTTATCTCGCCGCCGCGGTCGTTGACGCTTTTGGTAGTTGATGGCACATCATTCTTATGTTGCCAGCAAGGGACTCAGCGCTAAGGTGCAACCCGCACAAGGCTGCCATAGGCGGAGAATATTTCAAATGTTAACACGAAGCACCGATCAAGTATGGTGTCCTCGGAATTCGATAATTCGATGCCTGGAATTCGAGTTCTCCAATCACTTGGCTCCGTGATCTCTCAAGTATTGAGCCACTTGGGCGCGACCATATTTCTCGGCTATCCCGAGTGCCGTCATACCGTCTTCCACCGTGACATTGATTTCGGGACTTTTGCCGAATGGGAATAATCCTATTTTTAGCTCTTCTATGGTCCCAGCGCCCATGAGCTTGACATTCATATCGGCGCCGTTTTCAACAAGCAGTCGTACGACTTCCGGATTGCCCTCAAAAGCAGCATACATCAGAGGTGTCAAGCCCTCTTTCGTGGCGGCATTAACGTGGGCTCCCCTCTCGAGTAGCAGCCTGATAATTTCCAGGTTGCCTCCTGGCTTGGCATAGTTGACGGCAAACATTAAGACTGTCGCCTTCTTCTTGGTTCGGGCATTGAGATCGGCACCCTTGTCGATAAGTAGCTTAACTGCGTGCAGGTTACCCCCAGCAACAGCAGCCATCGCTGCCGTCTGACCGGGATCATTGCTCGCCTCAATGTCCGCGCCCCTGTCGATGAGGAGGTTAACCATTTCCGGGTGGCCGTTTCTGCCGGCACCCATAAGAGCAGTCCAGCCGTTCTTGGCCTTAGCATTGACATCGGCTCCCTTGTCGATCAACAGTCTGACTATTTCTACGTTACCTCCTTGGGTAGCGGCCATCAGAGGCGTACAGCCATTTGGGCCCATGGCGTTAACATCCGCTCCGTCGTCGATAAACAGCTTGGCTATTTCCAGGTCACCTCTCAGGACAGCGACCGCCAGAGGCGTCGCACCATCCTGTCTCGTGGCATTGATGTCGGCACCTTTTTCGATGAGAACTTTCACTTCGTCCCGATGGCCCGCATTGGCAGCAAACATTAGAGCTGTGGCTCCGTCTTTCATTCGAGCATTAATGTGCGCACCCCTTTCCAGTAGCAGCCTGATTATTTCTGGCTTGTCCGCGCCCCCTCCCGCCGCAACTATTAGAGGAGTACGGCCGTCATCGGCCTTGGCCTTGAGGTCGGCGCCCCTCTCGATCAAAATCTTGGCAGTTTCGTCCTTGCCTTCCCTAGCAGCGAGCATCAAAGCCGTCCAACCTCCTTCCGCCCTGGCATCCACATCAGCGCCCTTTTCGAGGAGCAGCTTCAGGATTTCGTGGTCGTCACTGCCCAACAAGGCAAACATTAGGACCGTGAAACCTCTTTCTCCCTTAGCGTTCACGTCGGCGCCTTTCTCAATAAGGAGCCGCGCAAGGTCCAGATGGCCCAGAGTGACAGCAACCCCCAGAGCCGTAATGCCCCCGTCCAATTTTGCACTGAGGTCGGCACCCGTGTCTACGAGGAGCCTGGCGACTTCCAGGTGACCTCCCTTGGTAGCATTTATGAGAACGGTGCGGCCTTTGTCGTCCTTGGCGTTAAAGTCAGCGCCCTTGTCCAGAAGGCTCTTGACCGTCGCCACATCCCCGCTTCTTGCTGCTTTTATGAGTTGCTGGTCGAGGGCGGCCGTCTCCTTCGCCATCGAAATGCGCGGTAGGAGAGCCAGAACTAGAATCGGAAGCAGCCACAACTTTGTGATCTTAGGGATACATTTCGTTGTCATGAAAATCTCCAGTTCATGCTACAAGCGCACATCTGTTGGTATCCGGAATATACCGTCACGGAGGTGCTGGGGGTCGCCTATGATGGCAAGGACTTGGTTACCGCAGCCGTTGGAGGATTTTCTTGAAGCCGGGAAGATCACGAACCGACCGGAAGACCGGGTCTCGATCCATTTTGTCCGGATTGGCGTATCCTTTTTGAACCGCCAGATCTAGATAACGCAGCGAATCCGATGCGTTCCCGGAAAGAGCATACATTCCTGCAAGATTGTAATACTGATTCGGATCGCCAGGCTCAGCGTGAATCGCTTTGACGGTCCAGGGAATCGCCTCTGAGATTTGTCCGGACATGGCTAAGGCCAATCCGTATTGCCCCAGCAAGGATGCCGAATCGGGATTCTTTTTCATACCGGGCCTAATGACTTTCAGTGCGTCTTCGACCTTGCCCTGCTCCAGATAAATGATCGCCAGATTACCGTATGCTTCCGGGAGGTTGTCATTTCCGTCAACAAGCTTTCTATACATGGCGGCAGCCTCGGCCTTGCGTCCCGCCCGAAGACAGGCAGTTGCCAGAGCGAACACCATCTCGGGATCATTTCCCGAAAGCTCAACAGCTCGTCGGTATTCCGCGATCGCTTTGTCAAAAGCTCCATCATCCAACAGATAGCTTCCCAGGATCTTGTGAACCTCGGGGTTGTCGTCCATTGCTCCGGCAGCCCTTTCCAGAGCCACGCGGGCCTCTTCTTTCTTGCCGGCCCACTTGAGTGTTTTGGCGAGATTCATGTCTTTGGTCACGAGGAACTTTGAATCAAAGGAGCCCATCACTTTGCCGTACAAGGCTTGCCGCTCCTCCGCAGTCAACTTGCGAGAAGGGTGAACCAAACCCAGTTCAGTCATTTTGTCGAAAAGAATCTCAGCAAGCCACTGATGCAAGGGGATCGTAAGATGGACATGATCCAGCAAGCTTTCGTTGCCCGGAATCCCCGTTTTGTCCCCCGTCTCGGACAGTCTCCGCTCAAGCATCTGCCGGAAGGGGATTAGTGTCGCGTTCTCCTCCCGAGCGACCTTATCAAACTGGTCCTCAATGGCTGAAATGGCCCTGAGCGGGCATACATCGAGGTCCCTTGCTTTGATGAAGTTGTCTCGCGCTTCGGTGGCGCGTCCAAGTCCAAGGAGTATTCTTCCCTTGTAAAAATAAGCTTCCGCATACAGTGGATCTTTGGCGATCGCCGCGTTCTATTAGATTGAGAGATTCCTCGTACTGGTTCTTTTCCAAAAGCACTTTGGCCCGATCCAGCCGCGCTCTGTACTCGGCCTTTTCAGTAGCCGTCATATCAGGCCCGTGCTCTGATTTGAAGGGTGAGAAATCCTTGAGGTTGGAAACCGGCTCGACCAGGATCACCGGAACGCGAGCGTTTTGGCAAAGAGTAATCATGGCTCGCAGGTTGTGAACGAACTGTTGCACCACCCCTCTGGAGAATTCTTCATCTCTGTGATACAGATCCAAGCCCGCGCTCCGGTCCAGAATCGTAGTCACTTCTTGCTGCAAGATCGGCTTTCCGGTCCCGCGGTCCTGCACCGAGCCGGAAGACGGGCCTGGACTGGCTCCACGACGAGTCTTAGGAGTCGAGTCCGTCTCGCGCTGATGTCGTGCAGTGGTGAGCAGGGGTGTGAGGATTTTCTTGAGCGCCTGATAGGTGTGCACATCCTCGAGGAACGACCTGAAGGTGAGCAATCCGCGGCCTTGAACCAACAGACCCGAATAGGTCCTCCGTTCCAGAAATTCATTGTGCGCATCGGAAATGATTATCAAGTCAGGGCTGTATTGGAGCACCTCACGAACAAGAGGCACAATTCGGTAAGAAGCGTACGAAATGCCGGCCGTGTTGATGACCTCGAAATTCTTTTCCGGATTGGTAGCCTTGAGCAAGTCTTCAAGCCAACGCGGAAACGCTGTCCTGCCGTCAAACGGGTGGCCGTAGGTAGTTGAGCCCCCAAAACAGAAAACCCTGGTTGTGTCGGGACCTTTCTTAACAGGAAACGACGACTGGTTGAAGAATCTCAGTTTGGCCGGTGCGGTGGACGCTATGCCCTTCTCCACTACAAACAGAGGCTGCGTCCCCGAAAACCCTACTAAGGGGTCGTCTCCGGGATCACGCACAGGTACCCCTGCGATGCGGAGGATCAGCTCCAGAAATGCAAAGAAAAGAAAACAAACCACCAGCCCCAATATCACGTCGCGACCCAACGAACTCCACTTGCGGGAATTCTTTTGCGGGACGGGCGGAGGATTCTCCGCTGACGACGGACTTTTCTTGTGTTTTGGTGAGTTTTTCGGGGGTTTACGTGAACGAGGCATAATGCTTAATATAGAGCGACCTCTTATGAATTTCCAGTGCAAGGACGCTCGGGCATTTCGTTTCTTGTTGAAACCGAGGCCCACGAAAGGGTATCATTAGGAGCGAGAAAGTCCCACGAAACAAGGAGCCCCTCATGAAGAGGAGTTTTTGGTTTGTTGCTGTCGCGATAATTCCGGCTATTTTTCTTTGCGCATCCGTGTACGGGTCAGACCCGATAAAATGGTCAGCCCCCATGAATGAATATCCAAATTCATGGTATCCGACTGCCGCGCCGCCATCCTATTATAATTCCTACGGGAACCAATATCCCTACTCGGGCTATGGGTACGGATACGGCGGGTATTACGGCGGAAACTACCAGGGCGCTTACCAACAGCCACAGCAAAGGGGCTATTCGGGGAACCCGTACAATTACTATTACGGGCAGTGATTGATTTGTGATCATCTTTTGAGAATTTCTTGCTGTGATTCTGGCTCGCGTCCGCATCTTGAGAAGACCAAAACGGCCTGATGGACAGCGCCGCATGATTTATGGAAGTTCGTCAGCGAAAGAAAATCCTCGAGTTCATGTCGATTGGGGACGCGAAGGCCAGGAGATTGTTCCCGGCGTGGCTCGATGATACCGAGAATGCGGAATGGAGAACTCCGTCGGAAATTAGGCGCAGGCACAGGACAGCGGACTTCCTTCCCGGCAACCGGGTTGTCTTCAATCTTGGTGGAAACGATTATCGACTGGTAACTGTCATTGATTATGCGCGCCAAATTGTTTTGATTCGCTGGGTTGGTTACCACAAGGATTATGATAAGATAGATGCCGCTAAGATTTAGCCATCAAAATGAGGGCCTTTAGTCATGGAAATCAAACCCATCCGCACGGAAGAAGACTATGAGGCGGCTATGGCTCGAATCGAAGAACTCTGGGGAACTCCTGTGGATTCTCCAGATTCCGATGAGTTGGAGATTCTGCTTGCTTTGACAGGGGCTTACGAGAAGAAGCACCACCACATAGAGTCGCCAAACCCATTAGCGCTTCTTGAATATCGAATGGATCAACTGGGGCTGAGCCAGGAAGACATTGAGCGCATTTTAGTTTCTCGGAAAAGGATACCCGAAATCCTCAGCCGTGAGAGTGGTCTCAGCTTGGAGATCATTAAGAGCTTGCGAGACATACCTCTTGAGGCGTTTACAGCAGACCAAGCCTGACTTCTCTCAGGAGTCCCCCGAATTGACTGAGATCGAGCTATACCGTTGGGACGCTTTATTGACCCACAGGTTTGGGGCTCGGTCTGCGGGCAGGTATGCCGTGCAACATGCCTTCCACGCTGATGTCTTCGTCAATGTCCGGCCAGTGGATGCCCTGTCCGTCTCCGATAATCTGAAAATGTGACCGCTCCTGCGGGGTGGCCTCGGACAAGCGCCAAGACCACGCAAGCGGCACACTGATGGTTCGTCCATCGGCCAGGTAAGCTATGATCTCGTCGTCCGTAACACGCACATCCAGGAGTCTTGGTTCAGCCACGTCAACCGCAGTGCTCATCCCAGTCCTCCATGATTTTTCGAATGTGGAATTGAATAATCCCCCTGATGCCATTGAGTTCCTTGGGTGAAAATCCGTGATTACGGCTCAATGCCAAGCGTTCCAACCAGAATTTGCAGACTTTTGTCTCACGTTGAACATGGACATGTTTGGGCTCGTTACAATCGAAACTGTAAAAGAAGAAGCGGTATGGCCCTGGAATATCTTTAACCGTTGGCATTGAACTGCACTACCGGCACTTCTGCACAACGTGATTGACCAGTGTCAAACCCTTCTGTCGAACACCAACGCTCCAGTTGTCAGTCAATCGCCGCGCCCCCTGTCCATTTGTAGCACGTCTGAGGCTTGATACCAAGGACGCTTGGGTTGCCACGAATTTCGGAATTGCTGTCTGCTTCATGGCGACTGCCTCTAAGCAGAAAGTTTCGCTCCCCACTCCTCCAACCCCTTTCTGACTGCCTCAACTATTACCGAGATCTCGACGAGTTTCATTTGCTTAGTCTTGCGATTTCTCAGTTCGACTTTCCCCTCGGCAAGAGCCTTTTTCCCGATGGTAACTCTAAAAGGAATGCCCACAAGATCCGCGTCCTTGAATTTGACTCCCGGCCTTTCATCTCTGTCGTCTAGTAGAGTATCAATCGAGTTGTTCCACAGGTCTCCATAGACACGTTCAGCGGCCTCTTCGATTTCAGAGTTCTTGGCACCGACTAGGGTAACAATCACGGTAAAAGGGGCTAGCGCAGGCGGGAGAATGATCCCATCCTCATCATGGCCTTGTTCTATTGCCGCGGCAATGGTCCTGCTCACTCCTATTCCGTAGCAACCCATAATCATGGGCTTTTCCTGGCCCTCCGCGTCGAGGAATCGAGCATTCATTGCCTCCGGTACTTTAACCCCCAATTTGAACACATGGCCGACCTCAATCCCCCTGGAAAGGATCAGCTTACCATTACACCGAGGGCACGGGTCACCTGCCGCCGCGGCCCGAAAATCCCCGTAGTGGTCCGCACGGAAATCAGACTGCGGGTTCACATCCACTAGATGAGCATCCTTCTCATTCGCACCAACAACCGCTGAAGTCATGGAGCCGATCGCATGGTCTGCAAGAAGCGTCACGTTCTTCAGTCCCACAGGCCCGGAAAAACCAAGCGGCCCGCCGGTAACCTCCATGATCGTTCGTTCGTCGGCCAGCTCTAGTTCAGTAACTCTGAGGAAATTCTTCACTTTGACCTCGTTAAGGTCATGATCTCCGCGGATGAGGACCACGACAGGCCCATTGTCCGACCGCAGAATCAAGGTCTTGATAAGGTCTTGAGGTTTCACATTCAGAAATCGGGAGACCTCCTGGATTGTGCTCATGTCGGGCGTCTCGACCTTCTTAGGTGTAGTGCCGCTTGTAGTTTCGACAGGCTCGCAGGGTCTTATCTCCGCTTTTTCCATGTTGGCCGCGTAGTCGCAGGAATCACACGAGACAATGGTGTCTTCACCAGTGTTTGCAAGTACCCGTGAACTCGTGAGAAAAACTGCCTCCAATGGGTCCAGAGTCCGCCTCCACCGCACGAAAGCCCAGGCCACAGCGCTCGAAGATCTTCTTGTAGGCCTCCCACATAAGGCGGTAAGCCTCTTCAGCCCCCTCTTCGGTAGTATCGAAGGAGTAGCCGTCCTTCATCATGAATTCACGGCAGCGCATGAGCCCGAAACGCGGTCGTATTTCATCCCGAAACTTGGTCTGAATCTGGTACAAGTTCAGGGGAAGATCCCGATAGGAGCGCACATCGCGGCGTACGAGGTCGGTGATCACCTCCTCGTGAGTGGGACCGAGGCAACATTCGTGATCGTGCCTGTCCTTGAACCTGAGCAACTCGGTTCCATAAAGGTCCCAACGTCCGGACTCCTTCCAGAGTTCCGCTGGTTGGACCATCGGGAGGAAGACCTCCTGGGCCCCAGCCGCATCCATTTCTTCCCGTACGATCTGTTCCATTTTCCTCAAGGATCGGTATCCCAGCGGCAAATACGAGTATATTCCAGTGGTAAGCTTCCTGATCATCCCGGCTCGCACCATCAACTTGTGGCTCACCACTTCCGCATCTGACGGGTCCTCTTTTAGGGTCGGCATAAAAAACTTGGACATTCTCATGGAAAATTTCACCTCAAAAAGCGCTAATTTGCGTAAAGCGCTCACGACTGTACCCCCACGCGTTCCTCTCGATCAAGTTGGTTCTTCTTCGGTTACTTGTTTATTGGGGTGTCTTTTCGGATACTGCGGACAGGAGAATCTTCTAAGGGTCATTGTGCAAGGTTTAATCCGGAACGCAAGTAAAGTATGTCCCCGCTGCTGAAACATGATGAAATCTTTCTACGGGCCAGGGAGGCGGAGAAGCTCGCATCTCCGTGCAGACTTTGCCCCCGAGCATGCGGAGTAGATAGAACTTCCGGTGAGCGAGGGTATTGCGGAGCAGGACCTGAGCCGTCCGTTGCCACGGTTCTTCCCCATTTCGGCGAAGAGCCGCCCCTTACCGGGCCAGGTGGCGCGGGCACGATTTTCTTTAGCCGCTGCAATCTGTGCTGCGTATTCTGTCAGAATCATCAGATCAGCCAGGGTGAACTGGGCTGGGCCCGTAGCCCGGACGAACTGGCGCTCGAACTCTTAAGGTTGCAGAAGAGCGGATGCTCCACTATAGAGCCCGTTTCCCCAACCCATCACTTGCCCGGTTTGCTTAATGCCTTGGCCAGCGCGACGGAACAGGGGCTGGATCTGCCGCTGGTCTATAATACCAACGGCTATGAGTCTCTCGAAACGCTGGGGCTACTGGATGGTATTGTGGATGTTTACCTGCCGGACCTGAAATACGCTTCCAACAGGCTGGCGCTGAAATACTCGGATGCTGAAGATTACGTGGAAACGGCCCGTGCTGCAATTCTCAAGATGCACTCCCAGGTGGGCGATCTCGTGGTTGATGACCGCGGTGCTGCGGTGCGCGGCCTGATCTTGAGGCACCTCATACTCCCGGGCGATGTTTCCGGGACACGACATACGCTCGAGTGGGTGCGGGACAATCTTCCGATTACTGTAACGCTCTCTCTCATGGCCCAATATGTGCCCCTGCACCGGAGCGAAGATTTTCCTCCTATGGATAGGACGATCTCAGGCGAAGAATACGAGAAAGCTGTGGATACGGCTTGGGAGTTTGGTTTTGAAAACGTCTTCATTCAGGAGATGAACGAACCGGAAAACGGTATTCCGGATTTCGGCCAAAGCGAACCCTTCAGATGGGAATAACCTGCGGTCATGGTACCGTAGCGGCGCACGCCAGTGCACTTCGTAGGTATTGAGTCTCGTGCGGGATAGAGGGTGTCATCGCGGGCGAAACGATGCAATCTTAAGTCCCGCTGAACGCAGTAGAAAAGGGAGATTGCTTCTCGTTTAAGTGATTGCAATGACTTGATCGGCGACATGCCTCCAGATGACTGCTTCCTTCCGTGGACTCGGTGCAACTAAAGTTGACAAGCTAAGGTCCTGAAGCTACTCTTGAACGGCCGCTGAGCTGCAAAATGAACTAATTTTCGAGTCAGCCCTCTTGGGGGACCTTCACCCGACCTATTCCGGGACGAGGAGGCATTCATGGACGGACGAACTTTTGAGTTGGAATTCGCAAAGTTCATACAACGTTTCCATGAGCAGATTAAAGAAGCTTTCCTGGAGGATGCTTTTCAGCGGCGAGAAATTCTTTCCCAAACGCTGTTGGGAAAAGAGATGGTCGAGGAACTTGCGGACAGCATCGTTTCGGAATTCAAGAGCAACATAGATCGAAAGACGGCAGTGGAGACCATAGCGGATCGATATGTTCAGCTTGGAATCAGGTGTTCCGAGGAAGGTTTCAGTTCTTCTGCGATTGTTCGTCTTTTCATTCTGTTGAAACGGCACATCTGGCTATTCTTCCAGGAGAGCAACTTTGCCGGGCAACCCTTTGACGTGCGCTCCATTGTTGCATTGAACAACCGGACCGCGCTATTTTTCGACCGCGCCATCTACTTTTTCCTCGTAGGTTACGAGCGCGCTTCCAGTGAGTGTTCCGGTGAACTGGACACGCTGTACAAGTCGTTCCTCAACAAGATTCGTCGCGATCTGGGACTGAGGAAGGAAACCGAGGAAGAAACTTGACGATCTGGTATTGCTCACGCGTGGAATCTTGGGGTTCCTGTCATTGCGAGGAGTGAAACGACGAAGCAATCTATGGGTTTGAAAGAAAAGATTGCTTCGTCCCACGCGACGCGGGACTCGCAATGACAACCCCTCGCCGCTAGTCATTGAAATCTTGCATCGCCTGACGGAAACTTGACACACGCGAGACACACATATGATTCCGGTAGGTTGACTCCTCAAGAGCCTGCCCCGTCGATTGGAAAACTCCACCATGCTGTTGGCATACTTTGATTGCTTTTCAGGCATCTCCGGCGATATGACGCTCGCCGCGCTCATTGATCTCGGGCTTGAACAGGACTATCTGCGGGAGCAGACTCGCCACTTTGAAACTTGACGGTTATTCCCTGAACATCCGGCGCTCCAGCAGACGAGGGCTTTCCGGGATGCGCTTTGAGGTGGAAGCGGCTGCTGATCAACCTCACCGCGGGTATCGCGACATCCGTGATTTGATCGAACAGTCTGATATTCACGAAACAGCCAAGATCCGCGCCCTGGAAATCTTCGAAGTCCTTGCACAGGCAGAAGCCCATGTCCACGGCACGATCAAAGAGGAGGTTCACTTTCACGAGGTCGGAGCCGTTGATTCCATCATTGATATTGTAGGCGCTGCCATCGGGACACATCGCCTCGGAATTGACAAAATTATATGCTCCCCCCTCCCCTTCAGCCGAGGCTTCGTGGAGACGGCACACGGAACCATTCCTACGCCGGCTCCGGCAACTCTCGAGATTTTGAACGGAGTTCCTGTCAAAGGCATCGAGTGCCCTATCGAGCTTGTCACACCGACGGGCGCGGCTATTGTTCGAGCCCTGGCTGCCGGATTCGGCCCTTATCCTTCATTCGTACCTCTCAAGACCGGTTATGGTTTGGGAAAATCGGACCCTCAGCAATTTCCGAATGCCTTGCGCGTAACCCTTGGGCGTGAGGAGGACCATCCGCTCAACTGCGATCGGGTTGCCGTGGTCGAGTGTCAAGTAGATGATCTGGACCCGAGAGTCCTGGGGGACCTCATGGAACTGTTGCTCTCCCATGGGGCACTCGATGTCACTTTCACTGCGGTCCAGATGAAAAAGAATCGACCCGGGACGCTTATAGGTGCTGTGATTCCGCCTACAATGATCCGCGGGATCTCTGAGATGCTTTTGACCCACACGACTACTCTGGGAGTTCGCGTCTCCTATACCGAGCGAATTGTGCTGGAGAGAAAGTCGGAAACGGTCCGAACGTCGTTGGGTCCAGTACGCGTCAAGGTAGTCGAGCTATTTCACGGCCGAATCGAAAGACGCCCTGAATTCGATGATGTCCGGGTAATTGCAAAGCAAACGGGCCGGCCCAGCCGAGAGATTCTCGCGATACTTGACCGGGAACTCAACCAATGAACAAAAAGAACGAGGCGGCCCATTCAAGATGGAGCACGCCTCGGCCATAAATGTCAGCGGGGAGGATTTCTACTGGACTACCTGAACAGTGTATCCGAACTTGTCACCGTTTTCCTGGCGGTATTCAACCTTGACCTTTTCGCCCACCGCGGGCCTGCGGAAAGGTATGAACTTTGTCTTGAGTCCGACCCGGATATTTACCACCTCTGCAGCCTCGCCTTCCTCCATAGTCCTGATGGAAAGGCTCTTTGGGGAAGAGGCTACGACTTCTCCGGATAAGCTCTTATACTTTTGCTCTTCAGTGGGCACCTGCTCCTTGGGCTCCTCTTTTGCTTCCGGAGCGGTCTTCGTCGAAGGGGTCTTTGCCGTCTCTTTGCGTTCGGCGGAAGGTTTCTTGGCAGCAGGAACAGCTTTCTCAGTTTTTGTATGGGCCGGCGCGCCCTTACCGGGAGACCAGGCCGGTTCGGAAACGTGAGATGGAGGTTTGGTCGAACAGATCGCCCTAGGGGACGGACACGGTTGTTCAACCCCAGCGGTCCCCTCATTCACGGTTCTACAAACGGAACTGCTCGGAGGAGCCGGCGGATAACATTGCACCGATGAGGGCATGGGCGTTAAGCTTACGACCTTGGATGCTTTCATGTACCCGTCTTCGAGTATGAAATCAACAGCCACACGCTCGCCGATGCAGGGCCGCCGGTTGGGAATGTACTTCGTCCGCCAGCCGACATTGACCTCTGCGCATTGGGTGCCGGATTTGACCGTCATGCTGCGCCAACCGTTGTCAACAACAGTGCCTTTGAAGGTGCAAATTCGGTAGGCTTGGACTGGAACGACAGCAAAGCATAGAAGGATAAGGGCTGCCGACATCAGGTACCAACTCGAGATGAAACGGAATACTTCCCAAACATGGGGGACCTCCTCACTGGGGGGGTAAGGGATTCGCTGGTAATCAGGACGCCTCCTCGGACATCTCCGAGAGTCCAGTAGCTTAAAGTGGCCTATACATAGTAGGTTATATTCAAAAAGTCAAGTAAATTAGAAAGTAACTTTGGCTTCTTTCTAATTCTACAAAGCATTGTTGATCCAGGCCCCCCAAAAGCCGGGCCTTGTCATCTCCGCCTCGATATGATATCAACCAAATTCGGAGATGGGAAATGGGAATGTTCCGGGATTCGGGATCCCAAGAAATCGATATAGTAAAAGAGATGGCGGAAGGTCTGGGAAGTCAGGGCCTGAGACTGGAAGATCTCCTCGAAAAAATCAGCGTGGCCCGCGGACAGGTGGAAGAAATGGGGCGATGCCGCCAGCGCCCCCCGGCCGACTGTGAGGCATTCGACATCTCGGACATCAATGACTCTATCCGCGAGTATAACGCCCTCGTGGACCAAGCTGAGGATGCGCTTCGATGGCTTCTGATTCAGAGAGAGGCCTGCGGCTTCAGGACTCATCGCAACGTCAATGTTCATTATCCGATTCCATCCAAAATGAAACTCATCAAGGCATGACGCGAGCCTGCCCACTTCTGCTAATCCGATATGTGGGAACGCTGATCCTAACGATAGTCTTTTTTTGTGTTGGGGCTGCTGGAGTAGGTACAGCCAATGCGAAAGCATCGAAGAACACGGTGAGCGTTGTGTTCTTTGCCGCGCATGACTGTCCCCGCTGTGAGAGCGTAAAGGATCTGATGAAGGTCCTGAAAACCCAGTATGCGCTTAGAGTAAAGGATTTCGATGTTGACACGGAGACGGATTACGCTCTCTTCAAGCGTGTAGAAGCAATTCACGCGGCGGAGAAGTTTTCGGTGCCACTGGTTTTGGTTGGGGAATCCATACTGATGGGCGAGGATGAGATAACCGGCAAGCTCGAGAAAACCATACGCGACCTGGCTCGGTCCGGTGGCTCACCCTTCCCTTACCTGGGACCAACCCAACGGAAAAAGACCGCGGCGAGACCCGCTTCTTCATCCTGCAATTGCGACCAAGGCAGGCCGCCCGAAGTGACCGATGAGTTGAGTAAGCTCCGTAGATTCATTGAGAAATTGTTTTAGCGTGAGGTATTGCCCGTTGATGCAAACCATTCGGTTGATCGTCCTTCTTCTCGCTGCGCTCTGCATGTTTGCTTCGTGCGCGTGACTGACCCCCACTACCCGGCCGGTGGCCGGGCAGCAGGGCCCCCAGCAAGCGTCAAGTTCTCCTACCACCTGCCCACCCGGCTCTCTGTTCTGTCCGCTATTCAAAGGGGCCGGCAATTAGAATTACTGAACCTTCGCGTCTTTTTTTTAAATACGGGGATTACCATATTATGGAATATGGTCGTGTAAGAAGAAACGGCATAATAAAGCGTTTGGACACGCGTGTTAGGCTATGTGTGAGAGACCAGGTCTTGTGAGAGAAGTGGTTTTTTTCTTCTCCTTGGGGTTGACTACATGAGGATATATGAATATTATGCGGGCAAACCTATTGTCCGGGAAATTCTGTCTGAGAGGTGAAGCATGTTTACTATGGAAGATGAAGCTCGCGACTATTTCAAGTCGAAATTGGGCGAGAATCAAGCTGTCCGTGTATTTTTCGGCGGCTACGGCTGAGGCGGGCCCAGCATGGGCTTGGCTCTGGATGAGCCCCATGACGGCGATTCGACGTACAAAGTGAACGACCTCACTCTTATAGTGGATCCCTTTGCCCTTAAAGTGATCAAAGAATCGGGAGGCATCAACATACGCTCAAGCGTTTTCGGCCCAATGGCGGAATTGGAAAATTGCGCGGCCGGTGGCTGTAGCTGCTGACATAAGGGGTATGCCTATGCCGATTTATGAATTTAGATGTGACCAGTGTGGAAATGAGTTTGAGACGCTAGTGCTCCGGTCCGGAGAAGAGGCGGCGAGTTGTCCTGCTTGCGGTTCAAAGGAGACGACAAAAATCTTATCCGCGTTTTCCCGCACAGGATTGGAGAAGAGTTTGGCAGCTAGCTGCGGCTCATCATCTCCGCGCCACTCGTGAGGTTAGAGACGGGCCGCCGTGCGCGGCCCGAAATCGAAGGAAGGGCTCGGAAGGATATCCAATGTAATGCAGACGGATACCCTGTTTGAGCAGCCAATGTATACGGTGCAAATCCGATTCTGGCAGATGGCCTTCGGAAGTTGCGAAATTGTTGAGCCGTCTGGCAGGCGTATTCTGTACGCGGCTCTACTGGGTTTTGTGGGTCCGAAGATTCGAGTGTACGCTTACAAACCTAAACGCAAGATGATCTTGGAGGTTAATGGGCCGCGGGAATTCGGTCCGATGTCGGAGGTTCATGACTACCCCGTATTAGACTCCCTCTCTGACTCAAGAATCGGGACTGTGCGATTATCGAATGATGGCTGGGTGTTGCTCAACCAGAGTCAACAGAAAGCGGCATCTTTCAAAGGTCCTTCAGCTATTGGGGATGTGGTCAAACCAACGGTAACAGTCCAGAGAGGGGGGCTCGTGCCTACCACTGAAGGACTGCCTGCGGAGAGTTGGGACGGATACGTCAATGAAGTTCACGTTTGCCGAGTTGTTAAGCTAGATGCCTGGTACCCTAGAATAAGCGTAGACTGCTCCTTAGATACCCGCGGGATGTTGGACAGACGATTGACGATGGCGTCTGTCCTCGTGAAGATGGCCCTCGCAGTCTATGAGATTAAAGTGCGTTACCACTGATTTCGGCGCGTGCAAACGAGTCCGCGCCGGCGAAGATCCACGGTTGCTTTGAAGGCTCATCGAGTACAATCACTATGCAGCCGCACGCTTAGACGTTCTTCTATTAAGTTTCTTGCCGAGTTTGCCCGCAATCTCAACTGCTTCAAGAATTGCCTCCCGCGACACTCGCCCGCGGTAGCCTTCGACAATGGCATCAATGGTCTCACCGGAGGCGATCCGTGACACGGTTCCTGCAATCTCGATGCGAGTATATTTGAAGGTGGGTTTTCCAGCGCAGATACCCTTGGCGCGCACAACATGTTTCCCCAGCGGGTAATACTCGTAAAGTTCGCCACCCACGGACTCCGTGACTCGCTTTCGCATCGTGGTGCTCCTTCATGTCTCCCTTTCCCCTTATCTTGAGGTTATCAAGGAACAGGAAGGCGGTCAACGCTAACCGGCTCACCCCATCTGGTCACGGAATACGCAAAGTCTCGTAGACCTGTTATTTCCTTGGACGCCGGTGAAAAGATTACGGCGCAGAAAGCCAGGGAAAGGAATGCAGGAACATTCCAGCGCGCCTCCCACGTATCCGGCACGTGAATCTGAAACGAGTTTTCTGCCGATTCTCACATCAGTCCCACTTTCGCACGTCTTCTATCATCTTCTGATCGTCGGTTAGCTTGCCGCGTTCAAGGATTCTCACAGAACCCCTCAACTTGAAGACCTCGCGCACTGTTTGTTCGATTGCAGGGATGAGTCCTTCGTGAGCCGGTTCCTTCAGCTCAACCTCAAGAGTCATGATGTCCTGATCTTGCGGCCGCTCGACCAGCAGCTTGGCTCGCGCGATTTCCGGATGGCTGTCCATCACCTTCTCGACCTGAGATGGATGGACGAACATGCCCTTAACCTTGGTAAGCTGATCGGCGCGCCCCATGATGCGGGTCAAGCGGGGACCTGTTCGCCCGCATGGGCAGGGGTCATCCACAATGCTGGAAATATCTCCCGTCCCGAAGCTCACAAGCGGATAAATCTTATTGTTGCATGTGACCACGACCTCGCCCGCCTCTCCATCGGGCAGCACTTGTCCTGTGTTCGGATCCACTATTTCCACAATCACGTCATAATGGATATGCATGCCGTTGATGCGGGCATTCGTAGGAGACGCATCCCACATCCGCTGTTCCGTAAGATTGCCTGCCGATGACTCGGTATTTATCTTCAAATCTTTTTGCGCAGGGATTCGGGCACCATTTCCGCCAGAGACATGCCGATTTCCAGTTTGAAATCCTCCGCAACGGATGCCCCATGTCTTCGGCCTTCTTGAAAATCGCCATTAGAAAGCTCGGCGTGCCGATATACCCGGTAACCCGAGGTGCTTCGATGATTTCGACCTGAGCGTCAGTATTGCCCACGCCAGTAGGGATGATGGTCCCCCCAATCTCGGCAAACCCCCTCCTCGAACATATGCCCCGCAGGAGTGAGATGATAAGCGAAAGTATTCACAACAAGGTCACCCGGTCGGAACCCCACCGAGTATAAAGCGCTTTTCCATCGCCAATAATCAGATACTTTTCCCACAGGATCGTAAATGGGTCCCGGTGACTGGTGTATCCTGACCAGATCCGCACACGGGGACAGTCAAGAATCCTCCGAACGGAGGATCGAACTTTTTGCGCCTCGGACAAGTCCTTTTTTTTGATGATGGGGAGCTTCTGCAGGTCTCCGATGGTGCGGAAATCACAGGGCTTGATCCCGGCTTGATCCAGTCGCTGCCTTGAGTGGAGTTCCCGCTGCGTAGGCATGCTAAGGACTTCCCGAAGAAACTTCTCCTGATATGATTGCCTCTCGTCCGCTGAAAACTTTTCCTAGCATGTAGAATCCCTGAATTCCTGATCCACGTGATGCATACCCTCCTCCTAACAAACAGAGTGGAGTTTGCGACTGAAGTCTTTCAGGCCAAGAGATCTAGATCGCTTCCCCCATAGTTCAAAAAATGTTCGGTTCTGTGAATTCTCCAAAGGCTTCTCTGAAAACGTCTGCCATTTCACCCACAGTGCAGTATGCCTTACAGCAATCCACCAGCGGCCGGCATGACATTCTGTTTTGCACGGGTAGCGATATCCAGCTCTTTTAATGTGCGTCATACTTCCGAGTCGCTTCGTTCCGCTTTGACCTGTTTGAGTTTTTGACTTGCTTCTCTTGGGTAGTGGGATCGTACTCATGGAGCTCAACATCGTGTTCCTCTTCATCCACGTATTTGTTGACCCCTATCTTTGATGAATTCATTCTTTTTGAGTCCACGTTCCCATTCGTATGCCTGCTTGCGCGACCAGTTTCTGCACAAAACCGGTGGATACAGCTTCGATCATCCCGCCCACCTGCCTGGATTCTTTCGCGTTCTTCCTGGATCTTCTCTTCCATCTGCTTGGTTAGCGTTTCGATAAAGTAGGATCCGGCCAAGAGGATCGACCGTGTCTCGCAGACCGATCTCGTCCATGAGAAGTTCGCAGGTTCGGAGCGAAAGCAAGGCTGCCCTAGGCGTTGGAATGGTGAAATGCCTCATCGAAAGAGCAGAGAGCCGTGGTCTGCGCTCCGGCAAGCGCCGCGGCAAGGGCATAATAAGCACCTCGCATAATGTTGTTTTCAGGTTGCGCCTTGGTCAGCCCGAATCCGCCGCCTCCGAATAAGGCCCCGCAGATGCATGGATTTCGGGTCCTTCAGCACCGTATTTTTCTTTGAGATTCTTTGCCCAGAGCTTCCGTGCGGCTCGGAATTTGGCCACCTGTTCCCACAGGTTTCCGAATATATTGAAATTAAAAGTAATCCTCGCGCGACGTCGTCCACCGAAAGGCCCGCGGGAAATTGCTTCGTCAATGTAACTATTGGCAATTTCGAAAGCAAAACCGATCTCCTGGGCCGGGTTGGCGCCGGATTCCCGGATATGGTATCCGCAGACGGATACCGGATTACAACGTGGCAAGAGTCGTGATGGAATACTCTATGGTATCTCCTATCAAGCGCACAGCATCATGAACCGGATAAATCCAAGCCCCGCGGCCGATCATCTCTTTGAGGATATCATTCTGCGGGGTTGCGCTGATTCGTCTTGACATCGAATCCCCGCTTCTCGGCCATGGCCTGGTACATGGCCAGCATGATAGAGGCAACGGCATTGATCGTGAGTCCTGGACCGATCCTGTCCAGCTGAATGTCCTGCGAAAGCGATTTCAAAATCGCGAAGCGTATCGACAGCCATTCCGACCCGGCCCACCTCACCTTCGACTCGCGGGTTGTCCGAGTCGTATCCCATCTGCGTGGGAAGATCAAATGCCACATTAAGCCCGCTCTGGCCGTGTGAGATCAGAAGCTTGAATCTTTCGTTGGTTTCCTGAGGTGTCCCGAACCCGGAATACTGGCGAGTGGTCCATTCCCTGGAGCGATAACCTTCAGCATGAATAGATCTGGTGAATGGATATCGCCCAGGTTCACCCAAATCTCGTTTCGTAATCAAAACCTACTTGTTCCAGATCTTTTGGATCGTAATTGGGTTTGACTTTGATCCCCGACTGGAGAATCACCTCCTAGAATCGCGTCCTTTTTCATTCTTTATGTATTTGGCTACACCCATAATTGATTACCTGCTGGGAAGTCCTTTGCTGATTTTCTGAGTATTTAGCTTCATAAGATGGCACCATCTTCCACAGTAGGACCGGCATCTTGCCGGTTAATCGTTATTGAAGGTGACCGGCAAGATGCCGGTCCTACTGTGGAATGTACCCGAAGCACGGGACGGCGGGCTATGCCCTCTGGGGGTCAAACCCGGTGGCGGCCGTGGGCCGCCCTACCCCGCGTTTCATGGGGAAAAGACTTCCTCGAGACGCCTCATAGATTATGCCCTCGGCCTTTAACGTGGCCAATTTATTCGACTCCATGCCCAGTTCATCTCCGTAAATTTTCTCATTATGTTCACCGAAACGAGGCGGAAAAGAGAGCTTCCGTTGGTTTGTTTCAAGGAAGCCGTCGTGACCGGCGGTGGAGCGAGAGTCAGCTCGAATCCTGATTTCTCGTCTTTGGCCTTTATCAACTTTCCTAAACCAGCGGATCTGCTGCGACGTCCGCCACCGTGTTGATTTTGGAAGCTGCGACCCCAATGGATATTCATCAACCCGAGTAAGCTCCTTGGTGGTCATTTTGCGAAGTGACATCAGAGATGGTTTTGTTGATGATTAGCCACGTCGCTGATTCGACCCGCGTTCTTCCTGTATGCATCCTTAGCAAGGGCAGGAGAATTCCGGAAGTGACGAAAATGCTTGGAACTGTTTATCATTCCCCACGGCAATGTAAACATACCCATCCGAAGTCGGATACACGGACACGGGGGCAAAGAATTCGTGGGTGTTCCCTCGCCGGGAGATTTTCTTGCCGAAAGACACGGTCATCGTAATGGGCACCGTCAACCATGAGGCGTGCTATCAAACATGGAGATGTCCACACGGCTCCCTTCGCCGGTCATGGCTTTGACAAAAAGCGCTTTCATGGTGAGGCCGTAGGCGTGTTCGCTGGTCCCCATATCGGGCAACGGAACGCCCACGACCTCGGGTGACCCACCCGCCTCGCCGGTCAATTCCATAAGTCCGCCGCGTGCTTGTAGAATGGGATCATAAGCCACTTCATTGTTATCAGGACCAAAGCCTGTGATTCCGAGCCATATCATATCCGGTTTAATTCCCTTGAGAGAATCATAGTCTACCCCAAGCTTGTTGTAATTTCGCGGAAGTTGGTTTGTGGCAAAGATATCGACTTTCAATTCTCGTATAAGGAGCCGTTTCAATATCTCCTTGCCTTGCGGTTCGGCAAATTAAGGGTCATAGCCTCTTTGCCCGAATTGATCGCCATGAAATAACTGTTCATCCGTTCCTCACCATCGAGGAACGGCTCCCCCACCAGTCTGTTAGGATCTCCATAAACGGGGTGTTCGAGTCGGATTACTCGGCATCCGTCCATTGCCAGCCGATAGGTGAGATAGGGTAGGACCGTGGCTTGTTCCAAGGACAGAATCTTGATTTGCCTGAAAAGATCCATCTGTCCTGCTCTCCTTCCATGGGGACAATGATGTTGACAGTGATTTTGCGAGTGCCTATGATGGGATGGCGGAAAGGACGCAATTCCTTAGTGACCAGTTAATCCTATAAAAACAATCGTGTCAAGCTCATTGCAAGGGTTCTAGCAGCTTCCGTGAGAATACTGTACGTGCTATTGATCTCTGATCCCATTCATTCTTGGAGACGGATTTAGAGGAGCACAAATGCGCCTGCCTTCCTTCACCTACCATGCGCCGCGCACCTTGGACCAAGCACTGAAGATCAAGGGAGAACTCGGCGCCCAAGCTCCGGTCTTGGCTGGCGGCACCGATCTCATCGTGAATCTCAAACATCGGCTCTCTTCCCCATCAGCCCTAATCAGTCTAAAGAACATCAGAGAGATCAGGGGAATAGAAGTCAAGCCGGATGCGGTGGTCATACCGCGGCCACCACTCTGATGGAGATCCGAACCAATGAGGCAATCCGAACTAACTTCCCCATCCTCGTGAGGGCAGTAGAATCGGTGGGTGCGTTAGGCATCCAGAGTTTTAGGGGCACGATCGGCGGGAACCTTTGCCTGCAACCTCGCTGCATTCTCTATAACCAATCGCTTTTCTGGCGGACCGGTAAAGCAAAATGTCACCGAACCGGAGGGAAAGAGTGCCTTGCCCTTCAGGGATCTGAATCATGTAACTCCATCTGCTCGGGAGATGCGGTCCCCGCGTTGGTGGCCTTATCCGCTCAACTCTCCATTGCTGGGAGCGGCGGTCAAAGGACGCTGCCGCTAGCAGATTTCTTCACAGGCAAGGGCGAGAGCCCCTTCAATCTTGCCCCGGATGAGATAGTGTCTGAGATACGTCTACCCATGCCGTGGGCGCCACTATCCTGGTCCTATCAGCGCCTTAGCTTGAGGTCCGCCGTTGATTTTCCTCTCGTTAATGCCGCCGTAGTGGCAATAATAGATAAGCAAACGGTTGACAGTTTCCGACTGGTGCTGTCCGCTCTCGGTCCGGCCCCTGTGGTGCTCAAAGAAGCCGAGGCTGCTCTTAAAGGGAAAAAACCGGATAGCACAATGGTAAGTGAAGTCGGCGAGATTGCGCTCCGAGCTGCAGATGGGGTTGTCGGCGAGAATGCTTCAACCTCGAAAGCCTACAGGGTCAAGATGGCCGCTGTGTTGGCTGGACGGGCCGTGAAAGAAGCGCTGGGTTGAAAGACTTCCCACGCTACAGAATATAAAGGTCGGTGATGAAGAAACAGCTTCTTACCATGACGGTAAACGGCGATGAAGTAGACGTCGCGGTGACCCCCAACACGACGCTTCTGGAAGTGCTTCGCGAGGATCTTGGCTTCACTGGCGTCAAGGAAGGATGTTCCGAAGGAGTCTGCGGCGCGTGCACGGTTCTTATGGAGGGCGCGCCGATAAGGTCGTGCCTCACGCTGGCGCTCGAAGCCGACGGCACGTCCATTACCACCATTGAAGGGCTTGCCTCCGAGGGCCAACTGCACCCTATCCAGCAGGCATTTATCGACCAAGGTGCCGTCCAGTGCGGCTTCTGCACTCCGGGTATGATACTCTCGTCCAAAGCGTTGCTCGATAGAAGTCCTCATCCCACGGACGAGGAGATCAAGACGGCTCTGGCCGGCAATTTATGCCGATGCACGGGGTACAAGAAGATCCTGGACGGGCTCCGGTCGGTTGTGACGAAGAGCGGAGCAGAGACGAGAGAGAAGCCTTGACAAACAGCCGTATGCAATCGAAGTTCGTAGGGCGGGCCGTGCCCGCCCTATGGGCAAGCACATCGTTTCACAAATATGGTACCGTTTGCACAGTAGGACCGGCATCTTGCCGGTCAGCAGGGAGAACGGGCGACCGGCGGGGATAAGTCACTGAATTTGGAGGAAACCGAGCATTGAATCCTCGTGGAGGAACTCTAGCATTTGCCGGAATCCTCATTTCGACGTAGGAGAAATACGGATTCCGGCAAATATTAGAAGTTCTTAGGGAGGGGTTGGGGGAGGACCTTCTTACAAAAAGGCCCTCCCCAAATCTTCCCGCCTTGACCCAATCGGAGGCGACGACCGTGTCTGAATACAGTCTCATAGGGAAGAGCATTCCGCGAGTTGACTCCTTCTCCAAGGTGACGGGTGAAGCCGTATTCACAGCGGACTTGAGTCTTCCCAAGATGCTCGTAGGAAAGATACTTCGCAGTCCTTATCCCCACGCCCGAATCCTTGACATTGACACCTCAAAGGCCCGGCAGCTTCGAGGGGTGCACGCAGTGGTTACGGGGAAGGATACCGCAGGCGAAAAATGGGGCGTGTTCAGATACACGCGGGACCAACAACTGCTCTGCGTGGACAAGGTCCGGTACAGTTGGGGACGAGGTTGCGGCTGTCGCGGCAGTCGATGAAGATACAGCCCTGGAGGCGCTCAGCTTGATCCAAGTTGATTACGAGGAATTGCCCTCAGTCTTTGATTGTTATTCCACGCTGGCGGCTGAGGCGCCTATGCTCCATGATGAGTATCCACGCAATATCAACGTAGCGGTAAAGATCGACGTAGGCGATGTGGATGCGGCCTTCAAGGATTGCGCTCTCATTCGGGAAGACACTTTTGTCGCGGAAGAAGACTCGTACTTCATGATGGAGCCTTACGCAGTGGTCGCCAGCTACCACGCAGACGGTTCCATCGAAGTCTGGATGCCGAACGCGTCTCCCCACACGAAGGCCAAGGCGCTGTCCAATGCCTTGAGATTGCCCCTTTCCAAAGTGAATGTGCGCAAGATCACCATCGGCGGCGCTTTTGGGGGCCGATCCGATGTGTTTCCTGCTGAATTTATTACATGCCTCCTCAGCATTCGCAGTCAGCGGCCCGTCAAGCTCGTCTATTCCCGGGAAGGGAACTCGGTTGCTACCCGCATGGGTCATGCAATGGTTACTACCATCAAGACGGGCGTGGATCGCCAAGGAAAAGTCCTGGCGAGAGACATAGTCTCCTATTTGGATGGCGGCGCCTACTCCAGCACAGGCCCTATTGCCACATCCGTTCCCTTCCTATGCCATGAACAAACCTACCGAATGGACAATGTGCGATTTCACGGGTATCGCATCTACACAAATAAACCGGTGCGGGGCATGATCCGCATTCACGGCCGGTCTTTCGCATGCGGAATCGACACGCAACTTGACATGATCGCCGAGGAACTGGAGATCGACCCTGTGACGATTCGTCTCCGTAACGCGCGGCGGCCCGGCGAAACGACTCCTACCGGATCTTATGTGGCGAGCTGCGGCCTCGTTCGAGTGCATAGAAAAGACCGCTGCGGAGAGCAATTTCCTCGAGAAATTTCGTGATACTACCCCCAACCGCGGTATCGGCATGGGCCTGAATTCAGTGCAGACCGGGTTTCCGTTAGGCATTCGCGGCGGCTCCCAGGCATTCATCAAGTTTCATGAAGATGGCGGGGCTACAGTGATTTCCGGCGTTGTGGACAACGGTCAGGGGAACGACAACATGCTGGTCCAGATCGCGGCCGAAGAACTCGGGTTGTCCATCGAGGATATCAGGCTCATATCCGCGGACACTGAAGTGACACCGACTGACGCGGGCTCGTATTCAATGATCTCCACGTTTGGAGGCGGCAATGCCGTGAAGACGGCTGCCGCGGACGCCAGGGAGCAACTCTTCGAGGTGGCCTCGGATATGCTAGAGGCCGATCCAGCGGATCTCGTAGCCAGAAACGGAAAAATATTCGTAAAAGGCGCGCCGGACGCAGGCATATCCATCGCCAAGGTAGTGCGTAAGGCTTTGATAATGGGACGGCCGATAATGGGACGGGGCGCTTTTTCTCCGCAGGTAGACCAGCGAAGAGAGTGGATCACCAACCCTCGTGGGCAGCTCTCACAGGCCTTTTCATTCGGCGCGACTGTAACAGAGGTGAAAGTAGACCCCGAAACCGGCCAGGTAAAGGCGCTTGACGTTACGTGCGCTCAGGACTGCGGCTTCGCGTTGAACCCGCTGGTGGTGGAAGGACAGTTTGAGGGCGGCGTGGCAATGGGAGGCCAGGGTGGCATGCTCTCGGAGGAGCATCGTTGGAGCCAGGGCCATCTTTTGAATCCTACAATGCTTGAATACAAGATCCCGATAATAAAAGACATGCCCAATATAAAGCCGATCATAGTGGAAAGCATGGACCCAGCCGGCCCTTATGGCGCCAAAGAAGCCGGCATGTCCATCGCCATGTCAGCAGCCCAGGCATACTGCAACGCAGTGGGCAAAGCGCTGGGGATCTATTTCAACCACTACCCGCTGACACCGGAGCGAATCCTGGACGCTATCGAGAACAAGAAGCCTGGAATAAGAACCGCGTGGGAATTCGAGCCTGCAAGGCCAATCGAAGGAGCGCACAAGTCGTAGACGCGTTACACGTTCGCAGCTTGTGAATGATGTAACTAGTTCTTGATGGTGTCCAGGGCAGAGCATTATCTCAAAAAGTTCTTTTGCAAAATCTCCCATTGATAGCGTATTATCGGAAAGAAGTCCGGAGAATCGAAGGCATCTCACACGATTCCATAATTCTGCGGACTGAATTCCCCGCTCAGACCTAGATCCGGTTGAAATCAGAGGCGGCGGCAAGTTTCGCTCAAGGAGGATTTTATGACGGTCAGCAAGTGGATACCGCATGGGAACTGTGTTGAGTCAGCACGCTGTCCATTATCCGGACAAGCTCGGTTGCCAGGACAAGAAGAAGAGCTTCACCTTCAAAGAGTGGAACGAGAGAAGTTGCCGACTCGGAAATGCCCTCACTGACATGGGATGCGGCCACGGCGACCGCTTTGCCGTGCTGGCTTTTAACCGAGTGGAATGGATGGAGATTTATACCGGCTGCGCCAAAGGAGGCCAGATCTGTGTGCCGCTTATGTTCCGGCTCGCCGGGCCTGAAATTGAGTACATTATCAACGATTCCAATTGCAAAGCCATGATCGTCGATAAGGCTTTTGTTGAAATGATCGACACGATTAAGGCGAAATTGCCCATACCCGCTGAAAACTACATTTACCTGGGAGAGCCTGGGGACTCGATACCTCAAGGCTATGTGGGATACTGAAGAGTGGCTCGCGAGAGCATCTGCGAAAGAGCCCGAAACTGTTGTCGATGCTGAAGACACCTGGACCTTCATGTATACCTCCGGGACAACGGGCAGGCCGAAAGGCGTCGTCAGGACGCACGAGAGCTATCTGGGGATGTACTACCTGGACATAGCGAACATGGGGATAAGGCCCACTGATAAAGTCCTCATGGTGATGCCCATGTGTCATGTCAATTCCATCTTTTATTCATTTCCCTACACTCTGGTGTCAGCGCCGGTCTGCGTTTACAATGAGTCGAGCTTTTCTCCGGAGGATTTTCTCGCTACAGTCGAGCGGTTCCGCATCACGTTTGTTTCCCTCGTCCCCACACATTACATCATGATCCTGTCCACGCCGGACACAATTAAGAAGAGTACAAGCGTATCGAGCATGCGCCAGATGTTGATTTCTTCCGCTCCGGCTCGCAGGGACACCAAGGTGGCGATTCTGGAATTTTTCAGAACGCTGAACTCTGGGAAGCTTACGGATCCACCGAAGCCGGCCTGGTGACTCTGTGCCGCCCCGAAGATCAACTGCGCAAGATGGGAACAATCGGCCAGGAGATCTTCGGCATAGATCGAATCAAAGTCATGGATGAGGAAGGGAACGAAGTTCCCGACGGTCAAGTCGGCGAGCTATACCGCGCACCCCCATCATGTTCAAGGAATATTGGAACCTTCCTGAGAAGACAAAAGAAGTCTTCCAGGGTGAATGGTTCACTGCGGGTGACATGTGCTACCGCGACCCTGACGGATTCTACGTGCTGGTTGATCGCAAGGCCAACATGATAATCTCCGGTGGCGAAAACGTCTTTCCGTCAGAGGTTGAAAACGTGGTGGGATCGCACCCTGCGGTGAAAGATGTGGCTGTGATAGGAATCCCCGACGAAAAATGGGGCGAAGCCATTCACACGGTGATCATACTAAAAGAGGAGAAGAACCTAGCGACGGACTGAAAGACGAGATTAAGAAACTGGCCAAGACCAAGATAGCGGGCTACAAGGTGCCTAAGACCATGGATTTCATTGAAGACGATGAAATGCCCCGAACCGGAACCGGCAAAATCCTTCACCGGGTGCTCAGAGAGAAAAATACGGAAAATGGAGCGACAAGCAGTAAGATTGGGGGAACCTTCTTTGTAAAGAAGGTTCCCCCAAACCCCCCCCAAGAAACTCTAACACTTGCCGGCATTTTTATTTCTCGGATGGAGAAACAAAAATGCCGGCAAAGGCTAGAAACTCTTGGTGAGGGGATTCGAGGAGCCTCCCGTTTCGCGGGGTTTCAAAGAGGGCTGACCCGATCCTTCCTGCTTTGAATGCCCGCCGACAGCGAGCGGGGTTGCGGTCGGGCCGGGTCTGTGGTATTGGAAATGCCTGAACGAGGGCGTTTCGCACACACATGCCCATCGTAGTAATCATTAGGAGAGCCGGAATGAAGTCGGTTTTGCCTATGAGCCTCGCGGTTGTCGTGTTTGCCTGCTGCGTATCCATTGCACAGGCGCAGGTCGCTCAGCCGCAGGATTCCCGCTCGTCGAATCAATCGGGTCAGCCATCAGATGAACCAGCCCCCTCCTGGGGCAGGCGACAAATACAACGTCTCCCAAGATCGCCTCAATGAGATCCAGCAGCTTTATCTTCAGGCCAAGAAGGATTTAGATGCCAAGGCTGATACCAAGCTGAAGGATAAGAAGTAATTAAGAGTTTTTGAGGGGGGTGCTGGGGGGAACTTTTTGCAAAAAGTTCCCCCCAGCCTTGCCTTCAAACTCTTTTCGGGCTTTCCGACCGCTCTCCTGCGATCAGGATCCATCTGAAGAGGACTTCTGTTTGCGGCAGATGATCGAAGAGGCGAGCCACCTTGCTGACGCGGTCAGGGTATTGAATCCCCGGGAAGAGTCCGCGCGACATCGCGGGGATTGAATAAAATTCTCGCAAGAGCTTTTCCGGTAGTCGAAAATCCTCCTGCCAAAACTTGTGCCGAGGAAACGTCTGGAGGAAAAAAGATTGGAATTCCGGCAGGCTCACTGGTTTTCTCAGGCTGACGCCTTCCTTCGCCTCACGGTCAGCGATCTCCAAAAGGTTGTTCCCATCAGTATCGCAAAGACAGTCCATGAACGTCAGGCCGATCTTCCCATCTTTTTTCAGGAGGTCGCGTGCCTGACGCAAACTTTCTTTGAAGTCCGGGATCAAGAAAAAATCGAGGCACTGTAGATTATAGCGTCAAATTGGAAGCTGAAGTAGTCCGCAAGCCTTGCAGCATCCCCCTCGACAAAGTTCAGCCGATCCGACTCATTGGTCCTAGCTTGGGCTGTTTCGAGCATGGCCGGAGAATTGTCCAGACCCCACACACGACATTTGGGCATTGCTTCCAGGAGTTGAAGGGAGCTTGCACCGGTCCCGCAGCCGACATCGAGTATGTTCGCGTCTGCGGGCAGATCCATGCCTGAAACCAGGGCCTCGTTCAGCCTCCGGAAAAAGCCGTACCGAATCTCAAAGGATTCATAGGCCGCGGGGCTCTGTTCAAAATTGCCCCTGACCGCGTGTTTGATTTTGGTGATCTTCCCTTCGTCCATACGTGGTTTTCCGCTTCACTTTCTATTCGGATTTTGGAGGCATCATCTTCAGTTCTGAAGGGAGCATGATCATCCTCTCCAACATCCGCTGATAGCTGGCCTCGCTGTGGTCGTCCCCGTGCTTCCAGTCCCGCAGGAGTGCCTTGGCCTGTGTCTTGTCTATTCCCAGGATCTGCCGCAACTGCCCCATGGTGATGCATTGCCGTTCGTATGTGTACCGAGCCAGTAAATCCAGGGGGATGTTTTTCAATTCCTCCAGGGCGACTTTTATCCCCGATGCCCCCAAGAAGCCGTGCAGCCGCCTATACGGGTCTGCGTCTTTGGCATCCGAGGGAGGCGAACCGACCTGGGCATCACCAACGGCCCCTCCTTTAGCGAAATACGCGTTGCGGCTCTCGATCAAATCCTGCCGTAGTGGGGAAAACAGGTCGATGATGGTGCCGCCGTTCGGTCCGATCTGGGCGCTGTGCCGCTGGGACCCAGGTATCACCAGCATGTCACCGCTGCGGAGCGTGACTTCTTCCTCGCCGGGAAAGACCAGTGTGACGGAACCTTCCTGCACCATGGTGACCTGCTCGGAAACATGGTCGTGAACAGGCAAGACCGTGTTGGGTGCAAGCACCCATCGTGTGACCATGACGTTCTCGCCCCAAAACATCTTCCGGGTAATATTCTCGTTGACTCGCTCTTCAGCTATATCTTTCCAGGATATTGTATGCATGGGATAGTTCTCCAGATTTGGTCGGGGAAATTGTGAATACCTTATAGGTTAAGCGACCCTTGGTCACGCCCGAGTATAGCCCGACAGAGGCTCTGCATACAAGTGGCCTATCCTTGGTAGGCGCTCAATTCCCCGCTATGCAATTGCAACTTCTGGACAGGGCCGCGGTGACGATGCTCGTAAACAGCCCCAAAGTTAGAAAGAAAGGGCGTCGGGGGGCACATTTATTGAAACATCGTAACCCGATCCATTAACCCTCGTAAGGACCGAGAAATCGTTCCCCGTTGAAGTGGATCAAGTGCGTTGGGGACTCGGCAATCCAAACTTCAGTTTCCCAAGAGATGTCGTCAAGATATCTCATCATGGTTCGACGATCAAGAAAGGCCGTCACGTAGACCAGACCCGCTTTCGATCCGGCAAACAGTTCCTTCAACTCCTGCCGCCGTTTAGGGTTCACAGGGCCGTGGCTGGTAACTGCTTCAATCAGTACAAGCCACTTCTTCTCTACATAATGCACCACAACATCAGGCATCTTTCCATGCTCTTCTACCTCTACCCCTAAAGCCTGAAGTGCATTAGAATCGAAATACGCCCACTTCGTCTCCGTGTCACCTACGTAAATTACTTGGCCTCCCGGAGTGAAGAGAGGGCAGAAATCATCGATGATCTTCTTTACCAACACATTCTGACCACCTGGAGAAAGCCTGATTTCGTGGCCATTCATTAAACTTACTGGGATACGGCGCATATCCCGCTCACGCGCATATAGCCTTTTTAGAGTCGCCACCGTGCGCAAGTATCCGCGCAAAGACCTAGTCCATATAGGCTTTCCAAACTCTCGAAGCAGTTTCAAAACGGACGGTTCGATCTGGTAGACAGCCTTTGGGCTGTTCGTAGGTCTGGAGGGTTTATCAGGGTTAGGTACAACCACCGCCGCCTGCACAAATTGGTGCACAGTGAACCTACGCACGGTTTCTCGTGTATTCGGTGCGTACCGCTTGCCGTACTGCTTTTCAAAGAACTCCATCATGGGCGTGATGCCTATCAATGGATTGCTAGCATCCTCCCACCTGTCGCCCGGTTTGAGGCCAAGCAGGGCAAGAAGCGTTAGGGCAGAGCGTTCATTCTGCTGTTGCCGAGGCAAACCCAAAGCCTTCAATATTTCCAGGGCTTGGTGGATTTTTCGTTCAGCTTTGCCTGCGTTTGCCTTTCGAGCCATCGCTCTCACATTCCTTTTCCAGAATCACATCAATAACTTGTTGATCAGGCATTTGATGTTTGACGTGGGCACCGAGCCGCATCAGTTGCTCATAAGAAGGATAGCGCATTTTCTTCAGATCTGTAGCATTTACCTGAGTGTGCCCGCTGAACAGCCGGAAGTGCTGGTCGAAGAGCGAAGAATTGAGATATAAGGCCAATCCTTTAGCCAGGTTCTCCGACAGCCCCTTTCCCTTTGCATGGAAATAGTTAACATGGTTCTCAAACCCTACAAGCGGCGTTTCAATCCTCTGGGGATCGTATATCGCCGCTACCACGCGTCGTCGTTCTTCCTTCGCCGAAAAACGCTTTACCAGAACGTAATATCCCGATGCCGCCATTAGATCTCTCGTCCGATCCGACAAGATAATCGCATTCGGCTTCTTTCCCGATTCCAATGGCCAACGCACGAAACCTTTATGGAAATGCTGGGGATAGATTATCGGCACCGTCCTTTCATCGGGTAGTGTGCGCAAGTGCTCCTGCGCTCGAAAATCGACAATTCGCCCTGTGGAGACTTCCAGTCTAAGCTCGTCGAGTGATGTCGCATAGGCCCGTGTTTTCTCGATCACCAAGTCGTCAGAGCGGTCCGCTACAATGTGGATAAAGGAATCGCGATCCAGTGGAAACACTACCTTCGCGTAAGGGACGGAGCGGCTCGTCGCTTTATCTAAATCAACGCCATCAGACGAAGACACTGTGACCAGCTCCGGTTTCCGTAGTTCTCTGACCGCATAATAGATGACATTTTCCTGGAGCACATCGTCGTCTCCAAATGCCTGTTTGCGTGATTCAAACACGTGAATCAGACGCAGGCTCATCATGTCTAGCAGTGCAAGACGAAACCGCCGGAAATAGGGACCGTTGCAGAAACTCCGCGGTGTAATCGCAACCAACTCTCCCCCAGGCTCCAGCATGCGGGCCGTTAGCCAAACAAACGCGGCATATAGGTTTGATACCTCAACGCCCGCCGAATTTAGTAATCTACGTGTAGCTGATTTCCCATTGATTTTTCTGTAGGGTGGATTTAAAATTGCGTGAGTAAAGCGCTTCTCCTGAACGGCAAACAGCCCTTCCTCAGTTTGTTCTATGGCAGCCGTTACGTAATCCTGTGCCCGGATTTCACCCCGAAACGGAACCCCAGCCTCTTTGCAGGTCCTCTCGCATCGTTTCATCGTCTTTTCTAATTCAGGCAGAATATGCCTGTCGTTTTCGTATGCAACCACTTCGATGGCTATAGGACCGCACCGTCTCGAAACTAATGCCTCTACGCAGGCCGTAAACAGTACACCCGCCCCGGCCCCTGCATCCAGAATCCGAACGTTTTCTCTCTCACTGTCAAACAACGATGCCATAAATCTGGCAATCGTAACGGGCGTCAAGAACTGCCCGATATTTGAACGTTCATGACGAGAAGTGCTACCGTTCAAGACCTTGCGAACATCATCCAGGGTATTTAGGAATTGATCTGTCATATAGTGTGTTGCGCAGTCAGACTTGCTTACATTCCGTTTTTTTCATACATGATACCCTTTTGTCCTGAAAGCAGCCTACCCTTGGGTTCCGGGATAGGACGGCCCAACTCCTGTGCCGTTTTTATCCATTCTTCAATGATGGTCTGCACATTGGCTACTGCCTCCTGATACGTGGACCCGTCGGCCGCGCAGCCGGCCAACTCCGGGACCTCCGCAATGAACGCCCGATCCTCATCACTCCAGTAGATGATGACCTCGTAGCGATATTCACTGACCATTTCCTACTTGACCCTCTACACGATGCTCAATGATAGTGTGTCCAAAGCACCTAACCGGACACATGCTTGATCTGCTGCTTCGCGATCTTGGCTATTGCACGAAGCGCATCGTTGACGGATTTGGAATCGGGGAAAATGGATGCTACATCCGGGTCGAGCACGATTACGTTGCTTCCCTCGGAAAAACGCTTGGCGTATTTCCCGCGGACACCTCCCCGGAAGTCATATTCAGGGCGCATATCAGGTTCTGAACCTTTAGCCTTCTTCATAAGTTTTCCTCTCTCTCCGTGTAGCCAGACGTGCGCTTATGATACGGATACAATCACCCCGCGGCGTATGGGGAACGGCCAACATTCGACCCCGTTGAGACACCCCGAGCAGAAACAAATCGATCTTCTTCGTCCGAGTGATCCGGATCGGGAATGGTCAAAGACAAGGTATCTCCAAAAGTCGAGGCCGCTTCTGCAAAAGACACACCATGCTTCTTTAGGTTCGTGGCCGCTTTTCTTTTGTCCCATTCAAAAATTAAACCCATTCACTATCCTTGCAACCCTGGCATTGCAGATCAGACGCAAAGCCAGGACTGGCAAATTTAAGAGGAATCGTTTGTTTTGTCCGAAATCGGAGCATTTGGTCTCGAAGCTGTTGCAACACCGAAAAAGAGATGCCCCCAGCATCTATGCCTCTTCCACAAATACCACTCTGACTACATCTGAAAGCACCCGCCCCATATGCTTGTGCTCGCTACCGGATGGGATAAAGACCCCGTCTCCCGGATTGTATACGAGTCGTTCATTTTCAAATGTTATTTCGAACCGGCCCTCAAGAATATAACCGATATGGCCTTTTTCACACCAGTGAGGCTCAAGGTCTTTGGTATATTCAACCAGACGCAATTGCTTGTCGCCTTGGCTCATTGCTTTGTGACGGATGCCCTTCATGGGCGTTTCCCACGGAATAGACCCAAAATCGATCTTGTAGCTCATGGCTTAAGTCCTTATGGAGTGGCGAGCAGGAATTTGCTTTCAAACCCAGAAGAATCAGGGGAACCGTATTTGTAAAGAGGCTTTCCCGACGCCCCTGCAGGAAACTCTAACACTTGCCGGAATCGTCATTTCTGCGAAGGAGAAATGAGCATTCCGGCAAAGGCTAGAAGTTTCTTGGAGAGGGGTTCGGGGAGGACCTTCTTACAAGAAGGTCCTCCCCGATTCTTCCTGCTTTGAAAGCCAACTTGCATTGCACGTTCATCCGAACTCAGGGCCGAGGGTGGCGCAGAGCGGCTCCCGGCCTCCCCGGATGGTTGTTCGTACCCCGGAACATCCGAGTCAGGGGCCGCTGGACCTCGAAGCCGCGAGCCTTGACCAGTGACACGGCCCAGGGATTTCCACGCAAGCAATCGACAAACACGAGTTCTCTCCCTGAGCGCCGTAGGAACTCGTCCAGCAGTGTGGCGGCCACGTCTTCGTTACGAGCCATCCAGGGCCCAAGGTGGTCGGCAAGCGAACCATGTCGGCCGAATGTGTATCCGTCGATTCCTGCCCCTTCACTGGCTACCAAAGCGAAGTCCGGCGCGGCCTCAGCTAGAGACCGCAGGAGCAGGCTTCTGTCCGCCCCAAAGATTTCCCTATCGAGCCGGAACACGTCCTCTAGGAGTCTGTCGGACTGGGAATTGAAGTCATCCATAATTTCCGACCGGTGTTTTCATAAAACTGCTGCAATGCACCGGTTCGGACCAGCTGAAAGGGAGACAGGCCGAAATTCCAACCCCAAAAGACTTGCGAACCGTCCGGATTCGGTTGTTTTTGCTCGTCCTGAACCTATTTTGTCAAGGCGTAGAGCCTTTTGAGGTTAAAGGCGATACAAACGAGATCCCATTCGCCTTTCACTGCGTCCAACCCGCGTAAGAGGAATTGGCGAAAGCCCATGACCGACTTGATGATGCCAAAGACAGGCTCGATGGTGCTCTTGCGCATTGCATAAACGGCTTTGCCTGCTTTTGTTCGGAGCCGATGCTTCATGGTGTCCACGGCGTTGGCGGCATCAGACAAGGGCGGCGGTTCTTGGAACCGCTCCATGAGCGAAGGATGGTGGCTTTCTCGCTTGACCGCTATGTAAGAGGTGACCTCATTCTCTTCGCACAGTGTTACGTTGTCTTCGCTGAAAAAGCCGTTATCCGCGAGGATCTCGGTAACGGTTCCAAGCGCTTGTGGTAACCGCTTCAGGTTGGTCAGGGCCGGTTCCATTTCTTGCTTGTCGTTAGGAGCTTGGCTCACATGAGTGGTAACAATCAGCAGGGTTTCCGTGTCCACACCGGCTTGGGCGTTGTAGGCTTGCTCGAAGCCGCCCCCGGATGTCGGCATGATGCGTGATTCGCTGTCGTTCAGATTAACCTGGTCCTTTGCCGTTGGACCGGCAGTTGGCGGCTGCGGTGTTTTACCACCGGACTTTTTACCGGTTTCTTGTTCTTTCCTGGCTCGCTCGGCAATTTTGGTCTCATATGCCTTTTGTTCTTCAGCATACCGTTCTGCCGCACGCCGCTCGATCTCGGCCTTGGCTTCCTTGATTGCCTTGATGCGCTCCTGGCGGATCGAAAGTTCAGCAGGAATGTCCATGCCATCAGGAATATCAGCGTTGTCGGCGGATTCAGCCTTTTGGAGCAATTCAGCCACCTCTGCCTCAAGCTGCTTTTCCAGCTTGCAAGCATGGCCGTAACTTAACGCCTTGTGTTTGGATGCGTTGGCTTCAACCTTCGTCCCATCGATACTGACCTTGCCCAGCTTTAGGACCTTCATCTGGTGGGCAATACCGAGTATCTCCACAAATATCTTCGTCAACTGGGGCAGAAACCGCTTGCGGAAGTCGGCAATCGTATCGTGGTCGGGATGGCTGTTGGCAGCGATGTAGCGGAAAGCCACCGAGTCATATGTGCTGCGCTCCAGCTTCCGACTTGAAAAGACTCCCGTGGCATATCCGTAAAACAGAAGCGCCACCAACATCTCCGGGTTGTACGGCTGTGAGCCACGGCCAGAATAGGATGCTTTCAGATGCCGCAGGTCGATTTGCTCTACAATCTCGACCACAAAGCGGGCGAGATGCTTTTCCGGCAACCAGTCCTGAATCGATGGCGGCAACAAGTAGAGCGTTTCTCTATCAACCTGAGCAAATGTTACTTTCATGGACCTGTCCCCTTGAATAAGCATCCGATTTGTAAGAGAAATATACGATGGAACGGCTGTTCAATGCAAGCGCAAAATGCTACTAACTGCCATAATATCAGCCTGTTGAACAAATATGTGTCGCTA
>CAWHDO010000020.1:0-129340 GCA_963828085.1 uncultured delta proteobacterium
CCCCTGCATTAACTTACGTGCCGAGAAGGTTACCATTTTGTTCTAAGCAATGTGGAGAAAGAACGCTACACGTGACCTACGATTTGATATTGAGCCTCTCAAACCTGTCTCTTGGGAGGACAACCGATGCCGAAACTTGGATTGAGACTTTCGGAGCCTGAGCGGAAGGATTTAATGGCCCGTTATCAGGATGCACGATTTCAAAAGGACCTCGACATGTGTCTGCGGATTCAAGCTTTACTGTTGGTCACTCAAGGCAATCGAGAGACGGACGTGGCACAAGTTATCGGGGTTGGACGGCGAACCCTTCAGGATTGGATTCACCGGTATCTAGCAAGGAAAATCCCGGGACTGGTAAAAGGGCCTTTCAAGGGCGCAAAATCTCGGCTGACCGACGAGCAAAAGGCTGAACTGTCACGCATCATTGCAGCAGGTCCTCCGGAAGCTGGTCTGGATACCGGTGTCTGGACCACTCCGATTATCGTCAAGCTGGTAAGAGACTTGTTCGGTGTCTCATACCATCCTGACCACATGGGGAAAATACTTCATGGGCTGCGATTCTCCGTGCAGTATCCAGGGAAAAAGTTGTCAAAAGCCGATGAAAAGGCCCAGCAGACTTGGCGGCTCGAAGAACTTCCGGCCATTAAAAAAAAGCCAAAAAGGAACGAGGCGTAGTGCTCTATCAGGACGAAGCGGTGTTTCAGCAGGCCGGCACTGTCATCAGGACATGGGCACTCGTCGGTATCGGAATCCACGTGCTCACTCCTCCTGTCCGCAAGAGCATCAAAGTCATGGGCGCAGTAAGGATCGGTGCCAAGCCACAGTGGCATTCTCGCTTCGTAAAGGTGTTCAACGCAGAGACGTTCATCGAATTTCTCAGCCAACTCGTCGGGTACCACCGCGGAATCAAGATCCACCTTATCACCGACAACGCACCGTATCACAAATCGCCGAAAGTCTGGGAGTGGCTCAAAGACAAGGAACATCTCATTGAACTCCATTTCCTCCCTGCCTATTCACCGAAACTCAATGCAGTCGAGTACATCTGGAGGAAAACCAAGAGGGCCATCACCCACAACAAGTTCTTTCCGAAGCTGCAAGATCTCAAGGAAGCCCTGACTCGACGGTTCAACCGATTTCAAGGTAACCCCGCTTCTGTAATGAGCGCCATTCCCTATTTCGCTTAAGTGCAGAAGTCAATGCAGAGGTCTATAGAATGTGACAATGTCTTTTTTTCAAGCAAGTCGTGGTACTCTTGTTTCCAAGAGTTCACGTAAGGCAGAGCGGGGGCTTTCTTGTGTTCCGGAGAACCATAGGATGATCCATTACGCCCCCGAACGCTTAAGATGTTAGTCGTACCGCATAATTCAGCTAAATGGGAATTCCTAGGCCATACTACCGAATAATAAGACCTTTTTCCCGGGACTTCGAGGAGATCAAGGGCACAGCGTACCCTTACCAAAAGGACTGGGAAGAAGAGTTCCCTGGACACCCCGAATATGCAAACGACCGACAAGAACTGTGGCGCGCTTATAAGCTTGTCGAAAAAGATCTTCTCCGACTCTTTGAATATGTTGAGCCTACTGACAACAACATACGCACATATTCGCACCGGACATACGAGTTGCTATTGAGAGTCTGCCACAGAGTTCGAAACAAACTGCAAACGAATTCTAGACGGCAACGGATACAGGTGCAGTGGAAATCCCAACATAACAGACTATTTTAAGATTAATACCTCTTCTCGATTGGGAGACTACGCTGTCTCCCTCCTGGTCTGGTATCCGAAAAAGGCACTGAAACCCTTCCATGACTGGAATACTGGAACTCACGTCTTGCCCTGGTACCAATCCTACAATTTGGTCAAGCATGACAGAAATAAAAATTTCCAGGAAGCTTCTTTAGAAAATGTGTTAAATGCCATTACTGGCCTCTATGTCATCTTGTTCTCCCAGTTCGTATTTTCTTCAGGCCTTCCCTCGTCACTTTACGATTATAGGCTCAGTGTGAATAACACGACCATTTCCACTGCGGGGGATATCTTTGGAGTTGTGCCCCCAGACACGTGGACAGAGGACGAACTCTACGATTTTGACTGGGAGGAAATCAAGGATCGTCCGGACCCTTTTTGTCAATTTGCTTTTACGTAGCCACTATTTCAGCGTAATCGTGGTCGTTAGAGTTACTCTCCGGATTCAATCCTGGCAACAAACATCCTTGCATCACCAGTTCCGCGTGATGAACGGCGCCCCGGGAAGATTCGTTGTGAGAAATCACGTGCCAGCAGGCGTCCAGGGGCTCCGGTATACGGTGATCGGGGAATATCACTTGTAAGTTCCTATTCCGCGGGCGATGCGGTTCATTTGGTTCACCGCGTCCCACCATCTTTAGACTGATCGAGAAAATGATCGTAGTGGAGTTCTGAGACAATGAACATAGCTGATACTGAGAGCACTCGAGATCTTCAAGAAACCGTTTGTCTTGCCGAGAAGACGTTCCGGGAGAGTCGCAACGAGTGCGCGTGTCCCGGTGGCGTGGACTTTCCCTCGCTCGCCTTGTACCTGCACATCATTCGAATGGCGGATGGGGTGGGAATTCTTAAACTGGCGAGGACATGCTCACCAATATTGCCGCTTCTGAGAAGCATACTGGAATCTCTCTTGGCCCTTAAATATATCCATCAGGCCGAATACGAGAAACGCTCTTTGGCCTGGTTTTGTGCGTATATCCACCAGGAAATCAAAGCAAAAGAGATCCTGGATCCCTCTACGGGCAAAGGCAAGCAGTTTCAAATAAAAGCCAAGGAGCAACTGCGCTACTGGTCTGATAGTTTGATGAAGCCAAGAAACAAAAGTACCTCCGAGGTAAATGACCTTCGAGGTCTTTTGAAAAGCGACCTTTTCAAAGACACGGAGGCGGAATACCAAAGGCTCAAACGAAAGAATAATAGGCATCCAAAATGGCACAATCTCTTCGAAGGCCCTGGAAATATCCCTGACTCATCTTCGACAGTGTTGGTTTTCTGGGCCGCCATAACATCCCGATATCATTGCTGCACCATGTTGGGGCAGTCGGTAACATATTGAGATTACGAGGTGCCACATTTTTGGGAGTTGAAAATGTAGTGCCTAAAATAGTGAGGGGTCGGGAGAATTTACTTGATACGTAGAACTTTGCTCAGCATAATGCCCCCATGTTCGTGCGCAAGAAACGTAGTGTCCAGAATGGAAGCGAATACGAGTACCTCCAAATCGTCCGGTCGTACCGCGACGGCGATAAAGTGCGTCAGGAAGTGATTGCGACCCTCGGACGTGCGGAAAAACTTCTTGCGTCCGGAGAAGTGGATGGGTTGTTGCGAAGCTTGGCCAAATTCAGTGAGAAACTGCGCGTCGTAGAGGCAACGCGGCGGCCTGACATTCAAGCCCATGCATCCCGGCAATGGGGGCCTGCACTGGTATTCGGACGGCTGTGGGAGCAGCAAGGTATCCCCGAGGTCATCCACAGGTTCTCCCAGGACCGTAGGTTCGAGTTTGACGTGGAGCGAGCTTGCTTCGCGATGGCCTTGCAGAGGCTCTGTGCGCCGGGATCGGATCTTCAAGGCTCCCAATGGGTCGCGACGGTGGAGGCTCCCGGCATGGAGGATCTGGCGCTTCAGCACTTCTACCGCAGTGCCTTGTTCCTGGCCGAGGTACGATCGGAGATGGAGATGGAGCTTTCCTGGAAGGATCGGGACCTGTTCAGCCAGGACTTCGATGTGATGTTCATCGACACCACGAGCCTGTACGTCTATCGATCTGAGGAGACGGAGCTTTTCAAACGGGGTTACTCTCGGCATCATCGTCCTGATCTACCTCAGGTAGTGCTCAGCGTGGTGGTGAACGCTCAAGGGTGGCCCGTGGCGTGGGAGGTGTTCCCCGGCAACACCGCGGATGTTCGCGCCATGGAGAAGATGGTCGACAGGCTGCGCAGACGATTGCGTATCCGTAAGGTCGTGGTGGTGGCTGACCGGGGCATGATCTCCAAGGACACCATCAAGCTGTTGACCGATGACGAACAGGCTCCGTTTCAGTACGTGCTCGGATGCAAGATGCGGCGCCAGAAGGAGGTCAGCGAGGAGGTCCTGGCTCGGGCCGGTCGATACCGGACGGTCAAAGACAACCTGGAAGTGAAGGAAGTCCGCGTGGGTGATCGCAGATACGTTGTATGCCGCAACCCGAGTCAGGCGGTGAAAGACAAGGCTGATCGGGAGGCGATGATCGAGAAGCTTACCAAGACGCTTGCACAGAACGGGCCCAAGGCACTTGTGGGTAACCGGGGATATGCTCGTTTCCTGAAGGTAGATAAGGAGAGTGTTTCCATCAACCCCCAGGCAGTGGAAGCCGACGCCAGGCTGGACGGCAAGTTTGTCTTGACCACCAACACCGACTTGCCCGCGGATGAGGTAGCCCTCACGTACAAGAGTCTTTGGCGGGTTGAGCGCACCTTTCGGGAGCAGAAGTCCACCCTTGAGGTCCGCCCCCTCTATCACCGCTGTCCGTACACGTCCATCGGCCACATCGCGGCAAGTTTTCTGGCTCTGCGTCTGGAAGTGGACTTGCGTAGACGCCTGGATGAACGCAAGACCGAGGTCTGTTGGCCGGACCTCATGAGGGACCTCGCCCAGGTCCAGAGCTTGGTCATCGATCTGGAGGGGAATCGGTATCGACTGCGCACCCAGATGTCAGGATCAAGCTACCACGCCTTCAAGGCTGCGGGCCTGCGACCTCCGGAAACGGTGTCACTCATCGGACCTACTCCGCCCCAACCCGAACCTCCCTCACCAACGCAACCCTCATTCTTGTAGTGCCAAACTTCTGTAGTGTCTCTGTAACTTATTGATTCAATAGCAGTTTACATTTTCTGCTGTCGAAGATGAGTCTGACATGGCTGACCGCGTTGGATGGTTACCTCTTTACTGGGTATTCTACCAGCGATGGTCTGCAACGGTTCATGGGACCGATGCGGCTAATTTATGCGTTGAGCTGCAGGACGGGAGTGGAGAATTTGCGGCATTGCGAAGTGATGAGGGGTTGGACAACGAGGTATACGGGGCGAACCTCTTTCTTGAAATAGCATCAGAAACTTATCGCTAAGCGATTTCTTGCAGGGAAGGGATAACTCGCGCCAAGGTATGATGCCCCCCTCCTGCTTAGCTTCTGCAATTGCTTCAAGCGCCTCCAGCACATCCAACCGGTCTTCGAGTTCCTCGAGTAATTCCAGGTCCTCCAGAGGAATAACAGCGGCGATCTCCCGGCCGCCGCAAACAACCTTTACTCGTTCTTTGTTGCCGGCGGCTCGGTCCACAGCCGACTGAATATCTTCGCCGCGCAAGTTTCAGTAGATTCAATCATTGGCGATGACCTCCAGAGGGTTCTGAGCGAATTTTACCATAAAATGGGGAACGATTGGTGCCACGGATGCGCTTCGGCACATCCGTGGCACCAGGCTTGTCTATCTCCCGGCGAACTCCTATGACATGAGCCTGAAGGCGAAACGGCTTCAGGCCTTCTTGGCTGCCAGTGCGACAAAGATGTAAGACCAGCCGTTCACGATCAATTCTATTGAAACGAAGAGTCCTATTATCCAAAGTCCCGACACCGGCCAATGGGCCATGATGATGGCTCCCAGGATGATGGAGACCAGTCCACCCAAAAGCGGCCAAAACCAATTCCTGACGGCTCGCATCTGAAAGGCCATAATAGCCCTCGCCAGGCCGACAACGATGAGCGCCCCTGCGAGCATCAGTGTGAGGATCGCCGAGGCTGCCAAAGGATTTTCAATCACTGCAACACCCGCGACTGCATAGAGCAAGGCGATGAGCACATGCCAGATGATGCCCTTCCATCCCTTGCACTTGGCTGCATCAACGAACTGAACGCCCGCGCCGATCAGCAAAAGGACTCCGTACATGAGGACGCTCGCCATTGTAACGGCGAATGTCATTCCCAGTCCGATGAATCCCAGGATCACGAAGACGATCCCGAGAGCCAGAAGCCAGCCCCAGTTTCCCCGCACCTCCCCAAAGACTTCTTGCCCGGGGTTGAGCTTAGTTGTTTCCGTTCCCGTTGTCATGACTCGCTCCTCCCTTTGATGGATTTCTGAAGAAACTGTGTTTCAAACATCCACATTTTGTCAAGCAATTGCAGCCCGCGTAGCACAGCGGAAGCCATAGAGAAACGCATCCCAAGAGCGCTTCGATGTCATTCACGCGTTCGTGCGAATGACGGCATGTCCCACTCTCGAAGCAGTCAAAATCTTTGGCAACCCATATTTTTGATAATCGCTAGTGCGCCAGGCCAAGCTTGGCATCTCTTTCAGGGTGAGAGTCCCTGTCGGGTAAGGCCTAACCAGCCACCCGTATCGAGTGTTGCGGATATTAGGAGGATGCAATTTAGGGCAAACGAACGAAATATCCGAAGCGTACACAGAGAATCCTGTGGGCCGCAGGGGAGACCGCACTCCCTTAAGCGATTCAGCCTCGTTACGTCATTAGAGCAGGTGGCGACGGTGTTAGCAAACCGGAAGCCAACACAAGAGGATCGTTACTGGTGAGATCCTGGAGGGCCTGCCGGGGTCAGAGAGCGTGGCACGCAGGAAGAGAGATGCCAGGAACCTGGGAGGCCCCATGGTCTCCCTCATAAGAGGGTAGGGTGTTCCGACGCAAGAAACGAAGGGCGCCTGGCGGATCATGGGGAGTCAGATCGCTCCATCGTACTCCGAGGCGGGGGAACCGACCACATGGGGAAGGGAGCGACAGGGCTGCGTAGCCCGCAAAGGAAACATGAGCCGGTCTGCTGAACCGGGGTTTCTCATGCCAACCTCACTGCGGGGAATAGCATCACAATGCGGAAGCGAGCAGCCCTGAAGAGCCCGGTGCGAGAATACCGCACGCCGGGATCCGTGAGGGGGCCGTCGGGTAACCGGCGGTCCTACCTCGATTGGCCGAATGAAACATTTGGAGTTGGGCTTTATTCCTCGATTGGGGCCCAAAAAAACGAAAGGCCCACGTGCATGGTAGGAACAACTGGGCCTCTCAACAGCAAATCATATTTTAGGTAGGTGTTATCGGATGAGACACCAGTTGATGGAGACGGTTCCGGAAAAAAATCGTCCGAGGCGCCGGCAGGACATTTTCGTGATCATTCAGCGGAAGATAGCTTTTACCGCAGAGTGCACAGAGGACGCAGAGGTGAAAACAGGGTTGCGTCCACCGCAAACTGGCCCTAAGGGAAGCCAGCTAGACCAGAATCGTCTTCCCCGCGTCTCGCGGAGGTTACAAATACGAGTGCTCCATGTTTCAATTGAGGGGAATGCAGAGACAACAGAATCCTCTGCGGCCTCAGCGATCTCTGCGGTAAAAGTTTGTCTATTTTGAATCAGGTGGGGGTATCTCGTCGCCGGTTCGATCCACTCCGTATCCACCGAGGGCGAGCACTCGCTTTTTGAAAGTCTCCCCTCTCATAATCTCCAAAAGCGAAATAATCTTTTCATCGCCAAGGAATTCCTCCGGGATCACCAGATCGGTACTGCTCGGTGGCGACCGGCACGAAGTCGAGCCCCAGGGCCCGTGCCACGGCAAGAACGCCCATACCCACATCAGCGACGCCGGAAAGCACCGCAACAGCGACGGAAGTGTGGGTGTATTCCTCCATTTGATAACCGCGGATCTTTTCGGGATCCAAACCCAGGAGATCAAGGTGGTAATCGAGTAGCACCCTTGTCCCGGCTCCAGCCTGCCGATTGATAAAAGTAACATCGTCCCGCAGCAGGTCTTCAAACCCTCGAATGGATTTGGGATTCCCCTTGGGGACTATGAAACCCTGCTCCCGCATGCACCCGTGGAATACCCTTACGGGAATCTCCGGAATGTACTTCCGAATGTACGACCAGTTATACGCACCGGTTTGGGGGTCGAGTAAGTGGGAGGTGGCAAAATGCGCACTGTGGCTCTTCAGCGCCAGCAAGCCTCCGAGGCTTCCGACGTGACTCGATGAAAGAAACACATTATGAGGCACAAGCTCGTCCGCAAGCAGGTCCAGAGTAAGATCATGGCTTCCTATGACAACCACCGTGCGATCGATCCTCGCAGGATGCCGCAGGAGTTCCACCTGTACCGGCACAGCCTGTTCTATTCCCTCACTTCGCGCAGGAATGCGGATTATGCCGTCGGCCTTTGTGAGGGAGGTAATGGAACCGGCTCCGCGGGGGAGCGGTGCAGCCACAACACGTTCCCCTACCCTTCCCAGCTTTACCCGAAAGAACTCCTCCCGGCCCACCTTTGACGGTATTTTTCTGGCTGTGACCGCGCTTATAGCCGGCCTGTTGTGGTGCGGAAGCCCCTGCATCACCTCCAGTACCGGGATTCCGAACGTCTCGAAGGAGAGAACAGCCGAAACCGGGTACCTGGGTTGCCGATAACCGGCTTTCCGTCCACTATGCCGAGAATTGTTGGCTTACCCGGCATCATGGCCACGCCGTGAACCAAAACTTCACCGAGTTCCTTTATCGCTGCCGCGGTGTAGTCTTCGCTCCCCGCGGAAGACCCTGCATTTATCACTACGAGGTGCGCATCCGATCGGACGCCTTGAATGATAGCCGCTTTCACCACTTCATACTCGTCACGCACGATGGGAGTGCGAATCCCGATCCCGCCAGCCTCTTCGACAAGCCCCTTGAGCATGATTGTATTGTATTCTAACGACTCGTTCTCCGATGGTTCTCTTTCCCCAAGGGCCTCGCCGGACACCAATTCCGAACCGGTCGGGACAAGCAGTACGCGAGGTTTTTCAATTACTTTCAGTGAAAACACGCCGGCGGCAGTTAATGCTCCCAGTTCATAGGCGGAGACGAGATGGTGGCCGGGCAAGATCATCTCGGAAGCAACAAAGTCTTCCCCGACGCGGCGCACATTTTCCCAGGGGACCAGTGCCTGCTCGATCTCGAAGGTCTCGTCGTCCAGGAAGTCGACGTTCTCTATCATTATTACCGCGTCGGTGTCCGACAGCATTGGCCGTCCCGTATTGATGGGCCAGGAATCCCGGCCTATCCGTAGCGAGATCGCACGATCCGGCCCCGCGCCGAATGTGGCCTCTGCGCGCAACGCAAACCCGTCCATAGCAGCGGTATGAAAATGAGGGGAAGAAAGCCTGGCATAAACCGGCGCAGCGGTTATTCGGCCCCTGGCTTCAATGACTCGTACGGTCTCAGTGCCTGGAAAGCTTTTCCTGTTCAGACGTTGCAAAAAGATCGCCAGAGCCTCCTCCGGCGACTTCATGTCCAGATAAATGTTTCTTCTCAAGGGATTCCTCGATCCAGTCGGCAAAGAGATGGACGGCAACCTGATCCCCCCTGTACAGTCCCTCACAATCGGCTTCGATCCGAATGAAGCCGTGTGCGCGAACCATCGCTGAGATCATCCCTGATTTGCCCGGGACAGGAACGGCCACTATTTTGTCATCCTTGTGTTGAAGCCTGACCCGCACAAAATCAGTCCTTCCTTCTCTGGAAGCGACATTTCGGCTGAGAAATGCCTGGAAAGTTTTTCGCAAGTACGGAGTTACCACGTCCTCCCCTTCCAGTCGGCGGAGGATGGGGACGACAAATTGTTCGAAGCATACCATGGCCGATACGGGATGGCCGGGGAGGCCTACCACAGGTCGTGAGCCCACTCTGGCGAGAATCAGCGGCTTGCCCGGCGACACGGAAACGCCGTGGAGAAGGATCTCCGAATCATCGTGGGCCTGTATAGCTTCCATCACATGATCTCTGCTCCCCATGGAACTGCCGCCCGAAATCACCACAACATCGGCTGAGACTAGAGCCTTTGTTATCAGCGCAGAGAGCGCATTCAACTTATCGGGAGCAATCCCTATCCAGACGGGATTCGCATGGGCTTCCTGGATCATGGCACTCAACGTATAGCGGTTGATGTCTCTTACGCAGCCCGCAGGGGGCTCGTCTTCAATGGGCACGACCTCATCACCGGAACTTATGATAGCGACCGAGGGTTTGCTATAGACTGCCACGGTCTTAGCGCCCATAGCAGCTAGCAAACCCAGATCCTGCGGCCGAAGCCGATGCCTTGCCGTCAGCAAAGTTTCGCGAGCCTTAAAATCCTCTCCTTTACGGACCACATTATCGAATGGGGCCACAGCTTTGAGGATTTCGACGGTATTCTGATCGAGTTCTTCAGTGTGTTCGACCATTACGACCGAGTCCGCGCCCGCGGGCAGCGCACCTCCGGTCCAAATGCGCACTGTCTCCCCTTTTTTCAATTTGAGATTATGGACTTCCCCCATAGGCACTTCACCAGCCACATGAAACAGCGCCGGCGAGGTCTCAGTCGCCCCGAATGTGTCGACCGAGCGCACCGCGAACCCGTCCATTGTGGAACGGTCAAACGAGGGCACATCCTCCTGCGCCTTTATGGGCTCGGCGAGCACGCGGTGAAGCGCGTCCAGAATAGAAACGCGCTCTGCGTCCAGGTGGCTGAACTTCCTAAGGAGTTCCCTGGCCTCTTCGAGGGTGAGCACGCGCAGAAAAGGTTTGAGCATCGTAAGGTCTCTTTAAGAGCGACAGAATTGCACTAGAGAATATACCAGGAGAGACGCCTATGTCAAAAATGTCTGAAGTCGAAGTGCCGCCCTGCCCGCAATTCGCACCCGCACCTGGGCGGATCCGGGGTTTTGGCTGAAAATGCCATGCTCTAAACGGAGTGCGGCATTTTCAGGTAAATAGGACAAAAACTCCGGTACAGGTACGAGTCCCGTTTTGCAACGTGCGAAGCTAATGGACGTTTTGGCATATCTGGTCCCGAAGATTCTTTTGATACCGCCCGTGATCTGATACTCTGGCAACTACTGCTGTTGGCTCGGCCAAATTCCGGAACCCATCATCGAAAGAGAAGGACATGGATGAAGATCCCGCCGGCAAGGTCTTTGCTTATCGATGGCTGATCTTCGGGATCATGGCTGTCTGGTACGTCTTTGTATACTTCCACAGGATGTGCCCCGCGGTTGTCGCGGTGGACCTCCAGACAACCTTCCGAACCTCCGGAGGGTTCATGGGGCTTCTTGCATCCGCGTACTTCTACCCCTACACGTTCATGCAGTTGCCCGCGGGTCTTCTTGCAGATTCTCTCGGCCCCCGCAAGACTGTCACTTCGTTTCTCTTCATTGCCGCGTTGGGGAGCCTGATCTTTGGACTGGCACCGGCTGTGGATGTTGCCGTTGCCGCGCGGGTCATGGTCGGCTTGGGAGTCTCCATGGTGTTCATATCGACCATGAAGATCCTTTCCCAATGGTTCAGGATCCGAGAATTCCCCTTTATGACCGCGATCCTGATCACAATGGGAGGATTGGGTGCACTTACCGCCGCGACGCCTTTGGCGCAGATGACCGGATGGGTGGGCTGGCGCGCCTCCTTTGAGATCATAGCAGCAGGCACATTCGTCATAGCCATACTTGTGTGGCTCTTCGTCAGGAACCGGCCACAGGACATGGGGTGGCCGTCCATTGCCGAAATAGATCAGATAGGCCCAGGTGCATCTGCACCGCCGATAGTCTTGTCGCTCTGGGAAGGGGCCCGCCGCGTTATTACGGAAAGGCACTTCTGGCCCATTGCGGTCTGGTTCTTCTTCGTCGATGGGATCTTTTTCAGTTTCGGAGGTCTGTGGGCCGGGCCGTACCTCATTCATGTGTACGGGATGAATCGGGCAGAGGCCGGCCATATTCTCAATATGATTGCGGTGGGTATGATCATAGGGAGCCCTCTGGTGGGTTTCCTATCCGACAGGGTATTCCACAGCCGAAAAAAGGTCCTCGCACTGGCTTCAACTGTGCTGTTTCTAGAACTCCTCTTGCTCAACATATTCCCTCAGGATCTCTCCCGATTCTGGCTCTATGTGGTCTTTTTGGTCTTTTCGATCACCTCCGCGGCCATTGCGGTAATCGGCTTCACCACTACCAAGGAATTGTTTCCCGTTGGAATCGCGGGCACCTCGGTAGGCACGGTGAATCTCTTCCCATTCTTGGGCGGGGCCATTTTTCAGCCCCTTGTCGGCCGGCTCTTGGATGCGTACCCCAAAGCCGCGACTGGAGCATACTCTCTGGACGGCTATCGAGCGATGCTCCTGGCATTTTTGGCGGCATCCGTTATTGCAGTCGCAAGCACGTTTTTTATGAAGGAAACTTACCCGGGGTGGACTTTTAGGAAATAAGGAGCATTTGAGAATAAGTTGCTTGCGGCTTGGGGCCGCCTTCCACTTGCCCGCGATAGCCGAGACAGCTATGATTGATACGAGTTCGCTCCGAAACAGTGAGATTCGGTTGATAGCAAAACCGCCACTGACCTGGCGCCTCGAATGGCGCTTAGGTCAGTGGCACCCAGCGTCCGACCAATGTCAGGTTCTGGGTGCCACGGATCTGGGCTTTGTCAGATCCGTGCTGGACTTGGACGGTTCATCGTTTGATCGCTAACTCGTATGCCTGCGAAACGACTCGACGCTTCTCTATACGGAAGGTTTGTCGTGCCTCTGGTCAGCGTCATCATTCCAACATATAACAGAGCTTCCGTGGTGCAGCGGGCAATTCGCTCCGTGCTCGCGCAGACGTTTTGTGATTTCGAGCTGCTTGTTGTGGACGACGGCTCAAGCGATTCCACGACCCATCTTTTGGAAGCTTTCGATGGCAAGCTAAAAGCGCTGGTCCAGAATAATCGCGGGAGTTTCCGCGGCCCGCAATCTTGGTATCAAATGGTCCACAGGGGCTCTTCTGGCGTTTCTCGATTCCGACGATGAGTGGCTGCCAGATAAGCTTGCCAGGCAGACGGCCCTTTTCGATGGCAGGAACCCTGATTTTGTCTGCCATACGAATGAGATCTGGCTACGAAACGGTGAAGAGCTTCCTCAAAAGGGGATTCATCTCAAGCAAGGTGGCCGATTCTTTCCTAGGGCGCTTGAAAGGTGCCTCATAAGCCCGTCCTCCGTAGTGATTTCCCACTCGTTGATCGACCGCGTAGGATGGTTCGATGAGGATCTCCCGGCCGCTGAGGATTACGACCTGTGGCTTCGGATTACCGCGTTTCACCACGTGGCTTTTGTGCCGGAAAGTTTGGTGATCAAGCATGGAGGAAGAGCAGACCAGCTTTCGCAAACTACACCGGCTATTGATCGCTTCAGGATCCGTGCGATACTCAAGATCCTCGAAAACCAGGCCCTGCCCTCCCATTATCGTGGGGCAGCGGTCCGGGAATTGGTCCGGAAGTGCCATATCGTCGCTTCTGGGTGTATAAAAAGAGGCAAGAAACTCGAGGCTGAAACTTATCTTGAAACTGCTCGGAAATACCAGAACGGCCCGTTTTGACCCTCACGAGATTGACCTGGGAGATAGGACCTACTACATTCCTTGTTTTGCCAGTTTGGACCCACTGGTAAAATCCATCAATACTGTGGGAATATTAAACCCGCCGTTAGTGCACGAGCTAGCGCGCGGCAGACTGATCCCTGTGCTGGGCAGGCGCCGCTTGCAAGCCGCGCTGCAACTGGGCCTGTCTTACACCGACGTGAAAATTGTATCGGATCGGATGTCAGAAGCTGAGGGCTTTGTCCTGGCTCTGTGGGATAACCTGGGTCACAGGACATTCGACACGGCCTGTACGGCTGCTGTGGTGAGGCGACTGCTCGATCTGATTCCAAGAGAAGTTGTTGCTGATGATTTTCTGCCCTTGCTTGGTGTCCCCGCCAGGGGACCCAGACTCGAACGGTTGAGAGCAGTTGGGGGATTGGTGCATCCGGTGTTGCAGGCTCTTTCTCTAGGTCGAATCCAAGAAAAAACCGCTTTTGCGCTCTCTGCATTGTCGTCGGAAGATCAAGTCGCGCTCCTGGAATTGGCCACGGCGCTTGGAATGAACGCCAACAAAACGGCTGAGGTGATCGGTCACCTTTCCGACCTCTCGGTCTTTCATGGAAAACCGATCCTGGAATTTCTGTCCGACGAAGAGGCCAGGTCCATAATCCATGATGAGGAAATTTCCGTTCCAGAGCGAGCCGCAAGATTCCGGCGGCTAATCCGGTCCTGGAAATTTCCCGAACTCGTGAATAGCGAGCAGAAATTCCAAGAGTGGCTTCGCGGCTTGCCCGAATCTGAACGAATTGTCGTGCGTCCCGCGCCGGGATTCGAGACCCGTGAATTTACGGTTGAGATTCACACGGAATCTCGCGAAGAAGTGGAGAGGATATTGAATACGCTCAAGCAGAGTTAGCCAAATGCACTCGTTTCCAGGTTCGTTTCACAGGTGATATCCTAAGGCAGGTGTGGGTCGTCTCGGAAGGTCCCCCTTGTATATTGGGTAGCAGGTACTTTGGTTTCTTAGGGGTACCCGCGAGAGTGGGGGTGGGGTCTTGTACTTGCCAGGGTGAGTGCCGTGGGATAAAGGGGGGCTGGCACGGACGTGGCAGACCGTTTCCCCCTGGGGACATATTGAGCCCGTGGGTGAGCGTGGGTCGTCACGTCCATCATCTCTGTTCAACCCGAACAGTTGCCTGGGCCGTAAGAGCCCGCATCCCGCAAGGTTGGGTAAAGGATGGAGCATCATGACATCAACCGATCTGGTAGTTGGTATTGACATTTCCAAGGGTAAACTGGATGTAGGGGTGGTCCCCACCCTGGAACTATGGACCACAGACAATGATTGCAATGGGTTGACCCAACTAGCTAAGAAGGTCAGTGACCTATCCCCGACTCTCGTGGTCATGGAGGCCACCGGCGGTTTGGAACGTCCTGTGCGAGCTGCGCTTGAGTCAGCAGGCTTGAGCTGTGCGGTAGTGAACCCCAGACAGGTCCGCGATTTCGCCAAGGCCATGGGGATACTCGCTAAAACCGATTCCCTTGATGCGCTGGTGCTGGCCAAGTATGGACAGAAAGTGGAACCGGAGGCTCGACCCGCAAAGGACACAGAAACCCAGGAACTGGCAGCCATCCTGACGCGTCGGCGCCAGTTGATCGGCATCCTCACGGCTGAGAAGAACCGTCTGGGAGGGGTGGCTTCCCGACGGGTACGTATTAGCCTCGAGGAACACATCGACTGGCTTAACAAGCGGCTGGCTGAGCTTGATAAGGAAATGAAGACCTTCATCAAGAACATTCCTGAGTGGCGAGAGAAGGAAAACATCATCAAGAGTGTCAAAGGGGTAGGGCCTGTAACAACGCTGACGTTGCTGGCAGTTCTTCCCGAACTCGGCACACTTGATCGAAAGAAGATCTCGGCTTTAAGTGGACTTGCTCCCTTCAACCAAGACAGTGGCAAGTTCCGAGGCCAACGGCGGATCTGGGGAGGCCGCGAGCGGTTAGATCAGTGTTGTATATGGCAGCGATGTCAGCCAAGAAGTGGAACCCCGTAATCAAAGCCTTTTACGACCGCCTCATCGGGGCGGGGAAGAAATTCAAGGTGGCCATAACGGCGTGCATGCACAAGATGCTGATCATCCTTAACAGCATGGTCCGAAACGGTCAGAAGTGGCACCCTGAGTCTGCCTGAACTGTCCGAAAAGAATCGGACACGTCAAAAAGAACTTGACAGGCAACACAGTTGCTCACCCTGCCCTCTCCCGCCAGGGGCGAGGGTTTTCAGAACCCCTCCCTCGACGGGAGGGGGAAGGGGGAGGGTGATAAGTGGATGAAATTACGAACAGCATACCGTCGCAGTGGCGCCTGTTAGATCGAGCTTGGGATGGAGTACTCGCGCGGCATAAACCCATGAAATTCAGCATCGAACAAATATGGATTGACGAGGACGCTCAAGAATACCCTTTAACGCGGGAGATTATCCAAAAGCTTCCCGATGCTGAAATTCTCGTCGGAAGTGAGTTTGCCGAACAGAGCCGTATGCTGGAGCTGGAACCTGACCCACTCCGTCGCGGCAAACATGTCCTGAGGTTGATGAAGCACAAGGGCGCTTTTGTCAAAGCGTGCCCCGGGACTCCCCAGTATCTATGCTGCGGCCTGGAAATTCTTCACATCGGCCAAGGATGTCCTATGGACTGCCGGGTACTGTGCCCTTCAAGTGTACTTCAACCGGCCGGTCCTGGAGGCCTTTGTCAATATTGACGATCTCATGCGGAGTCTGGATAAGCACCTGGAGGCCGACTCACAGCGCTTTCATCGTATCTGCACAGGAGAATTTACCGACTCCCTGGCGCTTGACCCGATAACTGGGCTGGCGCAGGATCTTGTGAACTTTTTTTCAGGAAGGGACGGGGCCTCCCTTGAAATAAAGACCAAGACGGATTTCATCGAGCCTCTGCTCGGCATGCGTCCCAAGGGTCGAGTGGTGCTGAGTCTCTCCGTGAACTCCCGGGAAATCACCAGAATAGAAGAGATAAGGGCCGCTCCGTTGGAGAGGCGGCTGGCTTCGGCCGCACGCGGACAGGATTGTGGTTATCGCATCGGATTTCATTTCGATCCCATAATTCCGATCCGCAGTTGGCAGGAAGCATACGCCCGCGTGATTGATAACATTTTTGACCTAGTGAGACCCTCGGCAATCGCATGGATCTCAATGGGAATATTGCGGTTCGTCCCTGATCTGAAGGAAATCGCCGGGGCGCGCTTCGGCCGAATTCCCTATTTTCATGATGGCTTCTTGCGCGGCCTGGATGGGAAAAACCGCCTGCATGTAGATCGCCGCATCAGAATGTACCGTTCGCTCGCGGACAGGATACGCCTGTACTCTCCGGACGCACGGATTTACCTGTGCATGGAATCTCCATACGTGTGGGAGGAATCTCTAGGCATAAGTATGGAATCAGATCAAGATCTGGCGGCGTACCTAGATGCCGCAGTGTCATAGCTCCATGCCTTCCTGGAACACTCATGCCGTCATAACGCGGACTGCATTGAGCGCCGCTAAAATTCCGCGGCTGGACGATTCGATTCCCGTCATCGCGCTGGAAGCTTTCCTGCCCCTTGCAAGAAAATCGCTGCAAAACTTGCTGAAATGGGACTACGAACTGCTGGATCGCAAAGTTCAGGGCGTGCCATCGAAAAGGGGCAAAGTCGCTGAGATTCCCAAAGAAATTCTCACGACCGGTGACTTCCTGGCCGCGCTGAAGTTGAATGTGAGCCAGCCTCTTCATTACGTCAGGGCCCTAACGCCGGAGGAGATATCGCCGGACACACCTCATGATCCGTCTCGAAGCGGGCCGCCGGGAGGGATGTACGTAGAGACCCGACAACAGGAGACGATTCAGGCAAGAGAGGTTTTTTGCACGTTTTCCGATGAGCCGGACTGGGGAATGGATCAAGACCTCTTTTCCGTTGGGCAATACGGTTACGGGTCTTGCCCCTTCGGATCGGGTGACGGCCCGAGTTCCCAGGCCCCATTTCACATGGCATTCTTGCATGAGAACCCGCTGGTCATGGCCCTGCGTCCGAGTCTGGGCCGGAGTTTCTTGGAGGAGAGGGTCCAGATCTTCTTCGCCTTGGCCGGACTTGCCATGGACAGCGGGGTAGAGGTACCTGGGGATGGCGATTTGCTGCATGGGCCACGCACTATCTGCAGGACATTACACAACCGTATCATGCTAAACCCTTTCCTGCCGCCAGGCTTCCGCTTCTCATTCGTTTCATCTTGCACCCGGGTCCCGAGAAAATTTGCCGCGAAAAACGAGAATTACCTCAAGAACCGCCACATTCTCTTCGAAGCTGCCGTGCATTTTTTGCTCAATGAAGCGGTTAAGAAGCGAGTGGATCATCCTTTCCTTCGGGCGCTCGCGGGCAAGACTCCTCAGGGCGGGTTTGAAACCCGTCCCTACTGGCCCATCGATTCTAAGAAGAATATAAGGTCCCTGATAACAGAGTCATCACAGGTAGCGGCAAACTTGGGCCGGCGCACAGATCGAGCCCTGATGGCCTTGATGGATGATCCCAGGATCAACGACCCGAGCTATTCACTGGCTAAGGATGAGGCGTACAGAATCGACGAGGCACTCCCTTCAGCCGGGAGAGAAAGGCCTGAAGTTTTCGATGATTTTATCAGGCAGGTGAGCGTGTGCTTGGCCCGGACCGGGGAGGTATCGCGCTGATGCGGTGGGAGTAGCCGCGGGAGTGGATGAACATATGTAGCCTATTCGAAGGCGATCACAAATTCCCCCATTTCACTCCAGACTGTTTCCGGCCGTCGTGCTCCTTTTGCCCTTTTTCAAGATATAAATCATACCCGGAATTCCGAACAGAAACGCCCAGAAAAAAGATAGGACGCGGAACACCAGTGTGGCTGCAATGGAGCGGGCTGGATCCATGCCGAAGATCTGAGGAACCTGGATCATCACCGCGTCGAAAATACCCAAAGAGCCGGGGGTGATCGGTATCAGATTTGCTATGTTTCCGAGGCTGGAAGTTATGAGCACGGCCGACGCAGACAAAGGCATTCCAAGTGCCCAGTAGATCAGATAGAACGCCGACATCAGCGAGAAAGCCATGGCAAGAAAGGATAAGGCCAGTGCAAGAAGCAGCCTGCGGTTCCTGGTGAGGAGATGCCAAGACCGAGCAGCCCTGAAAGCAAGCCCGAGTAGGCCGCTCCTTTTCCATCTGATCGGTGGCGGGAAAAGGCTCAGGTAAAGGCAGCATGCAAAGATGCCTACAACAAAGATACTGAGCGCGGGGTGAGAAAAGTTGTGCAGCCATCCCAGCAAGACCAAAGCAGTGATCGCCAGGCCCGAGTTAATAAGTGCAATCAATACAGCCGTGCCGGCATAAATCGCGGCAAAGGAACCGAAATCCAAATCGTGCACTCTTTTCAGGTACAGCGCCAGTCCCCCGGTTCCTCCTCTCATGGGGATCAGGAGATTGCCGAGCAGCATCCCTGTGGTTAACGCCATCAATTCGGCAAATCCCAGCGACACCTTGAAGTTTCTAAGGAATAAGCTCAATTGGTAGGCATTGAGGACATAGCTGCACAGAACCAGAAGACCCGCAGCAACTATAGCCGGAAAGGACACGGCAGTCACAAACGCAAAATCGTTCCAGTGCCGGAAAACATAATGCGCACACAGAATAACAAATGCGGCCACTATGCAGTACGCCAATACGGGGCGTATGAGGGACCCGTGTAAGCCGGTAGTGACTGAGGGGGTTGCCGGGCGGCTCATGGATGAGTGGTTCTCGGCAATCAGATCTCCTTTGCGCATTGGCATACAGCGCACACAGGGCACAAGGTCCTGAGATGGGGGACAGACTTCAAGCTGTCATGTATAGCTTAATGAGCGGGTTACGTCCAGGGGTTCCGCCCTCCTGCCGGCGTGGCATGATCAATTGCCCCTCATCCAGACGGGTGCCATGAGATCTTTCATCTTCTTGGTATGAATTCTGAACCACTGTTCGTCAGGGTATTTTCCTCGCGATATGCGGCCTCGCAGCTCTTCGATCAGCGGATGGCGCGGAAACTGCCTTTTGAAGTCTTCATATGTAGCTGAAAATTCTCTAAATGCTGAAGCCATGACAACCTCCAAGATAATATGGGTGTAACTATCCATTATCTTTGGCTACTGCATTAAGACTATTAATTAGTCTATATGTTCCATATATTATCCATTTTTGTTAAACATTAAGGTTAGAGATATTCTCCAAGGTTTTCCCTGATGTGCTCGCTCCCGAGCTCTGCCCGGAGACTCTGGGGGGGAGGTCCCGCGGGACGCGGGGCTACCAATTTCGAGAGGTCGTTTGTAGCGATCGGTTATTACTTTCGAGAATTGCCATATGTTCCAACGTGGCATTGCGAGAAATGAAACGACAATGCAATCTTTTCTTCGACGTGACGGGCATCTAAACAGTCTCTAAGCTCGTAGAACGGTTGAGATCGCAGCACCAATACCTATCACCATAGCAATATCTACAGTCCCCGGTCCGCTTCACCGCCTGGTTCTTCCCGACCTGGGTCTTTGCCTTTCCCGGGGCCTTGCTTCTTCGGCAGGTCGTGCAGGTCGCGGGGGCCTCTTTAGATCTTCCAGGGCAACGCCCAAAGGACCTCCCTGGACCACCGTAGTGGTGATTTCGCCATTATTCATCACGCTCAGTGTTACCTGCGCGGACCGTGAGTATTCATCCACCAGCTTCTTGAAGGCTATTACCCGAAAGCCGGTTTCCCCGGTACCCGATTATGATGTCTCCGGCGACAACGCCGGCTCTGTCCGCGATCCCCCCCTTCTTGATCTCGACCACCTTGACCCCCGGCGATGTTTCGAGTTCCTCCAAGCGCGGAAGGATGATGCGGGAGTTGGTGCTGTCGCCCATTTTTCGGAATTCCGCAAGGGCCTGGGTGTAGAAGCTCTTTGCTCTTATATTTTCTGTTTCGTTCCGCATAAATGCCGGCCAGAGTGGCTTTTACTCTGGCTATCCATTTGTAATCTTCCCGCTTTTCATAAACCTTTTGCGCTTCCTCAAGGTCTTCGGTGGCTTGGTCCCACTGTTGTTGCTGAGCCGCGAACATGGCCTGGCGGAAAAGGCGAAGCCCTTCCTCGTCACTCGGCGGGAAGGTACTTTTCCGAAGAAGATTTGCCTTTAGACTCCTGTGAATCGCCTGTTTTGGAGGCGAGCGTTTCCTTTTCAGGTGCCTTCTCTTCCATGACAACGCGAAAGCCCAGGTTCCAAAAACTCATGGTCGGGCCGGAAAAACCTCGGAATGCGCACCTGCAATCAGCCGGACTGGTGTACCAGTTTCCCCCTTTATTGACTCGACCTGTGCCGGACCCCGGTCCTTTGGGGTCCTCTAGCGGGGAAGTTTCATAGTAGTTTCCTGTCTGTACCAGTCCTCCACCCATTGCATCACGTTCCCGCCCATGTCGTAGAGGCCGTATCCGTTCGGGGGAAAGGCTTTCACCGGTGACACGTTTTTATAGCCGTGGTTCACAGTGGTGAGGCTTTCGGGGAGCTTCGGGTTGCCGACATTAAAATTGGCGTCCCTATCTCCGGGCAAGCGATCTCCCCACGGGAATCGGGTCCAGACTGCCCCCCCCCGGCATGCCATCTCCCATTCAGCCTCGGTGGGCAGGCGGTAGGTCTGCTTCTCTTTGCGGCTCAGCCATCGGCAAAATGCCTGAGCATCATTCCATGAAACAAAGACAACAGGCTGATCGTCTGCAATGGACCAGGGTAAACTGCGTCCCAATTCCTATTCTTCTGCGGGACCCAACGCTCCTCCTTCTTACTGTATATCATTCCCCCGTCCCCTTTCTCCGCGTCGGTCTTGTAATTCATGTCTTTAACAAACTGGCGAAACTGGCCGACTGTGACGACGGTGGCGCCCATATAGAAGGGCCGGGTAATCCGCACCGGATGCAAAGGGAGTTCGTCCTGAAACCACTGCTTGTGCCCCTCTCTCCAGATCTTCTTGAAAGTCAATCTGAGCCAGTCCATCTCCCGTTTGAGGCTACCCATCATGTATTCCCCCGCAGGTATGCGGACCAATTCCATGCCTAGAGAATTCTTGACAACTCTCTGCTCGGTCGGCTTGGCCAAGAGTGAATTGAAGCCGCGCAAGAATTCCGACCATTGAGAGCAGTCACGGAGGTTTCCTTGACCGGACTCGCAGTCATGCATTGCTTGCCGGACGATTTCCTTGGCTCTAGCGACGTCGCGTGAAGCGAGGAACTCGCCGGCTTGGCGTATCCTGTCCTCGAGAGATGCCATCGAGCTTTCTCCGGGGGCGGAGTCCTCCTTGCCGTCAGTTGCGGCTGCGGTCGCAGGTTTGAAGCTGTCGAGGAAGCTATCGAAACCTGATGATGGCCTCGACAGTTCCGGTGCGATGAGAGGCTTTAGTTGACGCCCTGGTGTCTCGACTTGGGCGAGCCCACCTTCACCTGCATTTACAACATGTACAACCAATTTGGCTATCAACAAGATTATTATAGCTATGTATCGCACCGTTATAGTGATCTTTTTATGCAAATATTTTCCCTGGGGTTGAGCCTCAATAGACCGGAAATCCTCTTCTAAAGCTGATTTATACGCTCGTTCGCGAGTTCGCCTCATTTGAAAAATTCCTTGACAATGATCGAATTTGGGGAATCCTAACAGACAGCGGGGGTGAGTCAAGGGACTTTTCGGGCTTGGTGCCCGGAATGTGTGGGACTAAGGGAGCCGGCAACACAAATAATGATTGACAACGGCTCTTGTTCATGGTAGCGATTGAATAACACCTTGTCTCACTTTCATGAGGGAAAAACTGTTCTTGATTTTGAGAACAGAAAACTGAGACTTTTATTCCATGAGGAGGCATCGATTTAATGAAAAGATTTGCAGTGACGCTTGCGGTTGTCGGTATGGTTATGTTGTTCGTGACGTTTGCTGTAGGCTTCTATGCCTGGGCCCCCATGCTTCCTGGGCGGATACAAAGGCTACGGCAGCAGTTCATCGAGCAGCGGATACTATCCAGCCAGTTCTTCCAGCAGTGGCTATTGGCCGGCAAGCTCTTCCAGCAGCGGCATGACCTATGCCTGCTGCACACCGGCTTACACCTGTATGCCGGCTTCCAGCAGCAGCAGTAGTAGTGGTTACAACTACGGCGGCTACGGCTCTTCCAGCAGCAGCAGTGGCTACAACTACGCCGCGTACGGCTCTTCCAGCAGCAGCGGTGGTTACTGGCCAGCGAGCAGCTCTTCCAGCGGCTGGTACTAATATTAAGTTGATCCCATTAGGGATCACTTAAGCCGATGTATAAATTGAATGACGAGGCGATTAGCCTTTTAGGGTCGATCGCCTTGTCCATTTACAGGCCATCTCTTTACACGCTGTCATCTCATGCAAAAAACCAACCGTCTCCGCCGGTATATCCCAATTTTAGGGCTTCTCCTGCTCGGCACTCTAGCTGTTTCTTGTACCGATAACCCCAAATCCGCTGAAAAGAGGTGGGACGCGTCACGTTTGAACGGCACATGGGTTCTGACCTCGAAGGTGGTTGAAGGCCAGGACACGCCCGTCACCAGTCGCCTTATGAAACTTGTCTTCAATAATAACGGGACGTTCCGAGCGATTTACAGGGGAGATGAAGGACAGGCCTGGATTGCGGCGGGGGCAGGCGGCTTCTCATACGCGCCCCCTTTCTCACTTTGTTCTGGGATTCCGGACCTACGGTGACAATAGTTGTGGAGGAAAAGGACCCGGGAGCACCTGCAGTTCCACCATGGGCGCAACTTGGTCCCCCTGATAAATCAGGAGCCCGACGAGATTTTTGTTCGCCAGAAAATCGAGAAAGGTCCTACCCGCCAGCCATCATAGGCAGCCGGCAAGTTCCGACCGTATATAACAGTTCTCAAAATTGTTCGCGTAATGAGTTCTTCGCCCATATCTGTCCCCTGGAGGGGGAGTACCTTGAATAGTCCCGCGGGACGTGGGTGAAACCCGTGGTAGATAGGACCTGATAGCCACCCCTTGGCACCCTGAAGGGTCGCCCCCTGCTGTGTCGAAGCCGAGGTTGGTGGGAGGCGCCTTCCCCTGGGTTTCACCCAGGGCTACTCACAGTATTCCCCTTCGGGGAATGCCGGAGTGCATGCGCTCAGGCGTAATCTGAAAGCAACGTCCGATTCACTGCTGCGTGCCACGCCGACTCGCCAGCAGTGGGATTCGCTTCGGACAGAACTTTTGAAAACGGGTATAAGTCCCCGCTGTAGTGTGGGGAGGGGCCGCATAACCATCTCCTGCGCTCCTCCGTGCCTTTATCAGGAACTCTGGCCCCCCAGATTTATGAGTCCGCCCGCGAAGAGAATCTTTCTCTCCCGTTCAGTCACGTCCAGCCTCAAAAGGACCTTTCTACCTGACGGGAGCACTTCGGCCGACAACTCCTGCTTCCCCTGCTCCACCGCGGCTCGCACCCCTTCCAGGCGAATTCGATCATCTGCGGAAAGCGTCTGGTAGTCATTCGGATCGGCGAAAGTGAGCGGAAGTATACCGAAGTTGATCAGATTGGCCTTATGAATGCGCGGCAAAACTCTTGACCAGCTTGGCGCGGATGCCGAGGAACCGCGGCGCGATGGCAGCATGTTCCCTCGAGGACCCTTGCCCGTAGTTCTCCCCGACCACAAAACCGATCTTCGCGGCCTTGGCGCGACGGGGAAAATCCTGGTCAACCTTGTTGAATACAAATTCGCTGATGGCCTCTATGTTGCTCCGGAGCGGAAGGATTTTGCTGCCCGCGGGCATGATTTCATCCGTACTGATGTTATCCCCCACCTTGATTATCACGGTGCCCTCTATGTCTTCGTCGAGCCTGCCGAATTTTGGAAAAGGCTTGATGTTCGGGCCCATCATGATTTCAATACTCGATGGATCTGACGGGGGATGAACGAGGTTATCATCGTTTAGCGAGTATTTGACCGGGTCCGAAACCCGTGGATATTCCCCGAGCGCTCTAGGATCGGTAATTTTTCCTAAGAGCGCGGCCGCGACGGCGGTCTGAGGTGAGCATAGGTAGACCTGATCGGGAAAGGTGCCGCTCCGCCCGGGAAAATTCCTGGGGAAGGTCCTCAGTGACACTGCTCCTGTAGCCGGAGCTTGTCCCATGCCGATACAGCCGAGGCACCCCGATTGGTGGATGCGCGCTCCACTCAAGATGAGGTTCTTGACCCCACCTGCCTCTGCTACGTTTAGCAAGACCTGGCTGCTGCCGGGGTTAATCTCGAAGCTCACGTCCGGATGACAATGGCGCCCCTCAACCGCCTTGGCGACGACCATGAAGTTTCGGAAAGAGGAGTTAACTGACGAGCCAACAATCACCTGGGAAACGTCAGTGCCTTCCACCTCGGAAACCTTCTTCACGTTACCGGGAGAACTAGGACAGGCAATCATGGGCTCGAGCACGCTGAGGTCAAGTTCGATGATTTCGCTGTACTTTGCATCAGAGTCGGCCAAGATTTCGGTCCATACCTCTCCCCTGCCCTGGCTTTCGAGGAACTCCCGCGTGCGCCGGTCAGAAGGAAACATGCTGGCAGTGGCACCTGACTCCGTGCCCATGTTCCCTATGGTAGCGCGGTCCGTCGCGGAGAGATTCTCTACGCCCGGTCCGAAGTATTCGAGGATTTTTCCCAGCCCGCCCTTCACAGTCAGCCTGCGCAACATTTCAAGCATTACGTCCATGGCAGAGACCCAGGGCTGCAATGAGCCCGTGAGTCGCACGCCTACAATCCTCGGCATGGAAACGTGGAACGGGTGACCCGCCATGGCCATGGCGACGTCCAACCCCCCGGCCCCAATGGCCAGCATAGAACTTCCGGCATTGGTCGTCGTGTGGCTGTCGGAACCAAGAAGCGTCTTGCCAGGCACGCTGAAGCGTTCCAAATGTACCTGGTGAGACACGCCATTGCCGGGTCGGCTGTAAACAACTCCGTACTTGGCCGCGACACTTCTCAGGAATCGGTGGTCGTCAGCGTTCTTGAAGTCCGACTGCAGAAGATTGTGGTCCACGTAACTAACGGAGACTTCGGTTTTCACTCGCGGTACACCCATGGCCATGAATTCGAGAAAGGCCATGGTGCCGGTCACGTCTTGCGTGAGCGTGTGGTCGATCTTTATGGCTATTTCAGAACCGGCTTCGAGCTTTCCTTTTACCAGATGGCCCTCAATAATTTTTTCGGCGACAGTTTTTCCCATAATTGAATCCTCATAATTAAGGCGATTTTATCCGCCCAGGAGAGGGGTCCATTGACGAACCGTATTCATCACCATAGACGCCGCGCCGCTCTTTACCACTCTGTTATGACAGGGCAAGAGAATGTCCACGTTCAGACCTGCTATCAGATCCAGCGATCGCTTGAGGTCAGCCGTATTCGCTGACACCAGGTCATAGCGGCCGATAGCACCGTCGGCATAGATCGTGTCACCAGACATAAGGAGCCTGTGTTCATCATTGAAAAGGCCGATGCTCCCCGCGGAATGTCCGGGGAGATGAATCACCCTGAATGCGATCCCGCCGAGTGCAAGGGTCTCCCCGCCTTCGAGCCTTCTATGGACCTTTATCCTGAAGAGGTCCTTATGAATAGTGTACTGCGATCGGATCATGGACTCGAACATTTGATTACCCCAAACTATTCGGTCGTCACCGCGTTCGAGGTAATCAGCCTCGTCTTTATGGACCCACACTTCCGCTTCGGGAATAACTTGCAGTATTTCGGGGAGGCACCCAATATGATCCAAATGAGTATGGGTCATTATGATTCGCTTGACCTTGTCGAAGGAGATCCCGCAACTCTCCAAGCATTCAAGCTTGTACGCCCCCATCTCCATAAGCCCGCAATCGACCAGGGAAAAATCGTCTGAATCAGGCTTCCCCACAACATACATGTGGGAATCGGGAAGAAACTTGTCTTTGCCCGGTATCCACCGGACTCCTTCAACAATTTGTTCGAACACTCTTTCACCTCAAAACGTTTTCTACGATTATCAATTATGGCAATGCCTTTTCAAATGAGTGATACACCCCTACTCCCCGTCATCCGGGAAAATCCAACTCCAGTCATCCTCGGGAAGAAGATTCCGCTTAATTTGCTGAGTGTACCTGATCCATGATCAGCCATTCACCCCGTCCGAAAGCTACCGGTTCCGGATTTCCCGGATCGGTCATGGAGAGTATTGTCCCCTGTGCCAGAAAAAAACGAGGGTTCCGAGGATTGCCGCGTATACCCGACGGCTCTCCTACGAAAAGCAGTTTCTCTTCTTTGCCCACGGGCCGCAAGAGCGTTAAATCGACTCGGACCGAGAGCCCTGCAGCTCTTGTTATCATGAATCCACCCCACGCCGTGTTCTCGTCGAAAACCGAGATCAGAACCGCAGGGTGAAGCTCTGCTTTTCCTATGAGAAAACTCGCCCCCCTGTCAACGTCTGTCGAGTCATATCCCCAGGGGGTGGTTATCACGGTGGCCCCATTCGAGTCGTGGAGCCTAAATCTTCTCTGCAAACCGGTTACGGTACGGTGGTGTCCGCATACAAAGCAGTTTCTGTAGTATGGGAGGCCGCGAAATTGCTCCTCAGGCGGCGCTGGAACGCTATGAGAATTGCCGGAAAGATCGGCAGGTCGAATCTCGGCTCTCAGATAAGGTGTTCTGTCACCTTCCTTGCCTATACGCGCCGAGATAAGGGGTGCCTCGTCTCTGGGACTCTGCTCCACTGTAAATACGGCCCTATCTCCTATGTTTATTCCGGAGCCGCCGAACTTGAAGCTCACGTTAACAGGATAGGAGGGGTGCCCGATTCGACGCCAGGCATCAAGGCACAGCCCCATGCCCAAGCCACCGTGAGGTATACCGATAAAGCCCTCATGATGAGGTTCAAAAACCAATTCCTCGTCTGTTCTAAGCTCGGTCGCGTCCAGCGGGACCATAGTAAAGAAAGGATCATTACCCGTCAGGAACGAATGTTCATTAGGTTTGACAAACATGACTCCTCCAAACCAAACAGGGCGGAAAGCGGCCCAACAGTTTCGTCACCTGTCAATATACAGCGAAACCGCTTCTCCTCCTCCCAGACACAAGGAAGCCATTCCCGATTTGGCTCCCCGATTCTTCATAGCATAAATCAGAGTCGTGAGAACTCTGGCTCCGCTGGCTCCTATAGGATGACCCAGCGCAACCGAACCGCCGTTGACGTTGCACCGATCGACGTCCAGGCCCAACTCGCGGATAACACCCACGGTAGAGCCTGCAAATGCTTCGTTGACTTCCATCAAGTCGATGCCGCGGAAATCCACACCCTCCTTGGAGGCGACTTTGGGTATCGAGAGAATCGGGGCCATGAGGACATACTTCATGTCCAACCCGGCGCTCCCCTGCGAGCCCACTCTGGCCAACACTTCCAGCCCTCTCTTCTTGGCCGTCTCCTGGGACATGACGCAAATTGCAGCAGATCCATCAGAGATTACGGATGCATTCCCTGCTGTCGCATACCCGTTGGCTTGAAACGCGGGCTTCATCTTGCTAAGAGCTTCGTAGTTAGTGTCCCTCGGGCACTCATCCGTGTCAAAGATCTTCGGGTCGCCTTTTCGCTGAGGCACGCTAACAGGCATGATCTCTTCTTTGAATCGGCCCTCTTTGATCGATTCCAGAGCCCGTGAATAGCTCAATGCAGCGTACCTGTCCTGGTCCTCCCGTGAGATGTTGTATTTCTCGCTACACAGATCGTTGCTGATCCCCATGTGGAAATCGTTGACAATGTCCCAGAGGCCATCGTGCACCATGTGGTCAATCAGGGCGCCGTCGCCCATCCGGTATCCGAAGCGGGCTTTTTCCAGGTAGAACGGAGCGTTGCTCATGCTCTCCATTCCTCCCGCTATGACAACGTCCGCGTCGCCAAGTTGGATGGCCTGCGCGGCCAACATAACGGCTTTGAGCCCGGAACCGCAGACCTTATTTATGGTAAAACATTGTGTTTCATAAGGTAGGCCCGCTTGGAGAGATGCCTGACGCGCAGGGTTCTGCCCGTACCCGCACGGGAGCACTTGGCCCATTATGACTTCGTCCACATCGGCCTTTTTTATTCCGGCCCTCTTAACAGCTTCAGCGATTATCATCCCTCCCAACGTGGTCGCGCCGAAGGCGCTCAGTGTACCACCGAACGAGCCCAATGGCGTACGAACAGCGCTAACTATGACAGCCTCTCGCTTGACGCTCATCCGTATTCCTTTCATTCTTGAAATTGATTCGAGTCCGGACCCATGGCAGCAGAGATTTGTACCGAATGCACATTGGAAATGGGCCTTTGGTAGGGGCACGGCACGCCGTGCCCCTACCAAAGGCGCGTCGCTAACCTAAGTTCTCCTTGCCACCCCACCACTTTTGACTGAGGGGATCTCACAAGTATTGCTCCACAAGTATCTCAGCAATCTGGATCGCATTGAGTGCCGCGCCTTTGACGATATTGTCCGAGACCACCCAGACATTCAACCCATTGGGTATGGTGTCATCCTCACGAATGCGGCCTACCAGCGTGGCCTCCTCCCCTCCCGCGAGCGCAGTCAGAGGATACTGGTTGCAAGGCGGATCGTCCACCACTTGCACGCCGGGCGCACGTTTCAGAAGCTCTCGCGCCTCTTCAGACCGGATTTTCTTCTCGGTCTCAATGTTCACCGATTCAGAGTGGCAGAAAAAAGTCGGTACCCGGACGGCAGTCGCCGTCACCCGGATGGACGGATCCAATATTTTTTGCGTCTCCCACACCATTTTCATCTCTTCTTTGGAGTATCCGTTCTCCATGAAGACATCAATGTGGGGCAAACACTCGAACGCTATTCGGTGCGGGTACACGTTGGTCTGAACTGTCCTGTACGGCTTCAACGCCTCTCGCAGCGTCTCCAGATTGTAATCTTTCGTCCACTTAACTGCTGAGGCAATCTCTCGCGACTGCTCCAGCATCTCCTCGATGGCGTCCTTCCCGGTTCCCGAAACAGACTGATACGTGGACACGACCACGCGCTTGATGGTTGCCGCATCGTGGAGAGGTTTGAGCACAACGACCATCTGTATTGTCGAACAGTTCGGATTGGCAATAATGTTCCGCTTCTTATATCCCGCAATGGCTTCAGGGTTCACTTCCGGGACTACCAGAGGCACGTCCGGATCCATTCTAAAGTGAGCTGTATTGTCTATCACGATGCAGCCCACGGCCGCAGCTATAGGTGCGTATTTAGCGCTGACGGATCCTCCGGGTGAAAATAGGCCGATGTCCACTCCTTCAAATGAGGATTCAGTTAGTTGCTTCACAGGATGGTCTTCTCCCTTGAACCGTAGGGTCTTTCCTGTGGAACGTTCCGAGGCTAACAGCACAATTTCATTCACCGGGAAAGACCGCCTCTCCAGAAGGCTGATCATCATGTTTCCCACTGCGCCGGTTGCACCTACAACCGCTACCCTGTATCCCTGCTTTTTCATTTCCGCGTTTGTTCCTCCTGCGTTCTCCTAATCAGCCGACCAACCGAGCCCTTTTCCACCTTGACTTTCCACACGCGGCGCGTCCAACTGACCGCCGAGGCCGGAATTCCTTTCGTACCATAGTCTTATGGATAAGATCAAAAAAAGGTTGGAGGCGCACCAGCCATTTATGCTCACATCTTAATCATTAGCCAACTATTTCCGAATGGTGGACTGTTTATCACCGTTTTTGGGCTGCTTTGTCTCCGATTTGCCGGCTAGTTGACTATCGACCTGCTCTACGGGGACCCGTTGCAGTGAAAAATCGCCCGATGTGCTGTCTTTTTTCATGATCCAGACTCTGCCGGTATCTGTATCGAGCATAAACGTATAGCCTTTGGCCTGGGAAGAGACAAAGATTTGGTATCTGCCGGTGGTCGTCACATACGGGCCGGCTTCGGTGGACTTTCCTTCCTGAGGGACCAGTTCCTTTCCCAGCGGCCACTGGGCCTGGGCCGTGGCAACCAGTCCCGTCAAAATCGCAGCAACGAGAATTATCCTCATGACACCATTCATTGGTTCTCTCCTGAACACAAGCAGATGTTAAACTATATCAGCCTGAAAAAAAAGCGTCAAACGTGAGAAATCATTTGATGGACAAGTGCCCGGAGTAGGTTTTCCGCGTCAGCTTTACGATGACATCAGCGCATCAACCTGTTTGGAAAGCCGACTCGGCCGCTCGCCCCTACCATATCGTCTGCTCTCTAATACAGAGATTGCTAAGACACTAGAATGGCTTAACCACTCTTCTCGGCTCATGAGATCTACCACGGGACGAGCGCTGGAAATCCCTCTGTTACTCGAGGCAATCGCTGATCCGGTGTGATTGCGAGCGCAACGAAGCAATGACAGTCTTTAGCCTCGGGTAACTGAAAGCTTACGCGCACTGCAAATAAGCGGTTGTCAAGCAAAAGCCTGATGTGATAGAGTTTGGGGCGGTTGCCATGGGTGTGGAATTTTGCCTGAGGCTGGCAGTGGAGTGGACGGCCTTCCGTGAAAGCATAATTCCTTGACAAATGCAGTGTTTTTATGGTATTAATGCCATTATAGATACTGTATCTTATAAAAAAGCATAACTATGTTGTTTTTTAATGGTTCTCAAACGGCTGACCACCAAACACTCATGACGCGACCTATTTCATGTACGGAACGGGAAGGTATGCGCCATACAACAAAACGGTACTTACTGGTCGTTATCGGACTGGTTTTGCTCTGTTTTCCTCTCATGTTGCACGCTATGACAGCGCATGAAATTCTGGAGCAGGTAATTAAACAGAATTTCGGTGACACGTTTCGAGTGGTGCTGACGGTGAAAACGCAAAAAGGGAAGAAAGTGCTGTCCGATCACGTTCTATGGCTGATAGGAAAAACAGACCAGAATACAAGCACCTTCTTCCTCGATTTCGAGGAGCCTAAAGATTCGAAAGGGCTCCGTTTCCTCTTTGAGGTAGAGCCCGGCAAGGACCCCAAGGCTTTCATGTACCTGCCGGCAGCGGGAAAGACACTTCCCCTGGCCGTTGACGATCCATCGGTGGATATCGGAGCTACCGGTCTTACCATGGAAGATATCCAGGGCTTTGTTCCTAAAGGCGAGGGAAAAGAGACCATCCTTAGGGAAGAGAAATTAGACGGCCGCGATTGCTACGTCATCAGTATCTCCTTGCCTGATGGACAAGGAGAGCGACTTGTCTGGGTTTCCAAGAACGATTTTCTGATCATCAAGTCGCAGAACATGGATCCGCAAGGAAAGTTAAAGAGGATGTTCCGTGTCGTGAAATTCTTCAAAACGGAGAAAGGCAAGGAATTTCCCAGAGAGGAAGAGATAACCATCCCGGACAAGGGGATTCGGATTCAACTGCGACAGGAAAATGCAGTCTTCGGAATCGCACTCCCGGAGGAAATAACGGACCCGGCCAAATTCGGGACTTTTGCATGGAAAGACTGATCGCGACATCGGAAGGGATACGGAACTGACCGACTCCAACATTGTGAGCGTTGACCATGAGACGAATCCTGAAAACCATGCTGATTGTTACGAGCCTCTCCTTGGCTGCTAGTTGCGCTGCCCTCCCCGATCTGAAGAGAATGCAGGGGAACATGGACCAGATGGTCCAGTACATGGGGGTAATGGCGTCCTGCATGCCTCACATGGTCAACAGCACAAGCCGAATGGCCAATATGGCGGAAACAATGCAGGGCAAGACCGACGCCTTGCTGGCCAACCTGGAGAAAAAAGGGACCGGCGCGGAGCGAGCGATTCAGAATTACTCCCAGGCTGTTCTGGACAACGAGCGAGCGGTGATCAACACTTTGCAGGGAATTCGCCAGGAATTGGGTGACCTGAAGCAGTCATTCCGGCCTGCCCCAGGATCGGCAGAAGGACGCGATCAAACGAGAACCAATGCGGCCCTGCAGAACAAGCTCAACGACATTGAGGCCCGGCTGTCGGCCGTCGTAGCAAAAATGGACAAGATGAGCAAACTGTCTCATTGACGTACGTCGAGCTAGTCTAAACCGGAATTTTATACCCTTCCAGCACGTCACTTGCGGCCGTCTCAAGACCGTGAAGGATTCACTCCCGGCTTTGGTCTGCGCTTTCAATCGGCTGACCTCCCACATATTATCTGCTAAGATACGCTTATGGAAATCATCAATGAAATAATTGTTTCTTCAATTCTGGTATTTCGTGAAGCGGCTCCGTATATACTTTTCGGATTGACAATCGCGGGGATCATGCGGCTGTACCTCCAGCCGGAATCAGTGGTTCACTACTTTCATCGCGGGCGATTCAGATCTGTGCTACACGCTGCGCTGCTAGGGATTCCCATTCCGCTCTGATCGTGCGGCGTGGTGCCCGCAGTTGCGGGCTTCAAGAAACAGGGCGCCAACAATGGAGCTTGTCTGGCTTTCCTCATATCCAGTCCTGAAACCGGGGTTGATGCCATAGCCTTGACCTATTCCCTGTTGGGTCCTCTCATCACAGTGATCAGGCCGATAACGGCTTTGGTGACGGCCGTGGTGGCAGGGATTGCGGAGAACTTTGCCGGCGGGCCCGAGCAACTCAATCAGCCCTCTGTCGTGGATCGCACATGTATGGTCGACGGCTGCTGCGATGGAACGGATTGCGACCCTGCGGATCATGCAGCGCACCACGGTCTCATTGAAAAGCTGCGCGCTGGGTTGCGGTACGCGTTTACGGACCTGATGGCGGATCTTGCAGGCTGGTTCATGCTGGGGATACTACTTGCAGGAATGATTACAGCGCTAGTGCCGGAGTCCTTTGTGAGCCGCGTCTTCGGTTCCGGTCTGCTGGCCTACCTTGGCATGCTGGCTGTGAGTCTCCCCATGTATGTTTGCGCATCAATGTCAACGCCGGTCGCAGCCGCGCTGGTTATGAAAGGAATGAGCCCGGGCGTGGCGCTTGTTTTGCTATTGGCCGGGCCGGCCACCAACATGACCACCATTGCAATGGTGGGTGGAATGCTCGGGAAGCGGGCGCTCGCAATTTATCTCGGCTCAATCGCAGTGTGTACTCTGATTGCGGCTTATCTTACCGATGTCGTGTTCCATGCACTCGGAATTTCTGCGAGAGCAGTGGCAGGCACTGCGGCCGGTGAGTTCATTCCCCAATGGCTGGAAGTAAGCGCGGCGGTTGTGTTGGCTCTGTTGATTGCACGCGTATTATGGAAAAAAATGACGCAGGTGAGGTTCCTTTCAAAGGCAATCGAGCGTTTGGGTGTACGCCGCGAGACGACGACCTTTGCTGCCTGCCCCGGTGAAGGTTGCCCGGGAGAGACTTGAGGAACAAAGACCTCCCCGTGAGGGAGCGGGCGCTAACTCAAGATAATTGCGCTGGGCGCGCGGACTTTAGACGGCTGACTGACAATCAACATACAAGGGGGATTTTCAAATGGGCTGTAGGGGCGACCCTGGTGGTTGCCCTTCAGGGCGGGCACAAGACCCGCCCCTACCGAAAAATCCCCCCTGAATCTCCTTTAACAAAGGGGGGAACCCGCGTTTCTCGGGGCTATTTTGGCGCCCGTGCCCGCAAAGGAACTCCCACAAAGCAAATATGAACACTATCTTAACCCATCCCCCTGCCAGCCTTAGCCATCCCCCTGATCCGCCGTGGTTCTTGTCCATCCTCCAGCGATAAGTAGACGATACCTCAAGACAAAGTTCATGCCGTACGGCATGTCTGTGATCTATGCCTTCCTGAAAGAGCACTCCGTCCCCGTGGTCCAATATGATTTTCTCATGGAATACCTCTTCGGGGATGACGATGGCATCGACTATCACAATCCCGAAAAGACGTTTTCCGTGAAAGATTTCTTTGAAGTTTCTTCGGGGAACCGGTTCTCAAAGCCGCATCGATGCATTTACCGAGAAATACGCCGGCCGACTGATTCCAGACGCAGGAATGTACGCTTTTTCAATAGTAGCCTATCATCAGTTTTGGGCTGCACTCCTGCTCGCGCGATATGTTCGTAGAGTCAACCCGGATGCGGTGATCGTTTTCGGTGGACCCTTCATCACGATCAGGCCTGTAGAATCTTTCGTTGACTGCGGCATGGCCGACTACTGGGTGAAGGGGAGCGGAGAGATTCCTTTACTATTGCTTCACCGCTTTTATCAGGGGAGGACTGAGATTCCTCGAGTGGAGATACCCGGCCTGATTTATTTTGAAGGAGGAGGTCTCGTTCAAACTCATCAGGCACGCCTCTCGGCTGAGGAAGAACGCGTTCCCGACTTTGAGGGTCTATCCCTTGAGTCATATCGATATGATCATCCGTTGACTGGAGAGAAAACCCTATTTCTCCCGTATCGAATGTCCAAAGGGTGCCCCTCGCGATGTAGTTTCTGTACGGGACGATTAGTGGACATGTATGACTGTAAATCAGCGGACAAGATCATCTCAGAACTGACCGAACTCTCCCGCAAATACCGAACGGCCACCTTCCAATTCGCGGACGCTTCAATTAACGGCGCTCCCGGAAGCTTGGCCCAGGTTTGTGATCGACTGGCCGCGACTCTTCCCGAAATTAGGTGGTATGCGTACGCAAAGGTAAATGGCTTCAGCCCGGCCCTCTTGAAGAAAGCAAAGAATGCCGGATGCTTCAGCCTTTTCTGGGGGGTGGAGTCGGCCCATCCGCCCACAATCCGATTGTTGGGGAAGAGGTTTGACACGGCGAAGATGTACGATCTGATCGAGGAATCAATAAGCCTTGGGATCAAGAACTACGTTCATCTCATTTACAACACGCCCCACGAGTCGGAAGGGGATGTTGAAAGTCTCATCCGGCTCATTGAACGCTACGTTGATTCGGACATGGTTGCTTTCCTTCCTCAGCGTTTTCTCCTGGAACCTCAATCCCTTATGTTCGCGCATCCGGAACGATATGGACTGACCAACTTACGAAGTGTCGGGACCTCGGTCTTTGAGAGAGAACAGTTTGAGTACCGACGAACTGGACGGGCTGGATTCGGAAAAGATCCGAGATAGGAATGAAGATTACCGAAAAAGGCTCGAAGCCCATCTCGACCGGATCCGGTACGGCAACTTGATTAAGAGTTCAGACAGCAAACTGCTCAGGCGGATTTCGCCGAAATTGCTTGTTGAATCGCAGAGGCGTGCCCGGACTTCTCGGTTAGTTGGAAAGCTGCACGACACAGTCGTCGCGTGGCTGGAATCGAAGAAAACGGCTAGAGAGCAGCTTTGACAAAGAATGAGGACATCAGGTACATAACGAAGAACAAGTTCCTCTCTTGTTCAAGAGGGGGCCGGGGGATAGGCGCTAAAATAGGGTTAGTCGATTGCTGACAGGCTCGTTGTCCCGGAGAGACATCCCGCCAGATTTTTCCCGGCGCTAAAGCAACTGTCCCAAAACTCATAGAATGAGTGAGATCGTAACCCGAATTCCCTCACCCTGTATCCCTCTCCCAAAGGGCGAGGGAAATATAAAACGGTCTCCAGGATCTCCCTCTCCCTCTGGGAGAGGGTTGGGGTGAGGGCAATAAAAGTCATGCCAGCCTCGATCGTGGCACGATTTCGCTATCCCTAAAAATTTTGAGACAGTTTCTAAAGCAACGGGCTACTATCATAGAGCCCCTCCGGGGCTCACGATTTAGGGAAACTAGTTATTTTAACGCCTATAGGGCCACAGGGGATTTTGAGTTAACCCATTGAAAATCCGCCCAAATCCCCTTAGAAAAGAAGGACTTTGAAGGTGTCTCGGCCCCCGATCTTAATGAAACCCTCCTACGCCTACAGGGGCAATTTCGGCAGGGAGCTTCACTCTGCTGTTGCCCTTTCTATCCACGGGCGCGGGTATTGGCGAACCTGGAGCAGGCTTAGCCGGCCATGCCCACTCTGCGTCCGGGTTTCGTCCGAAGGTGTTGCCGCGTTGCTGGGGATTGTAGCGTTCCTGGGTATTGTAAATATCTCCGACTGCGCCGACCCCGAAGGTATGCAGATGTTTCTCGTCGTAAGGATAGTTCCTTAACGGAAGCATCAGGTAAAGGTTAGCCTGAGCGTTGCGAGACGCGGTGTCCGGATTCTGATTGTCATAGCGTGGCAACTCTTCACCCCACGAACGAACCACTATTCTCGTAGGATCAACATTATACATCTTCACCAGAGCGTCTTTGACGTTTCGAGCACGGGCCATGCCTAGCTGATAATTGCTCTTCGTGTCTCCGAAAAATGAGGTGTGTCCGTCAATTTGGAGCACATATTGCGGAATAGCATGCAGAAAATTGGCCACGCTCTCGAGTTTAAGCGCTTCCGAAGGAATCAGATCGGCGTCCTTCATTTTGAAAAAGATTTCCGGATATGGGAACATTATCTCTCTCACGAGCACGTCCCATGCGAATTCCTTCATCTGGGCCTTGGAGCGGACTTCCTCCCATTGCCGACAATATCCGCCGGTCAGCTTGCACACCTCATAAAGGTTCCTCCAGCCGACTTCTCTGTCTCCCCCGAAGAAAATGCCGTAGACCTGAACTTTCTTGCCAAAGGCATCTTTAAGGGCAATAGCGGTCTTCTGGGGGCATTCGCCCATCGAACCTCCGTCGGTGAAAACCAATACTGCAGTGCGGCCGGCTGCCGTGCCGATAAGAGACCCCGCCAACTGTAGACCGTCCTGAAAGGCTGCGGTGCGCCAGGGACCGGTCCCCTCCTGTCGTAAACACGCGTAGTTCACCGCATACTTGACCCTTGACCACGGTCCCAGCGGGCCCAGGAGCCTGGGCGTCTTGCAGTCGCCAAAGGTTATAAGTGCGGTGTTCAGATCATACTGCCAGTGTGGCACATGCGGCATCATTGCGTTGAACATCATGAATGCCCTAGTTGCAACGAACATGCGGGAAAAGTCTGTACGTTCTCGGGTATCCTGCCATCATGGAGTCGGACACGTCGAAGAGAAAGATCAGATTGTGGAATCTCGGTATGAAATCATGGTCTTTTTCTCCTTGGACTCCTGAAAACGAGGATACTGGTAGGAAGATGAGTAGAGCCGCCAAACTTATGGCAACAAGGCTTGTTTTCATGGACCATCCTCCTGGCGGACTCACGCACATTTTCATATACTAAAATGCATGATGTCCAATAGATACAAGCCTATATTAAAGTAATTACTGAAATATGTCAAGGAGATTGTGGTCTGCCGCCCTGACCGAAGGAAACCGGACCTCTACCAAGTCGTTTATGTTATAAATTATCGGAGAATTGAAGCATCTTCTCACCCACAGTGGATTACCATGCATGAACAAAACCAGAAGATCCTGATCGTAGATGACGAACCGAACATGCTGCACATGCTGAGTTCCATCCTCAAGCAGGACGGGTTCGAGCCCCAGTGCGCAGGCTCGGCCCAAGAGGCTCTGGAACTTGCTGAAAGCGGCAGATTCGATTTTGTTCTTTCAGATGTACGAATGCCCGGCATGGACGGCATCCAGCTTCTGGAGCACCTGCGCGGCCGTGGAATCGACTCAATCGTTATCCTCATGAGCGCTTACGGCAGTATCGAACTTGCGCTTGAGGCGATGCGAAAAGGTGCGTACGACTACATTTCGAAGCCGTTCAAGACCGACGAGGTGGTGTTAACTCTGCGCAAGGCTTCTGAAAGGGAGCGGTTGCGACGAGAAGTGGTGCGGCTTCGGAGAAGGCTGCTCCGAATTGAGGAGAGTCCGGAGATCGTTGTGAAAAGCCCGCCCATGGAAGCGGTGCTGGACACGGTTCACCAGGTTGCCCGTTCAGATTCCGCGGTTCTCATAACCGGCGAATCCGGGACTGGGAAGGAGATTATGGCGCGGGAAATACACCGCTGTTCTCCTCGCTCACAGGGCCCCTTTGTGGCTGTCAATTGCGCGGCAATACCGGTCGCTCTACTTGAGACCGAGTTGTTTGGGCACGCGCGTGGAGCATTTACAGGAGCCTCTGACGAAAAACCCGGTCTTTTTGAAGAAGCTGACGGAGGAACACTCCTGCTGGACGAAATTGGGAATATGGACCCCTCGCTCCAGGTAAAGCTGTTGAGGGTCCTCGATGCGGGAGAGATGCGAAGGGTGGGTGACACCGCAGGCCGGCACGTTTCCGTAAGGATCTTGGCTTCCACAAACATAGATGTGGAAGTTGCCATGGAAGATGGTCTTTTCAGAAAAGACCTATTTTACCGCCTTAATGTTATGCACATCGAGGTCCCTCCTCTGAGGGACCGAAAAGAGGACATAATTCCGCTGGTCGAGCACTTCGTGCATATCTTCAACAAGAAGATGGGGCTCAAGATCAGTCACATCAGCCGGGAGGCCCGAGAAGCCTTACTGAATTGTCCCTGGAAAGGGAACGTGCGGGAGCTTCAGAATGTAGTCGAAAGGGCCATGATACTCACGGTGGGAGACGCAATCACTCTGGAGTGCCTTCCGAGCGATATTCGTGTTTCCCCGGCCGGAGTACCGGATCTGCAGGCCGAGGAAGAAACCATGTCGCTCAAGAAGGCGTCCAAGGCACTGGAAAAGACCCTTATTGTCAGGGCACTTAACCGCACCGGCGGGAACCGTTCCCAAGCGTCTCAAATCCTTGAAATCAGCTACCCTTCCCTACTCCAAAAAATTAAAGATTACGGTCTCTCGTAGCCGCGTTACACTACGCGATCAGTTATAGGGTGATTGCGGACTAAGAGGACTGTTCGTGTGCAGCACTTGCACCCGCACGCGTTGGCCTGCCGCAAAGGGAGCCCCTTCAGGAGGGAGAATCATTAATCCGTCAGCGAGGACCATCGATCGAAGAGCGCCGGAACTCTGATTACCGGTGGATACGGCCATCATATTGCCGTCACGTTCGAAAAGTTTGCACCTTAGCAAATGGAGGCGGTCCGATGTGATGCCCAGATCTTCGGCCAGTGTCGCTTCAATTAGCGGCCTGAAAAGGCTTACGTGCCCCATCATCTTTAACAGGGCCGGCCGCACAAACTGCTCGAAGGATATCATTGCCGATGTGGGATTTCCCGGAAGTCCGAACACAGGTTTGTTCCCGATTGTGCCGAACACGAGCGGCTTGCCCGGTTTCATTGCCACCTTCCAGAACTTGACCCTCATCCCAAGTTTTGAGAAAGCATCTTTGACCAGATCGTATTTTCCAACCGACACACCACCGGACGTGATTATTACATCGGCCCTCAACCCGTCTGAAATGCGAGCGTGCTGGTCTGCTTCATCATCGGAGGCTATTCCCAGAGAGAGTGGTATAGCTCCACATTCAAGCACTTGAGCGGCCAAGCTGTAACTGTTGGAACAAACCACCTTTGCGTCGGTGAAGGGCTCGTCCAAGTCAACTAGTTCGTCCCCTGTGGACAGAAGGGCTACAATCGGACGTTGATAAACATGCACGTAAGCGTGGCCAAGCGTGGCCAGCATCCCAACTTCCGGCGGCCTGATAATGTCTCCCACGGAAAGCACTATCTCTCCCGCTTTCACGTCCTCCCCATGCCGTCGAATGTGTGCGTTTGGGCCGGGATCTCGCAGACAGAGAACATGATCCGCCTCTCTCCGGGTGTGTTCGACCATGATCACAGTGTCTGCTCCCGGCGGAATCAGTCCCCCGGTCATGATGCGGACCGCTTCAGCCGGTCCCACTATGCCTAGGAAAGGTCTGCCTGCTGGAGAGTCGCCAATTATTCGCAGCTTGGCTGGATGGGCCGAGTTCGCGCCCGCGACGTCGTGGTGGTGGCAGCAGTATCCGTCCATAGCAGAGTTGTCTCCGAAAGGTACATCTCGCTTCGCGGCCACATCCTGGGCGAGAACGCGTCCCAGCGCCTCGATTATATATACCCTTTCCCTTCCGAGGACGGGAACTTCCTCCAGTACCTTGCGTTGCGCTTCACCGATTTCGATCACGAGAACCTCAATGTCGGACCTCGGGCAAAAGAAAGCCCATGAAAGCGGTACTACAAAAATGTTTCCATTGCAAAAAGAGACCGGACCTCTAATCTATGGTAAAGAATAGGTTAACTCGGGGCGTTCAATTGTGCAAACGAGGTTTTATGCGCGAACGGAGGAGAGATGATATATTTTTGACTTCTTTGCAGTGCGAAAAGCACGTTAACTTGGTTTGACCGCCCGGAGAGAGAATTTGATTCAAGGAGGCAAAACCCATGAAATGGTCTTTTAAGATCGGTTCCATCCTGGGGATACCGCTCAAGGTACATGTTACCTTTTTGCTCCTGCTGCTTATCATCTACTTTGCTGGCGGCTCCATTATAGGTATCGGGGGCATGCACGGTCTGATTTTCGTCGTGCTGATTTTTGCGTCGGTGGTTTTCCATGAGCTGAGCCATGCCATGGTCGCGCGCCATTACGGAATCAATGTTTCTGGACATAACACTGCTTCCCATCGGAGGAGTGGCACGAATGCCCACTACTCCGGAGGACCCGAGGCAGGAGGTCCTTATATCGGCGGCAGGTCCCGCGGCGAGTCTGGTCCTCGCCATTTCTCTTTGGTTCGTGTCTGATCTGCTGGGGTACGGGCTCAGTTTCTGGGACGTCTCGATCCGAGGGAATCTGCTCGCACAACTTGCAGCGGTGAATTTCATCCTCGCAATTTTCAATTTGATACCAGCTTTTCCTATGGATGGAGGACGCGTGCTCCGAGGACTTTTGGGTCTGTACATGAGCCCCTTGACCGCGACGCGCATCGCGGTGGGAATCGGCCAAGCCCTGGCCATAGGTTTATTCTTCCTTGGCCTGTTGTCTATGAACCTGTTCATGATCTTAATAGCACTGTTTGTGTACATGGGAGCGGAAGCCGAAGAACGGCAGTTGGGCATCATGCTCCCACTCAAAGGCGTGACGGCTAGCGCTGCCATGGTGAGTGACATAGAGATCCTCTCCCCGCATGACACAGTCGGGGCCGTGGCTGAACATTATTGTCGGGGATTCCAGGAAGATTTCCCCGTTGCGGATGCTCGCCGCCCGGTCGGACTTATCACTAGGGATACACTCGTCAATGCGCTTCACAGGAACGGCCCATCTGTGCTTGTTTCGGAGGTGATGAGGAGAGACTTTCCCACAGCGGCCGAGGAAACTCCTTTGACGGAGATTCTCGAGAAGATTCAGGCGAGCGGCAGCAAAGCGGTGCCCATACTCAGGTCGGGTGAAATTAGAGGACTCATCACCCTGGAGCAGATAGGCAGATACAGCATGCTGTGCGCCGGATATTCCTGCGATTTCATGGCATCGGGCAAGCGCGGACCTTTCCCCGTTTAGCTGCCTTGAGCCTCTCACACGTTTGGAAATCATGAAGGGGAAATCTCATGTACCTTGTCACTGCGGAGGAAATGAGGGCCTTCGATGCCGCGGCCATTGACGAGTACGGTATTCCCGGTGTTGTCCTCATGGAGAACGCGGGACGCACTACCTTTCACATTCTGAAGACTCACCTCGGCGGAGATGTCCGTGACTTAAAGGTATCCGTGGTGGCTGGACCGGGAAACAACGGTGGCGACGGGTACGTTATCGCTCGATATTTGATAAATCATGGGGCTGATGTGCAAACTTTCCTCCTTAGCCCGCGAAAAGATAAAGGGGGACGCACTGGTTAACCTCCAGGTCCTGGAACGCATGAGTTCTCGCGTCCATGAGATCACGGACGAGGAATCATTGAAACAGGCTGCTCGCCGCTGGCATCAAAGCCAAGTGGTTGTGGACGCCATTCTCGGGACAGGCCTGGACTCCGAGGTTCGTTCCCCTTATCGAGAGGCCATTCTTGAGATCAATCGGGGCACCGGTCTGCGCCTTTCGGTTGATCTCCCCTCAGGTCTCGACGCGGACACGGGCCGGATCCTCGGCTGCGCGGTTCAGGCCGATTTAACTGCAACATACGGCTTCAAGAAATTGGGAATGGCGTTGTATCCCGGGGTGGAATGCTGCGGGAGGGTGGAGGTGGTGGACATCTCCATTCCTCTCCATGCAATCGAGAAAAGCCCGCCGAGAGCCTGGCTTTACGACAGACCTGATGCCGTGGAGTTTTGGCGACTGCGTGCCGATGCTCAAGCCCACAAGGGAGTTTTCGGACATCTGCTCATTGTGGGCGGATCTCCCGGAAAGACCGGCGCGCCTGCAATGGCCGCAAGAGTCGCTTCGCGAATAGGTGCGGGCCTCGTGACAGTAGGGGTCCCTGCTTCTCTGAATCCGATTCTCGAAGCCAAGCTCACTGAAGAGATGACCGAACCGCTCCCTGAGAAGCGTACAGGGTTATCTAGGCTCGGCAGCGGTCGATCGTATCCTAGCGCTTGCAGAGGGCAAACGCTGCGTAGTGCTGGGCCCCGGCCTTTCCACAGTAGAAGGGATTCCCGAATTGATCGACAAGTTGCTGGCTGTCTACCAGAGGCGGCTGGTTATTGACGCGGACGGGCTCAATGCCCTGGCGCCAAACCTGGATGTCCTGCGCCAGACCAAGGCTCGCGTTGTTCTGACCCCTCATCCCGGTGAAATGGCGCGGCTCACGGGCAAGACTGTGCGAGAAGTCCAGCAGGATAGGATGGGCTTGGCGAGGACCCTGGCGACCGATTACGGAATATGGCTGATTTTGAAGGGCGCCCGGACTTTGACTGCGTCGCCGGACGGCAGAATCATTGTAAACACGACGGGAAACCCGTGGATGGCCTCAGGTGGCCAGGGCGACGTGCTGAGCGGTATTCTTGGCGGCTTGCTGGTCCAGGGCATCCCGCCCGAAGAAGCCCTCCCCTTCGGAGTGTATCTGCATGGGCTGGCTGCGGACAACATCGTTGAGCGACTGGGACCTGGCCCGGTCATTGCCACGGACGTGATCGAGGAAATCCCCACGACTCTCAGCGCGCAAAGGGAAGAGGAAGAATAGGGCGAGACGCGGGAACGATATGAGAACGCAACTAAGACGTGCTTATGATGGTCTTATTATTGTGAGGGATTGCGACATGGATGCTAAAGACCTGCTTGAGGAAAAAAGGGAAGATATCCTGCGTATAGCCGAACGATACGGCGCCAGGAATCTCCGGATCTTCGGTTCCGTTGCCAGAGGCGACGCTGGGCCGGAGAGCGACGTGGATTTTCTGGTTGAACTGGAACCAGGACGTACATTGTTTGACCTGGGGGGGTTACTTTATGAACTTCGAGAACTTCTCGGCATTCCAGTGGATGTAGTTACGGAAAAAGGGTTGCGGGAGCATGTCCGACCGAGTGTATCGAAAGATGCGGTGCCTTTATGAGAGACGACCGATCTCGGCTACGTGACATGATCCAAGCCATCGGTGACATTGAGAATTATGCTGTTTGCGGCAAAGAGCGTTTCGACACCGACGAGTTGATCCGAGTCTACATTGCACACAACCTCCAGATTCTCGGTGAAGCAGCCTACAAGTTGTCGGCGGATTTCAGATCCCAGTATCTTGAAGTTCCATGGCCAAAAATTCTCGGCTTGCGGCATATATTGGTTCATGACTACTTCCGCGTCGACTACGAAATTGTGTGGGGAGTGGTCGAGGTAGACTTACCGCCCCTAAAGTCTCGACTCAAAGCATTGCTTAACGATTTGGAAGAGCGGGGGAATCTTAGCGGAGAAGATCGAGTGATGACAGAAACTTTCAGTCCAGGTTCTTGAAAATATGGTCCGAGTCATTGTTGATATAGCGGATCCAGAGCAGATTATCTTGTTTGGCTCCCAGGCAAGGCGGGAATCCCGGCAAGGCTCAGACATAGATCTGCTCATAATTGAATCGGACCCTTTCGGTGAAAAGAGGAGCCGGAGGAAGGAAATGGCCAAACTGTGGCGTGCGCTGGCCCCCCTTTCCGTTCGCGAAGGATATTCTGGTCTACAGTCGAGACGAGGTCGAATATTGGCGGCACTCCTTGAATAATGTGGTGGCCAAGGCTTTGAGAGAAGGCAAGGTGCTTTATGAGAGATCTTAGGCAAGCGACGGCTATGCTCGCGATGGCTAACAAGGATCTCAAGGCACTGAAGGGACTGCCGGATGCGGAAGCTTTTGACGATGAAATCTTCGGATTCCACGCTCAGCAAGCCATTGAAAAATCGCTTAAAGCATGGGCCGCCGTCCTGGGTAGAGAATATCCTTTAACGCATGACATAAGTGCACTCTTAGATCCCCTGGAAAGCAGCGGCGAGGACGTGAAGAGATACTGGGATCTGATAGAATACAATGTTTTTGCCGTGAGGTTCCGCTATGAATCTCTTGAAGTCCCTGATGAGCCACTGGACAGGGCGGTCTCTGTTAGAGCAATTGAGGATCTCATGGAGCACGTCGACAGACTACTCGAGGGCACGGCCAAAGTGTGACGAGACGTCAGATGAGACCGAGACCAAAGCATCTTCATCGAACATGGCAAATCTGCAAAAAACGACCTTGCCAGGCACGCTTTCGCCGCACCTTCTGCCCATAACTGCGCCTACAGTGGAGAGCCGCTTGACATCGTGGGTGGGCTCCTTCATACTCCAACTTTGACCAGGTCGAGGGGATTTTCTAATGCAGCCTTCCAAACCCCTTCCCGCGCTTACTTCAGCCATGGAAGACTACCTGGAGGCGATCTATCACCTTGAGAAAGAGCGCCGCATTGCTCGCGTCCGTGATATCGCCAACAGGCTCGGGGTCAAAATGTCATCCGTCACTTCGGCGCTGAAGAGCCTCGGCGGCCGCGGGTTGATACAGTACGATCCCCACCAGTTCATCACTCTCACTGAGCGAGGGATAAAAAAGGCCAAGGAGATAGTTCGGAAACACGAGGTCCTGAAGCGCTTCCTTGTCAGGGTGCTCCAGGTGGGAGAAGCGGTGGCGGAGGATAACGCCTGCCGCATCGAGCATCACCTTGACCCCGAGGTAATTGAGAAACTGATCAGGCTCGGGGAATTCATCGAAATGTGTCCGGTCGATCAGACCAGGTGGCAGGAAGGCGTGGCCGACACTTGTGAGGAGTGTATGCCGTGCTTGGACAAGGCCAAGGAGAGGCTGATGAGCCGCGTCCAGGCCCAGAAAGTCGCCTTGCATGACGGCATGACCCTGGCAACAGCGTGTACTGGTTCTCAAGTCGTTATAGACAGCTTGAAAGGATCGGGGGAGTCTAAAAAGCTATTGGCCAAGCAGGGCCTGGAGACCGGCGTTATCGTGGAGATCGAAAAGAAAGACCCTGAGTCGGGAAGCCTAAAGGTGAACATTAAGGGTTACCACATTTCAGTCGCAAAAGCCGATGCTTCCAAGATCCTCGTGAAGCCCATATAGACCCGATTCCAAATCGCGGTCCCTCGGTCGTGCCCTGCTTAACGCACGTGGCGCTCTCTCAAACCAGCATTCGCGCAATCCGACGTAGAAGCAAAACCCTGATCACAGGTCGAACAGCCGCATCCACAGGTGGTGCTGCCGGTCCGAACCCCTTTGAAATTGTTCCAGAAGCGCTTACCGATAAAGATGGCCGACGCGGCCACCAGTAATCCCACAATAATTTCCTGCCACATTGTCATCTCCTGCCCTGGGCTTTCTTAACCTTACGAGAGGCCCAGCCTCAAAAACGTTCCGCCGGAATGAACGGCCAACACGACGCAGTACGCCAGAATGGTGGTATAGGCCATTGCAAAGAGCGTCCATCGCCATGACCCTGATTCTTTCTTTATGACCACGAGCGTGGCTATGCACGGATTGTAGAGCATGACGAACACGATGAGCGTGAAGGCCATCAAAGGATTCCAGCCGGGTTCCTTCCGTAGCTTTTCCCCGAGGCTCTCAGCTTCCCTTGGTTTCACCTCACCCAGGCTGTAAGCGGTTCCCAGCGTGGCCACAACCACCTCTTTGGCCGCGAAGCCCCCGACTAGAGCCACGTTTGTTCTCCAGTCAAAGCCTATAGGGCGGAACACCCATTCCAGGGCCACGCCGAGGCGTCCACCAATTGTGTGTTTGAGTTGCTCGCTCAGCCTTTCACCTTCTATGGCTGTTTTTTCCGCCGCATACGCCGCATACGCCGAAGCGACCGGACCGATATCAGAATCCATCAGTTGTCTGGGAGATTCGGGCTTTGCCTCAGAGTTCTCCTTCAAAGCCTCGGCCAGCGCAGCAAAGGGCCGGTCTTCTGCTCCGACAGCCGGGCGTGCCCCTTCTTCTATTTGTTTGATGAATTTGTCGAACTCTTCGATATCTTTTTCGGATTTGAATAGCCCGCTGACTGCCGGGTTTGCCAGAAAGACCGACGTCAATTTCGCGTTCCTATCGTCGAAACGTTTTACCTTTTCCGACGATAGGGCGGGAAAGGTCATCATAGCCCAGAGCACGATGGATACTGCAAGAAGTATTGTGCCGGCTTTCTTGATGTACATCCATGTTCGTTCCCAAGTGTGAATAAGAAGGCCCCTCAATGTTGGGACTCGGTAAGGAGGCAACTCGAGGACGAATGGAGCGGACGGCCCGGCCAGCACCGTCGAACGAATGACTTTCCCCGCGATCAACACCATTGCCCAAGAGATCAGGGTCAAAAGGATCATGAACCGTGCCTGGCTGTGAGCAAAGAATGCGCCGATAAGCAGTGCATATACAGGGAGTTTTGCACCACAGTTCATGAGAGGCGCCACCAATATTGTGACCAGCCGCTCCTTGGGTTCCTTCATTGTGCGTGTGGCCATGATTCCGGGCACGGCACAGCCCCCCGCGATTCCTCCTGCAACCATGAGGGCCAGCATGGAGGAGCCATGCAGACCAAAGCCCCTGAGCACCCGATCCAGCATGAACGCTATTCTCGCCATATACCCTGTGTCTTCCAGTATGGCGATGGCCAGAAACATGAAGGCAATAAGGGGAGTGAATCCGAGTACCCCGCCTACTCCGTTAATAATGCCGCTTACAACCAAAGAACGGAGAAGTCCCTCGGGAATAGCGTCCCCCGCGAGGGTCCCCAGCCACTGAAATAGCACTTGACAAGCTTTGACGAGAGGCTCGCTCGCCTGAAACGTGAACATGTACACGAGATACAGTATCAATATGAGTACGGCCGGACCGAGCAATCGGTCGGTCAGTACTTTGTCGATGGATTCACTCAAGTGAACGCGATCGCTGCTGTCAACATGGACAGCCTGCTTCATTGCCCCGGAGATGAATCCGTAACGAGCATCGGTCAGGACGATCTCCGGAGGGTCGGCGAATATGTCTTCAATGTGTTTGCGGCTCGCCTCAACTTGATCGTATAGCCCGTCCAGGCCGATGGTTGACTCGACCATTTTCGCTATCTCGGTATCTCCTTCCAGAAGTTTCACCGCGAGCCAGCGATTGGAAAGGCCGTTCAAGCGAGTTCGAACGCTTTCGAGTTTATGCTCTATTTTAGCGAGTTCTTCTTCAACTTCTGTGCCGTATGTGACAGTTCTTTGACTGCCGGCAACATCCGGGGTGTCAGCACGTTCGATCGCCTTTTGAAGAAGCTCTTCAATGCCTATACGTTTTTTGCCGTTGGTCGGTATGACAGGCACACCTAACAAGTCGGAGAGGGTCTGATGGTTGATATGTATGTGCCGCCCCTGGGCGACATCTATCATGTTCATTGCTATGACGATCGGGGCGCCCATTTCCAGGAGCTGAACGGACAAGTATAGATTGCGTTCCAGGTTGGAAGCGTCCACCACGTCCACCACCACATCGGGCGCAGATTCGACGATGAAATTCCGGGCTATAATTTCTTCGAGGGAATAGGCTGTCAGAGAATAAGTTCCAGGCAGGTCTACAACGTGGATCTCGCGATCACTATGTTTAAGGGTCCCCTCTTTCTTTTCAACTGTGACGCCGGGCCAGTTTCCCACATGTTGGCGTGCCCCGGTCAAGGCATTGAATAACGTAGTTTTGCCGGCATTGGGATTGCCGGCAAGAGCGACAACGATTTCTTTGGACATGGATGTGTAGGTTTCTTAAGCGGCTTGGTTCTGTTCACGTATGAGGATGTCCGATGCCTGATCCTTTCGGAGTGTCACGTGGTATCCCTTGATCACGAACTCAACCGGATCGGAGAGAGGCGCGTACTTGACAACCATCACTTCTGAACCTCTTGTGAAGCCCATCTCCATCATTCTGAGACGGAAGTCCGGGTTGCCGCACACTTGAGCAATTGTTCCCTTGTGACCGGGCTTCAGGTTAGAGAGCTTTACCAGACTATCGACACAGCATTCTTGTCCCACGAGCGCGGGGCAGTCAACACATTGTTCTTGGGAAGGGGCACGATTCATGGGGCCTCCTGATCTTTCAAGTGCAAGCTCTCTCACAGTGCTGTCGAAAGCAAGACAGCCTATCACAGTTAGTCAAGTCAAATTTATTTTTAACCCCCGACAATTCATTTGTCAAGCTCACAATTGAGAAAAAAGAAAGAAAATGAGTGGTGGACTCACAACAAGTTAATATCTATAGTGGAAGCACTGGAGGTGCCCTGAGTCCACGCGCAATGTTGTTGGACTTATCGCCTTTCCCAGTTGTAGGAGGCACGGTCCCGCGGGTCGCGCTGGAATGGCTAAGTCAATGCCTTTCGTTGGAGGAGCCACGAGAGCTGATGGGGTTCTCTCTACGTCAGCAGTGTTGGATTCCGGGCTTGGCCTGTATGATTCGCAGAACAAGGAGGGTACATGGCGGCAAGTCGGCTTGAGACCGATTCTTTTCCCAGGCTTCTCACCGAGGGTCTCTGGGTATTAGGTAATTACTATTTCGATCTCTACCTGGTGAAGGGGGAACAGGCTTCGGCTCTTATCGAAGTCGGCGTCTCCGCGGTCGTGGACGATGTAATCAAGCAGTTGGACATGCTGAAGGTGAGCCCGACCTTTCTGGTCGTCACACATCCTCATGCCGATCATATCACCGGTCTCCCGGCCCTGCGGGAGAGATTTCCACAGGCCCTGATCGTGGCCGCTGAAGGTGCACCGGAATTTCTCGCACATCCGAAGGCAGGGAAGGCCCTGGTCCCGGAAGACCGATACATGACGGACTTCCTCAAAGCACACGGGATAAGTCCGGGCCGGCCACCGGTGAAAGAGGCCCCCACTCTTGAAAACTGTCTCATAGCCAAGGACAATGACGAAATGGATCTCGGGGGCTTGACGCTCCGTTTCCTGAGCGTCAAGGGGCACGCCCCAGGGAAGATTGTGGTCTGGGTGCCTCAAATCCGCGCACTCATGCTTTCGGATTCGCTCGGGTTCAGATTCCCGGGCCGCGGGGTAATGCCCCTCTTTTTAACAGGATACTCAGACTACCTGTCGACCCTTGACCGTCTCGAAAGCATGCAACCCTATATTGTCGGCGTCGCGCATCAGGGGCCGATTGTGGGAAAGAACGAGGTGGAAGATGCCTTTCGTGAGGCCGAGCAAGCCGCGAAGGAGCTTCGAGACCGGATTTTGAGTGATCCAAGAGACGACGATGATTTGGTTCGTGATATATTCAATACATATTATCGCGACGAATTGGCCCTCTACACGAGAGAAAACATTGTCAACTGTGCCAAACTCCTGGTCAAGAGGGCGAAGGAGTCTCGGGCGTAGAGATTGGCCGAACTGAGGAATGCAGCTAACAATGGATTTCAGGGCAATTCAAGTGTTGTGTTTGGCGGTCTCAACCCTGATGGATGAGATGGTTTGGAACACGTATGGCGAGCAGGGGCTTCATACGCCAGCGATACAGGTTGAAGATGATTGCCACCGACTCGATATCCTTATGGATGTCATGGGGACCCTCACTCGGATGATGGACACACGAATAGCTTACGTAACCACCGAAGGAAAAGTGATTCGCGAATGGATTGAAACCATTTTGGAAATAGGGAGCAGATACAAGAAAGAATTAGAGACCCTGGAGGCTCTGGAGCTCAAACAGAAATTGTGATCCGCAACAAGGCATCCGCCCGCTAACTCTCACGCCTCAATCGGGCCAGCGTAGCGCCCCATCCTCCGGCTTCAAGCGGCGCCTCGGAAAAACTTTCGACCATCGGGTGTTTCGCCAGGATCTTCCGTACCCGATCACGGAGGATCCCCTTGCCCTTTCCGTGGATGATTCTCAAATCGTATATTCCCATTTTTAGGCATTCAGCAACGTAGTCCTCCAGCAGGTCCTCGACTTCTTTTGGCGAGAAGGTGTGAAGGTCCAGTACACCGTCTATGGGGAGCACTATTGGCTCCTGTTCCTGCGTGGTGTTCGTCAGGAAACTGTCATCATCGCTGTTGGAATCTTTTGGTTTCAGGTTTTTCATCTCCGTCTGGTCTGTGACGGTGTTATACTTCAATTCAATCGCTAACCGCGAGCAGTAAGGTAGCTGATCGGAAAAATTATGGCCAGAATACTCGTCGGCATCATGGGCGACGCCGGAGGGCATATTAGTCAAGCCCTCGCAGTCGCCAATGAAATGCCCCACCATGAATTCCTGTTTATCGGCGGAGGACGTGTCCTAGATCTTCGCCGCATGGGATACGCTGTGGAAGAAGTCCCGGTGCCGTCAACATACTATGTTAACAATCGGGTGGATGTCGCCGGAACGGTCCGGAATGCTGTGAAGGTCCTTTTTGACAGGAGGCGTACCTGTCGAAAGAATCGTTCAGATTGCCAAACATTTCGACCCTGCTCTGGTTCTAACCGCCTACGAATACTTCGCACCTCTGGCTGCTCGCAAGCTCGGCATTCCGTCGGTGAGCATCGACAATCATCATTTTCTCAACAAGTGTGTTTATCAGGTTCCCAAGGGACAAACCGTGGGGCGTTGGATGTACGCTGCACCTCTTCGGTGGATGTTTAGCAATGCAGACTATTTTTTTGTAAGCGCTTTTTACAAGCTTCCGCCGATTGATCCCCGAGAGACCGAAATTTTCCCACCGGTTCTAAGAAGGGCCGTGCTCGAAGTCGTGCCCACGGACGGCGATCATGTCCTCGTGTACCAGACTTCCCCCACCTTTCAGCGCCTGGTAGCGGCCCTCGAACAGATGCCCCGCAAGATCATAGTGTACGGCCTGGGTGCACGGCCTTCTTCCAAGAACATAAAGTACAAACCGCCGTCAACGATAGGGTTCCTGAACGACCTGGCCACATGCCGGTATCTGATAACCAATGGCGGACACAATGCCATTTCCGAAGCCCTTTACTTCGGCAAGCCGGTATTCTCATTTCCCATTCACTTTGCATACGAACAATTTTTCAATGCCTTCATGGTCGCATCACTTGGATACGGAAGCTATTCCCTTGTCACTAACCCGGATGCGGCTGTTTTCAGGGGATTCGAAACACGTCTGAAAGAGTTTCGAGCTCGCATAGCCCAGGGTGAATTCTATGGGAACGTGAAGCTTGCGGCCAGACTGGAAGAGTTACAGAATCTCGCAGCCGGTTTTTCGCCAGGCGGTGTCGGCGAGTCCGAGGGGCGGTCGGGTCGAGCAATTCGGTCTTAAGTCTGATTGAAACCGATCGGGGTGGTTTTTATTTTCCGAATCGTATGCTTGACGAGGGTTATCGAGGGATAAGGAATGGATTCTTGGGTGGTTTCGTCTTTTCCACGCTCTCTGCCGAGATAGCAGGATAGTCGCCCCCTTCAAATGTTGTAGAGGTTACCTTTCCGTGCACCTTGACCCATGTGCCTCTTTTCAGTTTGCGGGCTCCGGGCCATTGCACAATAACTCCGGCAGGGGCTGCATCAGCCGCGCAACAGACCATTACCAGTCGATAGCAGTAGAACGAGTTAGCAGGAAGTCTTTTGTCGCTGTGTCACTATCCCTACCAGCGTCGTATTCGATCCTTCGAAATCGTCAGGACCTGAAACCAGGTCCAGTATAGTCGGCTCGTGAGATTTCACGGGGGTTGTCGCCACTTTCACATTCGCGGCCGGTGTCTTCCGCTTCGGCGCGCTGTTTGTTGGCTGGGGAGATTGTGGCCTCGATGAGACCACACGTGGAGTGTACAACGAGCGCTTTTCTGCTGCTCCGATACTCAGCTCGGAGCTGGTCGCCAGGGGAAGGCAGAAGAGTGGAAGAGATAGGATAATGATCTGAATGAGGCTTCTCAGGCGATCCTGCCCGTGCTGATGAGGCTGGTTCACCACAATCGATGCAACGAGAGCTATGAGAATTCCAGTGGCAGTATAAACAAGCCACCAGTAGTCGCTACGAATAAACCTCCCCAACAGGGGCGCATCTCCCGTGTCGCGAGCGAGCCACAAAAAGCCGACGATCCACGCGATTAGGACTGTCTCCTGTAGCGCTGCCAACCAGGGAAAGCCTTTCCGCTCATAGTGCACCCGGCACACCTCCGAAACCGTAATGCAATACCATCATAGCTATCATGACGGCTACAAGTGTCACCAAGGCGAGCGCTCCGATCATGCGACTTCTGAACACTGTGAAATACGTGAGTAAGAGTTTCAGGTCGAGCATGGGACCGAGAAACCATGAAAGCCATCTGGGCCGTCTCAGGGAATACTGCTCGGAATCCGGCCGCTATAAATGCATCAGTCTGGCTGCACAGATTGAGACTTACGGCAAGGCCCATCATTGCCAGTATGGAGAGAATCGGCGAAGCAAATAGTTGCCGAAAAGCAACCACATCGATGGTGGCCCTGGCCAGAGCTGCCACGAATGCGCCGATAATCAAGAATTTGCCGATAGAGAAGAAATCATCCCGAGCATGTGCCAGTGCCTCCATACCCTTTGAGAGAAAACCTAACTGCCCCGAGTCGTGGTGGTCGCCATCACAGTGGCAGCAGCCATGCTCGCACGTAGCAGACCCGTCCGTGACCAGGGCGTCTCTCTCACGGGGGAAGATTGCACCCAAAACCAGAGCGACGCTCACCGCTATCACGTACCCGCAGACCATTCGAGTCGTGACCATACCCCAATTTCCCCGGTACGCCAGCCACGTTGAAGCCGCCACAAGGGGATTCACTATCGGCGCGCCGAGTAGAAAGGCTATGGCAGCGGGAACAGGCACCCCCTTATTGATCAAGCGCCGGACTATGGGAACAATTGCGCATTCGCATATAGGAAAGATCATCCCCATCCCCGCGGCGACAAAAACGGTTGCCGTGGTGCGCCCGGTTAGTGTGCGCTGGACAAACTCCGGAGGAACAAATGCCTCAATGATTCCACCGATCACGGCTCCCACCATCATGAATGGCATGGCTTCGAGTAAGATAGCGATAAAATTTATGAAGAGATCGCCGATCTGCGGGTCCCGCGTGAGCATTCCTACGGCGAGCACCACCACGGCGAACGTGAGAATCACCACTTCCACCATTACGCCGGCTGTTTCAGCCTTGGAAGAGCGAGTTCCTGTGTGGGAATGGGAGAATACCTGCTGGAAGTCTTCCCGCGAATGATAGTGGTATTCCGGTTCCAGGTAGTGGTGACTGTGCGGAATAGTCGTTTGGTATGGCGCTTGCGGTGTTGCCAGGGTGTGTTTCTCCTCGGTTTCTTCTCAGGAAGCGGATCATAGCACCGACAACTCGCTGGATCAAGATTGGCATGCTGTCACCTGAAATCACTGCTATTTCACAGCAAATGGAACGGAAAGTAAATGACTCCCCGGAAGGAAACAGTGGCTCCGCACTCACTTGTGGCTGGGATACACTGGGGTCACGTAAAAAGAATCGCTTTACAGGGGAATTGGGAATCCTGACACTGAACAGCAGTATTTGAAAGGCATTTGCCGCCCTCTCATTCAGGCAAGATTGACAAGCCTCTGATGGTCCCTCAGGGCAAGAATGACCCTCGACTCATGAAAGCCGAATCAGATGAGATTGTTGCAGCAGTCAGAAAAGAAAGGTGTGCCCGTGCAGTACGTTGTTTTCGACGATGAAGATCATGGATTTGTCAAGAAAGAGAACCAAATTAAGGCGTATCGGGCCATTCTAGATTTTTTGAACGCGCACTTGCGAAAAGGGTGAAGTTCGTCTGCCCCTAAAACTTGTGGGCAGAGTTTTCCGTGCGGCTTAGCATGCGTGGAAAGTCACCACCGGCAGCCCGCTGCAGAAAATGAGCCTGGGTGTTGATCACGGTGTCGAATCGGTCCTTGAGCGGAGCCGGAACAGCCTTGGGATTCTTGATCATTTTTACCTTTGTTGGGTCAATCCGATTCCCGTTTGCTATAATTTCAAAGAAAAGATGGTGTCCGGTAGATCGACCGGTGGATCCTACGAGTCCAATGGTCTGACGTTGCTTGACTTTCTGGCCTGCTTTGACCAATATACGGCTGAGATGGCTGTAACGGCTCTCGTAACCGTTTCCATGGCGAATGCACACGTAGAGGCCATAGGCATCTCCGCAGCCCTGGAAAGTGACCGTGCCGTCGGCGATGGCGTATACTGGTGTCCCGGTGGGAGCGCCGTAATCCACCCCGGTATGAAATTTCGGTACATTCAGTATCGGATGAATACGCCAGCCATACCCTGACGTGATACGAAGGGTGTTAAGGGGTGCTCTGAGATAGTCTCTCTTCATACTCCACGCCATTTGCGTCAAAGTACTCGCCATTGAACAAACACGCGGTCTTTGTTCCGGTACGCTTCCCTCGATAGACTGCGTAAAGAATTCGACCGTATCCGGCAGGTTTGTCGTCGGCATAGCGCCTCTCGAACACGACCTTGCACTCATCTCCGCTTCGAATATCAGATCGAAAATCGATGCCCCATCGAAAGATATGTATGAGCTTGGGTACTAGCTCTCTGCCTTCATGTGCTGCAAGAATTGAGTGGACGATGTCCTTTTGGACTTTGAAGCATAGGACCTCGGTCTTGTAGTCGAGGACCACATCTTCCTTCCACGATTTAAAGATTCCGTTCTCCCTCTTGCAGCGAAAAACACGTGAAGGATCCCATTCAATCGTTGCTTCCAGGAACCCGTTCTTTTCGTCGAGGTGAACAACGAACGGCTTTCCGGGGGGTAGCTCGTCCGTCGCGAAGAAACGCGTTCCCAAGTCAGCTTGAATCACTGAGGCCAGGCTTTCAGCAACTTGTCTGACTGCCGTGGCATCACAAAAACTGAGTGAAAACAGGGAAAGCAGAGTATCCCCATCACTGGTCATGTCCGAGATTTGGACAGGATTCCCGTTGGGACTTGGGGTGACACCGCACGAAGACGAATCGGGAGCAGGACAAGAAGGACCACCGTCCAGCGGGTGAAAATTGGTCTCGTGTATGTTACAGGAAAATGGGAAATTGCTTTTGGAGCCCAGAAGGAAACTAACGGATCCGGTTAGGAGGAATGCGCCGAGAAGGATCAGCGACACAGCCAGTATCTTAGCTAAGGGAAAGCCCTTTCTGCGCCCGTACCAATCTGAATGGTTCCTCATGGGATGGCAGCCCTCAGTACCTTCAGTCAGTGTAGCCACGAATCAGAAAATCCAGCCGCGGAGATGACTCGACAGCGTCAGACAGTCACTCCACGAGACTCTGTATATACCACAGGTTGTTGATAAGATAAAGCATGAAAAGGCGCTTTGAGACCCCTTCACACGAACACGGCTCTTAAAGAGGGAATTTACCGGGAAATCTATCTTGCAATTCACCTGTCCGACCGCGCATTCGTATTACGACCTCTTTGCCAACAGGGCACTCAATGCCACAGAGCATCTGAATACTCTCCGCGTTTCACCAGAGTCAGTTCTCGGACATCGGGGAATTTCTTCGATTCCGAAATACGCTTCTCCACAGCATGAATCAGTGATTCGTCGAAGCCGAGCGATCTGCCGATCACTACGTTCACATCTTTCAGTTTCCTCGTCTCCTCCTGAATTATGTGAGCAAGTTCCGAGATCTCCCGGGCATCCAAAGAAAAAACGTACGGAACGACCAGGATCCTTGTCGCGCCTCTTCTGACGCATTTCCAAAGGGCTTCGGATAGCTGTGAACCGTGAGACACAGCGCAGCAGGGCACCACAATGGGATGTCCGTATCTCTCGCCAAGGCGTTCAGCCAAGAGATCGATATTCTTGACCCGTCCAGGCATGCCATCGCCGTAGCCCGCGATTACTATTGCCTCCATGACGGATGTTCTCACAGAAATATCTCCCGCGATTCGACTTCCCAAAAATCAGGGTGAGCAAGTTTGCGAACCCTATTATTGATAACCGTTTTCATTTCATGCCTGGCATACCGGACAAATGCCCAAGACTTCGAGGTGATGCCCCGTAATAGTAAAACCGGTCTCCACAGCTAGGAGCCTTTCCAGGACGGAAAGATCGCAGGATGGAAATTCCAGTACGAGTCCGCACTTTTCGCAAACCAGAGGATGTCCGTGCAGGGCCTTGCAGGCCACGTATCGATGTTCTCCGCTCTGATCGTGCACCCGGTGCAATCGGCCTATTTCTTGTAAGGCCGTCACGGTCCTGTACACGGTTGCCATACCTATGCCCTGATCCTTAAGAATCTCGATCGCTTCGGAGATCGAATATCCCCTTCGGCTGTCCCTGAAGAGTTTCCATACAGCTTCCCGTTGGAGGGTGAAACGCATCCCGAGCCCTCTGAAGCGGTTCCCGAGATCTATGACGTCAGGTTCGTTGCTTTTCATAGTTGACAAGAATTATCATTAGTGGTACTCCCTGTCAAGCGAAAATTAACTGTCAATAAGGAGGTCAGTCAATGAAACGTCTCTCTTGTTTTCTCGTTATTCTTGTCGTGGCGTGTTTTTCCGCGTTTGCGCATGCCGAAGGAGCCAAAAAGCCCGTCATAGTGTGTTCGCTTCCCCAGCTAGCGGATTTTGCTAGGCAAGTCGTAGGTGACGATTGTGAAGTTAAGAGCGTGATAGGGGCTGATGTTGATCCACACGAATATCAGCCCAAGCCCGCAGATGCCGAGCTGGTCAAGTCTGCGGCGCTCTGCGTTGAGAATGGTCTGTATATGGAGGGTAGCGGGAGCAGCAACTGGATGACAACTATGGCCAAAAATGCCGGAAAGCCCCTCGTCACCTGCACAGACGGTCTTAAACCTCTGGAAATGACTGAAGAGGGTAAAAAAATTAGTGATCCGCACGCATGGCATTCGCCAAAAAACGCGGCCCTTTACGTGAACAACATACTTAAGGGCGTGACGAAGCTCGTTCCTGACAAAAAATACGACTTTGAGGCTCGGGCAGATCTTTACCTGCAACAGTTGAAAGCACTGGACGGTTGGATAAAAAAACAGGTCAACCAAATTCCGCCTGGCAAGCGAGTTCTGGTTACTAACCATGACGCGCTCGGGTATTTTTGCAACGAATTCGGGTTCAAAATTGCTGCTCTGTTAGGCTGGAACGCGGCTGAAGAAAGCGGGATGAATCCGGAAAGTCGAGCCAAGATGGTGGATTTCATAAAAAAATCCCATGTGAAAGCCATTTTCGTTGAAACGCAGCTCAATCCGAAAACCATGGCTCAGATCGCGAAAGAAGCCGGCGTACGAATTGGCGGAACGCTGTATGCCGACTCGATCGGTCCCGCAGGATCAGCCGCCGGGACCTATCTAGGATCGATGCGCGAAAACACCCTGACCATAGTGGATGCTCTGAAGTAAGTCGATGATGAGGATTGTTGTCACACCTTTGCTCATTTGGATCATCGGCATTGGCGGCCTCTCGCTCTATATGCATACGCGAGAGGTAGCCCGGGCCCAGGAAAATATTGAAATGAGCGCGCAGAAGACCCCGGAGGGGACCTTCGGACTGGACATTACTCTATCTTTCACTGCCCGGCCCGATTCGTTCGGGGTCGAGACGGATGAAAAGCTCACTTCGCTCCTTTTGCGCTTGAACGGAAAGGAAATCTTGCGCCGTCGCGACGAAGTTGCCGCGGGAATCCCTGTTCTCGTGGAGCCTGTGAGAGGTCTAGTGGATGGCGTCAATGAATTCTATGTGGAGTCAAGTCCTCCTTCAGGGGAGGCCCCTCGAGCACAAGCTGTGCGTCTCAGGTGCTTCCGGGACGGAAAGGAATTAACTGAACACACGTATTGGACGGAAGCCGGCGCGGACATAAGCGCTGTTTTTTCCATCAATCTTCGGACAGATCCGCAACGGGAAGGAAGCCATGAACCCTGAGGGAAATAATGTCCCGGCCATAGAAGTGGACAACCTTACGGTAAGCTATGGGGGCACACCGGCACTTCAGGGAGCCTCATTTGCAATCGATCCGGGGTTGATGGTGGGCGTCGTCGGCCCGAACGGGGCCGGCAAATCCACTCTCATTAAGGCACTGGTAGGATTTGTGAGACCGGATTCCGGAGACATTCGGATTTGCGGTGTGCCGGCACACAGGGCCAAGGGCTCTATTGCGTACGTGCCTCAGCGAGGGGCTCTGGACTGGGATTTTCCGGTGACGGTCGAAGATGTGGTGATGATGGGACGATACGCGAAACTCCCGTGGTGGCGTTCCCCCGGGGCCACGGACAAAAGTGCTGTTCAGGTGGCCATGAACACATTGGACATCTGCAATCTCCGGGACCGGCCGATAGGCGAGCTGTCGGGTGGCCAGCAGCAGCGGGTTTTCGTAGCCCGAGCCCTTGCTCAAGATGCCCAGGTTTTTCTTCTGGATGAACCATTGGCCGGACTCGACGCAGCGACAGAGAAGGAGTTAGTGAAAGTGTTGGCCAAGGCCAGAGGCGAAGGACGCACTCTGTTGGTGGTGCACCACGATCTTGCCACGGCAGGAGACTATTTCGATCGCATTATACTTCTGAACCAAAAGCTCTTCGGGTACGGCCCTCCTCAGCGCATGCTTCGACCTGACATCCTCTGCAGAGTATATGAGGACAAGCTGGGACCGATTAAGCATCCTATGTGTGAGGCAGCAGTATCGTGAGTACCGGGTTCATTCATTTTTTTCTCGTTCCACTGCAGGAGACGTACTTTCAGAAGGCACTTATTGCCGGATCGATCGTGGCAATAGCTTGTGGAGTGGTGGGTTGCCTGGTCATACTGAACCGCATGGCTTTTCTGGGAGACGCACTTTCCCATGCCATGCTCGCCGGGGTGGCAGGCGGCTACCTCTTTATGAAACTTGTTTTTGGCGTGGAAGCCCACTCATTGGGTATGATAATAGGCTCGCTGGTAGCGGCCATGCTGGCTATAGCCCTTGTCAACTTTGTGTCCCTTGTCCCACGAATAAAGGAAGACACAGCGATCGGGATAATGTATTCTGCTACGTTTTCACTCGGACTGGTTATTATATCCCTCTTTATCGACCGGATTCACATTTCGATCAGTAATTTCGTGATGGGGGACATACTCGGTGTAGCAGATGCCGATCTCTGGGCAACCATGTTTGTGTGCTGCCTGGTGCTCTCATTTATTTGCGTCTTCTTTCGACACTTCCAAATTGCAATTTTTGATCCGATCATGGCTGCCTCCATCGGGATTCCACTAGGCTTGGTGCAGTCCACCCTCACCGGCGGCGTAGCTCTGGTCGTGGTAACGGGAATTAACATGGTTGGGGTCATACTGATCATAGGATTTCTCATTACACCTGCGGCCACCGCGTACCTGATTTGCGACAGGCTGGCTCGGATGATGATTCTTGCTGCCATCTTTGGCGTGGCGTCGGTATTCGGGGGGCTCTATCTCAGTCTCTTTATTAATTCAGCCTCTGGAGCAACCATTATGCTTTTCGCGGTCTTGCAATTTCTTGTAGTATTGATTGTCGCCCCAAAGTACGGCCTGTTTGCACGATGGCGTCACAGTCCTGTCGGCTCCCCTCGACAGGGACTGAAAAGCCTTGTAAAATCTGATTTACTGTGAAGGAGGATGCCGCAAATGGGCGTACTGGTTGGTATTGAAGAAGCAGTTGAAGCAATTAGACAAGGGCGAATGGTGATACTGGTTGATGACGAGGACCGGGAAAACGAAGGCGATCTGACCATGGCCGCGGAAAAAGTTACCCCGGAAGCCGTCAACTTCATGACCAAGTACGGCAGAGGACTGCTGTGCCTTTCCATGACGCCGGAAAAGATCGACGATCTGGGACTCCCGATGATGGTCAGCGACAATAAGTCTCGGTACGGTACTGCCTTTACCGTATCAATCGAGGCGGCAAAAGGCACAACCACCGGCATTTCTGCCCATGACAGGGCGATTACGATCCTCGCTGCCGTAGCTAAAGAGGCCACTCCCACAGACCTGATTTCCCCCGGTCATGTGTTTCCTCTCAAAGCCAGGAACGGTGGAGTTTTGGTCCGGGCCGGTCAAACCGAAGGCAGCGTGGACCTGGCACGGCTCGCGGGGCTGACTCCCGCAGGCGTAATCTGTCAAGTGATGAACGACGACGGAGCAATGGCTCGGCTACCGGACCTCATCACTATGGCAAGGCAGCACGGGCTCAAGATATGTGCCGTAAAGGACCTGATCCAGTATCGTATGCGGACGGAAAGCCACGTTCGGCGAGGGGCCGAGACGATTCTGCCCACCCGTTTCGGTGCCGACTTCAGGCTTATCGTATATGAGAACGACATGGACAACCTGCACCACGTGGCACTGGTCAAGGGAAAGGTTGATTCCGACAAACCGATTCTCGTGCGAGTCCATTCCGCGTGCATCACAGGCGACGTGTTTCGCTCGGGTCGATGCAATTGCGGTACCCGACTGGAAGGGGCCATGCGTATGGTGGGAGAGGCGGGCACGGGCGTCATCCTGTACATGCAACAGGAAGGCAAGGGTATGAATGCGCTAAATCAGATCAAGGCGCACGCTCTCCAGGATCAGGAGTCCTGCACCGTCGAAGCCAGCTTGAAGCTCGGGTGCAAACCCCATCTGAGGGCATACGGCGTCGGCGCGCAGATGCTGGCCGACCTGGGTGTCAGAAAGATGCGGTTGATGACCAATAACCCAACAAGGATCGTCGGACTTGAGGGATACGGCTTGGAAGTGATTGAACAGGTGCCAATTGTCACCCCGCCGTGTTCCACCTCGGATCATAACCATGAGATCACTATCAAAATGCACAATTGAACCACCAAGGAGGGACGAACGATGTCATCATGCTGCGTTGACCTGAAATTGAATCAAGTTTGGGTTTGCGAGACCTGCGGGCTGGAAATCAAAATCGTGAAGGAATGTGACTGCTTAGGAGAAGGAGCCGAGGTGTGCAAACCGGATGACTGTCTGACTTGCTGCGACAAGCCGCTGAAACTCAAGGGTTGATTTCAGTATGCCGTCACCGGGGCGTAGCCGCCTGGAGGATGCAGGCTCCCGCTCCAACTGTTCCCTGGTGGCAGACCCTGAAGCAAAGAGTGGAGCCGCGCGATACGCGGGTACTATGCCGGTCGGCTTGACGAATCTTCCTCGATGGAACGGTTTCGAGGCAGTCTTTCCTGTGGGCTGCGCAAAAAAGCGCTCCAGTCAGGAGAGTTTTGATACAGCCACCAGGGCCCTTTACACGGTTACTCGCAGGGATCACTGATGCGCCCTACGCTCAAACAGATCGGCCCCAGCCCGGAAAGATGGAGGTCATATCCGACAAGTGGAGCTTTGTCGTGGATCTCAGGGAAAAGTTCGGAGGCGAGGGTTCCGGCCCCAATCACTCGGAGTTGACTGCGGCTGCCGTGGCATCCTGCGAAGTGCTCACGGGAGTCGTCTGGGCCGCCAGAAGGCACAGGATTGAATTACGTGGCGTCGAAGCGGAGGTCACATGGGAGTACGGGGAGAAGCCCGAGCGAATTTCCAAAATTGATGTGATAATCCGAAATGTTTCTAGCCAACTCGGAGACAAGACCGAAAATTTTGCTGCGATTGCCAAAGGCTGCACGGTTTCTCAAACGTTCAAGATCCAACCTGAATTGTGCCTCAAAAAGGTCTTATTCAGAATTAGGCGGAACCTTGCCGCAGACAAACAGATCAAGCCCCAAAGGCAGTTAGACCTGCTGTCTGCAAGTTAGAATGGCAAAAGATTATCTATTAAAGACTCGAAGATGAGCGCCCTGCATGGGTTGGTCGTATAGCAAGCAAAAATCTAGAGACTATTAAGAATATCTGGTGGTTAGCATGCCACTCTGTCAAATATGCCCTTCAGATCCTACTCAATTCTTAGGGGTCCGTCCGGAGCATCGGCTTCGCAATTTTTACTTCCTATATATATAGTACACAACTCCATCTCTACTTGCATTTTCTTAACTGCTCCCACAGAGGGCTATGAGACAATACCATGAAATAACAGGCTTATTTTTCTTTAATTTTGCCCGTCCGAATACTCCGTCCGACGAGCTCTCCCGATGCGTCGGGAGAGCTAAATTTGGTTGGGCCTCTAAAAAGAAACTCTTATTGCAGATCACTGTTTTTCGGTTGGGCTCTCCTCCTCAGGAGGGAACGAGAAGTGGGACTGAATCAGAAGCCACTTACCATCCCTTTCTCGAGCACCCCTGTCCAGCGAGCCTGTTCCTGAAACTTGTCCTTTCCGGTGTCCACGTTGTACAACAGGTCAGTTGCAAACCACGCGACATCACCCTTTGATCCAACCGACGTCCACTTGTATTCGCCCTTTATAGACTTGACCTGCTTTAAGTTGTCCTTGTAAGCCGCCCTGATCTCGTTCGGCCCCACGTAACGCCCTTTATCATCTGCCTCAAAGAAAACTACGTTTGCCTCTGGCGCTATCATTTTCATTAATACGCCCACATCCTTTTTATCGTATGCTGCTTCATATTGAGTTAGGAAATCTTTGACCTCCTGCTCGGTCTTGGCATCCGCCCGTACGAATGTAACCGTGGCCAAGCTAACGATCAAAACCAGGAACAAAGTCATCGAAAGATTTATCTTCATCATTGCACTCCCCTCAACGGCTATGCATCAGTAAGCATTATCGTTATGTAACACATCCATCACATATCCATCTGCAGATTGTGGTGAACACACTCTGCTTCTTCTCTATCGTCGGCTGCCCAGGACCAACCTAAAGCGCCGTTTAATCCCAGAAGATGTTATCTCATCAGATTCGGTTGATTAAACTAGCTCATCGGTGTCTTCCACCATGTCTTCCTCCGTGGCCAGCGGCTCTATGGGATCCACCACGATGGTGATGCACAGCGAATCTCTTCCCACCATGGTGAGGTCCAGCCCATTTGTTTCCACCGTGGCGAGGTTTTTCAAAATGGCTTAGAGCATGGTAATCCTTATGGTGCCCCGCATGAGCAGATTTGTAGTGACCGTGATGTTTCCCAGGATGATGGTGGGCGAAGAAATGGTGTCGATTGTGTCTGTAATGCCACCACCAAGGCCAGTACCAAGCCCATCTAGGAGAACTCCACCAGTCGAAATAGTCATCCGGATCTAGGCTGGGATCGACGCCATCATATGGAGCTACCCCAGCATATGATCCCAAGTTACATATTCTTGGATTAGGATCCAAGAATAGCCCATTGACCCAACCAGATATGGGGGCTGAAATCTTTACCCATATATCATTTGAATTACCTGTCAGTGTTACTTTCTTACATCGCTGAAGACAGCCGACCACTTTTGAAGAACCACCAGCTTCGCTATGTACTAGTAGACAGTCCCTATTTGGCGAAGCCTTAGCTACGAAAGCAACAGAACCCGCTGGAATTGTAGGTGTTTCTTCACTTCTGGCAACTCCTGATATCATAAATAGAAGTAATAGAAGGGGGATTACGCCAATACCTAGTTTGGCTAAGTTTTTCATTTTCATGTCCTCCGAGAAGTACGATCGAAGAGGATTGTTGTCTTACCTTGGTTCTCATTGGTCCTTCCAGCGTCATTATACAAATTCCTTATCTCCACAATGATTCGGGGGAGTATCGAATTCTCCTTAATCTAAGACCAAAGCCACATTGAACTTCAAATCTTCTGAATCGTATGTTTCAGAAACGGACGATATTGGAAAGTCCGCTCCCCGAATCGTACATATCTCCGAAGGTTCGGCTTTTGTAATATTTGATGCATGAGCAGAGACAAAGGATTCATCATCCATTGGTTGTCTCGCTTGTCGGCCGTAACCGATTCAACCCCGGCGAATATTTTCAGGTCAAAGGTCTCCTTTCCGAATGCTTGAAAAAAGCCCATGCCCCCTGAGACAGGCCCTAATCCGGATCGTGGCCCAGAATCGATTCTAGAGCCCTTATGGGACGATCTCACTACCCATCACCCCCCAACCACAACTAGGTTACTGCAACAGTCTGCTATGTGATAAGGTGAGATGGAACCATCAGGGTGGCGCGACCGGACTCCGGGGCAAACGCTACAGAATGGGTATGATCGCCGCATAATTGCGGTCAACGACCATAAGGAGGAACCATGACAGACAAAAAAGCCTTAACAGCGCCCTGCGGGCTGGATTGCTTCAATTGTGAACTTTACGGGGAGAATTTGACAGATGAACTTACCGAGCGGATTCATGTCAAAATGGGCGTTCCTAAAGAAGCGATAGCGTGCAGCGGTTGCCGCCAGCAAGACGGAAAGCATTTTCATCTGCCAAACGGATGCGCAACTCTGGACTGCGTTAAGGCAAAGGGTGTGGATTTGTGCTGCAATTGTAGTGAATTCCCGTGTGCTTTCTTGGCGCCAACGGCTGACCAGGCCGCCAGATATCCACACAATTTCAAAGTGTTTAATCTCTGCCGCATCAAGAAAGTTGGGCTGGAACACTGGATTCAAGAAGAAGCCGGGCAAATACGGAAGAAATACTTCACTCACAAGTTTGTTGTCGGGAAGGGTCACGCGGATTAACGGCTATGGTAATGGTTGCCTGGGCTGTCCTTAGAGTTTCTTACAATTGTGGTATGTCTGGCTGACCAGGACAGTTGCTTGTCGTCTAACGGTCAAGTAACATTGGTCCATACGGCGGCCTTTTCAGGGTCAAAGGAATCTCCTACGGCCCGTAGCTCAGCCGATGAACCTTCAAGATGGCAAGACCTTTACATAATTTCGGATCAAATAGGAGGCTGTTATGGTGACAATAGTTGCCTTCGCTCAGGCGAAACCCGGTAAAGAAAAGGATCTTGAAAAGACTCTTCTGGAACTGGTTTCTCATACTCGGAAAGAAGCGGCCTGCATCAATTATGATCTCCATCGACACCTCGCCAAACCGAGCGTGTTCATCTTCTACGAAAACTGGGTGGACAAAGCAGGTCTCGAGCAGCATCGCAAATCACAGCACATTGCGGATTTTCGAGCAAAAGCGGGCGACCTGCTGGCTGAGCCTCTTCAAATCGAATTGTGCGAGATGGTCTCCCAGCAGGCTCTAAAACATGAGGAGCGGAGTTTGACTTAGGCGCTCCAGTGAGGTGTACACCCAACCTTAACGCTTTGTCTCTGTTAGAGAGCCAACATGATTTTTGGGATAGTCCACGGAGCAGAAATGCGTGCTAGCACCGCACAAAAGAAAGGAGCAGGCTAAATGTCCGAGCAATTGATGGAGTATTTCAACAAGCAGCCGCGGCTGGGGATATTGAGCACGGCGGACAAGAATGGCAAGGTCGATTCCGGCTATTTCGGGTCACCCCGGATGATCGATGAAAAGACCATATTCATGGGGCTGGGCAAGAATCGAACTTTTGCCAATCTTCAAGAAAACCCTCACGCTTGTTTCTTGATCATGGAGCCTGGCAACAAGCTTCCTGAATGGAAAGGGGTCCGGGTATACCTGAAGATGATTGACTGCCAGACTTCAGGTGAAAAACTGGACACGATAAAGAGCCCGTATCGCAGAGGCAGCCGGAGAGAACGCCGCCAAAATGATTCACGCTGCGATAACCTTTGAGATAGAGGAAATCAGGCCGCTGGCGGACTTTGGTCAAGGCTGGGAAACGTCCATCTGATGCCTTGACTTCAGGTGAGGCGCATACACAAATCCATCTCTACTGAAAAAAGGCTGTTTATCATGTAATTCCAGATAACTAAATGCTCCGCCACTTTAACCTCGGTGCAGAATTTTGTTTTCTGGAAACGCTGAGACCTATATTCCCAGTCCTGGGTTCTCGCGTTCTCAGAAACCCCGTAGCCGCACGGCAGACATTTCGTAAGAAGGAAGCTCCGCGGCGTCGTTGACTATTGACACAAATCGACTCCACGACGAATACAACACTGGAAACGGTATTGTCCAAAAAGAGCCTTCGCAGCCGTACCGAAAAAGCCCATTCACATCATCCCCGTGATTGCGTGCACTGTGACCCGGCTTCGCACAACAATCTATCGAACCCGCCAAGCGGAGTCTATGGCCTGGCAATCCCCCGACCTACCCACGCGGCCACACTGATAATTGAAGCTGCTTTCCTATGTGTTGCCATAGGCTTGCTGTTGTTCAGCAGCTTGAGGGGCTTGCATGAGGTTGTAGGCGACCTTTCCATCAGTTTCGTAGCCATAATGGTGGAAGCCGTGCCTTTCATGCTGCTTGGTTCCATTGTCGGAGGATTGATAGAGGCTTTTCTCCCCGGAATTGGTGGACCGTTTGCTGGCCGGACGCCAAAATAAGGCTGTATTCATTGCGGCTGGTCTCGGTCTCATATTCCCCGTTTGCGAATGTGCCATAGTGCCTGTTGTCAGGAGACTGCTGCACAAGGGAGTGCCGTTGTCCGCGGCCATCGCATTCCTCCTGGGAGGCCCAATAGTAAACCCCATTGTGGCGGGTTCCACGTGGTTGGCGTATCGGTCCGATTGGCGGTTCCTGGGTGTCCGCATGATTTGTGGATACGCCATCGCAGTGGCGGTGGCCTTTACGATGAATTTCTTGTTTCGAAAGGGAACCATCCTGCTGGACGAGGTATCTTCCGGATCACCGCTGTATGCTGTAGCGACGCAGGCGAGATTGATGCCAGCACTAATGGCAACGTGTCGCGATGTTTCGCTGCATTGCAACACGCTTGTGATGATTTTCTTGACGTGGGGAGGTTTCTGGTGATCGGAGCCTTTGTCGCGGCCCTGGCCAGGACTACTATCGGCATTGACGCTCTTAGGGATCTTTTTGCTTCACCGTGGGTCGCAATCATTGGGATGATGGGTCTTGCCGTCGCTCTAAACTTGTGCAGTGAAACGGATGCCTTCATAGCAGCCGGATTTCGAGGACTGCTGCCGGACACTGCTCAAATGGCTTTTATGGTATCGGTCCTATGCTCGACATGAAACTGTTACTGATGTACCTGACAATGTTTCGCAAGCGGGTTATCGTTGTCCTGGCATTCCTGACCTTTGTAGCGGTCCTCTTGAGCATGATCTTTTTGCAATATGGATTGGGAGGGTTTTCCGCTGGACAGTGATCTAAACAAGATTTCTTTCTACCGTGTGCTTCAATCGATTGTGGTACTGGCGTGGATCGTTTTCTTCTGGTTTCTGGTGCAGCGGATCTGGGGTGCCCCCCTGTTGGGAAAATTCCTCCGTCCGGGCTACTGGTGGTTGGTAGAGATGGGGACGGCAATTCTCGTGTTTTTCCTCATATCAATCGACTGCCGCGATCGCGGTAATCGTGGGAGGCGCGGGCTCAGTCTCCTTATGCAGATGGGCATAATGATTTTACCTTTGCTGTACCTGCCCACAGCCGCCGTATCTCAGCTCAGTCCGGAAGCTGTGAAGAAGCGTTCTTTTTATATGGCTCAAACCGGCCAAATCAAGAATGATACGTCCCGAAAAGGCACGTTCGAATCGATTACGATTGACGGGAAGATGGTAGAGAGCGAGCCCGAGCTTCCTGAAAATCCTTCGCTGCTCCGCCTGGTATTGGATTCGAAGCCCTATCAGGGAAGGCGAGTTACTACCATGGGTATGGCCTATTGGGACGAGAAGGTGCCCGGACACACCTTCTTTTGTTACCGGCTAACGATGTATTGCTGCGCTGCGGACAGCGCGGCCTGTGGGGGTTTTGGTGGAATACGACAAACCCAAGACTTTGAAAAAAGGCGATTGGGTGAGAGTTGAAGGTACTGTGGGATTTGGAACTTTTAAGGATCAACGTGTAACCAAGATAACAGCCGACAAGGTGACGCCCACGGCACCGCCTGCAGATCCATACCTGTTGCCGTGATTTTGTACATCACGCTTCAACGGCAGGGAAATACTGATAAAGGCTCGATCAGGCATCAAGCCGAGAACGATTGGTTAGGCGAACGGGCCTCAGGCATGGAAGCGAACAAGGTGACAGCAGGGATTGAGATTGAAATCGTTTTTCCACCGTTGAGGCGAAACCAATTAGCAATGCTAAAGGAGGAAAAGTGAAACTCAAGTTAATGATTTGCTGTACCTATTAGTCTATTGGCAACAGTCTTTCTGGTCTCCCCTGGAGATTGCCGTGAGATCAAGAAGTACACCATTGAACAGTTCATGAAAACCATCTCCATCGGTGGGAGTTCTTTCTCATTCGATGAGAAGTCCATCTTGTTTTCGAGCAACCAGAGCGGCATTTTCAATGCCTTCGTCATTCCCGTAACGGGTGGCGAGCCTTCGCAAGTCACCTTCTCTAAGGCAGACTCAATATTTGCCCTGTCCTTCATGCCGCACGACAATCGCATCCTTTATTCCAGCGATCGAGGGGGCAACGAAATCGGGCACATTTACCTTCAAGATGAAAAAGGGAAAGTGACGGACTTGACGCCCGATGAAAAAGCGAAGTCGGTGTTCTATGGAATCAGCTTCGATGAAAAGAGCTTCTATTTCGGTTCCAACAAGAGGGACCCGAAGTTCATCGATGTCTATGACATGGACATAGAGAGCTTTACTCCACACATGGTCTTTAAGAACGAAGGAGCTTACAGCCTCGGAGCCGTGTCCAGAGACCGGCGCTATCTCGCCTTCAGCAAGACCATAACCCGGGATAATTCAGATATGTATCTGTACGACACGAAAACCGGGGAATTTAAGTCTCTTACTCCACATGAAGGAGACATAAACTATTCTCCAGAGACTTTCAGTGTAGACTCCAAGAGCTTGTACTACCTGACAGACGAAGGCAGCGAGTTCGCTTATTTGAAACGGTACCACCTTCAATCCGGAACTTCCGATACCATACTGAAGGCCGACTGGGATATAGAGTTTGCCGGTTTTTCCCATTCGGGCAAGTACATGGTGGTTGGAATCAATAATGATGCACGAACTGAGATCAGAATCTATGACACGGCTACGAATCAATTGGTTCAACTCCCCGAGCCGCCGCAAGGCCAGATCTCATCGGTGAAAATTTCCAAGAGCGAGAAGCTGATGAGCTTCTATGTCACCGGCGCAATATCGCCCAATAATCTATACGTTTATGATTTCGACACCCGACGATACTCACGGCTGACCAATACGCTAAATCCGGAGATTGATCCTGAAGACTTGGCGGAAGCACAGCGGGTCCATTATAAGTCATTCGACGGGTTGGACATTCCCGCCATATTGTATAAACCTCACCAGGTCGGTCCTTCCAACAAGGCCCCTGCAATGGTGTGGGTCCACGGCGGACCCGGTGGCCAGTCCACAATTCATTACGACCCCCTCTTTCAGTATCTGGTGAACCACGGATATGCTCTGATAGCAGTAAATAATCGTGGTAGTTCAGGCTATGGGAAGACTTTCTACCGATCGGATAACCACAAACATGGGCGAGATGACCTGGCGGATTGCGTTGAGGCCAAGAAATATCTAGAGTCAACCGGTTACGTGGATGAAAATCGGGTCGGAATTATCGGCGGTAGTTATGGCGGGTACATGGTCTTGGCCGCGCTCACTTTCAGACCGGAGGACTTCGCCCTGGGCGTAGACATGTTCGGAGTATCAAACTGGCTTCGCACTTTGAAAAGTTTTCCCTCGTGGTGGGACCCTTATAAGGAATCTTTGTATAAAGAAATTGGAAACCCGGATACTGAAGAAGATTACTTGCGAAGTATTTCGCCGCTATTCCATGCGGACAAAATCGTAAAGCCGCTGATGGTGCTTCAGGGGAAGAACGACCCCAGGGTCCTCAAAGCCGAATCGGATGAAATAGTGGAAGCGGCCAAGAAACGAGGCGTTCCTGTGGAGTACATGGTTTTCGATGACGAAGGGCATGGGTTTGTTAAGAAAGAGAATCAAATTAAAGGGTATCGAGCGATTCTAGATTTTTTGAACACATATTTGAGTAAGTCGGTTGCATCCGCGAGATGATGGAGCATTCGCAAAATTAACTTCCGTCTGGCCTCGGGATCGGGAATACGGCAGAACCATGATTGGGCCGTTGGTTTTCACTTCTTGCCGTGATACTCCTGCAGAGACTTCACTCTGAATGTATCCCCTCTGTGGATGGCCCGAAGTCCGAGGGACAATGCGTTGGCTCCCGCGAGGGTGGTAAAATAAGGCACGTTGTGGTTTAGAGCCGCGAGTCGGATGTGATAAGAGTCACGGAATGACCTTTTGTCCGCGGCAGTATTGATAACCAACGCGATCTCACCTTGATGGATGAGATCGGTTACGTCAATAGTTCCTTCTTCGTGAATCTTTCCTACCACGGTGCAGGCCATTCCGGCAGCCTCCAGGGCGGCCGCCGTGCCCTCTGTGCAGACGAATGTGAAACCGCATTCCTTCAGGCGGCGTCCCACTATTACTGCGCCTGCTTTGTCCCGGCGTGCCACACTCAAGAAAACCTTCCCTCCCGCGGGTATGGGAAACTCCGTGCTGTACCTGAGATTTGAGGAATGCAGGCCCAAACTCCTCATCTATCCCCATCACCTCTCCGGTGGACTTCATCTCCGGACCCAGCAGCACATCCACGCCGGGGAATTTAATGAACGGAAATACAGCTTCTTTGACGCTCACATGAGCAGGCTGTGCCTCCTGGGTGAAACCGATTTCGCGGAGGGTTTTTCCGGCCATTACTCGGGCGGCCACCTTTGCCAATGGCACACCGATCGCCTTGGAAACGAACGGAACCGTCCGTGAGGCCCTGGGATTGACTTCCAGCACGAAGATCTCGCCGTCCTTCAGAGCAAGCTGGAGGTTCATCAACCCCTTGACCTCCAACTCCATGGCCAGGAGACGGGTCACGCGGCGGATTTCGTCCAGGTTATAGCGTCCCAGGCTGTAAGGGGGAAGGGAGCACGATGAATCGCCGGAATGAATGCCCGCTTCTTCAATATGTTCCATGATGCCGCCGATGACGACGTCCCGGCCGTCGGCCACTGCGTCCACATCGATCTCAACAGCGCCTGTCAGGTAGCCGTCAACAAGTATCGGGTGTTCAGGAGAAGCTTGAACCACGTGTATCAGGTATTCCTCGAGATCCTCCTCGTTGTGCACTATTTCCATGGCCCGGCCTCCGAGAACGTATGACGGCCGTACGACTAGGGGATACCCTATGCGGCGAGCCACTTCCACGACTTCACTATAGGAATGTGCAATGTCATTAGGCGGTTGATTCAGGCCCAAAGCGAGGAGCATTTCTTTGAATCTCTTGCGGTCCTCCGCGCGGTCTATCGCGTCCGGGGACGTGCCGATGATGGGAACTCCCGCGTTCCAGAGAGGCACAGCGAGCTTCAAGGGCGTCTGCCCGCCGAACTGCACGATGACTCCGTCAGGCTTTTCCCGATGCACAATTTCCAGTACGTCTTCCAGGGTGAGAGGCTCGAAGTAGAGCCGATCGGATGTGTCGTAATCCGTGCTCACAGTTTCGGGATTGCAGTTGACCATAATGGTCTCGTACCCGTCCTCTTTCAGAGCAAAAACTCCGTGGACGCAGCAGTAGTCAAATTCAATCCCCTGCCCGATCCTGTTCGGGCCACCGCCGAGTATCATAATTTTCTTCTTGTTGGTGGGTCCAGACTCATCCTCTTCTTCGTACCAAGAGTACAGATACGGGGTGTGGGCCTCGAACTCCGCAGCACAGGTATCGACACGTTTGAAAACAGGCCGTACGCCGCACCGTATTCTCAGTTCTCGTATGTCGTCTTCTGATTTGCCGGTGAGGGCTCCAAGATGTATGTCAGAGAATCCGTACGATTTTGCTCGTTTTAGATTATCGTTTGCTTCATCACCATTCAGAAAACCTGCTCCTGATATCTCCTGTTCCATCTCTACTATTTGGGCTATCTGTCCGAGAAACCACGGGTCTATGGCAGAAGCTTCATATATTTCGTCAATGCCGACACCTGCTCTCATTGCATCTGCCAAATACCATAGCCTATCCGGAGTAGGCCGCCTCACACGTTCGAGGATTTCAGCTTTCGACAGCCCTCTGTCAAGGCGTCGATCAAAACCGTATACGTCGATTTCGAGTGAACGCATGGCCTTTTGCAACGACTCCTTGAACGTTCGGCCAATGGCCATCACCTCTCCCACGGATTTCATTTGCGTGGTGAGAGTTGTGTCAGCGCTGGGGAATTTCTCGAAGGTGAAGCGCGGGTATTTTTGTCACCACGTAATCAATGGTGGGCTCGAAAGAAGCGGGAGTCTTGAGCGTGATGTCGTTGGCGATCTCGTCGAGCGTGTAGCCTACAGCCAACTTCGCGGCGATTTTAGCGATGGGGAACCCTGTGGCCTTCGAAGCCAGCGCACTGGACCGACTCACGCGAGGATTCATCTCAATGACGACCACTCTGCCTGTGTCCGGATGGACCGCGAACTGAATGTTCGATCCTCCCGTGTCCACTCCGATTTCCCTAATAATAGCAACGGCCTGATCGCGCAGGATTTGATACTCTTTGTCGGTTAAAGTCTGGGCGGGCGCAACGGTTATGGAATCGCCGGTGTGCACTCCCATTGGGTCGAAGTTCTCGATGGAGCAGATTATCACTACGTTGTCGGCGAGGTCGCGCATGACCTCCAACTCGAACTCTTTCCAGCCCAGTACCTGACTCCTCGACCAGGATGCGCCGCACAGGAGAGACCTCAAGCCCCCACTGGGCCAGGTCTGCGAACTTCTCTTCAGAAAACGCGACACTTCCGCCGGTTCCCCCCAGCGTGAAAGACGGCCTGATAACATTGGGGAACCCAATTTCCCTGGCGACTTCCCACGCTTGATCCAGAGACTCGGCGTATCCGCTGCGCGGTAAGTCCAGGCCGATATTGCTCATGGCTGTCTTGAAAAGATCCCTGTCTTCAGCCTTGTTAATCGCGTCGATCCCGGCTCCGATCAGTTCCACTCCGTATTTTTGGAGGACGCCTGCTTCGTATAATTCTACGGCACGGTTGAGGGCTGTTTGACCGCCTATTGTGGGAAGGAGAGCGTCCGGACGTTCTTTTTCGATAATCCTGGTTAGGATGTCCACTTTGAGGGGTTCAATATAGGTGGCGTCCGCAAATTCAGGATCGGTCATTATCGTGGCAGGGTTGGAGTTTACCAGTATTACACGGTACCCCTCCTCTTTGAGGGCCTTCAGAGCTTGGGTTCCGGAATAGTCGAACTCACAGGCTTGGCCTATGATGATGGGTCCGGACCCGATCAAAAGGATTGAACTGAGGTCTGTTCGTTTGGGCATACTGACGTCTTTTCTACAGATGAGTCTGTTATTTGAAGGAATGGAGACCGCTCGAAACTATAGGGTTGGTAGCTCAAAATTTCAAGGGGAACTGGGAGGCTGTAGCGTAACTTACCCCGACCGGGGGTAGCGCCTAGTTTCAGACACTCCCGGGCAATCCTATTAGTTCCCCCTCGTCACCCCGGCGAAAGCCGGGGTCCAGATAATCCTGGATTCCGACTTTTGTCGGAATGACGGATGGCGCCCTTAATTAGGACACTACCGTGACGGAACGCTGCCTGGCAAATGAGACTCATTGTGCTAAAGTGGGGGAATTTCGCGTGGAGATCGTGCAACCTGCGCATTTTCGGGCTGGATAACACCGTGACAAAAATGAGTAAATGGCCATACCGATCAAAGCCAAGTATCTTGAAATCCGTCAACTTCTGAAAGAATCCTGGGCAATGGGTTGGCCCATGATCCTGATCATGTTCTTTCAGTTCGCCATAGGTCTGACGGATGTGTACGTAGCCGGTTACCTCGGAACCGACGTACTGGCGGCCGTGGGCTACGTGGCCCAACTATACTGGACCCTTATGATAATGGCTAACGGGCTTAGCGTGGGAACAGTTTCCATGGTCTCACAGGCCTATGGCGCTAAATCCAGTGAAGGAGTCGGATCCATAACCGCCAATTCACTCTTGGTAGGTCTATGTATTTCGGGCGTTTTGACTGTGGTTGCCCAGTTGTATCCCGGGTCCATTGTGCGTGTTGCGGGTATGCCTGCAGGCATTCAGGTTATTGCCGAGGCTTTCATCAGGGTTTTCTCGCTGGTCCTCGTGCCCACTTACATAATGATCATAACCGGCGGTGTGCTGCGTTCGTCCGGCCGCATCCACATCACAATGATAAATAGTCTTGTGGCCGCGTCAGTCAATGTGATGGGAGAACTCGCTCTAAGCTTCGGGTGGGGACCCGTACCCGCAATGGGGTACATAGGCATTGCCTGGGCCACGGCAATTGCGACGACTTTGGGAATGTCACTGAATCTCATTCACGTGTTCTCCGGACCGGCTCGGGTAACATTTCGGTCGCTCGCGAACCCTTTATTCGGGTGCATTAAGAATCTGGTCAAGCTCGGAGTCCCTACTGCGCTTCAACAGACCGCGTGGAATGTTGGAACTCTTATGGTCTACTTCTTCGTGGGACGTCTTCAAGGGGGGGAGATTACCGCACTTGCCGCAATGACCGCGGGCGTGCGCATAGAAGCGATCATCTTCCTTCCAATCTTTGCGCTTAACATGGCGTCCGCGGTCTTGACGGGAAACAGGCTTGGCGCGGGTGACGTGGCAGGCGCGAGGTCCGGCGCCAAGGTGACGGCGATGCTCTGCCTAGCAATCATATTCTTGCCCGCTCTGGGAATATTCATTCTTGCTCCTGTAATTTCAGGCTTGCTGACTCAAGATCCCGAGGTGCTGCAAGAGATGACGCGCTATCTCCGCGTAAACATGATAGGCATGCCGTTCATGGCCATAGGGGTCACCCTTTCAGGGGCCTTGCAAGGAGCCGGCGATACTTTCGCCACAATGCGGATCATTTTTACCGGGATGTGGCTGCTAAGGATCCCTTTTATACTCGGTGTAATCTACATCCTTCATACGAGCGCATTAGGGATATGGTGGTCTATGACCGTTTCCGTAATAATCATGTGCGGGCTGCTGGCAAGAAGATTCAGCGGCAATGCCTGGATCAAGGCGTCTCTGGACAAGACGAGTAACACCATGCTGTGGGAAGCATGTCTTCCCGGCGGGAAGAGCCGCGCAGAGCAACAAGCCGTAGAGATTAGAAAAGATCAGCGTGAGAGCTATTAAGGCTATTCAGAGAGGATCTTCCTGATGTCAGTCTCAAGGGTCGGCAACTTGTTCAGAATGATGTCCCAGATTATTTCCAAATCTACGCCAAAATACTGATGGATAAGAATGTCTCGTAAGCCTCCCAGTCTGCCCCAATCAACCTCACGGTGATTTGAGCGCACTTCATTGGGCACGTTCTTCGCTGCTTCCCCAATGATCTCCAGATTTCGGATGATCGCCTCTTGCTTTGTCAGATCCTTAGCGAACTCGTCGTACGACAAACCAGATGTGAGGCTGTGAATTCGCTTCGCGGCTGTGAGCATATCCTCAAGAGAGACCTCATAATCCCGTGGCATAAACGGTCCCCTCAAAGATTGGTTTGCGCAGTCTGGATTTTACGGCATCAGCTATTACGAGGTCAACAGGGCGATCGAACAAGTCTTCCAGAAAAAATTTTAGATCCATGTAATTGTCGAAGGTCTTTTTTTCAAACTCCACCAGGAAGTCCATGTCGCTGGCTTCTGTCTGATCGCCGCGCGCATACGAGCCGAAGATCCCGAGGCGCCGCACTCCGAAGCTGCGGATGACATCGCTATTATCTTCGAGTTTCTTCAAAATCTGGTCGCGGTTCATTCCAGTCATCCCAAAGCGGCAATTTTTTCTTTCTGCCGGCAGTAGGCGCACAAGCACCAGTTCGTCACCGGCTTCCGCCGTGTCAAAAGCAATGTGGCTTGACCATAAGAAAATGTCAACGGAAGTAATTATTGCGACCCTTCAAAAAACTATGGTTTTCTCGCACAAGATGTGTTCATAATTCGACCTTCGTGCGAAGCAAGCATGGTTTTTCGGCCTTTTATCAAAGAGGAATCGGGAACTCTTGTTGAGGGCTAACTGAATGGTCCGGCTTTTGTTATGGAGGAATTTGGCCGATGGATGTCCAGAGAGTCTTAATGGAATTGGAATCCCAGGACCTCAAATTCCCTCGGGAAGCCTTGGAAATCGCCATTGCCAATCCCGACATTATGATTCCCGAACTGGTGAAAATTCTGGCACGCACACTCGAGAATTATGAAGAATTTCTGGATCAAGAGAATTACTTGGGTCATATCTACGCCATGTATCTGCTGGCCCAGTTTCGAGAAAAAAGCGCCTATCCGTTGATAATTCAGCTTTCTTCGCTCCCGGGTGAGCTTCCGGATGAGTTGATCGGGGACACGGTGACAGAAGGTCTCCCGCGCATTCTTGCCGGCGTTTCATGCGGGGATGACCATCTGATCAGAAAATTGGCGGAAAATGACGATGTCAATGAGTACGTGCGCAGCTCAGCCCTAGCCGCGCTTGTAACACTGGTAGCCGCTGGTGAGAAATCACGTGACGATGTCATAGATTATTTTCAAAGCCTGTTTCGAACAAAAATGTCAAGAGAGCTGTCATTCCTGGGGAGCTGCCTGGTTTCATGCAGCCTTGACCTGTATCCCGGCGAGATGTACGAGGACATTAAGCGAAGTTATCAAGACGACCTGGTCGAGCCTTATTTTGTCAGCATGGAAGATGTAGAACACAGCATGGCTATGGGAAAAGAGGCCGTGCTGGAAGATCTAAAGAAGAATCGTAATTACACACTCATAACAGATGCCATCCGAGACATGGAATGGTGGGCCTGCTTCAAGCCGCCAAAGCTGGCACCAGTGAAGACAAAGGCTACCCCGAAGCCACCGACACCGGAGATAGTGCCTGCCTCAAAACCATCTCAAGTGCAGCCAAAAAGCAAGAAGATCGGCCGCAATGAACCGTGTCCTTGTGGCAGCGGAAAAAAATACAAGAAATGCTGCGGCAGGCTGTAACTCGCGTTTCGCACTTTTTTGAGAGTTATCTGGGGTAATTTTTTGAGTTTGGGTCAAAAGGGGCTGGTACGGGATCGGGCTTTGTGATAGAGCCTGGACACCTATCACGGGGAGGTGTCCGGCTATGAAAGAAGGCGAGTCGATACATGCGTGCGATGTGAGATATCTTCCGATTATCTCGGCCTATGCGCGTACGTTGGGGGTGGTGGAAGAGGTGGACAGGCTGTGTGGTTCCAAACGAGGGGTGAGTGACGGTCAGATTGTGTTGGCGCTCATCGCTTGATGCCTTGTCGGGAAGGAGTCCTCTGTTCCGGCTTCCGCAGGCGTTCGCCAAGCTGGACACGGAGTTGCTTCTGGGAGAGGCGATTTCTGCGGAGAAACTCAACGACGATGCGGTGGGTCGGGCGCTTGATCGCATCTTTGAGGTAGGGACTGGCAAGGTGCTTTCTGCCGTGGCCCTTCGGGCAGTGAAGCTTTTTGATCTGAACACCACCCATGTTCACCACGATACCACCTCTCACAGCGTGTATGGGGACTATGACCTGTATGGAGAGGACGTCTCACGATCAGCCCTTTCGTGATCACCTTCGGATTCAGTAAGGATCACCGACCGGATCTCAAGCAGCTGGTGCATTCCCTGTTGTGTGTGGATGCGGGCATCCCGATCTTCTCCCAGTGTGAAAACGGCAATCTCTCGGACAAGGTGGTCAACCGCAACCTCATTCCGACGATGGTGGAGCGGATGGCCGAGCTGGGACAGGACAATTTCCTGTATGTGGCGGATTCTGCGTTGATCACTCCGGATAATCTCGCCTTGATGGATGATTTCAAGAGCGGCTTTCGTTTTGTCTCTCGGCTTCCCGCATCGTACAAGGAGTGTGGCAAAGCCATTGCCAAGGCGGTGAGACAGGACAGACTGGCACGATCTGGGCGCCTTGTCTGAAGAGCCTTCCACTCCCAAGCGCAAACCTGCTCATTACCACGGTTTCGAGACCGTGGTGGATCTGTATGGGGTCTGGTATCGGGCTTTGGTGGTTCATTCCGATGCATACGACGAGCGCCGGGTAAAGAAGCTGGAACGTACCCTTGAGCACGACAAGCTCGAGGTGGAGCGGATCGCGAGCGAACAGGAGAAGATCGAGTACGCCTGTGCCCCCGATGCGCAAGCCGCCGTCTTGCGGCTCCCCAAGGGGCGGTTCCATGAACTGGTCGGCCAGGTGGAAGAAAAACCGATCTACGTCACCGGCAGACCCAAAGCCGATGGAACGCGAAAGATCCAACGCACCACCTACCGGCTCAAGATCAGCCTCCAGCCCAGGGAGGAGGCTATCGCACGCGCCCGGAAAGAGGCCGGATGCTTTGTGCTCATCACCAACGAGCCCGAAGAATCCTCCGGAGGACTCAGCTCAAAGGAGCTTCTCAGGGCCTATCAGGACCAACATTCCGTGGAACAGAATTTTGGGTTCCTCAAGGACCCCGTGATCGTCAACGCACTCTTCCTCAAATCCCCTCGCCGCATCGAAGCGCTGGGGCTGATCCTCGTGTTGGCGCTCATGATCTGGCGCCTCATGGAGAGGACCATGAGAGTCTCTCTCAAAGAGAGCAACACCAAGGTGGTCGGCTGGAACAACCGGCAGACCTCTCGTCCCACCTCCTTTATGATGACCACCAAGTTTGTGTCCGTGATTGTGATACGAACAGCCGAGCAACGATTCCTGGCCGAGCCGCTCGATCCGGTCGCAGGAGAGGTATCTCCAGATCCTCGGGCTGTCGGCGGCTGTTTTCACAAACCCCTCTTCCAGCGTCACGTCCAGCCGCTGGAAGCCGGATGGAACCGCAAAGAGGCGCCGGATGAGACCAACCATCCCCACCAACCGCAGCCAACTCACCCCCTATCAGGTCCTCTCAGGACACCACCCGACACCTTTGTCCCTGAGGTCTACAAAAACGGCGTCAAGCGCATTATCCTACGAAGCACAAAGGCAAGAGTCCAGGGCTGACCACATTCAAGCTCGAAGCAAGAAACTGATAAGAAAAACTATCCAAAAACCCCCGGAAAAAAGCGCGGAATGTGAGCTGTAATGTGGAACATGGAGAGATTAAGGGCGGGGCCTTTCCGACCGATCATTGCCATTGCGAAGCATCGCGGGCGAACGAATCCATTAGAACACGCTCCGTCCCCGCGGGCAACTCAACGGATGCAAAGTATTTGGCAGGGAACAGGTAGTCCTCTCCGCTCTCATCAATGACCCGTATATCTCCATCCGTCTCGGCCTCAACATCCGGCAGCACTCAATAAATTTTGTGCAACTCGAGAGAGGCCGAGTATTCTGAGTTATCAACGCAGACGGCAAAACGTGTTTTCATCGGGACCTGACCAAGCGCACCAGTTTCCTCCATAAGATCGCGGCAGCAATTCCCACCCTTATAAAGAGCGTGCCGAAATCGTTTCCCGCGACAAGATGCGCATGGAGGTGAAATATCACCTGCCCTCCCCCGCGATTCACATTGATAAAGAACCTGTAGCCCGATTCCGCCACACCCAAATCCTTTGCAATCTTTTTGGCCACGCTGGCCAAATGATCCACAATTTGTCCCTGTTCCGGCACGTCGTTAAGGGTGGGAATGTGTTTTCGTGGAACAATTAGCACGTGAACAGGTGACGCGGGCCTGGCATCCCAGAACGCCACCACTCGGTCGTCCTCGTACACTTTGCGAGCCGGCAGTTTTCCTTCGATAATCTTGCAGAAAATACAATCGGTCATGGATAATCTTGTGAGTCAGCCCGCTGTAAAACAGTGGGAAGCGGTTGGTAGCAACACTGGCACTGACCTGGTGCCCATGATGGTGCCCAGGTCAGTGGCACCCAGCTACGACCAGCATCAGGTCCTGGGTGCCATCCCGCGTCTCGCGGGAGGCTTTGGCAGATCCGTGTCGAATTCAACTGATTGCTCATCTTTTGCCCGCGAATGCTATGAATCGCCCAAGCAGTGTGCTGCTCAGACCGATCTCTGGGCTTTGTTGGCTATCAGATGCGCATGGAGATGAAAGATTACCTGTCCGCCTCCGCGATTCACATTGATGAAAAGCCTATAACCGGTCCGGGCAACCCCGAATTGCTCGGCAATGCGTGTGGCCACCTGCCCCACGTGGCACAGGATATGATCCTCCGGCTTCACATCGTTAAGGGTGGGGATGTGTTTCCGTGGCACAATGAGAATGTGGATTTCTCTAACCGGGTTCGCATCCCAGAATCCTATCACCAGATCATCTTCGTAAACTTTGTCGGCCGGTAGCTTGCCGTTTGCAATATTGCAGAATACGCAATCCGCGTGGGAATCGCTCATGAAGACAACCCTCGATTTTTATTGTGGACTTGCGACACCTTCGGGCGGCCCTGCGCTTTGAGTCGCAGCTTTGCCCCGGGGAGATGCGGACGGGCTTTGCTTTTTCATGCCTTGATCGGCCTGGCCCTGGGTCTTAATACCAGTGAGGAGTTTCCAATCGCCCCCAATTTTCTGGAGCACCGAAAGAGTGCCGACAGCCATTTTATTGCCGTCGCCCAGATGTGCAACAGTCTCATATTCAACAAATGCCCAAGTCTTGGTGGTTGGATCGACCTTGACGCTCTTTATATTGCAGTCATAACTTTTTATGTTGAAGGTCTTTATCCGTCGCCTTTCCTGCTCGATGAAAAGTTTGACGCCGCTTCCCGCCACCTGTTGTTTGAGCAGCTTCTGATCGTTTACGATCAATGCTTGCCAGATATCATTCAATGTTTTCTTAACTTTCTGCTCTTCACTGGCCCAGGGCAGCCACAACCCGAATGCAGGAAGACAACCCCAGAATAGACCCACCACCATGAGGAGTAACAGGGCTTGGCATGCCGGCCTTTTCAGAAGTAATGTTGCTTTTGAAAAAATTCGTGGCATCCGGTTCCTCAGCGTAGCATCAGATGGGGCCAACTTGGCCGGGTCATTCTTTTTCCGCCTGTCCCATATCAGGACACGGTCATTCTGTCCAGCCATGTTTCGGATCTCCCCCGAATTATTAAAGTGTTTCCAGAGAAGCCTTCATGGCCCGGTCCCGAGCCCACGCCTCAATCTTTTGAATCCGTTCGCGGATGGTTCGGGAAAGAGGCACTATGTTTCTGAGGGAATTGGCGAGGATGTGCTCTGAAAGCTCAACTTTGCGGGCCGTGCTCTCGAACAAGGCCGAAATGATCCCCTGTTCGATTTCAGCGCCGTTTAGGCCCTCCGTAGAAGAGGCCAGATAATCCATGTCGAAACGGGCGGGGTCCACCCGCCTCTTGCGCATGTGTATGGTGAGGATCTGCTTCCTTTCCTCTTTCGAAGGTAGGCCCATGTAGAAGAGCTCGTCGAAGCGGCCCTTTCTGAGGATTTCGGGGGGGAGGACTTCCACTTCATTCGCCGTAGCCCCCACAAATACCGGCGCGGTCTTTTCCTGCATCCAGGTAAGAAACAGAGCCAGCACGCGGGCCTCCTTCCCGCCCGCCTGCTTTTGTTGCTGGTTGGCAATGCCAGCTTCGATCTCATCTATCCAGAGGACGCAGGGCGACACTGCTTCGGCTGTCTTTATGGCCTTGCGCATTGCCTCCTCGGGCGGGCCGGCGAGTCCGTCGTACAGCTTTCCCATGTCCAGCCTGAGAAGGGGAAGCTTCCAGTATACCGCGATTGCCTTGATACAGAGGCTCTTGCCGCAGCCGCTGACTCCCATCACAAGAATCCCCTTGGGGGCGGTCAGCCCGTGTTTCGCGGCCGTGGGAGAGAATGCCTTGTTCCTGTCAGAGAGCCATTTTTTCAAGTTCACCAAGCCGCCGATCTCCCAGGAATCGGCTTGGGTGTTCACGAATTCAAGCACACCGCTCTTTCGGACCAGGATCTGCTTCTCTGCCAGGACGAAGTCCACTGCCTTTGCCGTTATTGCAGTTTCGTTCATCAGCGCCCCGTGAAAAGCGTCTGAGGCCATATTCGCGGTGAATCCCATTGAAGCGCGGACGATCTTGTCCCTGATGTCCACAGTGAGGGACTTTCGAAGCGACTGGCAACTAGGGCTGCCTTCTATGCAGCGTTCCAAAATCTTCGATAGCTCCTCGAACCGAGGAAGGGGAACATCCTCAATGTTAAAAATTGAAAAGAGTTCGTCAGGCAGATTCAATTGGGGGGAAACAAAAAAGATCTTCTTGCTGCTCAAACGTAAAACGTGCGCTGTTTCCTTTAGCTGCCGGATCAGCGAGGGATTGCCATTAACTAAGAGATGCAGGTCCTTGAAGATGAGAAGGGAATTTGGGCCAAGCTTGAGAAAGTGGTCCAGAGCTAGAACCGGGTCTGGAGTGGGAACCACCACCTTCTGACCGTTGGTGAGTCCGTGGACACAAGACCAAATGTAAACCTGGACAGGTTCCCCACCGGCTGATTCAGCAGCGGAAGCAATGATTCGCTCTACCCGGTCTTCTTCCTCGGAAATGAGGTATATCAGGGAGTTCGTGCCACGAATGAAGTTTCGGATCTTTGTCAGCATGGTTTGTCTATGTCCTTGCTATGTGCAAGTATGCCATATTCCCACGGTTATCACAAGACCCATGCTCAGGTGGGGTAGTCGGCTGAGAAATTGGTGACATAATTATAGACATTGTAAATGAAAAAGCGCATTCGCTCAGAGAGCACTCCGTCCCGTTCGGCGCAAGAATCAGTGCCGTTATCGGTCTGCACGCCTGATATCAGGCGGCTTATGAGTTGGACCTAGCCCTTTGGCAATGTTGTGCTCGTCCCGCACGCCTCGCCACACATGCTACCCCAGTCGCTGCTCCAGTGAAAGCCATTCATGCATTCATAGTAGCAGTCCGCGGGATGGGTTGCGGCCAGTGGGCCTCTTCCCCGTGGGGAATGCGCACCGCGGTCTCCGGGGCCATATAGTGGCTTGCTCGAGAGTTGCTCGCTGACATTGCTGGCAGCCAGCACAATTGCAGCCAGGAAGACCCCGCTGACCACCGCCAGTAGCAACATTGCCGATCCAATTAGTATATTGGCGTCCATTCGCTGTCTCCAATGCCGGGTTCATACGACTAGGCACAAACGATTCTCCTTTGATGTTGTGGATGCCAATAGAGGTGAAAGGATTCAGGAGGATGGCATTGTGAGAAAAGACCGGCAGGCAGGCAATAACTCCTTCCTGGTTAAGAGGCGAAGCCTACGGAAAAGTAGTCCCAGGTCGAGGCCCACAGGCGCTAAATTAACGGAATCAGATTAGTGATTTCATTCTCATATCACCCTCCCCCTTCCCCCTCCCGTCGAGGGAGGGGATTCTTAAAACCCTCTCCCCTGGCGGGAGAGGGCAGGGAGAGGGGGATCTTGGAAGATCAAAACAGGGGCTTAAGTTAGCGCCTATGAGACGGAGCCTCGGAACGAGTCCGGAGCATCTCTACGCGTCCAGTGCGTACAGCGCTGCGCCCAGTGCGCCAGTGATCTGAGGATGAGGGGGGATCAGCACTGGCCTGTTCGTTTCTTGTTTTATCAATTCCGCTAAAAACGGATTGTGCTCTATCACACCGCCGGTGAGAACCACAGTGTCGGTGAGGGTGTCCATCTCAAGTATCCGTTTGACTACCGAGTGGAAAAGCCCCCGCACAATTCGAGGCACCGGGTGCCCTGCTTTTATCTTTTCCAGGACCTCGGTCGCAGAAAAAACCGTGCAGTAACTGCCGAGTGCCACCTCACCATCCGCGGTCCTTGCCAGATCGTCCAATTGTTCCAGAGGGAGCCGCAATCGAAGAGCCATCTCTTCAAGGAAGGCCCCTGTTCCCGCCGCGCACTTTCTGTTCATTTTAAAGCTGACACGCTGTCCGTTCGCGTTCAGTTTGATGATTTTGTTGTCCTGCCCGCCGATGTCCACCACCGTAATCGGGCCGGGAAAGAAATAGAGGCAGCCGCGGCCGTGACAAGAGATCTCGGTAAGATTGCTCGCGGCGAAGGAAACGCTCTTTCTGCCGTACCCGGTGGACACTATGCATGTGACATCACCATTGCTGAGGCCCGCCGATCCGAGGCATTCTTCCCATGCCTGCAACGAGGCGGCATGAAAGTCGGTCCCTGAATAGATGACCCGGCTCGCGAGTAATCTAGACTCTTCGTCGACTATCACTGCCTTGGTTGTGCAGGAGCCTACGTCGACTCCGCCCGCAAACTTGTGTCTCATGGTCATAATTCACCGCGGAGATCGCAGAGGCCGCAGAGGATTCTGTATTCTCTGCATTTCTATGACACAGGTGGGTCAGGCCGTGCCCGACGCGCTCTGGCGGCCACGGGTCGCCCTGCGGGCTGCTGTACCAGCCATTTGAGAAGGTCTCAAAACCCTACAGTCGGCAGTAATCGTAGCACGAAAACGCCCTCACCCTAACCCTCTCCCAAAGGGCGAGGGTATGATAAAGCGCTTTCCAAGGGCTCCCTCTCCCTCTGGGAGAGGGTTGGGGTGAGGATAGTAAAATACATGCCAGTCTCAATCGTGCCACGATTTTACGGTCGCCAAGAGTTTTGAGACAGTTTCGTTTTTCCTGTCGGCGTTCTCCGCGCACTCTGCGGTGAATCGTGCTTGCTCACAGGACGCTTACGCTTCATTACCGCTTTTCGTCCAGTTGCTCAATGAAGGCTTCAATATTGGTCCGGGTTTGTTCCTCGGAATAGCACCGCAGATCGTTTAGGTCCCCATTTATGACCAGAACCGGCACGCTCAGCCGGTCACTCATCCGCTGGGGCATGCAATAGCGGCTGTTGGAGTTATTGGGGCATGTCCTGGAATCGTGGAAGATAACTCCGTCCACAGAAAAATTCCTTATCCATTGATCCATGTACGCTTCTTTGTAAGACTCGTCGCGCACGATGAATAGTTCAGCGTATGCCCGTGCCATTGATTCGAAAGGATGAGCAGGGTCAAATGCGTCAAATATCCAACTGTTGCAATAGGTTGAGGCCACAATATTGGTCTTGAGAGAAGAGAATTGGTCGCTCAGGTCCCGCAGCTTTCCCCATATAGGCATGCCGTCCCAGTAAATCCTGTGACGTTCCCCTTCGACCGCGGCGACCTTGCCTTCAATGCGGTCCTGGAGTTCGTTCAGCAGACCCTTATAATATTCTACAGCTTCAGGTAGGCCCCGAAGCACCACAGCAGGAGCCATGTGGATGGTCGCATCGAAAAAGGTTAGAGGCGCCGGCTTGGCAGATCCGCATTCCAAAACTTGCCGCCAGAGTCCGGTGCACTCCAGGGAAAGGCCAACTACTTTCCGCAGCTTGTCAATGTCGAATCGGTTACCCGAAACTTCCTCCAACACTGGTATCATTGCTTGCATTTGAGCCGCTAGGTCCGCAATGTGATAATCCTCGACAGCCTTGATATTTCGGTGAGTGTGAACCCCCAGCAGCGGAACCTTCCATTCCCGGGCATAGAACGCAAACCAGTCCTGAACGTCACGACATTGATTGGTATTGTACACCAGCACGTCGGCCTTTGGTATTGACTGGAGACCGTAAGCTTTGGTCAACGGAGTGACACCCTTGAGGTATGCGCCTACATCGGCCGTGAGGTACGAGCATATATCAGGCGAGTATCCGATCGAATTGGCGACCGGGATATAATCTGTGGCCATTCGGGTGGCGCCGAGCAGCGCGCCGTGGTTTTCGGGGTAATAGACCAGAAATCCCATTGCGTGGAGCAACTCCGCCGGACCCACCGATGTGCACCAGGCGACCTTCGGCTTTCCCTCCTTTGTAGCCGCGTCCAACGCCAGGAAGTGGTCGGCCATGAGCTTCTTCATCTGAGAGGCTGCGGCGAAGGTTTTTCGGATCTTGGGTTTCGGTTCCGACATGAATGTCTCCGTGAAAGAGTTTTACTGCGTTGTGTGCAATATTAGAATAGAAACACCTAGTGAGGATGTCAACTTTCGGCACCTGCTTGGCAAGGCCGTCCCCGGCAATGACATATTGAAGTCTTTGCCGGACATCCCTCTCCAATAATGAATTGCCCTTATTGCCGGCCTCATGGCCTAACGGACATTACTCTGCGGAATCCCCAAAGAACAGTCCCCCTACTTCTTGCCCTCAAGTTCTTCGGCTCGGCGAGCCGCGGCTTGAACCGTATCCATGAGGATTCCCCTCAATCCTCCCCGCTCCATGATCTGCAATCCCGCTATGGTGGTCCCTCCGGGCGAGGTCACCCGGTCCTTGAGGTCACTGAGCGCTTCATTTCCGGACAGAGCCATGATGGCAGCCCCCATGAATGTCTGTCCCGCGAGGGCGCGAGCAGTGGGCCGATCCAATCCCATGAGCACAGCCCCGTCCGTCAGGGCCTCCATGATGGGGAATAGATAGCCGGGTCCACTTCCTGAAAGAGCGGTGACAACGTTCATCATTTTCTCTTCCACGGTTACCGCGAGCCCGATGGCGGAAAAGATGTCCAGGGCCTTCTCCATGTCGCCTTCATCCGCGCTGCCTGCTTTGCACAGAGTCTGTAGCGCTGGCGCCAACCATAGCCGCGGCATTGGGCATGGCTCGGACAATCCTGGCGGGGAAATTAAGGAGCGAAAGAATGAAGCCGGTCGAAATGCCCGCGGCCACTGAGACGATTACCAGTGTGTCATGAATTTTGTCGGCTATAGAAAGGATAACATCCTCGATAATCCGAGGTTTTACCGCGAGAATGAGGATGTCGGTGTCAGATTCAATGGCTTCTCCGATATCTTCTGTCGATCGAACATTCAACTGTTGCTGTAGTGCGAGTGCCTTCGCCGGATCGATATCGAAGATCGAGATCATGTCAGGCATCGCCTTCCCCGATGCCAGCAATCCCCTCACAAGGGCTGATCCCATGTTTCCTGCGCCTACAATACTTATCTTCATGGACTTCGACTCCTATCCCACCAACTCTTTCACTGACACATTAAATACTTAAAATAGCCAAAACCGATGACTTTCCCGCGGGAACGTGGTAATAATATTAACATGGATAAATCGACGCAGCACACGAATTTCTTCGTCATTCCGAAACCGTCCAGCCGGCAATCAGTCCCGCGATCCGCGCGGGATCACCGTCCCGCGAGACGCGGGATGCGCGGAGCACGCAGAGAGAAAAAATGGCTTCTATAGGCCCGCACAATGCGTATGGGTACGCGGTCAGGCCGGCACGATCTTCAGTGCCAGAGACCGGAATACCTTGCGCCTCACTTGGGAGAAAGTCACAGAAAACAGAACCCTCTGCGGTCTCCGCGGTGAACGATTACGGTTGCACGTAGGTACCGAATGGCACTCCTGGAGGAAAACATCATGACGGATATCTTGACGGTTGATGCTCGGGGGCTCGCGTGCCCCCAACCAGTGCTTGAGACAAAAAAGGTATTGGAGGAGACAAGCTCGAGACTCCTCAGGGTTCTTGTCCAGGGATACACTTCACGAGAAAACGTGAGCAGATTTGCCCGCAACCGGGGCTGTCAGGTGGAAGTACATGAAAAGGGTAAGGACGAATTCGAGATCACGTTGACGCGGGCGGACAGTGAAATCCCCCATAACAAACAGGAGGACCCTTTGCCTTGCCCCGTGCCTGAACAATCGCGCGATGGAAAGAACTTGGTTTATGTCGGCAACAACTGCATGGGCAGGGGAGACGACGAACTGGGCCAGAAACTTATGCGTGGATTCCTCCGCACGTGGATTGACGTATCACCCAGACCCTGGCGCATGGTTTTCATCAATTCCGGAGTGAAATTGACGACTATAGACGAAGAAGCGACCGAGGCGATCTCCATGCTGGAGGAGAAAGGCGTGGAAATCCTTTCTTGCGGCACCTGTCTCCAGCACTTCGGCATCGAGGACAAACTCAGGGTGGGTAAGGTTACGAATATGTTCGAGATTATAGAGTCGCTCAACGCGGCTGCAAAGGTCATTTCGCCGGATTGAGCCCTTTGTCCTGGCACGGAGTGTCTCGTGAATTGACGGCAATCTTGAAGCGGCTTTCAGCCATGGCGGGTGGATCGCCCCGAAGCGGTACACGTATCCGGGGTGTGAAAACTATTCGGTAGGCAACGCCCCATATATCTCTACGATGGACTTTTGAATCCGGTCCACAAGGTTTTGTCGGGTGTATTCGGGAGCATGAATCCGTTGCACATCCGGCTCACCCTTCTTTGATTTCATACTTACGAGCATCAATGCTTCTTCCTTGGCAATTATTACGAATTTTGTTTGTTCGTCATCAATTGTGCAAACCCAATCAGGGCTTGCGACTCTGATTGAGGGTCTGATTCCGGAATCGTTTGCAGTTTGCAGCTTTGCAACAATATGATCAAAAGCCTCTTCAATATTCATTTTGCGCACCTCGAACGACTATCATTCTGTGACAGTTCTCAAAAATCATCGCGAAAAGAGTTCGTGCCCATATCTGCCCCTGAAGGGGATAGGCGTTAAAATAGGGAGCACAACCTCATGATTACAGGCTGTTATCACCCTCCCCCTTCCCCCTCCCGTCGACGGAGGGGGTCTGAAAACCCTCTCCCCTGGCGGGAGAGGGCCGGGTGAGGGGGAATTGGATTGCATCAGAGCCTGCTTATTTTAACGCCTATGCCCCTGGGAGTGCCTTGACTAGCCACTTTTGCGGGACCCCCACTTCAGGGAAGAACGATCTCGACCGTTGCCCCCTCCTTCGGAAGTGCGGCTTTGACAGTAACCGAACGATCATTCCTCGTGGCCGTAACTTCATATCGGCCCAAGAAGCCTCGCTGCTTGTAAACTCCAGTGTGATCGGTAGGTCCCTGCTTGTCAGTCCACCATTGCTTGAACACCAGATCCCGCCACATGGCCCCTGCCGGCTTAACCGACCAATTTTTACGGTAAAGCTCTGCGCTGGGCTTATAGATTCGGTTTTCCCAGAAGCCCCATATTACTATTCCCTGACACGCCTCATGGCTGAAGGCAATGGTCATGGCATCTCGCAAATAATCCGCCTGCAACCTCTCATCGTCGCCCACGTCGACATCCAACTCTGTAACTTGAAGCCTCGGGATTAGCCTGGCGAAGCGATCGAACACCTCCAAAAGTTCATCCGGCGGTGTAAGCGAAAGACTGTCAAAATGGCCCATGAAACCGATGCCGTCAGGCGCGGCATCATGTTCGATCAAGTAACGGATCACCTTCTCATACGGATCTCGGCGACGCCCGTCGGGCAAAATAAAGCCCTCGTTCACCCAAAGACTTGCCTCGGGAGCGAGTTTTCTGGCCTCCTTCATAATGTCAACGTAGATATCGGGTGAACCGAAAAAAGTTTCAAGGGTCTCGCCGCTGCCAACAATGTGATTGATGGCATCCCATTCCTTGACCCGATCTCCAACTGCTTTAACTCTATCCCGCATTGTCGCGAATAGATAGTTGTGCACTTGATACTGCCGGCCGTGCATAATTTCCGGAGGCAACTCGTCAAGGAACCCGCAGGCCATCCAATGCCCGCGCACCTGAATGCCTCGCTGATTCAACCAATCCAGGGCTCGATCGGTCCAGTCTCTACGGTAAACGGGACTGCTGTTTGTTCTACCGGCATTCCAGTAGATGATCTTAAGGTCGTTCTCCAAAGTTGCCTTGTTGAAAAGGGTCTCAACTATCTCCCTGTATTTCAGAACACTATCAACACCTCCATAATCTTTAAAATACTTTCGGATGGTCTCAGAATCTTCGGTGTTTACCCCCAGCAGCTTGGCTGTGACGGCAGAACCGAATCCGAAGGCATGGCGCTGCATCTTGATGTGGACGGTTGCATCCTGAACAGGTTTTCCCGACGCGTCGACAACGTGCACGGCCAGGTCAGCCTTGCGGAATCTCTCAATCCTATCCAGGGCATCCTTGCGCCAAGGAGCGTCCGGCTCCCTACCGCTGTACGTCAGCGGGGTGGCCGGCAGAGCGGCCAGGGACACGTTTTCCCGGAAGTTCAGGAAGCTGATCCCCCCTACCTCCACTCTCTGGGGCTGAAAGCCCAGATGGAAAACTATTCTGACCGCATGCTCGCTTAGAGCGGTTTCGCAGCTCAAAAGGGATGTAGATTCTGCGCCAGCCCTTTGCAGCCGTAACTGCCATGGTAACCAGCTTGTCGTGCGGGGAGCGAGTGCTACTCCAAATATGCATCGGCTTTGGCACTACCTGACTTGCCCTCTAGTCTTGCGCCGCGAATGTAAAAACTCAATAAGCACACGTCACCCGCATCAATGGATCCCGACAGATTTACGCCATCCACAACGTCCCAGGCGACTGGGGTTTCCTTGTACGTTGTTGTTCGGATTGCCCTTTGAAAAGGCATACCCTCCACGTCAACAATTTCGCTCTTGGCTACATTGGAATCGCCCCTTGGGAACCAGTATATTGCTTCTATCGGGTCAGACGGGAGCAAGGAAGCGCCCCCCTGCGGAATTTCCGGAGCTTCTTCCTGACCATCGCAAGACGCTACACTGACAATTGACCATAAGACGGACAATGCAAGGATTAGCATCAAGCAATTAGAAATACGCTTCAAGGCTTCACCTTCCCATTGAAGTTTGGCAGCGCATTAGTATGCCTCGCGCAAAGATGCCCGGAGAAACCAGGAATTGCAGCCATCAACCCATTCCGGTGCTCCCGCCCGATTTCTTTTTTCGTCCAAATTCTCTCACGCTATGCAGGATGATGGGTTGCTCAATACCTTTCAGAGAACACTGCTTTGTTCCCTCCACCAAAAAGTCTCCGTCGATGTTGTCAAGAAACTGCCGGTGAGACGAGAACCTCACCGCCGCCGGCCTCCGACTGAATCCGAAAAGCCAAGTTTATGGGGCTTCCTACTGCTCCGTATTTCTTGCGTTTTTCTGAGCCTATGTTACCGACAATGAGCTGCCCGCTGTTGACGCCAATCCCCATTTGAAGTTCGGGGAGGCCCAACCTAAGATTGCCCCTGTTTAATCCTTCCATGGCTTCTTGCATCTCCACAGCGCAGGCCACGGCCCGAGTGCAGTGGTCCGAAACGAACGTGGGCGCCCCAAAGAATACAAGGATCCCGTCTCCGGTGAATTCGTCGATGGTCCCCTCATGTTTCATGATGATGTCGGTCATCTCTTCCAGGTAACGGTTGAGCATTTCCAGCACCTGTCCCGGTTCCAATAATTCCGTTGTGCGAGTGAACTGACGAATATCCGACACGAGAATGGTTATCTCTCTAAGCTCACCTCTTAGCTCGACACCACCCGGGGATTTCAGGATCTCGTTGACCACCTCCGCGCTGAGGTAGCGACCAAAGGTCTCTCTGATAGAGTCAAGGCTCCTGTGCTCCTGCACCATGCTATTGAACCCTTCTCCCGTGCGCCCGATCTCGTCATTGGAAAATACCGGGACGGCAACGTCGAGATCTCCTCTGCGAAACCCTCCCATGGCGGATTCAAAGGTCTGAAGGGGCTCGGAAACGCTTTTCGCTATGAATACCGATAACACGATGGCCGCCACGGTAAATACAACGAGGAGAAACCAGATCAGTGACGGCATATTGGAAATGAAGCTTTCGATTGGTAGTAACCCCGCCTGGACGTCCTGGATCTGACTCAGCGTTACGTGGCCGATCATTGCCTGCGGTAGCGTAGTTATAACTAGAGAAACAATGAGAATCTTGGGCAGAACATTGATCCTGTATGTGAGCGGAGTGGCCAGCAGGGCATGGGTCGGAAAATACTCCCGCATCTTCGTCCGAATCCATCGTTCCTGGAAGAAGAAAATCCAACCAGCGGTAAGAGGGGCTGCGATCAACACCATCCCGGCCGGGACCCTGGCTGAAGTTTCGTGCGTCCAGGGAAAAAGTTGCGGTGGAAGAACGTGAGCGAGTATGGAGAAGGTTATGGCCCCGACAATCCACCCTGTCAGCGTGGATACTGCTAGCTTTACCGGGAGCTTGAGCAGGTTTCCTGCCAGGATGCGGAGTCCTTCGACATCCGAGTATTGTGCAGAGCCGTCTTCGGGAGGTTGAAGCTTTTTCTTGACCTCTCTCACCAGAGGGACAACCCATCTCAGGTTGATAGGCGCAATCACTGCCACAGCAGCGAACCATACCGCCGCGCAGATAATTGAGGCTGACCGCAGACTTTCGGTCGCGGTCTCGGGGGTTAGCCCGCGCGCGAATATTCCGAAGTACACAAGGGTGAGAATTCCCCCGCAGAGGTTTCCGACCACATTGATTATCGCGGTAGCTTTGACCAGAACTGTTGCCGGGCAAATCCTTGTATCGATCACGGATTCCATCCCTCCCGTTATTTCGCGCACGGAATTCCTGGCCGACATTCCCACAAGTCAACGAGAAATGATCTGTGAAGCCGGCAGTACTTTATCACAGCAGCCGGCTCATTTTGGGGCCAATTTGCGAATTCAAAGGAATGAAGCAATCTGAACCGAACGGCCGTTAGTCGCTACAATTCTATTTCGAGCCCCTCATAGGCTGCCGCGGTTGCGGGAAATCTTTCTCGGGCTTTGGCTTCGATTTGATCTACCACGGCATCATCGTTGCCGTGGTGGAACAGTATCAATCGCTTAACATTTGCCGCCAATGCAAGCTCCACCGCGCCTTCCCAGGTGCTGTGCCCCCATGACTCCCTGGAGAGATCATCCCAAAGACCGAGGTATTGTTCAGGTGTGAACATACTGTCACAGATCAGCACGTCTCCGTCACGGGCCAATTCCAGCATTTCCGAGCCAATACTCGTGAGAAATTCCGTGTCGCTGGCGTATATAACCGTTCTCCCGTTCCGGTCTTCCAGGCGGTAGCCGAGGCTTCCGCCCGGATGATTCAATTGCGCGGTCCTTATCGTGACGTCATCGATAGTGAGCCGCTCACCGGGATCCAAATCATGGAAGCTTATGGACGAGGCCAATTCTTCGATGGCTACGGGGAAGTTCGGACGGCACATTTGATTGCTCATCATGAGGTTAACTGTCCGGTCGAGGCCCCTCGCCGCGTACAGGTGAAATTCGTTGCCAGGCTTGTAGACTGGACCAAAGAAAGGAAAACCTTGAACATGGTCCCAGTGCAGATGTGAAAAAAAGATGTGGGCGCAAACGCGGCAATCCGTTCGGGGACAGCCCTTTTGATGCTTCAGCAAATCCTCCCCCAATTCGCGAATGCCTGAGCCCGCGTCGAAAATAATCAGAGTTCCAGCGGAGCGAACCTCAACGCATGCGGTGTTTCCGCCATATTTCAGAGTCGAGGGTCCGGGCCGGGGGAGGCTGCCGTGAACTCCCCAAAACTTAATGAGCATCTGTGCTTACACATTCCCAGGGAAACATCTGATCGTAATCGTCCTTGGATGCACTGGAATGGCAATACTTTGAAACTACATTATTATTAGCACAAATCGGTAATCAAAGTCAACAAGGAGCTTGACAGTTCGACATCAATCGAGCCTGCTCTACTAGGCTTGAAAGGGACGGCAGGAATCTGTCATTCGATAAAGAACTTTAGGGAAATGCTGTAAAAGCTTACCAGACCTCGCCCTAAAACTCTCATAATTTGCACCGCTCGCTTTTGAGTAGCGTCCCAATTCGGAATACCATGGGCAGTCTCCACAAATCGTCACCCCAGACTCCGATCCGGGGTCCAGTCCCGCGTTTCGCGGATGGTTTCCCGCGTTCGCCGGAATGACGACCACGACACAAAATTAGGACACTGCCTATTTTTGAGATGCCAAGGATGGGGGCGCAAGGTCGGCAGGCCGGCGGGCTTCCATCCAAGTGCCGGCCCCCGTCTCCGAGTCAGCTTGATCGGCTTGTTCGGCGATTTGCCCGTCGTCTCAGACCTGCGCCTTCATCATATGCGCGGCCCCACCCACCCTTAACTCATCCGTGCGTCCGTCGAAGTATCTGGCATTCATTTCCTCCGGTCCAACGTCCTCGATCCGTCCGAAGCCCATTGCCTTCAGAGTCGTTTCAAGTGATAAGGGATCGAAAAAGGTCTGAAAGGGCTCGCCGGCTAAGGCCACACGGCGCGCAAGTTCATCAAAGGCCTTACGGGAAATGGGACTGAGCAACGACGGCAATATCATATAATCGAAGACAATTCCGCTACCGATCGGCATGGACGCCACGAATCGCAGCGTATCGTTGATCGACTCGGTCGTCAGATACGGCGTCACCCCAAGCCACGAGAAAAAACTTGATTCACTGAATTTGAAGCCTGTTCGTTGCAGTTCCACGTCAAGTCTTTGGGTTTCGAAATCCACGGGCACAAAAGTGAGGGACCTGGGTACCGGAATGCCTGCCTTATCAAGTCGCTTGCGCTTCCAAGCTTGGGTGGCCGGATGGTCCACTTCAAAGACTCGTAGTGTGCCCTCAGAGTTACGATCCACGATAAGCGAAGGTGTCAAGGCCCGCGCCGAGAATTACATATTGGCGGACGCCCCTCTTGACGGCGATATCTAGCTCGTCCTCAGCATATCGACTGCGTGCCGCCATGAAGGCGCGTAGGTAGCGCAACCACGGCGTCTGCTTGATTCGTTGTGGATCTGACTGCAGTGCCGATACGCCGTCCGGGCCAATCATTCGAAGAGCGATGGGGTCGTAAAAAACCCTTGGATCGTCAAAGATCTGGTGTGCAGCGCGACGCAATGCGACGCGCTGGGCAGTGACACTTGGGCTGCTGTCTCTCATCGTCGCCTACTCCAACTTACTATTTGCATTAACAATCATTAACTCGTCCCTTCATCTCTGAATTATGAGCGATCACTCCATTAGCTCTCTTCAATTTATTGCCTGTTCATCTCCGGAATTGGTCGTACCATTCATTAAAGAATATAAGGAGCCAGATCTTATGAGCGTTATCAGCTCGCCCCTTCTGATGTTCTTCCCAAACCTTTTCGATAGGCCGTTTCTCAAAAAAGTTGTGGGTTTGATCAAAGAGTCGCTGTTTCGCCCATGCCTGGAGCCCCCCCTTGAACCATGAGCCAATAGGTATTTGGAAGCCATACTTCGACCGCTTCAGGATGGGGTCCGGTACATGGCCGTGAGCCGCATCCCTGAGGATTCGCTTTGTGGTACGTCCCTTGATCTTGAACGCCAAAGGCAAACGGCAGGCAAACTCAACCACTCGGTAATCAAGCAGAGGAGAGCGAACCTCAAGGGCATGTGCCATGCTCATTCGGTCTACTTTCGTCAGAATGTCTTCCGCGAGATAAGTTTGAATGTCCGTGAAGAGCATTCGGCTCACCGAATCCAAACCAGTCCATTGGCGTGCAGCCGAAAGTCACGGGGTCGGCATCGATACGATAATCAGTCCCGGTGAGGTGAACGACCTCGTCCCGCGAAAAGGTGCGAGGGACCACGGCAAGCGGATCTTCACGTATCCTCCGGGAGGCCTGAACGAATAATTTCAGTTTCTTCGTGAAGCTGACCCCGTAATAGTCCGTGTTACCCGGAAGACAGTCGATAAGGGGCTCCAACACACGTTCTCGCAAAGCAGAAGGCAGCATATCGTACACAAGCTGGAAGCGTCTCGCCAAGTAGCGCTCATAACCTCCGAACAACTCGTCGCCGCCGTCACCGGAAAGCGCTACAGTCACGTGCTCACGGGTATGCAGGCAAAGGTGCCAAGTTGGTATGGCAGAAGAATCCCCGAACGGCTCCCCAAAGTGGCGAATAATTCGAGAAAACACTTTTTCGATGTCATATTCCACGGGGTACTGACAGTGGTCCGTTCCGAGCGACTCGGCCGCCAGCTGTGACCAGGCCGATTCATCGTGGGTGGTTCCCGGAAATGAGATACTGAAGGTCTTCACCTTCTCCGAGCTGTATCGCCTCATCAACGCAGTAACGAGAGTGGAGTCGATCCCTCCGCTCAGGAATGATCCAAGGGGCACATCCGATACAAGGCGCATTCGGACAGAATCGGAAATTAATTCTTCCAGCAATCGTCTTCGCGTCCGATAGTCATCAAAGCTCTCAGGTTCTGGCGGTTCCCAGTATCGCCGGACGCGGAGGCCATGAACGTTGAAGGTGGCCGTATGTCCCGCGTGCAGCTTGTGCACCTCGCGAAAAATCGAGTGGGGGCCTGGGATAAAATCGTAAAGAAGGTACTCGAAAAGCGCCTGCTCCGAGATTTCCCGCGGAACCGCGGAGTCTTGGATCAGAGAAAACAGTTCCGACGAGAAGCTGAGTCTGCCGCCCCGCTGGTGATAATACAGCGGCTTCTTCCCAAGCCTGTCCCTGGCCAGAAAAAGACTCTGCCTTCGTTCATCCCATATCGCGAGGCTGAACATCCCGTTCAGATCTTCCACAAGCGCTTCTTGCTTCTCGAGATAGAGTTCGAGAATTACCTCGGTATCGGAACGGGTTCGGAACCGATGGCCGGCGCTTTCAAGTCGTGTGCGGATTTCCTGGAAATTGTAAATTTCGCCGTTAAAGACAAGAGCTGTCATCCCGTCACGGGAAAGCATGGGTTGTTTGGCGGAATCAGAAAGATCCAAGATCGATAGACGACGATGCCCGAGAGCACACGAAGCAAACGAACACACACCGCCGGTGTCGGGTCCCCGGTGGCGAAGGGCAACAGTCATCTCCTCGATTGTTTCAATCGATGGTTGACTTGAGAAATCAATGATTCCGCAGACGCCGCACATGGCAGGCGTTTTCTCCTTTGGTTTTTTTCGTGCGCTCAGAGTAAGGATATTATGTTTGTTTTTCTTGACACTTGAATATTTTTGTGAAAGTTATCTCACGTCCTTAGCCGTAATATCCTGCGGCTATGCGGATTTATCCGGCTCATGGTTAGGAGCTTGCACATGGTCCAGGTGAGATGCCCGGAATGCGGATACCTCCAGACCTTATCTGAAGAAAGATTCTTATCAATATCGGACGATTTTCTCAACTGCCCGCATTGTCACTCGAAGGTACCCAAGGAATGGACCCGCACAGAGAGTGAGGCCGTACCTGAAGAGGCTCGTCATAAGATGCTGGCGTTCTCTCGAAGGATTCTCAATGGAGGCGATGTCGGAAGAGACGTTGTCTATGCCCTCGATTCTCTGGTCCACCACTATGGCCCGATGGAAGAAAGCAATAAGGCATTGGGAATAGGATACGCGGCACTCGGGGAGACAAAGAAAGCTGAGGATTTTCTTATTCAGGCGCGACAAGAGTCGCCGGCGGATCGGGAAATCATGCGCTCGATGCTCGGCGTGCTGGTTGGTCAAGACAAATTCCGCGAGGCCGTTGAAGTGGGGCGAGATCTTGCGGATTTTAAAGCCGCGCGCCTTCAGGACGAGGACGTGGCAAACCTGGCAATAGCGCTTGCAGGGATTGAGAAAGTGGACGAAGCCAAGGATTTGCTTGACTCGCATCCAAATTTGGATCCCCGCAATACGCTCGTTAAACGAGCTCGCAGAGAGCTGAAACGGTCGTCAGGATTGGGACTGAGGTCTCTTTTCCGAGAAAAGGGGAAAATCCATCGGCTCCTCGGCGGGGGAGGAAGAGAGGGTTTGAAGTCCTTGACCGACCGGGCCAGGAGCTTCATTGCGCCGCCCGAGCACCCAATGAGGCCCACCATCCGAAACTGGAAGCTCCCGAGAGACGGAAAGAACACCCGACAGGCTCGGAACCAGCGGTCCCCGCTACAAAAAAGATTAAAGCGCTTATGGAATATTGGATATACGCGCCAGGCTCGGCAATTCCCAGATGGGAGGACATCCAAGACCAACTCGCAAAACAGCATACCCATAAAGGCGAAAGGGAGCGAGCTTTCAATTCTCTGGAATCCATGCTGGAAAAAAATAACTTAACAATTGACTATGTCCTGAAGCAGGATGCCAAGGAACTCTTCGACTACCCTGAAGATCTGATCCCCCTGAACTCCAGAGATCTCGACGACAATGACCGGAGGAATCTCGCGGACGCCAAAATGATAGTGCGTCTCCAGCTTACGCTCCCCGATCTTCCACATACCGGTTACTTGACATTTATGGTGATGTTCGTGGAGGCAGTGCGCCGCCTCACTGGAGGGCTGGTCCAGGATGCCGTCTCCCACACGCTCTGGGGGACTGCCCAGTGGCAGACTCATTTTCAGGAGCCACTGGAGAATCTCATGGACTCCGAAGTTCAGTTCGAGTTATTGGATGAGAGCGGATCAGTCTGGATTCACACCCACGGGATGCAAAAATTCGGTCTTCCCGAAATGGAAATGGAAGGCGTCCCAGCCGATCTGGCCCCATCTGCGCGTGCGATGATGGTGCTCGTGGGAGAAACTCTCATAGGTGGTGCCCGAAAAATGCTCAACTTCGAGGCACCGCTGAATATTCCGAACACGCCTTTCTTCTTTAGAGTCGAGGTTCGACCGCGAGACGAAGAAAACCATTTCCCCGTTGGAAGTCTCAAGATTCTTCCGTACATGTCGGACTATGACCCCCAGAGCCCGGCTGCCATTAAACACGTTTTGACCATGCTGCACTTGAAGGTGGCGTCTCATTGTAAATCCGGGCGCAAGACAGAATCACCGTCGGCAACTGCTCCCACAGAGATTTCCACGAATACCGTCGCTGCGGAATTGAGAGAAAAGCTGTTGAAGGCCCACAAAAAAGCTAGAACCGATCTGCCTATCTTCAAAAAGAGTTTTCAGCAGGCAAACGGCTCGCACCGCCACGTCTATGCCGTCAAGGTAGGTTTTCCCGCTCAAGGAGGGGCCTACGAATGGATGTGGGTTTCCCTGGTGGCATGGCGTGGCCAGTTCTTGGTAGGGCGCTTGGAAAATACTCCTGTGTTGAGAAAAGATCTGCAAAAGGGAAGCCGCGTTCAGGTCAGTGAAGGCGAAGTCTTCGACTGGGTCATCAGCGAAAGTGGAGAAATAGTGGAAGGCGCCTATACCGAGGAGATTGTCTCGTGACGCTGGACGATTAGAGAATATTTCACGGCTGAAGTAGGGACTCCCCAATCCGCCCGGAATGACAAAACCGCGATAAGCCATTTCCCCACCCGTAACTTGATGCCTGAGGCACTCCGGTGTTTTCGCTTGACTCGGATGTCAACCCTCACTAGACTTCAAACGAGCATTTGTATTAGGGCATGCGAAACTGAGATAGACCGCGACCGTTCCCAGTCGGATTCTACTCTCCGGGCGTGACCTGGGAACTGGTGAATGCGAGCCGCTGCATTCTGGGCTTCAGATGCAAAGGCCGGCCCGGAAACGCTATTGCCGACCTGATCAGAGTCGATTATGGAAAGGAGGATTATCAGTGAAATCACTGGTGTGCCTAAAGCAAGTCCCTGACACGGAAACACAGATTAAGGTAAACCCGGACGGGACAGGAATCGTGACCGACGGCATAAAGTACATCATCAATCCTTACGATGAGTATAGTGTCGAAGAGGCCCTCAAGCTCAAGGAAAAATTCAAAGCAGGAGAAGTGGTGATACTTAGCGTCGGTCCGGATCGCGCCACGGAAGCCATCCGCACCGCACTGGCCATGGGCGCTGACCGAGGAGTTCACATCAATGACGAGAGTCTGAACCAGGGTGACCCGTATGTGATCGCCGAGGCGCTTGCGGCCGCGGCCAAACAGGTCGAGTACGACATCATTTTCTGCGGACACCGCGCCATCGACGACGACTTCGCGCAAGCCGGGGCAATGCTGGCCGAGTTACTGCAGCTTCCACAGGTCACCCTCGTGACCAAGGTCGAAGTCTCCGAGGACAAAAAAACCGCAATTGTGGAGAGAGACGTGGAAGGAGGCAAGGAAACGGTAGAGGTCCCCTTGCCGTGCGTTCTGACATCTCAAAAAGGCCTTAATGAACCCCGATATGCATCGCTGCCCGGTATCATGAAGGCAAAAAAGAAGCCAATCGATCAGAAGGCCGCGGGAGATCTGGGGCTCAACATCGAAGCCCGACTGCAACCTAGGAATTTCACCATGCCCCCGGAACGGCAGGCGGGAAAGAAGTATGAGAACATGGAACCCGCTGAAGCGGCCAAGGTCGTTGTCCAGGCTCTTCGTAACGAGGCCAAGGTCATCTGACGAATTTGGGCTTCATTAGCCTTTGGTACGATTTCACAAGCAGAGGGGAATAACAGATGTCGAGCATCATGATATATGGGGAGATCAAAGCGGGCAAAATAAAAAAGACCGCTTTTGAACTGGCAAGCGAGGGACGTAAGTTGGCCGATCAACTGGGAGGAACGCTCTCTGCGGTCTTGATGGGCTCGCAGGCCGAGCAATTCGCTCCTGACCTCGCACGCTACGGAGTGGATACTGTTTATGTTGCCGAAGCTCCGCAATTGGACACGTACAATTCAGAGTATTATGCCCAGACCCTTGCCCATATCATCGGGGAAAAGAAGCCCGATATAGTGTTGATCAGTCACTCCATGCAGGGTAAGGACCTGGCCCCGCGAGCTGCTGCCAAGCTTGGTGTGGCAGCCATAGCGGATTGTGTGTCATTTCAACTCGAAGGGCCGACATTGGTTGGTAAGCGACCTATGTATGCAGGAAAATGTTACGCCCAGTGGACCGCAGTCAAATCACCCCAGATCGCTTCAGCTAGGCCTAACGTGCTGGAGACGGCAGAGAACCAGAAGGCCGGAGAAGTCGAAAAAGTGTCGTTTACCCCGGATACCAGCCGTTCAACGTATGTGACCAAGGATCTCAACTTGGACACCAGTGGCAAGGTGGACCTGACCGAGGCCGAAATCATCGTGTCGGGCGGTCGGGGAATGGGTGGACCGGACTATACTCTTCTCGAGGAGATGGCCGCCATTTTCGGTACCCGGGCCACGGTTGGGGCGTCCAGAGCCGCGGTTGACGCGGGATGGAGACCCCACTCAGACCAGGTAGGGCAAACCGGAAAGACGGTCACCCCCAATTTGTACATTGCCTGCGGCATTTCCGGTTCTATTCAGCACTTGGCGGGCATGGGGTCATCAAAGGTTATCGTCGCCGTCAACAAGGACAGTGAAGCCCCAATTTTTACAAAGGCCGATTACGGGGTTGTCGGGGATCTGTTCAAGGTGGTGCCCGAGTTCAACAAGGAACTCAAAGCGCTCTTATCAGAATAGCCCATGGCGGACGATTAGGTTGACGTGCGATTATAGTGGTAGCAACAAACCGGCGAGAATCGGGGAGGCCTTTCTTCCCAGACGGTTTCCCCGATCTTACGCCTGGAACAGGAATTCGCGTCGCGGGCCTTCTGAAAGAATGGGGGATGCGACCGAAGTGAGAACGTAGTAGCGGGTCGAGCAACGGTTACCTTCTTTCCGCGGCTCTCAACGTGGCCAGAGCGGTTTCCAGATTCTTTTGTGTTGCCACGTCGTCAGGGTTTATTTTGAGGGCCGTCTGAAAATGGTCAATTGCGTCAGGCAGTCTTCCCGTCCGGGCAAATAATATCCCAAGATTGTTGTGAGCCGTCCAAAGTTTTGGATCTGCCTTAATCGCCGTATTGAAGTGTTCCATCGCCTCCACGACCTTGCCGGTATCCATCAAGATCTTCCCGACATTGTAGTTCGCGTCAACATGATTTGGCAGGGCCTGGATAACGCGCTGCAAATATGGCATGGCTGAACTATAGTCATTTTTCATAAGCCAAACCGTCGCCATGCCATAGTTGTAGTCCGGGTGCCCGGGTTTAAGTTCCTCCGCTTTTTTGAACTGTTCGAACGCTTCTTCCAGTCTGTTCTGTTTCAGCAAAACTTTCGCAAGCCCGGCATGGGCCGCCGCATTGTTCTTATCGATGCGCACAAGCTCCCTGGCCGTGGCAGCCGCGTCATCCAATCGCCCCGCCTCAGTGTAAGCCGCTGACAGGCAGATATAGGTATGTGCAATCCGCCGGTCGATCTGCATGGCTTCCTCGTGAAGCGCTACAGCTTCTTGGACGGCTCCCTTTGCCAGCAGATGGTAGCCGAGAATGTTCAACGTCTGGATCCTGATATTCTTTTCCACCCTGGGGTCATTCATCGGCAACCTGTTTCGTACATCGGTCCAAAAACTAACAGAGTCCGTCCACAATGCTGCTTTTGAAGCAGCCGTATAACTCACCAAACATATCGCCGCCATCCCCGCAGCCACAAGTCCAGCCTTCACAGCGAACTTCCCCTTTTGACCTTGAGGCAGGTCAATCAAAGACAAAATCCCGTCCGCGGCGATAAGCAATAAGCCAAACATGGGTACAAACACTCGATATCCCCAGAACAAGTATTGCGGCGCAGTAATGGCTTCCGGCAGGAGGTTGACGACGAAGAAAAGGGTCCCGAACCCTACCAACGGTCTCCTCCGGAGGAGGAAAACGCCTGCAAGAGTCACGGCCGTGACACCAGCCACTGCCAGAGCCGTGATCGGTGGGTCGGTTATCGCGGAGGGAACAATTTGAGCGCTGGCAAGGTGAACGTTCGACGGAACGGGCAAAAGCACCATCCAGAGATACTCGAAGAACACGACACACTGGCCCATTGCCGCCTGTGCCAGGGTAAGCCCGCTGTCCACATAATAGCGGGATAAAGTGCGGAAGAGCCCCTCATACTGTGCCATGTGGCCATAAGGACGTTCGAGAAACGACAAAGCCAACAATGCAATCAAGGCTATGGCAATGAAAACCGCCGATCTCTTGAGTAGGTCCCGGAGAGTCGTTCTAAAGAGAGCATATTCCGCCACCATCAGTACCCGGGAAGAGCAATAGCATTTTCCTTGCTTGCCATAGCGAGGAAAAACATAATTGCGCAGGTGGCGTATCCCCCCACGGCGTTATGGATTCGACCGGTTCGAGTTCCCAGGTACACGGCCAGGGCCAAGAAAAAAAACAGTCCCGACAGCAGCGCCATCCTTTGCCAGATGTACAGGACCACATAGACGTTTGCGGGATGCAAAAGGAAAACCAATCCCAGGCCGATACTCACTATTCTCTTTTGTCTCGGCGCTCCCTGAACAGTGACCCCGGGGATTTCCAGTATGTATAGGAGTAAGAGCACGACCGTCCCGGCAGCGCATGCCATGAGGAAAGCGTTAACAACACGGAAGTAATACGGGTGCATTCCGTCTACAAGGTAGTTTAGGTAAAATGTGATCATGGGCACGGGGCGCTGCGGAAGAAGCTCGACCACTTCCCCGAGACCCGAGTTAAACTTGTATTCATTCGGTTGGAGAAAGCCGGCCGAGTCATACTGCATGGGCGCAGTAAAGACCTTGTGGTAAACGGCAAACGCCAAGGCAAAAAAAACGCAGACAACGGCGATGGCGAGAAGTGATCGTGGTGAATTCATGGTTTTCGAATATCTCTGCAATCGATTATACTTGTACTTGCATGATACAAAATTCGCGCGGGTTTCTTCAACTCCCCTCATCTATGACCCGCCCGCGCATCCGTTGAGGCTCCAAGACGCTCCTCAATGTCAGCCCCCATTCTAAAGCCTTTTTCTGTATACCTGCGATAAAACTCCTGAGCGCGGGCGATCTGGCCCTTTTCAAGATAAGCGGCTACGAGCATCGGAAACGCGGGTAAATACTCAGGATCCAGGTCCAGTGCCCTCTCGAAAGACTGTATCGCGTCATCGTAACGGCCCATCACGGCCAGAACACGCCCTACGTCAACGAATGACGCGGGGTTTGACGGTTCGGCTTCCAAAATCTGCTTGTACAGTTCCAGGGCCATCGTGTAATCTCCCTTTTTGGCCAGGATGGCGCCTATCCTTCCTCTGAACCTGTTGTTGTCCGGATTAAGCGATAAGGCCATTTGATAGTTGGCCATTGCCCTGTCCAGGTCCCCTTTTCTCTCAAACTCCTTGCCCATTGCGAAATAGGCCACGTCCGGCACACGGTCCGACTGTTGGACGACGTAACGCCACAGAGTTTCTGAATTTTTCCAGACTCCGATTTGATTTTGCGTCGCGTAGCCGTACACAATCGCTATTGATAACGTCGCAGCGACAAGCATAACCTTGAGTGCCCGGGCCTGTCGGAATCTTTCAGCCGCGTCCCACAGACGGGCGACCCCCAACCCGGCCAACAGCCACAAGCTCAGGGTGGAAAGAATGTGTACCTGTCGGCCATGGCGTGGCGGTACGGCAGGAAAAGGCCTAATGCTGGAGCCAGAGTGATCGCGTAATAGAACCATGCCGCCGCCCACACACGATGGTTGTTCAGAGCCTGCCGGATACAGATCCCCGTGATCGCAATGATAGCGGTCGCGGACAGCACATAGGTCAGGCCGAAATATTCCACGCCCCTATCTAACTGATAAAGTGGAATCAGATGAGACGGCAGTACGGACTTTTGCACGTAGAACACCATTGCATGGAACGCGTTCATGATCCTCAGCCCGGCCGGGATATATGCGAAAGGTATCGCCTCTCCCCATTTCGCGGCAATGTTCATGCCGGCCGCGAAAGCTGCCAAAACGAAAAAGGGTCCTTTTTCCCAAATACGAATCCAGAGGCTGGATCTGTTGAGCCTGTAAAGCGGACAGTAATCGATGAGAATAAGAACGAGGGGCAGAGTCACCGTCATGGGCTTTGACAGGACAGCGGGCAAATACAGCGCCACCGAAAGCAGATATCGCCACTTTCTATCCTCTCCCGCGCAGGCGCCAAAAGCATATCCCAGGTATGTGATAATGGTCGTCAAATAAAAGAACGCGCTCGAGAACATCCTTTCTTTCGGCAATCCATGCTACTGACTCAACCCGTAAAGGGTGAATGCCGAAAAGGAGCGCAGCCGTCCAGGCGGCCACAAACCTGGACTCGGGTGATATCGTTTCCCGCTGAGGATTCCGCTCGACCCAGGCATCCTGCAGCCTCATGCATAGGCCGCAGAACAGGAGCACATTGAGCGTGTGCAGAATTATGTTGATCAGTCGATGGGGCGCGGGATTCAGCCCCCACAGACTCCGGTCAAGAGCGTGGGAAAACCAGGTCAAGGGGTGCCATGCCCCCTGGTAAAAAGTGGTCAACATCCAACGCAAAGAATCCGTTGAAATGGACCGTATATGGTAATTTGTAGTCACGAAGGCATAATCGTCCCAGTCAACAAAATCGTTGCCCACCGCGGTCAGGAAGGTGACGAGCACCACGGTGCCCAGGATTATACCCAAATAGAGTTTTATGGCACGAAAGGAAATCATTGGTCTTCCGGTGGGTATTTCGGTATGTCCTACAAATGCGCCACTTGTCACACTTACCGGCAAATTCCTACGTTGATTATTGCAAAGAAGGCGCATGAAATCAAAAGTTGGGCAGCGAGGGCATGTCACGGACAAAGATCGTCGGAGTTGTCCACCTAGTTGACAGTAATATATTCGGTCAAATTGATCGGTTACCATCGCGTTCATTTTCTAGTGACCTTTTTTGTCTTTTCCCACCCAATTGTAACAGGCTCTGATCAGTTGAACCGGTACTGAAATCACTAGGAAAAGCGATCCATACCACCTGGCACACTTGTTGCTTGCCATTCTGTAGCAGTCCATGTGGCCGCCAATCACCTATGTCTGATAGGGGATCACCCTGATCAGATCGATTACCGGATCGGAAATCGAGGACAAAAACAACCGCATCGACAAGCAAAGGAAGGAGGAACTTATGTTGAGCAGGATCAAGAATGCAAAGGGTTTCACCCTGATCGAGCTTATGGTCGTCGTCGCGATCATCGGCATCATCTTGGCAATCGCCATCCCCTACTATGTCTCCTATAAGAGGACCGCATGCGACAGGGCGGCCACCGGTGACATCTCAAAATTGGGTGCGTCCATTGAGCGTTTCGGCAACGAATTGGTCGACCTGAACTGCCCGGACATGGTCAATGTTGTGGGCAGCATCGACATTGGCTGGTTCGTAGGTCCTTACTATGGCTGGGGCGGAACGAACAGAAAGTGTGACGTGAGGGTCACGATGGTTGGAGGTAACCAGGAAGTCCAGGCATGCGCCTTGAACGGAAGTAGGCCCGCGACCGGTTCCCGCTATATCTACCGCATAGGTATGGTCGGCGGCAGTGACTTGCCGGCTCAGACAAACGCCTGCGCGGGTAGCGTTTATGGTGGACCTGGAAATCCATGCTATACCTCGAGCATGGTGAGCACCGCCTGCGCGATCGCGACTCCTACCGGGAGCACCACGTGTGAGAACGTCACGGGTCAAATGTAGCATATCAAGTATGTGAATCTGTTTATCTCCCTCCGGGGCGTGCATGATGAAGCCCCGGAGGTTTTGTTTGTAGCGAGAGATTTGGAGAACGCGGGTGGAGGGGCCGGAAAAGCCCCTTACTCGCGTTTTTTCTGTTTACCTTACGGAATGTGAATCGCTGAGGTGCCACTGTTGGCTTGCCCAGCAGTACTTCTTGCCCCTGCCCACGATAGGCGGAAAAGGAGGGTGATGACCGGCTGACATTGCCCCCACACTTTGCTAAGTTAGCACCTATGAGCATGCCCCCCCATTACGACCGTTCTGCAATGATTGAACGCCGAGTCGCCGTACTCCTCCTGATTCTTATCATTTCCGCGGTTTACATTCCCGTGGTCAACCAACAACTCTCAGGCTGGGACGATGAAAGATTCATTGCTGCCGTGTGGAAGCCCGGGTGGCAGCGAGCCTGGAGAATTGTCACCGACTTCGACCTCCAGTACACTGGAGAGGTCTACTACAATCCGCTTCACATGCTCAGCCTTATGGCCGACCAGGTCTTCGCGAGTTCACCGGACAGGCCCAGTGCCTGGATATCCAAACTGATGAATGTGGTTTACCATACGGCCGATTCAGTGCTCGTATTCTTATTATTGCTCCTTGTGGGGACAAGTAGGAGACCCGCGTTTATAGGGGCGCTCGTATTTGCCCTCCATCCGATTCAGGTAGGCACGGTCGCCTGGGTCGCAGAACGAAAGAACCTGCTGGCCGCCCTATTTTACCTGGCGTCTGTTATGCTGTTCCTCAGGTATCTATCTGCCGAGCGCACAAAATACCTGTTCGGAGTGGTCCTCTGCTTCGCAGCAAGCCTCCTGGCCAAACCTTCCGCAGTAACTCTTCCTGTTGCACTGGCAGCCTTATCGGTTGTGTACGGCTTCCAACGATTCAAACGTCCGGCAGTTGTCGGCCTCCTGGCAGTGCTATTCTTCATGGCCCTGGGGTGGGGGGCTTACGTTCTCCTCACTGAAAGGACCTATAGCGGAATACTCCCGGCATGGCCTTACAGACCTTTCATATCCGCAGGAGCGTTCTGGTTTTACGTGAGCAAGCTTCTCTTTCCGGTAGGCTTGGCCCCCATCTACCCCCGATGGAATGTCGCCACTCACATCCTGTGGTTTTCAGCTTTGTTGACCGCCTTTGTGGGACTCTTCGCAGTGCTCGTCTATTATCGAAAACAGATCGACAAGTGGATTTTGTGGGGCCTACTTTTCGTGCTCATTAACCTTGTCCTGGTTTCCGGCCTTATTCCTTTCGGTTACATGAGCCATTCTTTCGTCGCAGATCATTTCTTCTACCTGCCGATGGCCGGCGTGGCGTTCATCATTGCGCGGGCACTCGAAAAATTGTTCCAGAAGCTGGGTGTTGAGTCCTCTTCGGGAAAATTGGTTATGGTTACTCTTTACCTGTGGATTGCGGTGTTGGGAGTGGCCTCGGTGCGTCAGACGTGGCTGTGGCGGGATCCGCTCTCCATGTGGGAGGCGACGTTGACGGCCAATCCGACCTCATTCGCCGCCAACAACAATCTTGGGCTACTCCTGATGGCGAGGGGAGAATACGACAGGGCCCTGGAATTGTTTAGAAAGGCCTCGAAGCTGGCACCCGGACTGGACGTCCCATATTTTAACATGGGTGAAGTGCGTCGACTTACGGGCGACAGTGCAGAAGCAAAAAAAATGTATGCCAAGACGATCTGGATAAACCCGGGACACATCGACGCCCGCGTCATGCTCTCGGAAATGCTGTGGAAGCAGGGGCAGAAGGACGAGGCCATTGAATTTTTGAAAAAGTCCATGAAGCGGAATCCGCGTTCCGGGAAACTTCACAGCGAACTCGGCCTGTTCTACTATTTTCAAGGTAAGGAGGAGGATGCCCTGAAGGAGTTCACATCGGCCATAGAATTGGACCCTTTTCTACCCGTGCCCTACATTCAGAAAGGCGTGATTCTTCTGTCAAGAAGACTTCCCGACGAGGCAATCCCTCTTCTAGAGACCGCGTTGAGCCTCGCCCCTCATGTTGACGCGTATAATATTCTTGGAGCTGCCTATGCACAAAAAGGTGAATACGGCAGAGCATTGGCACAGTTTCGTGCGGCATACAAGATTCGGCCTGGATTTCCTGGCGTCGGCGACAATATCGCAAATGCCCTGGTTGACCTGCACGACTACGACGGCGCCGCACGATTTTGCTCTGAAAACAGCAGATTGGGGATGCCCTGTGCCGAAGACACTCTGAAAAGGATACGCGAGAAATAGGCAACATCAAACGATGAAAACTCGGACCGGTTTCCTTGTGATTTGCGGTTTCATCGCAATTAGTTTCGCGTACGCCGCGTGGATGACAGGGTTTACATTCGCATTTCGGGAAGCCGACGTGTTTCCGAACTACAACATGCTTACCGCGGCATTTGCCAAAGGGCAACTCTTCATTGATGAGATGCCGCCCGAAGACTATTCGATTGCTAATGGAAATCGGTATTTGTATTTTGGCCCCTTGCCCGCTCTGATTCGTCTGCCCGTACGGTTGCTGCTCGGTCGAGGCATCCCGACAGGTCTGATGATTGTATTATTTTGTGCAGGGTCGGCTGTTCTCTTTGCGCTCGCAATTAATGAATTGACCCTGGTGCAAGAGTCGTCGGATTCTCTCTTGAAAACTGTATTCATCATTTTATTCATCTTCAATGGTTATAGCTTACTTATTACTTTGATTCCTTCAATTCACCACGAAGCTATAGCTGCTGCCGCGTTTTTTCTCATGTTGGCCCTTAGTTTGCTCGTGAAGACGTGGAACCGGGAAAATGTCCCAACTCCAGCCACTGCTGCGCTTATGGGATTATCTCTCGCCTGTTGTTTGGCAAGCCGCGCCACGTACGCGTTCTCCGCAGGGGTTATCGTAATCGTATTCATTGCAGGAACATGGTCCAGAGCAGGTCACGTAATGAATCGCAAAGCGGTCGTGCCTATGGTGATAATTGTGACCATTTTCGCCATAGCCGCGGGGTTGCTGCTGGCCTACAATTATGCAAGATTCGGCGATCCCTTTGAGTTTGGAATGAAGTATGCCGAGTCAATGTTCAAGAATTATTTGTTGGCCGGCAATTTTGCTCGTTACGAACACATACCCTACAATTTGTGGAGCCTGTTTTTTCGATTGCCGATCACGGCTCGTGAGTTTCCGTTCCTCATTATGCCGGAGTATATATTGAAGACCGAATCAATAGGGTTTATGCCGTTCGCTCTAATTTATGAAAACGAGTTGTCCGCGTCGGTTTTTGTCCTTATGCCGGTTTTAATCCTTTTTGTGGTTCCTCTTGCATTGGTAAAGGAGGACAGGCCGGACATAAACTTTCGTATGTATCTTGTCCTGTTTGTGTTGTTGGTGATGCAGGTCTTACCCATATCCGTCTCCATGGCGACAGCGGCGCGCTACTATTACGATTTTCTGCCCATAATGATGATCATGGCATATCTCGGCGCTCTATGGCTCAAGAGAAAAAAAGCGGAATACTTTTTCGCGGTGCTATTGATGGCCGTAATCTCCATAATTGTGAGTCTTGCGCTTCCCTTGAACGCTATCAGCTTCTATCTGAGAAAACTCTATCTGTGAAAATGAGATACTTCAGTACCGATGGATTTCAAAGCGCCGGAGACGCGGTTGACTGAGGGGCGCACCGTTAGTATGCCATGAACCGCATGAAAGACGCCTGCATAGAAGCGGTTGCAAAACCTCTGGGTGGGTGTAACCCCCAGATATAGCATTTGAAATAAGCCCTTGTACTCCTTATATGTTTAATATATCCATCTCGCCGGAGGTAAGTCCGGTGAGCAAACGTGTTGTATACCTGACTGATGAGCAGTGGAAGGAAATCGAAGCGCTCATTCCCGAGCCTCCTCCTCGGCCGGAAGGTGGTCGGCCCACAGGTGATCGGAGACAAGGCGTGCGATAGTGACCATTGGGCCTTGACCGGCCTGTCTCAGGTGCCGTATGCTTGATCCGAAATGGGAGACGCCAAATTACACGGGCATACCACACGATTTTCGTCTGACTTTTTACAAGGCACTATCGGAACGAGAGATGGGAGGAACTTAGATGCAATTGGGGCTAGATGAACGTCACGGGCATCAGAAACGACCAGCCCCACAGACTCAGATCCTGTCCCGTCTGTGCAGAAACGGAACTCTCTTACGCCTTTCAGATTGCGGCCAGAAGAGCAGATCGATGCCCGAAGTGCGATCTGCTTTTCCTCAATCCGCAACCAAGAGATGACGAATTACAGCGTATCTACGACAAGGATTACCTGCTGGGAGCCAATAAAATAGGCATCAAGGACCGTATCCCGAAGATGAAGGAAGCGGGAGCGAGAACACTCCTCGAATGTCTCTGCCGTTACGCTCCTGGGACTAACTGGCAGGGGAAGAGACTTCTGGATATCGGATGTGGCGCTGGTTTTTTGTTGGCTGAGGCCGAGAAACTCGGCTTCGAGGCTGTGGGAATAGAACAGTCTCAAGAATTGGCAAAAAAGGCGAGCCAGCATGCGAGTCACGCCGTGGTGATTCAAGGGTGTGCGGAAGAGGCAAGTCTTCCGTACGAGTCGTTTGATGCCGTGATACTTAGCGACGTAATTGAGCATGTGCGAGATCCTCTGGCCTTGTTGCGAATGACGAGACAATGGCTCCGGCCTGGGGGCATTCTGCTTGTTGCTACCCCATCTTTGAAGAGTCCATCGTTTCAACTCATGCGGACCAAATGGATGGAATTCAAGACGGAGCACTTGACATATTTCAGCCCATCAAACCTGCAAATGGCCCTGTACAAATCAGGGTTTGCAGGCATTAAAACGTATGCACAGCGCAAAGCTCTGAGCATAGAGTATATTCAAGAGCACTTTTCTCAATACCCCTCCCAATCAAGTATTGCAAGTTTAGGTCTGCTCTTGATGGGCAGCCTCCCTGCGTGGATGAAACAGAGGGTTTTTCGTGTGGGTGGGGCTGGTATGGTGGCCATGGCCACGAAGTCGAACGATCCAGAAATCACCGTAAGTAAGCTTTCAGTAATAGTTCCTGTGTACAACGAAAGATCGACAGTAAGCACTGTGATTTCGGAATTAATGAAAAAGCGAGTTCTTGGACTTGAAACTGAGATCATTGTTGTAGAAAGTAACTCAAATGACGGTAGTCGAGAGCAGGTTTTGCAATATGAAGGCAAGCCCGGGATAGTGCTTGTGTTTCAAGACACTGCCAGAGGAAAAGGCCATGCGGTGCGAGCAGGACTGCAAGTGGCCTCGGGGGACATCATTCTGATTCAGGATGCTGACTTGGAATATGACCTATGGGATTACGAGGCCCTGATCCGGCCTCTAGTCCAGTTCCGGCGGTCCTTTGTATTCGGTACCAGGCACAAGGGAAATTCATGGAAAATGAGACGTTTCATTGCCAGCCCGTTTCTCGCATGGATCATAAATGTGGGGCACAAAATGCTCACATCTTGCTTCAACATCCTGTATCGCCAACACGTGGAAGACCCTTTCACTATGTTCAAAGTGTTCCGCAGAGATTGCCTCGAGAAGGTCGTCCTTGAGTGCGATCACTTTGATTTTGATATAGAACTGGTGATCAAGCTGCTGATGCAGGGCTTCGAACCGCTCGAGGTACCGGTGAACTACGTGTCCAGGAGTTTTTCCGAAGGCAAGAAGGTAAGATTTTTTCGGGATCCCGTGGAAATAATGAGAGCAATGATCAAGTTCCGCTTCGAGCGATAGTTGCAACCCGACCGCTACCGCTTAAATACGGGACTACTCGTGAAGAAAGCAAATTGAGCCTTCGACATCAGTTGGGGCTACGCTTGAAAGCCCTAATCGCGGCCAAGAGAAGTCCCCAGCTCACTGCGAGGTTGAACACCATGTGCCTTACGTCCATGTACGGATGGACGGAAGCATGATTGTAAAAGACAATGAACATCGTGTGAAACAGCGCCGAAATGAGAATCAATGACATTAAAGTAGTGATGACTTTTGTCGAACCGATATGAGGTCTACGTCTCAAAAGTAGGACCAAAAAGCCCAGAATGGGCAACATTTGAAAAGCTATGTATGTCATTAAAGACTGAGCCTTCGGAAGCAATGGCCCGGCGAGTCTCGACAAATAAAAGTTGAAAATAGGCAGAGCTTCGAGAACAGAAAACGTTCTGAGAACTTGCTGTCCCGGCATATAGCCCATAGGATATTCCTCAGGTCTGAAATTGCCCCCGATCCTATAAAGCGTCTGATCCTGTATCTGGCCGATAACACTCCCCATATGATGACTTTCGAGACTGCCGACGAAAGCTCGGAACATCATCATAATGGCGCTAATCAATACTATGGTTCCTCCAAAATAGATGACATCGTCGAAGCTGTCTACTTCCAAATGCCCGTCCTTGTCAGCCATGAAGAATGGCAGGGAAAACGCAATAGTGTCGAATACGTAGTCGTACCCATCCAATTGGCAAGAACTCCTCCCACCACGGCAGCGGGCACGGCCGATTTCCCTTTGGAGACGCAGTGGGCAGTATAGACCCCCGTGAAGAACGCAACTGCCAACCCCCACGTGGCATTGTGAAAGCTTTCGTAGCTCATTGCTCCAGTGCCGACCAGGAGGATAACGACTACGATAGCGCTCCCAGGTCCGAAACGACGTGCCCAAGACAGAGCATAAGCAAAAAGCGCAATGAGGACGATATTGCGCGTTGCCATGGAGACAGTTTCAAGGTTGCGGTATACGCTGAGCAGGATAGTCGTACCAACTAAGTGGCCCGTCCAATAACGAAAGAGAAAAACACCTTTTCTGTCCTTAATATCGTCTTTCAAGGAGGCAAAATTTGCCGGTTCGACAGCATAGATTAGTTGCTGCCACGGATCGTGAGGAGCGCTAGCCGGCTCAAAATAGGTCCAGAAAGACAAATCAGGTGCCAGAACTCTATATAGATAGTTGGCCAAGACGCTTCCGTCAGCCCACGCATCAAATCTCTTCCCTTGATTTTCAACAATCCATGGACCAAATACCTCTGGTATCGCAATTTCGGGAACCTTTGGACAGGAAGCGGCCAAAATCGTCAAGGCATATATGGCGATAAGGCAAACAACCAGAGGAGCTACAAAGGAACGCAGGATCCGTTTGAGCAAAGCCACCATGACTCACTACCGCATGGGCTAACGGCACGGCGCGAGAAAAGTCATCCACCGGAGTCCGGCCGTGACCTGAGGATTGTCAACGGGCGCAATGTAGCCAGTATCCACGTTCTTGTCAATCTAGAAGAACCCAGATCGCTCTTCGTCACTTTGGAACTTACCAGTCGCTTGACAAAACGCGATTTCTTGACCGGCTGTCCCGATCACCCAAGAACTTCATGTGCACTTTGGAGCGAAGATTGAACGAGTCTCCTAGTATAGTCCGTGGGCAAATTCTTTGCTCTTGGTCCATCTTCACGCAGGGCGGGGTGCGCCGCCCAGTTCTTTCGTTCGGTGGCTGTGGGCCGCCCTTGACTGTAAAGCGATTTGGGACTTTCGTCTGCGCTTTCGGGAGCGGTCGGGGCTCGGCCAAAATTCAGTTGCGGGGCGAGCAGTCCGGCTGCATGGATGGAGCAAGTTCTGACTGGCCCGAGAGAGGTTTTTTGGCAGAGTGTTCCAAGCTGCTATGGCCATGGTGTGAAGCGACAGGGTCGGGTGAATATATCCGGCGTCAGCCCCAGGGCTCGGAGATATTCCCGTTGCACGGTATCGAAGGGATTGCCGAGAAGACGCCCTAAAGAGGTCTTGAGCGCAATGACAGATAGGAATTTCGTGGTCATCATGAACGATGTGGGACGTGACGTCTGTCGTTTCTCCCACCCGGTTATGGTGATCTGTTTCTCTTTGAGGGATATCCTCACTGTCCACAAAACATTACTTCTGAAGTTTCTCCAACTCCTTCGATAGGTCCTCAAGCTTTGGTACTGTGCTTATGTCATGAACATCAATGTATCGAATAATGCCTTGCTTGTCGATGATGAAGAGGGACCTCTCTGCCGTGCCGTCGGCTCTGAGCACCCCATAAGTCTTGGCCACCGCTCCATGAGGCCAGAAGTCAGAAACCACCGGAAACCAGAGTTCGCTCATCTGCGCATTCGCCACTTTTCTCGAAATGCCTTTTCTCCGCGCCAGTCAGCAATCTGGTTTACCTGTTCCGGCGTCATGAGAGCTAGCCGGTCCCTGCGAAGTTTGAGTTTTTCTTTTAGCAGGTCGCTCAGCAATTTGACGACCTGGTCATCTATTTGAGCCAATTTCTGTTGGTCAATCTTCCCGGAGAGAAGCATCGTCTTCTTTTCGTCCCTGAGCGATCTCAGTTCCATACGGGTCTTGCGAGTTCGGTCCCGGAAACCGACGTACAGAGCGCGTATTTTCATCTTCTGTTCGTCGGTTATGCCGAGTTTTTCCATGATTGCCTTCTGAGAAGGCCCATGGTGCCATTTACCCGTAACCTCTCCTGACGAAGCAGGTGACTGAGGTGCGGCGCCTTGCAAAGCCGGAGCGGCGAACGACTTGCCGGGATTGTCCTGGGCGCCGGCAATGGCGACCATCACCCCCATCGCCAACAGGGCAACCATCGACAAGACCAACAATCTACGCTTGTTCATGGAAATTTCTCCGTGATTCATTATCTTGGTTTATTCGACGGGGGAGCCGACCCTTTGTTAAAAGGTCACAAATCTTTTCTTGGATAGTGGGAATCAGCCAGCACTTCACGGAAATCTCCGTGTCTCACCTGGATTCGGCCATCAGGTTCAATGTTTTTTGCCTCCTGAACATCTGCTCGTCTTCCATTTTGACGTTCACGTTCACGATGTAGGAATCTGGCGTGGGAAGACGTTCCTGGACAATTCCTCGCATCCCCGCCTTATTTTTTGTTTAGTTGTCAAGCTGGGCTCCACCATGCTTTATCTCCTGTTCAGAGGAACTCGTTTAACAAAGGAGCGAATTGTTCGTCTTCAATAACAAAAGATGTTGCGAAAGGAGGCCGTTCCATGGATCGAGAGTCAGCAAGAGCGAATCCTCTTGTTCAGGTCGAGGCAAAGAGGATACACATCAACGCCAGGGAGTTCCTTGAGGCTTTTAGAGACCGATCCGATGACTATCACCTCATGAAGAAGTTTTCACTGAAACCCAAACATCTGTGGAAGATTTACGATCGGCTCATGGAACGTGGCTTGCTTGCGGAATACGAGTACAATCACCGAGATAAAAAATCCCTTGAGGTTGAGGAAAAAACAGTGTCACGAGTCACAACGTCCCCTGTGGTTTTGACACTCGATAGTACCTCCGAGGCTGTCGGCAAATTCACGACTTTCCCGTCCGAGTCTCATTCGCAGCCATCGCCCGCACCACAAGTATCCACGGGTGCTTCTACCATGGTCGAACTGCGGACCACCGAACTCTGTCCCAGGTGCGATCGGGTCAAGCATCCCGATTATCCGGATTCGTGTCCCTACTGTGGAGTGGTGTTCGCCAAGATAAAACAATCCGAAAAATCGGAGAAGGTGGCTATTTAGGTGGGTGACACGCCGCGGTTCCGGTGGAGGACGCGAGGCAAGGAGAGCCCCTCTAACTATCGCTCTTTTATCGTACCGAAGACCCCCAGGATGGTAAGAGCGCCGCATAATTCCAGCTTAAATTACAGGAGATCCCTTTTGTCCGAGAGCCCACTACTGCAGGAGAGACTTTATGCCCGGCGTTTTCAAATCCTTTTTGCCTTGATGTTCGGTGTAATCCTCACCCCCATCGACGGCAGCATGGTCAATGTGATTCTACCCAGGCTAACGGACGTCTTCTCGGCCGAAATCGCCACAGCCCAGTGGGTACCCATGATATATCTGCTGATCATCAGTAGCTTGCTGTTATTCTTTGGCCGGCTTGGAGACATTTGTGGGTACAAAAAGGTCTTCCAATGCGGGCTTGTCGTCTTCGTGACTGCCTCAGGGCTGTGTGGCCTGTCCCAGAGCATCTATGAACTCATCGTGTTTCGGGCACTGCAAGCGCTTGGTGCTGCAATGCTGATGGCAGTGCCGTTGGCAATGATCACGGCGTGTTTTCCACCCAATGAACTCGGACGGGCTCTGGGCACATTTTCGGTGAGTATTGCCGCGGGGCTTGCTATTGGGCCTTCCTTTGGAGGATTTGTAGCTTCCCTGTTAGGATGGAGGTTCACCTTTCTCATTAACGTTCCCATTGGAATAGCCGCATTCATCATCATTCATCGCGTAATACCGGAAATAAAAGGCCAGTCTGGCAAATATGATTTCTTGGGCGCCGCGACTGCTTTCGGCTTCTTATTTTGTCTTTTGTTGTTTATTAACCGAGCCTCAGAGTTCAGGTATCAATGCGGTGACTGAAACCTTAGTGATCGTATCGCTGTCCAGCGGGATAAGCTTTGTCCTGATCGAGCGCTATGCGGCAGACCCTATGCTCAGGCTGAATTTATTCAGCAATGTCACTTTTACGTTCGCGAGCATTAGTTCATTGCTGAATTTTATGGCGCAGTTTGTGGTGATTTTTCTGACACCCTTTTATCTCCATAGAGTGTTGGGATATACACCGAGGAGGATTGGCCTAATCATGACGTGTTTCCCGCTAGCGGTAATGGCGGTAGGTCCCTTTAGCGGTTGGCTTTCGGATCGGCTCGGGTCGCGGGGTCTTTCCTGCCTCGGGCAGCTTATCCGCGCTGCCGCGATGGTGCTCCTGAGTCGGTTGCCCGCGTCGGCAGGAGCGCTTGACGTTGCGCTAAGGCTCACCCTCTTTGGAGCAGGGGCAGGAGTGTTTCAGTCCCCAAATACGAGCGCGGCTATGAGCTCCGTGCTAAGACCTCAACTGGGCATCGCTTCAGCCGTTCTTGCCAATGTGAGAAATATCGGTATGGTCGTTGGTATCGCACTGGCCGGGATAATCCTCCATGCTGTAGTTCCCGAAGCGATCCTGGCCAAAGAGTCGCTGAACTCTTCCGAAGCCGGCCTTTTCTTGCACGGCACAGAGAGCGCTTTTCGCTTAGGGGCTGCAATTGCCGTGGTTGCGGCAATCACCGCGCTTATAAAACAGCGGAGGAACGGGCAGACTCCTTCGGGTGAGGGCATGAAACAGCAGCGGTGACGCTGAAAATCTATCCGGGACTATCCACGCTTCGACAAATCAAAATCCACAGGGATTGCCTGACCACTTTGTGTTCTCAACACTCCCGTGAGTCTTTGGTTGTTCGGATGGAGTCTTCCGTTGAATGAGTGTCCGCCGTAATGGGTAGCCTGAATTTGTCCATTCTCGAACGGTCCGGTGCGCTGTGAAAGCTGGTTGACGAAGCTACCGGGGGAGAGTTATGCTCAAATGGGAAAACAGGCTTTATCCTAAACAGGACGACTGTTTTGATTTGTCCGGCGCATGTGGGAGACATGCGGGGGCCTTTTCGGTAGCAGGGGAACCATCCCTCGCCCATTATCGCCCCGCAGACCCCCGGAATAGCAAGACCGCCGCATAGTTGGATCATACTCGCCTATTAGGGACCACAAATGAGACTAGACGCCTCCAGCCGCACAGCAGAATTCATGGCCCTCTTCCGAGCACTTGAATCACTTTTGCCTGCCAACAAGCGCCTATTCAATGATCCATTTGCAAGGTATTGCCTGACACCGCCACTTTATTTTGCCTGGACTCTTGCCAGGATACCAAGCATCCACAGCGTTATCACAAGCATTATAGACAGTAGATGGCCCGGTGCTCGAACATCCGGCGTAGCTCGCACCCGCGCCATCGATGACGCAGCCTGCCAAGCCCTTGAGACAGGGGTACAACAAGTAGTGCTGCTTGGAGCAGGGTTTGATTTCAGAGCTTATCGCCTTCCAGGAATGGAAAGAGTAACTGTTTATGAAGTTGATCATCCTGCAACTTCAGCTCGTAAACGCGAAGTGATACAGCGTGTATTGCGAAACCTTCCGAAGAAAATTCGGTATGTCGGAATCGATTTCAATAAAAATGACCTTGACCTTGACCTTGAACTGAAAAATGCAGGGTATCAGGCGGCACTGCCAACTCTCTTCGTCTGGGAAGGAGTGGCAAACTACCTAACACCTGAAGCAGTCGATTCAACGCTCCGTTGGTGCTCCAGAGCCGCTCCCAAAAGTCAACTTGTATTCACTTATATTGATCGGGCAGTGCTTTCCAAGCCCAGTTCATTCTATGGGACAGAAAAGATTGTCCAAATACTGCAGGACGTGGGGGAGAGATGGACGTTTGGGCTGGAACCTGCAAAACTAGCCTCCTATCTGAAAGAAAGAGGTCTAAAACTGGAAAGTGATCTCAATGCAACTCAATATCGCGAACAATATTTCAAAGATGCCGCCTCAAGAATGAAAGGGTATGAGTTCTATCAGGTGGCGGTAGTTTCTGTACTATGAAGGGCTCGCTAGGAGCCTGTCGCGTAACTTCGAACATTGGCGAAATCGTGCTACCGTGGAGGCTATGCCTACTGCTTCGGTGCTCCACCCAGGCTCCTAGCGAGTTCCCCCTCCTCGACAGGTTCGACCTCATCCCGGTGTCTTGACAGAGCAATAGACTTCGGCGAGTCTGGCCTCACCGGACCACCGCGGAATCTCAGGCAAATTTACAGTCAGCCGCCCTCGGATGTGATTCACCCGAGAAACACAGCCGAAAACCGCCGAGCACCAGGATGTCACGAATCGCTTTTGTCCAGAATTTAGCCTACGAATATCTTGGAGTGATGTACCTGTCTGCTGGATTGAAGCAAGCCGGGCACACGACAGAAGCCTTCATTTTGGAACGCAATGAAGCTGAACTGGTAACCCAAGTGCTTGATTTTCAACCAGACATGGTGGCTTTTTCGTGCACCACAGGAGTGCACCGCTGGGCCACGGAATTCGCTGAAAGGATCAAGCGACGTAGGGATGTGTTGACGGTCTTCGGAGGACCGCATCCCACCTTTTTTCCGAAACTCATCGAACATCCTGCCGTGGACGTCATCTGTCGAGGTGAAGGTGAACAGGCTATCGTCGAAATGGCAAATAAGATAAATGCCGGGGAGCCTGTATACGACACTCTAAATTGCTCGTTCAAGCGCAACGGAGAATTCATAAGCAACGGATTGCGTCCACTGATTGCCAATCTGGATTCGATACCTAATCCGGACCGCCTGATCTACAGATCCAAGTATTCATATTTGCGCAAGACACAAGCGGCTTTCATGGCGGGGAGAGGGTGTCCTCACCGGTGCACTTTCTGTTTTAATCATTCCCTTCAACAAATGTACCGTGGGCTGCGGTTCTTTCGTGAGGTTCCGAAACCCCGAGAAGGTGGTGGATGAGATCTTGCAAGTTGCAGGTCAATGGAAGGTTAAGACCGTCTATCTCCAGGACGATACGTTGTTTTTAAACAAGCGCTGGTTAGGCGAGTTCGCGCAGCTATACGGCGATCAGGTGGGATTGCCCATGTTGTGTCTCGTCCGTGCGGATCAGGTCGATGAAGAGTCCATCGCGGCATTGAGAAGCGCAGGCTTGAAGAACGTGTTTTTCGGCATCGAGTCCGGTGACGAAGCCGTTCGCAACGACCTCCTCAATAAGGGTGTCACAGACGAGGATATACACCGGACAGCCAGAATTCTCCGAAAGTACTCGATTCGTTTCCGCACGTACAATATGGTGGGTTTGCCAAATGAAACTATGGAACAAGCCCTTCGCACGGTTCGGCTCAATGCTGAAATTCGCACGGATTTTCCATGGTGTTCCATATTTCGTCCTTTTCCCGGCACGAAACTAGGCCGCTTTGTGGAAGAACAGGGACTACTTTCCGAGCGGCTCGAGGAAGCGCAACAGCCGTCCTTTTTCAAGGACAGCATGGTCCGCTCGGACAATTCGGAGAGCCTGGCAAATCTGCAAAAGCTCTTCTATTACGGTGTGAAGTTCCCCCGGCTTTTACCGCTGATCAAAAGGCTTGTCAGGCTCCCGCCTAATCGCTTGTTCGATTTTCTCTTCCTTGTGGCGTACGCGATCAGCCTATACGGAAGTGAGAACCTCACCATTCGTGAGGTGATCTCGATCGGCTTCCGGAATGTCCGCACTTTTTTCCGCGGAGAAACGAGTGGCGGGCTGGCTCAGGGTGATGGCGAATGAATATTCCCAAAAGAACTCCGACGAATCTTCAAACTCGGGGCCGCGTCCTGCCGTGTCCCTTCCGTAAGAACAATTGAATCTTCTTTTAGGGCTGGTTGCAATCTCCGTCTGTAATCGTTCAGATGGTATCCGGAGCGAGGGACGGGGGAGTACTTCCAGACCGATAAGCGAGGATTGAGTCGACCAGGAAATCCAGCGGATTTCTTCCCTGGAGGATGCACGTTCTGGTGACCGTGAGCAATCGTGAGGTGAGCGACTCTCCTTCCTCGGATTGATTGCCGTAGCAGTTTTTCCGCCATTGGACTGCGGGTCGGATTCCTCGTTCAGCCGAGTTGTTTGTGGGCTCGACGCCCGCATGTTCCAGAAACGTGAACAAGCCTTCCCAGTGCTTCAGCAGCCCTTTCGCTGTTTTGGCCACGTCGTGATCTCGGCTGTCGGAGTACCTGCTTTAGACAGTTGGCCATGCGAGCACGAATTGGTACTGTTTTGCGGACAAGCGTATGCCTGTCGATCTGGCCCTGCTTGAAGGCATGCCAGACCCGGAACGTACGGCCAGCCTCGGCGAGCATCCATTTAGCGAATCTCACCGCATCCGGGCTACGACATAAGTGCTTGAGCCCTTTGATGGTGCGAATGATATGAGACCAGCAGTATTGTCTCAGGCCTTTGTGATACGTCTTGTACGCACTGAACATGTCCGAACAGAGCACCCCGGAGAACGTCTCTCCCAGGACCTCTTTGAGTACCTTTCGACCCTCGGGATCTTGCGACGTGGAAGTAGGCCATCAGGGGAGTGACAAAAACCCACAGCCAGCGGCCGACTCCCTTGGTTTTCCAGCCCGATTCATCCACATTAAGCACCGGCTGCCTGGACAGGCTGTCCTTGATGCGTTCACAGCCACCGGCTACGGTTCGACTCACTTCTTCAAGGTGATTGCACACCGAGCCGAGGCAGATGGATACACCGAAGAGGGTGAGAAAGATTTCCTGTAGGCCGCGACGAGAGACGCGGTGACACGCAGTGAGATACGCAGCTATCCCTTGAATTCGTGGGCCGAAGGCCGATTGGGCAACCGCAGGGGCCACAGCCTTCGTGGTGGCCCCGCAGGAGCATCGGAGGCTATGGAGTCGGTATTCCGTCACATGAGGTTGAACGGGAGGGATATCCGTCACCTGGCGGCGCTCCGGCTCTCCTGCTACGGTGCAGCCTCCCAACTCTGTGTTGAAGGGCGCTTGGCACCCATCACAGAGCGCGGGGAACAGATTGATCACCTCATCGACCTGTTCCACAGGCAACATCTCTCTGGTCTTCCCTTTGTGGCCAGGCTGTCCACCCGGCCTGCGCTTCTTGGATTTGATCCGAGGCCTGGGCCTTGCCTTGGCCGCAGGGCCGTCCGAAGAGGGCGGCTTCGAGGAATTGCTCGAATCCTTGGTGAGCTGGGCTATCTTGCGCTCCAACTCTGCAACCCTGGCTTCGAGACGCTCCACTGCAATGCTCAAGGCAACCAGTAGGTCTATCGCTCGGTCAGGCTCGTGGTATACAAGATATGCTGCTTCTTCCCGAGTCATGGAAGGAGCCGATAACACAATCCTCTATCATCGCAACAAGAATCGAAAATCCATCGCGATATGGCGCGACTACAGAACCGAAAAATCAGGCCAATCGCTCCTCAACCAGACAAATCGGGGGGACTACAGCAACACCCGGCCTGAACGATTACCTCCGTCTGTAGCGCGGTTGTCTTCGGTTCCTATCTTTGCTATGTCTGGGCGGTCCCTCGGTTTGCCTATGACTTTGTTCCTTTGCTGTTCTTAGTGCTATATTGCGGCACAGCCGGTTTCTGGGTCAGGACAGCAAGCAATCGACGCGTTCGGCTGGTTTTTATAATACTCCTGAGCGGCTTGTTTATATTCAATGCCCTGCAAGGGTTTTGTTTGGCCACCAAGCTTCATTGTATTAACGTTTTCCGGAAACAGGTCTCTCTGGCCGATAGTGGGCAAGGCAGTCTTCAGCCATGTAGGTCACATGCTAATTCGCAGGGAATTCCTGATTATATCAGCAACAATTGCAATTGTTTTAGCAATATACATACCCAACATCCATATCTCTTTTAACAATTGGGACATGGATGCATACCGGCGCGTGCTGTACGCGGAAAAACCACTGGACATGGCCTGGCGTCTATTGACTGACTTCCAGGGCCGTATCGTAACAGGGTACTACGCTCCGCTTTCATCAATCAGCTTGATGCTGGACAAACTTGTAGCAAGGTCGCAATTTCCCCGAGCTGATGTGACGGTGCTGGTGAATCTCCTCATTCACATCCTCAACGGAGTGCTAATCTTCTATCTCATTCAAGCTGTGGGTGGGGACCTCCCGGTGTGCTCGATGGCCATGTTCATATTCTTGATTCACCCTGTCCAGGTTGCACCTGTCATGTGGTTTGCTCAACGAAAGACTGTAATGGCCGCGACGTTCTACCTGGTGTCGTACTTGCTATATCTGGATTTCCGCGCGTCCAAGTCCCCGTTGCAATATGGCCTTTCGGTTCTGTCCTTGTTTCTGGGGCTCCTGTGCAAGCCCACGGTTGCTACGCTTCCGCTGGCGCTGGCGGCAACAGAGTTCTTTCTTCCGGATAGCTCCCAACACCCTGTGTCGGGCCTGGGTGCAGCTGGCCCGACACAAGGTGTTGTAGTAAGCACGTCCAGTTTGGAGACAGGCTTTTGTTCATCCGCTGTAAGGAGAGTGGTGAAGAGACTGGCACCATTTTTTCTGGTGGCCGTAGGCTTCTCTTGCCTGTTCGTGCAGACCGAGCAGGCCGGCAACATGCCACTCCCCTTGTTGGATAGGCCGTTTATCGCAGCCGCGGCTGCATGGTTTTACGCAGGGAAGGTGCTCGCACCAATCGGGCTCAGAGTCATTTATCCGCGCTGGGAGGTGGATCCGACATCATTGGCTTGGTGGATACCGCTCATCGGTATGGCCCTGGTGAGTGCGCTCTGCATAGTTTATCGCCAGAGATTGGGCAATAAAGTGCTCTGGGGATCGGCCAACTTTATGGCCCCTCTTGTGACTTCCATAGGATTCGTCGCTTTCGGGTACTTTCAGCACTCTTTCGTTGCGGACCATTTTCTTTATCTGTCAATGGCTGCAGCCGCTTATTTGATATCCATAACCTTGAACAGGTTCTTGAAGCATGCGACGGGCGTGTCATTTTGCGCAGGGTTGGTTTTGGTAGGGGCCTATTTCTCGTTTCTCGGCCTCCAAACATACTTTCAAGCCCACATTTGGGTAAACAGTACGACGCTTTGGAAAGACACGCTCCAGCATAACCCCACATGCTGGGTGGCGTACAACAACCTCGGAAATGCTATGCTGGAAAAAGGAGACTTGTCTGCGGCGGAAGCGAACCTGCGCCGAGCGGTCGAACTCCGGCCCAATAGTGCCGAGGCTTACGTCGCGTTGGGACTTGTTTCAGCAAAAAAGGGGGATCTACACGAGGCAGTGGAGGAGTATCGAAAAGCATTGGCGATCAAGCCTGACTTCTCGGTGGCTCACTCCAACCTTGCGGCCGCGTTGCTGCAGATGGACCTTTTCCGGGAAGCGGAGAAACATTGCAGGCAGGCCCTCGAAATCAACCCGGATAATGGTGCTGCCTACGTGAACCTCGGCCTTTTGAAGAAGAAATCCGGCAACTTGATCGAAGCCATAAGTTTTTACCGAAGGGCATTGGAAACCGAGCCATATCTGGCGGAAGCTCACCACGATCTGGCGGTTGCACTGGACATTCAAGAAAACCAAGTCGAGGCATTAGCACATTATCGGCAGGCTGCGGCACTCAGCCCTAACGTGTTCGAGATCATAGCAAGCCTGGCGGACGCATTACTCAAATCCGGCAGGTTCGACGAGGCGATAACGTATTACGAGAAGGCTTTGGAACTGAACGGGAACGCGGCCAACGTCCACAACCGCTTGGGGGCCGCCTATGCCATGACAGGCCAAGGGGCCAAGGCGATCTATCACTTTAGAGCCTCGCTGAATCTTGAACCCGGCAACCCCGACGCGAAGGCCAATCTGGACCGTATTCTTCAGGAACATGGACTATCCCGGGAACCCAATCGGTGAGACTGGATAGTGCCACCGCGAATTGCCCGCCGGTTGCTTATCGATTTCATCACAGTAGACGGACACCGGCTTTCCGACCCTTCACTTCCGGCCATCTTCCTGTGAGTGACCTCCTCAAAAGGAGGAGTGCAGATGTGTTGCGAGCGTCCGACAAAGATGGTGTGCGCTGTGGTCAGATTCTGTATTACGAGCATTCATTGTGATATTACAACAAAGAGGCTGAAAAACTTCCGACTCGACCAAAGGTTCATTCGGAACTCGCGCCAATATAAAGGGACTACCTCCCTCACCAAGTTTGCAGGGACTATAGAGTGTTGAGATTCTGGATCAGGGCTTCGCTTTTTTCGTGTCTGGGGATTGCTTTCCTGATCGCTGTTGGAATGCGGTTTCTCAACGAAGATCTCTTCGTGGCCCTCTGTTCCGGGCGGAACACGATGGCGGGTCTTTTGACCAAACCGGATCAGTGGTCTTTCACCATGCCCGGCAAAATCTGGGTGGATCAGTCCTGGTTGACACACCTGATTTACTACCTGTCGTATTCGATGATGGATGACCTTGGACCGGTCCTGCTCAAGGCGCTATTGCTGACTCTTTGTTTGATGGTGCTCTACCTGCAATGCCGCGGCCGGGGGGCCGGAATGGAAGCGACCGTGACGGCCCTGATTATTAGTACGTTGGCCTTGGCTCCTTTCCTCCAGATTCGGGCAGAGAATTTCGGGCTTCTCTATTTCCTGCTCTTTGCAGGGTTTTTGAGCGCACCAGCTTCATGGGGCAGGTGGAGGCAAGCAGCTTGTCTAGCCATTTTGGCGGTGTGGTGCAATTCGCACGGGATCCTTTTTGCTCGGCCTGGTGCTCCTGGGGCTTCGATTCCTGGTGGAGCTTTTGTGCAGCAGCAAATTGTTGGATGATGTATTCCGCAGTTGTGGCTTCCAAGCGGACAGATCCCTGGCTCTGTCTAATGACAGCCCGGTCGTGACTTCAACCTCGGATATTAAGGACGCGGGCAAATACGATGTTCTTGGCTGGCTGATCGCCCTAGTCGCGTCCGTTGCAATTGTGGCATTTCTCAACCCTTACGGACCTGCAAATGCCCTGATGCCTTTCCGCCAATTATCCGCCAGCCGAATGACCAGCCAATCCGCAGACTGGATAGCATTACTCGATTGGAATCAATTTTGGCAGCACGGTTTCCTGCAACCAGTCGACGTGAAGCCCTTCCTGCTTCTCCTGGTGTTCACCGGTGTTCTGGCCGGGGCTGCCCTTGCATCCGGAGGCATCGGTGAAAAGCTGGCCAGGCGATTCGCCGGCAGGGCGCGGCCTGAGTCGTTGATGGAAGTGATCATCCCTCTCGTGCTTCTGGTCATGGCATTCAGATTTCGACGAATGATTCTCTTTGCTGCTTCCGCTCTGGCGCCGGCGGCTGCGGTTTTGCTTCAAGCTAATCTGGACGCCCTTGCGAGTCGATTCAAACTCGAAGGCCGTCCCGGCGGCATACGGATCATGCAACTAGTTGCAGGTGCAACCTTAGCCGTATGTCTCATCTTTCTGGGCCAGCAGTTCATCAGCAAGACCATTGTGCCATATATGTCTTCCAATCCCTTGCGGCACGATAGACCCCTGATAAGGCAATTGATGAGCTTCGATGCATACGCGTTGGACGTGACGCGATTCATGAAAGACAATGGCATCAAAGGGCGAATGTTGACCAGTTGGACCGCAGGGGCGTTTCTGTTGCTGAGCGATCCTAAAATTCAGGTTTTCATGGATGCCAGGGACCAGAGTTTCTATTCGGACGAAATTATCAGTCTATTTCTCGATCATGAATTCCAAACGGGAGGACATTCCTAAAACGTTGCAGGTACTCGACCGATATCAAGTCTCGTTCGCGATTTTGGCGACTAATGCCGGTGATTTCGACTTGGCCACGCTCCTAATGGAAACGAGGAAGTGGGCCTGCATTTACAAGGACGACGAATTTTTGCTCCTTGCTCGATCCGAGTCCCACCAGCCTGATACAATGTTCCTTTGGTCGGGTCTAAATGCGCTGCACTATCGATCGAATGACACACGACTGGTGAGCGATGCGGTGCGCTCCCAGTTTTTAACCGGGAAGGTACCGCCCGACTTGCTGGCGCGGCTGCAAGACTATTGCCGCCGCGAGCCTGATCCGGATCTCTATAGCCTCATCACGCTTGCTCTTAACGACAAGGCTCCGTGTCTTGGTCCCGATGCCAGATCTTTTCTGACGTCCGAGGCCCAGCGCCTGGCAGGGATGGATTACATGGTCGCAGCCGGAGCCACAAGCATACTCAAGAGCCTTGTCATAGTGTCCGGCATCCTGGAAGGGGACGAGCTAAGGTGTCATGCAGGCGCAAATGTGCAAACTTACAACAGGTTAAGAAAGAAAGCCGCGGGAATCTATGCGGCGCTGGAAGACAAATATCGCGGCTATTGAACAGGGGCTTACCATCCTCCTTTCCTACAATTTCGCCTCAAAATGAAGTGGGCCTCTATTTTCCTTGCGGCTGCGGCGACTTATTTTCAGTAGGCGCTGGGGCCTCTTCTTTCGACGGCGCGGACTTTCCTTGCTCTGCCTGTTTGGCGCCGCTAACGTCTGTTTTGGGGGGTTGGCGGTCATCAAGGCTGATTGCCCGAGAAAAGATTTCAAAGGATTTCTGACCGGTCGTAACATCTCTCAGTTCGAAAAAATGCCATTCCCCCCCCTGATCGGGTATGTAGACGATCACGTCGTTGTTCTTTATCCGCATCCTTCCAGGGTCTTCCCATGAAATCTGGTACTTGTCGAAGAATTGCTTTTTCAGAGAGGTCAGATTCCACCTGAGTTCCGCATTGAGCACAAAGCGCATCAGGTACAATCGATCCTTTTCGGTAAACTCGAACTCCACCTGCTTGTAGTACATGTTTCCGGGCAGGGGCCAAACCAGCTTCATTCTTTTCGGATTCGGTAGAGGCCCCATGGAGTGCTCGCCCGAATTCTTGATCTTATCGAGCACCTCAGATGATGATATTCCCAACTGAACGTCTTGGATTTCGGGAGGGAGAAAATCCTTTTGAGCTAGGGAAGTTAAGGGGGTAATGCCTATGATGACGAGGACCAGGAGTAAGATTGTCGTGGTTTTGAATTTACGCGGATTAAGGGGGCTAATACCAATTCGCATGGCAACCGGCGAGATTGAAACATCGGTAGGGGCGGCGCACCCTTGTGTCTGCCCACTCTTAGGGAGCACACACGGGTGCGCCCGCACCAAGGCTATGTTACTTCTTTGACCTCGAAATGGTATTAGTTCGCTCAGTGGCATCTGCCGGGTCTCCTTTTGCGTGTCTTTCTTGAAATCCGGCCCGGTGAGGATTGCATCGAGGTTCATCCGCATGGTAAAATCCTCCATGCTCTTCCGGCAGCGATTGTCCGACGAGAGGTCCGCATGGGAGGAGAAGGCCAGGTGGAATTCCAGCGGAGAACGGTGTTGATTACAGGGGCGGCCGGTTCGATCGGCAAGGGCGTTGCGGCGGTTCTGCGAAACCGGCGGCAACGTGTTCGTCACCGACCTCAGCCAGGCCGCGATGGACGACGCTGGCCCGGGAGCTGGCCGGACTGCCGGGCAAGTGTCGCGGCCTGGCCGCCGACGTGACCGAAGGCCGAGCAGGTCAGGCGGGTCGTCGCCGCGGCCGTCGCAAGGCCTTCGGCGGGCGGATCGACGTCCTGGTGAACGTCGCCGGCACGTCGGCCAGGGGCAAGGTCGAGGACATCCGCCGGAGGAACTGGGACCGCGTCTTCGCCGTCAACTGCAAGGGCACGTTCCTGTTCATCAAGCACGTCGTGCCGATCATGAAGGCCGCCGGGCGCGGCAAGATCGTCAACTTCTCCGTCGAAGTCGGGCAAGACCGGCTCGGCCCTGATGAGCCACTACTCGGCGGCCAAGGCGGCCATCATCGGCCTGACGCAGGCGCTGGCCTACGAGCTGGCCGACCGCGGCATCACCGTCAACTGCCTCTGCCCGGGCATCACCGAGAACACGGGCGTCTGGAGCAACGTCTCGGCGCGGCTACATCGAGAACCTCAAGCATGCCCATGCGACGGAGGTCGTCAAGAAGTTCACCTCCAAGGTGCCCGCTGAGGCGCCTGGCCAGCGTCGAGGACATCGTCGCGGTCACGCTGTTCCTCGCCTCCGAGGGCGCCGACTACATGACCGGCCAGGCGATCAACATCACCGGCGGTCGGGAAATGCACGTGGAGTTTATCATGTGGACGCGGAAGCAAGTGGCGCAGACAATTGACCATGCGGCGCTGAAGCCGAATATGACCGACGCCGATATCCGCGCCAGCCTGCGCCACATGGGCAAGAATCCCTTCGCC
>CAWHDO010000021.1:0-56931 GCA_963828085.1 uncultured delta proteobacterium
GCGGGAAGATTTTTCTCGCGATCGGACCGAGAATCTGATTTACCCTGGGTATGGCTCGCCGACGGAACATGCCCAATTCCGAGAATTGCAGTCTGGCAGAGTTGGAGACCGCAGCGGGGGCTGCGGTTTCCAAGCGGAGTCATGCTCGGATGATGGCGGTTAAGGCTTTACTCTTGGGAATAGCCTACGAGCAGGTGGCGGCTTTGTACGCTGTTCCGGAAAAGACGTTGTCCCGGTGGGTTGGCCGCTTCAACGAACGCGGCATTGATGGTTTGATTGAAGGGCGGCACACCGGACGCCCCAGAAAGATTACCCCCGAACAGAGTTCTGTATATGAGGAATTGATCCAGCATCCAGAGCGGGCTGATCAGACCCATTGGACCGGAAAGAAGTTTCATGGCTATTTGACCAAGGAGCTCGACCAGGAGATCGGGTATCGCACTGTGGTGCGTTGGTTGCACGACAAAGGTTTTCGCTTGAAAGTGCCTCGTTCCTGGCCTGACGGCCAGGATGAGAAAAAGAGAAGATTCTTTGTTGAACAACTCCAAGGCTATTTGAGCGATCCAGATATTGACCTCTGGTATCTTGATGAAACAGGGATCGAAGGAGATCCTCGGCCTCGCCGGCGTTGGGCAAAAAAGGGTGAAAAGATCCGACTTCCTTATCAAGGCACTCATCTCCGGATGAGCGTCACAGGGACCGTCTGCCCTCGAACAGGAGAATTTTATGCTCTGATCTTCAGCCATTCTGATACCGAAGTCTTTCAGACCTTTCTGGCTCATCTTCGACAGTGTTGGTTTTCTGGGCCGCCATAACATCCCGATATCATTGCTGCACCATGTTGGGGCAGTCGGTAACATATTGAGATTACGAGGTGCCACATTTTTGGGAGTTGAAAATGTAGTGCCTAAAATAGTGAGGGGTCGGGAGAATTTACTTGATACGTAGAACTTTGCTCAGCATAATGCCCCCATGTTCGTGCGCAAGAAACGTAGTGTCCAGAATGGAAGCGAATACGAGTACCTCCAAATCGTCCGGTCGTACCGCGACGGCGATAAAGTGCGTCAGGAAGTGATTGCGACCCTCGGACGTGCGGAAAAACTTCTTGCGTCCGGAGAAGTGGATGGGTTGTTGCGAAGCTTGGCCAAATTCAGTGAGAAACTGCGCGTCGTAGAGGCAACGCGGCGGCCTGACATTCAAGCCCATGCATCCCGGCAATGGGGGCCTGCACTGGTATTCGGACGGCTGTGGGAGCAGCAAGGTATCCCCGAGGTCATCCACAGGTTCTCCCAGGACCGTAGGTTCGAGTTTGACGTGGAGCGAGCTTGCTTCGCGATGGCCTTGCAGAGGCTCTGTGCGCCGGGATCGGATCTTCAAGGCTCCCAATGGGTCGCGACGGTGGAGGCTCCCGGCATGGAGGATCTGGCGCTTCAGCACTTCTACCGCAGTGCCTTGTTCCTGGCCGAGGTACGATCGGAGATGGAGATGGAGCTTTCCTGGAAGGATCGGGACCTGTTCAGCCAGGACTTCGATGTGATGTTCATCGACACCACGAGCCTGTACGTCTATCGATCTGAGGAGACGGAGCTTTTCAAACGGGGTTACTCTCGGCATCATCGTCCTGATCTACCTCAGGTAGTGCTCAGCGTGGTGGTGAACGCTCAAGGGTGGCCCGTGGCGTGGGAGGTGTTCCCCGGCAACACCGCGGATGTTCGCGCCATGGAGAAGATGGTCGACAGGCTGCGCAGACGATTGCGTATCCGTAAGGTCGTGGTGGTGGCTGACCGGGGCATGATCTCCAAGGACACCATCAAGCTGTTGACCGATGACGAACAGGCTCCGTTTCAGTACGTGCTCGGATGCAAGATGCGGCGCCAGAAGGAGGTCAGCGAGGAGGCCCTGGCTCGGGCCGGTCGATACCGGACGGTCAAAGACAACCTGGAAGTGAAGGAAGTCCGCGTGGGTGATCGCAGATACGTTGTATGCCGCAACCCGAGTCAGGCGGTGAAAGACAAGGCTGATCGGGAGGCGATGATCGAGAAGCTTACCAAGACGCTTGCACAGAACGGGCCCAAGGCACTTGTGGGTAACCGGGGATATGCTCGTTTCCTGAAGGTAGATAAGGAGAGTGTTTCCATCAACCCCCAGGCAGTGGAAGCCGACGCCAGGCTGGACGGCAAGTTTGTCTTGACCACCAACACCGACTTGCCCGCGGATGAGGTAGCCCTCACGTACAAGAGTCTTTGGCGGGTTGAGCGCACCTTTCGGGAGCAGAAGTCCACCCTTGAGGTCCGCCCCCTCTATCACCGCTGTCCGTACACGTCCATCGGCCACATCGCGGCAAGTTTTCTGGCTCTGCGTCTGGAAGTGGACTTGCGTAGACGCCTGGATGAACGCAAGACCGAGGTCTGTTGGCCGGACCTCATGAGGGACCTCGCCCAGGTCCAGAGCTTGGTCATCGATCTGGAGGGGAATCGGTATCGACTGCGCACCCAGATGTCAGGATCAAGCTACCACGCCTTCAAGGCTGCGGGCCTGCGACCTCCGGAAACGGTGTCACTCATCGGACCTACTCCGCCCCAACCCGAACCTCCCTCACCAACGCAACCCTCATTCTTGTAGTGCCAAACTTCTGTAGTGTCTCTGTAACTTATTGATTCAATAGCAGTTTACATTTTCTGCTGTCGAAGATGAGTCTGGATCATGCGAACCGAGACATCTCATTTGAGCGCAAGCGGAACCTGTTGATCCTGGATAATGCAGCATGGCACAAACGTAAATCCCTTCGCTGGGGAGACTTTGAACCGGTTCTTCTTCCCCCTTACTCCCAGATCTCAACGCCATCGAGCGGCTGTGGCTGGTCATGAAAGGCGAATGGTTTTCAGACTTTATCGCAAAGGGCCGAGACCAACTGATTGATCGTCTCTGCCAGGCATTGAACTGGGTAGTCGACCGAAAAGATCAAAACCAGAAAACATGTGTCATTGGGACAGAAATTTAGGCAACTGCTATAATGGGGCAAAGCTTGTATCAACATTGTTACTCGAAAAGCAATTATTTCGCTCTCAAATTCGAGGCGAACTAACCCCCTCGGAAACGATGACACAGCATTTTCGCAACAAATTTGGAAGAAAGAAAATTCGTTGACGATTTGGTGGAGGCGGCGGGAATCGAACCCGCGTCCGAGAATCTTCAGCTCAAGATGTCTACATGCTTATCCCGAGTTTTGTTTCTCGTCCGGAAAGACACTCTCGGGAGGGTTTCCTTCCAGACCAGCCTGCTAATTATTTCGCTTTGTCTCCAACAGGCTCGGAAGACTCGGCTATCCTGTAACCTACGCCTCTTCCATTCCCACAGGAAAGAAACGGAGAGACGCCAGCCATTACGCGGCTAAAGCGTACTCGTTATTGTTGGCGAGTAAGTTTTTTCCCGGCGGTTTAACGAGTCACCGGAGTGCTCGACATGCAACCTTGGCCTCAACTATCCCCGTCGAAACCTTTTCGCCCCCTTTGTTGTGGCGAGTTCTAGAACCACTACATTAATCAGACATCCATGGTTAATATCGGTTCCTATTCATTGAAGACGCCCTTCATGACTGACCTATGCCGATATTTAACCAGACGCTCCATTTCGCGGCGCTGGTCCTTTTTCTTCATGGCTTCTCGCTTATCATAGGATCTTTTCCCCTTCGCAAGCGCAAGCTCAACTTTGACTTTACCATGCTTGAAGTAGAGTTTCAACGGAATCAGTGAAAAGCCTCTTTCAGTCACTTTCCCAGCAGCTTTTTCATCTCTCGTTTATGAATCAGCAATTTGCGGTCTCGCAGCGGTTCGTGATTCTCTCTATTAGCCTGTTCGTAAGGTGAAATATGAGCATCCACCAGAAATAGCTCACCTTGTCTGAATTTGCCATATGAATCGGAGAGGTTGGCTCTGCCGTTCGAAGGGACTTTACTTCCGAACCCATGAGGGCTATGCCGGCTTCGAAGGTGTCTTCGATTTCGAAATTAAAACGAGCTTTTCTGTTCTTGCAGATTATCTTTACATGTTGTCTTCTTTATTCATAAGGATGGATTAAGATTCATCAAGAAAATAATCCTTAGGAAAGCGTTCTCTTATCCAGGCTTCCAGAAGGCCGTGTATCTCGCTGTGCATCCTGCATCTGAAAGGCTTGAGTAGTCAAGATAGCGGCATTCGTCCATACTTATGGATCGAATAAATTTCTTGACCCTGGGAATTGCCAGAGCATTCATGGAAAGCTCATCGATGCCGAGTCCCAGAAGGATTGGTATATTGACCGGATCGCCGGCCATTTCCCCGCACATCGCCACATGTATTCCCCGGCCTGCCCTGCGTTAGTGATCTGACGTATCAGCCGAGCACCGCCGGATGAAGAGTGTCGTAAAAATAGTTGACATGCTCATTAACTCTGTCGATGGCCAGCGCATATTGAATAAGATCATTGGTGCCGATGCTGAAAAAATCGACTTCCTTGGCGAGCATGATCGGCAATAGCCACTGCGGAAGGAACTTCCACCAGCACTCCTATCTTCAGCCCATGGTCTAAGTGTTTGCCCTCAGCAGTACAGCTCCTCCTTGACCTCTCGGATAATTTCTTTGGTAGCATGAATTTCCGTGAGGCAGGAAATCATGGGAATCAGCAGATGGCAGTTGCCGTGGACTGCCGCCCTGAGAATAGCTCGCAGTTGCGTTCTAAAGAGATCTTTACTTGTAAGACACAGCCGAATGGCCCTAAGTCCCAGTGCCGGGTTTGATTCCGGCGACATTTGAGACTGGTGAGCTAATTTGTCCCCACCCACATCCAGGGTGCGTATGGTAACCGGATTTGGAGCGTTGTTCCCAAGACTTAACGGTAAGCCTCGAATTGCTCTTCCTCGGAAGGTAGATCATTCCTGCCCAAAAAGAGGTATTCGGTGCGAAACAGGCCTATACCTTCCAGCCGTGCGCGATAGCAATAGCGATTTCATCCACCAGCTCGACATTGGCGGTGATTCTGACTGACGTCTCGCCATCCCGGTGACCGCGGGGAGACTGGCCAAAAGCCAGAAGGGACTGATGATATTTCCGATAGACCTCGTGCCTTTGCCGATACCGAAGATCGTTTCCGGATCAGGATTGAGGATGACAACCCCGGTGCTGCCATCGATAATAATCGTGTCTCCGGTCTGAGTCTGGTGGCTGATATTCTCCAGGCCCGTCACAGCCGGGATTTTCAGCGACCGGGCCATGATGGCGGTATGGGAAGTCCTGCCTCCCATATCGATGGCAAACCCGAACACACACTCACTCTTGTATCTGAGCCGTATCCGCGGGGGAAAGATCGTGAGCGACAATGATCGAATTCGGAGGAAGTTGGTGGATCTTGCTTTCCGAAGGGATGCCCATCAGAATTCTGGAGAACCCTTTCCCCGACGAAATGTATATCCCTCGCCCGCTCCTTGAGATATTCGTCCCCAATGGTGTCAAAGCGGATGGAATCTTCGACATGATTTCGGAAGAGCCCATTCCGCATTCTGCCTTTCCGAGGCTATCGCTTTCTTGGTGCCCTCGAAGAACATTCGATCTTCTAAAAGGAGAAGATGGGTATCAAGAATATATATGTGGTCTCCGAGCGGATGATTTGGGTCTATGTGGCTCTTAATCTGCTTGAGCCGCTCTGCAGCTTCTCCGCAACCGCGGACTCGAACCGTTGGATCTCCGCCGGGATTTCTTCGGGCTTCAGCACACGCTTGGGGCAGATGTCGTTGGTAAGGCGCTCGATCACCACGACCTGCCCTATGCCCACGCCACCTGAAACACCAACACCCTTCAGCATTCTGTTGATGCCATTATTATTGGGCTTGGAGTTGTCAGGCCCTTTCTCTTATTAGCTTTCTTCGGATTCTTCATCTTGGATAATTCGGCTTATCTCATTAATGGCTTCCATACCATCCGGTCCCTGGGCTCGAACTACAATTTCGCTGCCGGGTGAAGCTGCCAAGAGAAGCAGCCCCAGCACACTCCGGGCATCAACCTCAACGCCGTCTTTTACGAGCGTCACCTGACAGGAATAATTCCGCATCGATTGAACCATCATCGTTGCTACCCGAGCATGCAGGCCCAGTCGGTTGCCCACCGTCAGGGTTTTCTCCACGATTTCTTCTTCAGGTATCATCAAATCGATGTCTCCCCGGGTAGTACCACAAAAAGAATTACCGCCGCGACTGCCAGCGGGATAGACGCAAAATGACAAGCCTAAATTCTGCATCTTTTCATAATTCCATAGAGTTTCTAGAAAAAAGGATCGCCCGAAAACCCGGCAATTCGCTCCCTTCATCGCACATGGATCCGGCCCAGAATCTTGCATAAAATCAAAGTAAACTACCATAAAAGATGTGTCAACTTCGGGGACTCCCCAACGAAGAATTATGACCATGACTGAGGGAAGACTTTTCCGGAGGGGGCAAAGGATTGCGCAAGTGCGGATTCGGTCGCGAAACCTATGAATTCATGGAGGAGTTACCCGACAGGCCCTCTAATGCCCCTGAAGTTATTCATCCATTTCTCTTCTATCAATCGTCTTGGGGTCCGATCACCGCTCCACGGGCTCCCCGCCAAAGTCTTTAACTGTGGGCGGAAGGGGAACTCTTTTGCTTGCAGGTGCGTCCTGAGCCCTTTCAATGTCAGAGGGCTGCGTGTCCAAAAACTGGCTCAGAGAAGTGCAGGACGCCGTCAACAAGCCGAGGCAGAAAACAAGTCCTAATACCACAATCGTTCGCATCTTTGCGTCCACCTGTTTCATTCCCCGGCCTGCACAGGTTTACCCGATTTTCTGGGCCGGTCGGCGGCGGCTAACAGTCGGCACAGCATGCCGTGCCCCGTCACTCAACTAAGAACCCAATTTCAATACGCAGCCGCATGACCGAAGCGGGGCTTCCCATGAGCGTTACGATACTCAAAAGCTTGCGTTGCGTAAAGACCCGCGAAAGTGGCACTTATCAGAAAAAAGGGATTGCGCTGTAGCACGATCTGGAATAAGATAATATTAATAGCCTTGTGCTTCTTGGCGGGCAGCAGAAACTGCTTACGGAACAGAAGAGCGAGGGCCTGGAGTGCCGGAAAGCATCGGAGGGATCAGCGGGGTTGTCAGAATGGTCGGTGTCCGGGCTCATTCCATGAGCCGTAAACGTCACTGAACAGAAGTAATTCTCAGGGGTTGAGTTAAGATGGATATAGAAGAATTTGCTCTCGGTGATTCGTTCGTTCACAATTTGGATCCGAGGGTCAAGATTATTTCCGCTTTTGTCTTTTCGACGGTAGTAGCATTGAACCATTGGATATCAGCAGCGGCTGTGGCAATTGTCTTTCCAGCCTTTCTGATCCTGGCCACGCGGATCAGATCTGACGCGTACTGTCGAGGCTGGCCATCGTCAACACTTTTGTTCTGTTCCTCTGGTTTTTTCTCCCCTTTACATTTCCCGGTGAAGTGATCTGGTCTTGGGGACCCCTGGAGATCCACCGGGAGGGCCTACTGTACGCTTCTGCTCATTACTCTGAAGTCGAATGCCATTGTTCTGATGGTGATAGCTCTCCTGGGGACTTCGCCTGTCTTCAATCTCGTTCACACGCTGAGCCACATGGGTTTTCCGAATAAGCTGGTGCACATATTTTTCTTCTGTTTTCGCTATATTCACGTGATCCACGAAGAATACCACAGACTAGTGAAGGCCATGAAGATAAGAGGCTTCCAGCCTCGGTCCAACATTCACACCTATCGAGCGTACGCTTATCTTGTCGGAATGATTTTGGTAAGGAGTTTCGACAGGTCCAAGAGGATATTGGCAGCGATGAAGTGCCGTGGATTCAGAGGGAAATTCTATATACTTCACCACTATGAGATGAAAAAATATGATTATTTCATGGCTATATCTAGCGTTATGTTTTCCGTAGCCCTTCTGGCGGTCAAATGATTCATTTGAGAAACGTCCGTTTCAAGTACAACTCCCGGTACGATTCTGAATGGTCTGGATTTAAGTGTAACGCCCGGCGACCGCATCGGCCTGGTAGGGCCGAACGGGTCGGGGAAGACGACGCTTTGCCAGATTATTATGGGATTGCTGGTGCCAGAGTCCGGAGATATAGAGATTTTCGGCAAGGCAAGAGTCGAAGAGCAGGATTTCCAGGAGATTCGAGGAAGGATCGGTTTTCTCTTCCAAGATGCGGACGATCAATTATTCTGCCCAACGGTGCTTGAGGATGTTGCATTCGGGCCGCTGAACATGGGAAAGAGCCCCATGGAAGCCAAGCGCATTGTCGCGGCCACCTTGGCTTCGCTGAATTTGAAGGGATTCGAAGAGAGGATCACTTATCAGCTTTCCGGGGGTGAAAAGCGGCTCGTCTCTTTGGCTACAGTGCTTGCCATGGAACCGGATATGCTGATCCTTGACGAGCCCACCAGCGGTTTGGACGAAGAGACCGCAGAACGGATTATCCACATTCTCAACGTGTCCCATCTCACCTTTATCCTGATATCCCACGACCGAGAGTTTCTCGAAAAGACTACCAACAAGATATTGAAAATCAAGAATGGGATAATTTACGAGGCGTAATTACGCCTCCGGGGCGGCAACCTCGTAAACCTCTCTTTTGTCCTCGCGATGGTCCACCATGTACAGCATTTTAGCCTTGCCTTTTAGCTGCTTTGTGAGTTCGGACATCTTATCCCGGTCAATATTGAAGGCCCTTATGTACACGTTCCTAAAGCCGTCAGGCGCTCGCTCGTGAGAGCTGAGAATGCTCACTAACCTGCCGCCGTCAGCGCGGATCACGTCCGTCACCTCCTTAATGGATCCGGGCCGATCTTCAAGCTGAAAAGCGAATTGCACGCCTCGCTTCTCGAGGCCGCTCAAGGAAATCAACGCCCTGAACAGATCCTGCTGCGTGATAATCCCTACGATGCGGCCCTGAGGGTTCACTACAGGCGCGCCCGATATATTATTCTTCAGGAGCACGGCTGCGGTTTCTTCCACCGTGTAGTCCGGCGGAACCGTAATCGGGTTCTTGGACATTATGTTCCCGATTTTAATGCGAGAAAGGAGATATATCAGCTCGTGCACATCCAATGACGTGGCGTCAGAGGCCGAGGCCCTCTTCAAATCGCGATCCGTTATTATTCCAACGAGACTCCATCTTTGAGCACCGGAAGCATGGGGGTCCGGTGATCCTTGATGAGGCTGACGGCCTGATGCATGGATTCATTTATGTCCACGGTCACTACGTCTTTTCTCATCCAGTATTTTACCAGCATGGCGGGTACTCCTTTTTGACTACACTCGTTGAAATGCTGAGCCGAGATGTCTGAAACCCTTGGTAAGCAACGCGTGTGCCAACCGTATCGACCAGTGGGAACAATAACGTAGCTCGGGGATTACAAGGCATACGGGCGCTGAGGCGTTTTACTTAATCCCGCGGGGAGAAGCAGACCGTGTCAGTGTTCTTTACAAGCTGTAAAAGGGGATATGTAGCACCGCGCCTTGCGAGTTGCACCAACCAGCCGATCCCCACTTCGCAAGCCGGCCACATTCCGACACTCCATATGCAGTAGGTTCGGCATTGACTATCGCTCGCATCAAAGATAGGTTTGTTCCAAACCTTCATCAAGAAACCATTAACAATGGAGGCCATATATGTGGTGGAAGAAACCCAATCTGCGAACGCGCATCCTTCTTATGCTGTGTGCATTGGTCTCCATAACTGTTGCAGGCGGTTTGATCACTATAGGATACACATACATCATAGACGGCTTTTTCGCTGCGGTCACGGGGACGGACGTCCAGGCCCTTCAGGCCTCGCAAGAGCTAGAGACCGCGCTGGTGATGCAAAAGGGGTATGTCACCTACTTCGCTCAGGACAGGGATCCCCAGTGGCTGAAGCAACTCACCAAGCACCACGCGAGCTTTGAAGAAGCGCTCAAGAAGGGAAGGCAGTGGGCTGAAACAGACAAAGAGAGGGGAATTCTCAATGAGATGGAATCGGAGTACATTCGCTACAGCCATGCCCGTGATGATGTAATAAAGCTTTACGAAGAGAACAAAACGAAAGGGGGGCTCGACCTCCAAAAAAGCGCGCGCGGCCAATTTTTCCATATTATTGATCTCAGCCGCCAGTTCAGAAATGCGTCCGAACAAAGAATCGCCGGAGTCCGGGAAAAGGTGAAAAATCAGGCTGCGTTAATTAATGTATTGGCGGCTCTGGCCTTGATAAGCGTAATTATTTTGAGCCTAGTTCTGGGTTACAGTTTGGTCAACGACGTGTTGGAACCGATACGACAACTGGCCTTGGCAAGTGAAGGCCCTAGAGGTGATCTCGGAGCAGAGGACGAAGTAAAAGCTCTGAGCAGACGATTCCAAAACCTCATTGATGACGTGGACCAGACCAAATCAAAGCTTAAATGGAGCAGAGAACATCTCCAGCAGGCAGAGAAGTGGGCCTTGGTCGGCAAATTAGCCGCTGGAGTAGCTCACAGTGTTCGCAATCCCTTGACTTCGGTCAAAATGAGGTTGTTCTCTATGGAACGAACGCTAGCTTTGACCCCCAGCCAAAAGGAAGATTTCGAGGTAATCTCGGAAGAAATTCGGCATATAGACACAATAGTAGGTAATTTCCTGGAATTCTCCCGCTCTCCGAAGCTGAAAATGCAAAAAATGAGCCCGTCGAATGCGGTGGACGTGGTGCTCCAGCTTCTCCGCCATCGACTGGAATCTTACGATGTGAAGGTGGCAGTGAAACGAGACAAACCGCTGAGGGAAATCCTGGCTGATCCGGATCAGTTGAAGGAAGTCCTGGTAAACCTCATCGTGAATGCGTGCGAAGCCATGGTAGACGGCGGCTCCATTTCCATCGAGGAAGAAGAGAGTTCCACGGACAGTCTAGGTCCTGTGGTGGTGATGCGCGTGAGCGACACAGGGCCTGGCATCCCGGCGCCCATCCAAGAAAAACTATTTCAGCCTTTTTTCAGCACGAAAGAAGAAGGCACAGGGCTAGGGCTCAGCATAGCCGCGCGCATTGTGGAAGAACATGGCGGTTGGCTGGACCTCGAATCCAAAGAGGGGCAGGGAGCGACCTTCATCATCACTCTGCCGGCAAGAGAGGAATAGACGTGGGAACAATCCTGATAGTTGACGATGATGCGCAGTTGCGGCACAGCTTTGAAAAACTATTAACAGCGGAAGGACACACGGTGCGCACTTCTCCCACAGGAGAAGGAGGACTGGAAATAGTCCGCGTTGGCCATCCCGAACTGGTTATCATGGATGTGCGTCTGCCGGGCATGGACGGCTTGGAGACATTTCAGGCGATGCACGAAATTGACCCGAAACTTCCGGTCATAGTAATGACTGCTTACGGCAACACCGATACTGCGATCGAGGCCACTAAACTAGGCGCGTTTGACTACGTTCTCAAGCCGTTCGAGATCCCGGAGATGCTCTCCACAATCGAAAAGGCTCTTGAAGCAGGCAGATTCATGCGTTCTCGAGTCGAGATGGATGTGGCTCCGGAAGCAAATTCAACAGATGTTATCTTCGGTCGAAGCAGGGCCATGCAAGAGGTTTACAAGGCCATCGGCCGCGTAGCGTCAACAGACGCAACCGTACTTATTCGGGGAGAATCAGGAACCGGCAAGGAACTGGTGGCTCGAGCCATCTATCAGCATAGCATCCGTTCCGACAAACCTTTTCTGGTCATAAACTGCGTTGCGATCCCTGAAACGCTTTTGGAAAGTGAACTGTTCGGATACGAAAAAGGAGCCTTTACCGGCGCTGTGAATCGCCGGGTGGGGAAGATAGAGCAGGCCAACGGCGGGACAGTGTTTCTCGACGAAATCGGGGACATGCCATTCAGCATTCAGGCCAAGATCCTCCGGTTGCTTCAGGAAAAGAGCATCGAGCGCCTCGGGGGCCGTTCCCCTATTCCTGTGGACGTTCGAGTCCTCGCGGCAACCAATCGGAACCTGGAAACTGCTTTGGCAGAGGGGAGATTTCGCGAAGATCTCTATTATCGTCTTAAAGTCGTAACACTTAGTTTACCACCATTGCGGGAACGAGCAGGAGACGTCCCGATGCTTGCCGAATATTTCCTCAAGAGATTCGCAAGAGAAATGAACGTCGACAGCCCCGGTATGACCGAGGAAGCGAAAGCTGTCATGGTCCCTTATTCCTGGCCGGGGAATGTCCGCGAGCTTGCCAACACCATGCAGAAAGCTCTGATCTTCAGCCGAGGAGCGCCTATCACGGGCGAGGAGATCGCTCAGGCCATTCGGGGGGAAAGCGCGGCTAGGGGGGCGGGCCAGGAGCGCGAGGATCAGGCCATCCGACAATGGGTGCGTCGGTCTCTGTCGGGCGGCGAAGCTGACAAAACGTTCGGAGATGTCATGGATCGGCTTGCCGGTCTCATTATAACGGAAGCGCTTAATCTCACGGGCGGAAACAGGTCTCAGGCGGCAAAACTCCTCGGCTTGTCCAGGCCGACACTTTTGGCAAAAATTGAGAAATACGGAATTAAGATAGAAATCGCGGTCAAGAGCGAATAATGCCAAATCGTTTTCAAAAAAGTGACGTCCTGCTCCTGGCGGGACAGGCATCCTGCCTGTCTCTGAACGACGGGCAAGATGTCCGTCTACATCGAATCATCCTCAGTTTCGAACATTACTTTCGGCAATTACTGAAGAAGCTGCGCGCTCCGAGACTGAATTTTACGATCTGTCAGAAAAATTGACAGCGGCGCGTATTTTCCGTTTCCCCAGCGCTCGGAAAATGACCCGTAGTTCCAAGCTGGTATAAAAGTGGGGATGGCTCCTCTATCTTGGCACACCCATTGCTGTACCAGGAATCAATCTTAGAGGGGCTACGGACATGAGCAAGCAATTCACTCTTGTAATTGCCGACCGAAACAGACATGTGCGGGATTTTTTGCGCAGGGAATTTGTTGCTGACGGTTATGCGGTGGAGTTGGCAAGGGACGACAAAGAATTGTTAAACATCATCGAAGCCGACGAGCCGCCGGATCTACTCATTGTTGACCTGGAAATGCCCTGTTCCGGAGGCCCGGAAGCCTTAGAGACGCTCCTGACCCGCAACCCCCTTTTGCCGGTGGTGATTCACACCTTTCTCACAGAGGAAGCAGCCCAGGAAGTGTGCGGACGTGCCGCGGCCTTTCTCGAAAAGAGGGGTAATAACATCGACCATTTGAAAGCAACGGTATTGACGGTTCTAAGAAGGTGCTATCCTAATCGATTCTCGCCCTCCGCGGAGGAGGAAATTCTGCCGATGACAAACGGCATGAGGTAGCTGGTCCCGAGTGAAGCCGCGGGTTGGATTTGTCTGTGCCGACTATGTCGATTCTCTGGACGGGCAACCTCTTGTTGGTGGGACGGGCATCCTGCCCGTCATTTCAATAAACAACCACGGCAGCTGACCACAAATGACGGGCAGGATGCCCGTCCCACCGAAGAAAAGATTGCTTCGTCGCTTTGCTCCTCGCAATGACAGAGGAAGCCGCGCCCTCAGCTAACTGGTGCAGACACAAATCGGTTTGTCGTCGTTACTGCTGTTCAGGCTTTGTCACCCGGCCCATAAACAGGATACACCCTGACGGCTTGTGCCGAATCAGGAACACAAACGGATGATCCGCTCGAAATACCGGGACCAGCTTGGGAGAAGCAGGCGCACCCTGATACGTTATCACAGCTGTTGCTGCTGCGGCCTCGGTTCCTTCCTCATGCACTTCCACAAATGCCTTATGGATGACCTCTCCAATGAAGAAATCTTTGCCTAGAGTCATTCCCGAGAAATTCGCGTCAGTCATAGAAAACGCATCAATCATTCCCAACTTAATGAGCACGGCTGGCAACTGAAATGCTGAAGTCATCTCATATTTGGGAAAGTGCACATCGACCTTTCGCGTACTGAGATTCCCAATCCATTGACCAAGCTTGTCAAACGTTATGGACTGTTCAAAGTCTTCGAACTGCCGTTCCTTGGAGGGGAGTAGCACGACCATGGCTAATTCCTCACCTTTGTAAGGCATTTCAAGGACCTGCAAACCCGCCTCTTTCCAGTAACCGAACGATTCTGTCTGTTGCATCATTGGTACCGTGACTTTCGTGCCGTCCAGCAGTGTAAATGGATCGTCTTTTGTACTGTTCTTCTTAAATTGGGATTCCCAAAAGCCTTTGAAATAAATTGCATTGGTAATCACTAGCCTGGTTTCAGGAGTAATCGTGCCGCTGGCCAGGAGATCCTTAATTCTATTCTTAGTTTGTTGTTCGACCCATGAATTGATGGTGTTTCTCGCAGCCTCGGGACTGCCGCGAAAATCCACTTGTCGAAGCCCTCCCTGGTCATTGGCCCAAATCGATGCAACGGCTTGTTTTATCAATGGGACACGTGAAAACCATCTACCGCCTTGAACAAAGTTAGTCCTTACGGCGTCCAGGAATTCTTTCCTGAATGCGAACGACTTCTCGGCCCACAAAGCATTGGCGATGTTTAGTTCCGCACCTTTTCCTCTCCGCGCAGCCAGGACCTGCTCATTAAGAGCGCGAAATGCCTCGTTTGTCTTTGCTTGCCCGAAGCTGAAATGCAGGGCTTTGGCCATCTGTGATTCAGTGTTGCCGCGAGCGCCGGTATAGGCCATCGCGAGAGACACGAAACGCTATAAGGGGAGAAAAAGATATTGCCTTGGGCTTTTCGGGACTCCCGATACAGATCAATGGCAAAGGCATTGACAGCCTTGGCCGCGGCCTCGCCTTGCGGGGTTGGCGTTTGGCATGTCGCCGCCGCGGGAACGATCAGGGCAAGAGCCAGAACCAAGAGAACCAGGAAAATTGCTTGCAACTTCTTCATTGAAGAACTCCACGCCTCAGCGTAATACCATCATGCGAACTACCATGACCTGTCGGTCACAACGGGCCATGAAAGTGATGCGATGGTTTTCTGGTGCCACGGACGTGCGCTTTGGCTCGTCCGTGCCGCACGGATGAACCCCACGGGGCGTGGGGCACATCCGTGGCACCAAATTTCCATTAACTCCTGCATAATGGGCACGCACTTTCAGGTAAAAAGCCGTTGTTTCAACCACTTGGCGTGCCGCATTTCATCCAATAATTGCTCCTCAAGCATTTCCACAGTGATTTCGTCATCCACAATGTCTGCGACAGCCGCGGCATACTCCTTAATGGCCTCTTGTTCAAGCTCCAATTCCACCTTGAGCATGGCCAGTGTGCCTTGCTGCTGCGACCTTGCAGCCAATTCCCGCCCTCGGATCGAAGCCGGACCGCCTGGCCTTGTCGGATTACCGCCAAGTTCGCTGATTCTCGTGGTGAGGCCCACCGCGTGTGCATGTTCCACAGGGATAATGGCTGTCACACCCTCGGCGATTTCCGGCTCCGAAATCGCGGCAGCATGTGTGCGATAGCATTCCAGGGCCATGAATTCGGATTCCAGAAGCCGGTTAAGCAATTCAAGCTTATCTTGATAGTTCATCGGCTCTTCTCCTTATCCTTGGCAGCGGAAACGAAAAGCACCGGCAAGGAGGACCGTCTTCTTACCTTTTCTTCAATATTACCAAAGAAAAAGCTGCCGATGGGCGATTTCACCCGGTTTGCCAACATGATCAGGTCAAAGTCGTTGTTCTCAGCATATTTTACGATCGCATCCGCCTCAGGGTCTTCCACTGTGAGAAATTCCGTCTTGATCCGAATCCCTTCCTGACTCAGCAATTTCTCCAATTGTGGTAAGTAGACCTTCGCCCTCTCTTTGGCCTTGTACCCCCACGACCCTTCTTCCATCTGCATCTGCTTTTCAAAAGGATCGTCCGCTGGTGTCAAACGGTGGAGCAAAATCAGGGTCAGCGCTGCACCTAGCTCTTTGGCGAGTCGTTTGGCATGCTGGAGCACGACCTCATCGTTTTTGGATCCGTCCAAGGGTACAAGTATCTTCTTGTACATGGCGACCTCTCTCCAGAAACTACTATTCAGTCCCGAAAACCGTAGCTGATGTTTTCACCTTGACCCATTGAGCGAACTGTATCAAGCTTTTTCGGATACAGATCTCAGGAAAGCGAATTCAGCCATAGGTCTTGCACGCGGGGGCGATCGCCAATATACTTGTAAATAACAGGAAACGAGGGATGAAGGAGCAATGCCATGACCCCGGTTGAGATTGATGTAGTTTTCCCGCTTCTCACCAGCGAGGCTTTCACTTGCCGGAGATGCGGCCCACTGTTTGACCAACTGGAGATTCACAAAGATTATCAACAGGCCTGCACCGATGAATACCCTGAGGATTGGAAGCAGGATGTAGCAAAATTATCAAAATGGATCGAAAATGCGTCTGACCTGTACAAACATAGGATTCAGATCCGGGTCATTGATGCATTCTCCCCTTTGGGGATCTGGAAAAAGATCCGGCATCGGCTATCCGACATGCCGGGCTTCATCGTGGACAATAAGAGCACGCACACGGGGTGGGACACGGATCGCCTGGAGACTCTGATCGACGAGCGGATCAGAGAAGCTTCAGCCGGCTTGAGCAAGGGATGATCGGCCTCAAGAACCGTTGTTTCGCTGGGGATGGGTTTTTTCTGTGTCCGAACCTTGATGGTTTCACCTCGCAGGTAAAACGCGAAACGCTCCCACATTAACGGTAGTAGTCGCTGAAGGTTCCCCCCTAAGAATTTACACTGAGCTCGTTCAGATCCGCCGTCAGCCTCCATTCTTAAGAAGCTGATCAACCATTCTGTTCAGCATTTTGGTACCCTTGACTTCGGTTTCAAACAAAGGCGCCACAGCGCGGACCTTATCGCCGAATATCTTCCAAATCTGCTCCATATGTTCTTCTTGCATCTTGACTCGATTCTGGACAAACTCAGCGGAATCCGCCACGATTTGTTCCTTCGGAATAACTCCATTGACAATCACTCCGCCCACCGGAATGCCGAATTCGTGGAACCAATTGATGAACCGCGTGATAACCGCAATGGGCAGACTCTCCGGCAAGGTCACAAAGAAGAAACGCGGTAAGCGCATCATCAGTCAAGAGTTCTTTGGCATGGCCCATCCTGTCCTTGAAGCCCAGAAGATAGTCCAGAAGCGGGTCTTTTTCCTCTTTCTTGGAAAAGGAAAGCAGCTCCCGCAGCGATTTGGCTTCTTCCCTGCTCTTGAGCATCTTGTCTACCCACAGGCCGTACACCTTTGACATCCCAACAGTCGCCTGGCATTCGCAGTAGGCGCAGTATCAAACACGTAGAAATCATATTCGTCCTTGAACATAATATCCATCATGTTCTCGAACATAGCCGATTCTTCAAAAGCCGGATTCATCGTGGCGGATTCAATGAATTCCTCCGCCTTGGTCGTTATATCGGCAAACTTGAGAAACCAGTTAATTTTTTCTCGTATTTCTTGTTTGGAGCGTTCTATGGTTTCGCGTGTATCTATTTCCAATGCGTAGCAGTTCTCCTCATCGCAAACGTCACACGCCTTACCCAAAACGTTCTGTTCAAACATATTTGAAAGGCTATGAACAGGGTTGGTCGAGGCGAGCAAAGTCTTTCTTCCCCTGCTTGGCGGACCATAGCGCCGCTGCGCCGGCCATCACCGTTTTGCCTACTCCTCCCTTGCCTCCGAAAAAGATATATTTCATTTTCGGATGGTCCTTCATAAAACTGTTCCATATTGATCGTAATTCCGTTCACTGCTTAACCCCCTGATCTATCTAAAAATCTCCGAACATCGCTTTGGCCATTTTCTCGATCATAGCCAGTCCGGTCACGTCGCGTTCCATCTCCGGAACAGACGCCAGAATCTGGCCTTTGAAATCCGTCTCGATCTCTTCAAGATAATGATCTTGCATCAAGAAGCGGTTTTTCAAATATTCCGGAATGTTCTGATTCTTCAATTCCTCGGGCAAAACCCGATTGATGATATAGCCGCTTAACGGCACATCAAATTTGGCAAACAGATCTGCCGCCTTCACAGTATCCTTTGATTATCATCTCCTCGGCGTCGAGCACAAAGAAGAAGGCCGTCTTCGTTCTTATCCGTCAGAATGCTCGAGGACTTGTTGATACGATTCTTTATGTACAGAAGCTCATTCGAGAATCTTGTCTTCTTCAATCCTCACCTTATCGCGGCGGATTGTTGCGGCAACTTGATCGTATTCCCTCATCTGCTCCCGGAGGCCGGTGATTTTGTCGATCCAGGCGTCATATACTGAAGCCATGCTCAAATAGTAAAGCGCATGGCCCAGTGGGACCAGATCATAAATGTAGTAGTCATAACCCCCTGTGACGACGATATCCACTACTTCATCGAAGATGGCGCTCTCTTCCATGGCCGGTTCGGCCGCGGCAGCCTGAATGTAGCTTTCGATTTCGTCGGGAATCTTGTCCATTCCGTACATATCAAGGATCTTTTGGCGGATCTCCTGCTGATATTCCTTTACCCGGCGATCCGCATCGATCTCCTGTGCATAAAGATTCGGCATAATTTCCGTAGGCCCTTTCCCGAAGATGTCCTTCTCGAATATATCCGTAAGCGAGGCCTGAGGATCAACGGAAAAGACCAGAACACGTTTTCCTTTTTTGGCCAGATAATATGCGGCGGCAGCGGAAAAGGTGGTCTTGCCGAGACCGCCCTTGCCCGCCGAACATGATGTATCTCCGATCGGGATACTGCTCGAATATTGTTGTTAAAGAAATTCTGATCAGTCCCTTCTCGAATCTAGACTTGTACGAAGCTCGCTGTCGGCTCTACGCTCTCTTTACGAATCGCATCGTCGGACCGTGATCAAAGCGGTCAGCGACCAATTCGATCTCAGGCCAGCGCGTCGGTCAGATCCTTCTCCCTCAGCATTCTGCGCTTCCACGTGGAGATCTGCGGCACCACATACGGCAGAAGTCTGAGGGAATAGTAAGGAGGCAGAATCGGCACACCAAGCATATCTCCCATGGTGATCAGTATGAAGAGATGCTCCATGCTGGCCCTTGTTTTCAGCGCAAATCGAGCTGAGTCATGCGCGGCCACGCCATAGACGAATTCCTTGACGCCTTGAAAGAATCCGCCTGATTTTTTCTTTCTTCTCTGCCATAGGTTATCTCCCTTTTACATCGATCAAGGGCTAGCGGCAGTCATTACGTTCGATGATCCGCTGCCCTCCGGACAAGCCAGGTGCCTACATTATCCAGCGACCTGGGTGGCATGTTCCCTACTGTAAAAATTCGCGCAGGATACATTTCATAACAAAGAGGCCCGCCCGCAACAGGATTTTGTTCCGGGTCGCACCTCACTACGCCCGGAAACTGGGTTAAGCTTTGGACGGCGCTGCGGCTTTTATCTCACGGAATCGGCGAAACGCCTTAAATCCTTCCCAGGCAAGTACGAGCGCAGCCACGACGAGGAAGAAGCCGACAATACCCATCAGGGTATTTCCAATCAAGCGCCTCTCCCTTAACTGCGCCGGAAACACCTTCTGACCAGCAAATTGTACGAAGTGTACAGCAGGGCGGCAATCGTGGTGACAAACATGAAGATCATGGGATAAAATGCCCATGCCAACGGCTTGCCCTCGGACACCAGCCAAGCCGATACAAGCATCAGCGCCAGAGAAGCCATCAACTGGTTGGCCCCGCCAAACAGAACCCACAGATATTGCCACCAGCCGGTCAGGACAACGATGATCCCCAGTATGCTGGCAATAATGGTCCCCACATGGGCATTCTTAAAGATCGGGCTGACATCGCTCAGCAGTTCCGAAGTAGCAACCCTCATGAACCGAATGACCAATTGCATGATCGTGATGGCCAAGAAGATCATCATGACGCTGCCGTAGGAGCGTTCCGTACATCCGCCGGCAAACCTAGAGCACCCAGGAACTTGGATACGCCTGCTGCGAAGACAGCGGCGGGTCCTTTCGCAATGGCGGCTCCGTATTCCGCGGGGGATGCGTAAATCGTCCCGGCAATGATCAAAGCAAATACCGCAAGCATCATTTCCAGGAACATGACGCCGCCGCCCACAGGCCGGGCATCCATTTCACTCTCTAACTGCCGGGCCGTTCCTGAACTCGAGACTATGCTGTGCCATCCGGATATTGCGCCGCAGGCAATGGTCACAAACATGATCGGCCATAGCGGTCCGATGTTGATCGTAAAGTCAGTGTAAGCGGGAAGCGTAAAATCAGGGTGGAGCACGAAGATTCCGATAATCCCGAAGAAGAGGCCGAGAAATACAATATACGATGCCACATAGTTAATAGGCAGCGCAAATCTCCAGATCGGCAAAACTGCTGCGAAGTAGCAGAAGACAAATGCCACGACCGCCCACAAGGCCGGCTGTTCGCCAGCCCGCTCCCAGAATAGTGTTGGAGGGAGCGATCGTTCCCAGATATATCCCAGACAAAGCGATGACAACCGTAACTACAGTGGTCAGAATTATATCCTGCTTCCAGCGATAAATCATCTGTCCTGCCAGGATGCCGCCTATGGTCAGGAAGCAGCCATGCCATGGGAGCCGCCTTCAGCCCGATGGCAGTGCTGACAACGACATTGCCGAAAGCGCCGGCAATCAGCAGAAGATAGAAATAGATGAATGAGAGAAGTATGATCCGTGCCCTGGGTGATATCAGCTTGTGACTCAATCCGCCGAAGGAGGCGCCGTCGTTTCTCATGGCGATCATCGCGCTGGAATAGTCATGAACCCAGCCGATGAAGAATAGCTCCCAGCCAGTATCCAGATCAGAGCAGGCAGCCATCCCCACTGGATCGCGATGATCGGGCCTATGATCGGCGCCGCGCCTGCAATCGATTTGAACTGATAACCGTAAAGGATGTTCTTGCTGGTGGGCATAAACTCCACGCCATCCATGTACATCTTGGCCGGAGTCGCCCTTTTCGGATCAGCTTGGATGATCTGGTCGTCGACGTATTTTGCGTAGAAGCGATAGCCGATGTAGGCTATCAGAAAGCCGAGGACGATGACGTAGACTGCGTTCATGATCTGACCCCTTTCTTCTGTCTATAAGCTCGTTCGGGTCGCCAGCGACCTAAATTGGCGCCGAAAGACGATACCACACGAGGAATTCAAGATTCGTTCGCCGAGTAAGGTTGACCGCATTAGACTTTGGATGAGGTTTTGGTTGGTCGCTTTTCGGCGGCACAGTTAGGGCTAAAAACCCTCAGTCCGCGCGAGCGCTTGTGCAGCCGAACTCCACCGCCCAACAGATCGAAAGACGCTCTGCATGTTAGCGTTTCAAAAATAGTACACCCACAATTCTTGGTGTCAAGCATTATTTTTCCATCATTGACATGGGCTACGGCTGACAACACCCTGACGTGATGTTCCTTTTCGCGGGGAGGTGGATATCCGCTGATACCATAGGTATAATCCGTCAGGACAATGCGAGCACGGGTGAAAACATGAACGAACCTGAAGAAAAAGGGTGGCGCTATGCACCCCACGTCATCGTGTTTTTCAGTTCTGCCTGTATAATGGTGGTGGAACTGGTGGCTGGCCGGCTGATTGCGCGACACCTTGGGAATTCCCTGTACACGTGGACGAGCATAATTGGTGTCATACTCGCGGGAATGAGCATCGGCAATTACCTGGGGGGACGGCTCGCCGACCTGTGGCAGCCGGAGAAGCTTCTTGGCCCTCTCTTTCTCGCTGCTTCGGTGGTGTGCCTGAGTGTGCTTCCCCTGAACCGTTTCTTCTCGGAATCTTATCTGCTGCAAGACATGATTTGGCCTCTGCGCACGTTTGTCACAGTGCTGACGATTTTCGTTTTACCGGCCTTGGCTCTTGGTACAATAAGTCCGGCAGCGGCAAAGATGGCCGTGGAGCGCGGGGAGGCGATTGGCAAATCAATCGGGTCGGTTTATGCCTGGGGAGCAGTCGGAAGCATAGCCGGCACATTTGTTACCGGCTTCTGGCTTATCTCTGCCCTCGGCGCCAAAGGGGTCGTGCTTTCGGTGTCGTTGTCGCTGGCCACGATGGCCGTGGTGTTGGGGCCGCTACGGGTGTTTGCAGCGTTAGAAGCCATGGTGCTCGCTTGTCTTCTAATTCTTTCGCAGCTTTCGCCGGCCCCTACAGGTACAATCGAGGACGCTGCAGAAGCCTTGGGCTTGCGGGAAGACCCAGCGAGTCTCCTCTGCATGGATAGCAATTATCAATTCATTAATGTCGAAGAACACTTAAGCGACATAGACTCTTCGCGGTGGGTGCGAATGCTTCAACTCGACTATTTGATTCACGGCTATGTCGATGTCAACGATCCCGGGCATCTCGAATATCACTACGAGCGTCTTTACCGCGAAGTGGTGCGCAGGTTTGTGGAGGGCAGGAAAACAGTCTCAGCGTTTTTCATCGGGGGAGGAAGCTATACATTCCCGCGCTGGGTTCTGCACGAATGGCCGGGGTCGAGAATAGATGTCGCCGAAATCGATCCTATGGTGGTCGAAGCCAACTATAAAGTCCTCGGCTTGCCCCGCGAGACTCCCATTCGCTCTTTTCCCGCAGATGCTCGGAAGGTCGTGGACGACTTGGCCGTAGACGCCCGTTACGACTTGGTTATCGGCGATGCGTTCAATGATCTGTCAGTGCCGTTTCATTTGACAACTCTGGAGTTCAACGAAAAGATCGCGCGGCATCTTACGTCGTCCGGCGTGTATCTTGTGAATCTGATTGACGACTGGCGTTTCGGACGTCTTCTCGGAGCGTATGTTCTTACCCTCAAGAAGACATTCAAACACGTTTACGTGTTCTGTACCAAGGAAGGGGGCGTGGAGGAGGGGCGGGAGACGTTTGTGCTTGCGGCTTCCATGAGGCCTGCTGTAGTCTCCGATTGGCAACCAGGGCACGCCACTGATTTTCCGGGCTCGTTACTTACTGATGACAACCTGAAGGAGCTAGCAGGAAAGTGTCACGGCCGCATCTTAACCGACGACAACGCGCCCGTAGAAAACTTGTTGGAGCCTGTAGTGCGGAACAGGAGTTGAGGCGGCTGATACCAGTGCGTGATAATACAGGTGATTTTAGCAATGGCCGACAGGGACGCCGGTCCCTACCATAATGTGGTATCGGCTCTGCGGGACTCGGGGTGCCCGCTATGCTTGCTCGAATGAAAGCGAATCGAGAGGAGGGGCGCCGAGTGCAGATTCAAGGCTTGAGGCGAACCGACTTGATTTACTGGAACCCAAGGCCGGACCCGTTGTCCCCATCATGGTCGTGCAAGAGCCGGCGGCAACTTTAGGGAGGGGGGACCTGCCGGCCTCTCCCCAGGGAACTGCGTTTTACAGGATGTAAAAAAAGCTGACAGGTCGCGATTCTGCGGCTGGCAAGAACGAGTTGTCCTTGGAAAATAATAATTCTTGTTTTCAGAGCATTAGGCGGGTCAAGGGAGCCAATCATGAGCTGGCATGGATGTTGCTTTTTTAAAATGGGTGCAAAACATCGTTCGCGTTCCTTAAAGCCCCCTGAAATTCTTGTTCCTCTCGATGCGCCATCCAAGCCAGGCGCATCGTCCGTCGTAGGGGCACGCCGGCCGTGCCCCTACTTTGAAAACACCCCGTCAAACGATGAAGGAGATGATGCATGTGAGACGCCGCCGCGGCGCCAACTGGTGTGATGTAGTAGTACTCGCTTGAAATAGCATCGGTACGGGGTGTGTCCTTTTTGGAAAGCACTTTAGCATTGTGAAAGGAGGGTCGTATATTGATACCCAAAAAAATCTTGGTATGTACAGATTTTTCTGAGAACTCGCTCCCCGCTCGCCAGTGTGCCGTCGAATGGGCCAAGGCTTTCGGGGCCGAACTGGCAATTCTCCACGTAGTGAATTCCCGCTTCTTCGGTTATCCGACCTTTGCTGATAGGGTCCCCGTGGAAATGGCTCTGATTCAAAAGAACATAGAGGAAGGAGTACTGGAGGAGTTAGAGTCAATTGCGGATGAGTGCAGTAAAGATCTTTCCAGCGTCCAATCTCACTCTCGTACGGGCTCACCGGCCGAAGAAATCATTCGCTTTGCCGATGAAGAGTCAATGGATCTGATTATCATGGGAACTCACGGCTGGACCGGGGTCAGGCACCTGATTCTGGGAAGCACTGCGGAAAATGTTGTCCGAACCGCAAATTGTCCGGTGCTTTCCGTGAGGCCGAAAATCGGGTGAACCTATATCCCTCTTGCGAGGTCGTGGCGGCAGAATGTATGATGCGGCAAGTTTTCTATGCTGAGAACTTTTGGGCCGTGGCTGAGCAGAAGACGGTCAACGCCGTTAAGGAGGAAGCGATATGTTGGTCAAAGACTGGATGAGTAAAAATGTCATCACTCTTAACGTTAATGATACCATGCAGGATGCCATTAATCTCTCGATTGAACACCACATCAGCATAATGCCCGTAATGGAGGATGATAAGCTGGTTGGAATAGTAACTGACAGAGATCTGAAACGCGCTCCCCTTCTGATGCCACGCTGCTTGACATCCAACAGATCATGTATCACCTCTCTCGCCTGGAAGTCGGGGCCATAATGAGTCGATATCCAATTACGGTGCCTATGGATTACACCGTGGAAGAGACCGCGGAAGTCCTTCTCACCAACGGTATTTCCGGCGCACCCGTAGTTGACCGGAAGGGGGAGATACAGGGGATCATAACGAAGAACGACCTGTTCAAGGCAATGATATCCTTGAGCGGCGTAACCAAGAAAGGCCTCCAGTTCGGTTTTGTTCTGGAGGATCACCCCGGTTCGATTAAGGAAGTTACTGACATAATACGTAAATACAATGGTCGGCTGGTCAGCATTCTGAGTTCTTACGAGAATGCCCCCGAAGGGTACCGAAACGTATACATCAGAGCATTTGACATTGATCGTGATGCCCTACAACGAATGAAGGAAGAACTCCAAGAAGCGGCCAAAATGCTGTACATGGTTGATCACCGGGAGAATAAGAGAGAGATTTATAGCTCTTGACTCAAAGCAGATCCATGAGGCTGGTAGCAAAGGAGATTCGGCCCGAATTTCGCTGATTAATCTTTGGCTGCCTGAAGGCGCATTCCCAGGAAAACAAGTGGCCGGGACCACGACGGGCAGGGACGCCCGTCGCTACCGGCCCAATAGTAGGGACCGACGTCTCGAAACTGTCTCAGAATGTCCTTTGAAGAGTTTATTACTGTGGGGGCCGTTCGCGAACCGCACCTACGAGATTGCGTTATCTCCAAACTGAATCTCTGGTTTTGAGACAATTTTTCTCTGCGGATCCGCGTGGGCTAACCGTTCTCCATCATCTGGTCGAGTTTCTTGCGGTCCATGAGGAAATAAGTGCCGGTGGCGCGGGCGCAAATTTCTCCCACTTCGTTTCTGATTTCCGCGGCTAAATGAATCTTGGAGGCTTCTTGTGATTCCATGCGGCAGCGCGCCTCGATTTCCTGCCCGACATAGACGGTTTGAGGAACTGGATGTGGAGGGCTGTTGTTACGCCCATCTGCTCGGTGAAATGAGACGTTGCCCCCTCATAATCTCATCGAAAGGCCGCTCTGTATGCCGCCGTGGAGTATCCTGCCTAATCCTGTCAACATCGGAGAGGCATTCCAGTGCAAGACCAACTCCGCGGGTTCCGTTTCGGTTTCCTGAAACGTCAATTTCAAATCTATCGAATTGCGATCTCTGCCGAAGAAGCAGTGTCCTGTGCTGTACGGATAAGGTATCGGCTTCATTTGACCATTCCTTGGCAATCGCTCGGCTCGATCCTTCGTCACATCGCTAGAACCGTACAAAGTCGAAGATCGGTTTCATGTCCTTGACGAGTTTCGTGATCGTATGCGCCGCGGTAGGACTATAGATCATGTTCGCTTTCTCAATGATTTTTCTCCGAGGAGCTGCGAGCTCACCGTAATAGGCTGCAAGATCTTTTTCTGTAGCAGTATTGGCTGCTATCCGCTGAGAAATGTCTTTAGACTTGTTCCATACCAAAACCTCTGATGGTTTGAATCGCTCTTTCTGGGCTCCGTTTACGTACTTGTCCCAAAGGAGCGTGATCGCTATGGCCGAACACACGTTGGCACGTGGTCCTTTTATGCAATAGAATGTTTCTCCTGCGTTTGAGGTCAAGCTCTGCAACGAGAGACCATCCGGATTTGATTTGCCCATAGTGAGACCGAGTTCATCCAGGACCTCGGCATTTGTTCCACCCGGCGACATGCCAACAATACTTACGGAGTGGTCTCTCGTTTGACCGTCTTCGATAATTTGCCTAATGAGGGCAAATTTTGCCACCTCTTTGGCGAATGGGCCCTGGAAGCCTTGTTTCTCCAGTTCATCACACACTAATTTGTATTGAACCAATATGTGTTCCTCTATACTTTTCGCGTTTGTTTGGGTCGCCGAAACGACAATTAACAAAAAAAATAGAAAATACCTCATCATTCCTCACTTTCAGACCTTGTGGTCGATCGAGCAATTTCTTGCCGATCTTGCAGTTATACTTTGATGAACAAGGGAAATGCTTTAATCAAAGGCTCTTCAAGGCGTGACTACGTCAGGAGGACCTCCCCGGCAATGAAAGACGGGACCTTACCACAGATCTCTCAAAAACCAAACAGAAACAAACTGCACGAGCAATTCTTTAGATACGCGGGGAGATCGAGACCGATCATTTCCAATAGATGAAAAATCTTGACAATCCGACTGGCCTAAATTATAAAATGATCGCAAAATTTGACTTGCCTTTCCCTCCCGGCCTATCAGGATGACGGGCGTGAAGCAAGAGTCAAGATTGTAGGACGAAAACGCTCGTGCCTTCACCTATTTTCGTTACGGTCTGTTTCCCCACCGGCACGGTGGGAATCCCCTCTTACCAACGTACTCTTGCTTCTTCAACAAGGGGACTTTTCTAAGAAAAGGAGCAGAACAGTGGCGGCAATAAACATTTATGTGGGCAACCTGTCCTTCGACACAGGCGAGGACCAGCTCAAGGAATTATTCGAAAGCTTTGGGCAGGTGGAATCTGCTACCATAATATCGGACAAGTTCACAGGTCGCCCCAGAGGATTCGGTTTTGTTAAGATGCCGGAACGTGAAGAGGGGCTCCGTGCCATTCAAGAATTGGACGCTAAGGACTTCATGGGCCGAAGCCTTAAAGTGAACGAAGCACGCCCGCGCACTGATCGCCCTGACAGACAGGGTGGTGGTGGAAACAAGGGATCGCGGTGGCGTTAAGCGGCATTTTGGCGGTCGCCGCGTCATACCCGTCCTACAACTTGGACGGTTTTAGCGAGCCGAAATCGTTCAGAGCGAATGGGCCCACCCGCTCTAGGAGACGCCCATCCGTTACCGATTGAGTCGCCGGAAGTTTTAGTCGGCTGAGCCTCGCGCGATACCGAAAGCCATTCCGCGCTTTTTCGTTACCCCCCTAAGGCCAGGTGACCACAACAGAAGCAAACCACAGGCTCCTAGCAAGCAGTGGGACCCAAATACGTGGCCACATTTACGAATCAGAGTGCGTAGTGTGATTGCTGCTTCACCCCATATTTGCCATCAGCGCTCCGGACTCCAAATGTTGAGTATCTGATCGCGTATACCAACCAGGTTTCGCGTCGTGGAGATTCGATCGGGAGGAACTCGAAGCCCGAGACTCATCCATCGCCAAGGTCAGAAATTATGTTCCCTGCCACCCGAGAAACAATGTTATAAAGATGACGATGGCTGTCATTTACTTATTTTTATGAGGAGAGCGGGATCATGAAAGAAAGGCTGTTGAATGCGGCCACATCCGGTGATCTTGGAGAACTGAAGGAACTTCTGAAGAAGGGGGCCGATGCCAACGCAAAGGATGCGTTTGGCTGGACGGCGCTTATGTGGGCCGGCTCCATGGGATTCCCGGAAGCAGTGAAGTTGCTTTTGGATAGCGGAGCTGAACCTGATGCAAGAGACCAGTACGGGGCCACTGCTTTAATGAAGGCCGCACGACGAGGGTTTGCCGACGTGGCAAAGCATCTCTTGGATGTTGGGGCTGACGTTAACGCTGAAGACGAATTTGGCTGGACAGCGTTGATGAGGGCTTCGCGACGGGGCTATCTCGATTTGGTGAAACTTCTTTTGGATCGAGGTGCAGAGATCGAAGATGCCGACCAGTACGGAGCCACAGCACTGATTATGGCCGCATCGGAGGGGTACGCGGACGTAGTCAACGAGCTTTTAACAAGGGGAGCAGACCCCAACGCACACGATAGGAACAGTTGGACGGCCCTCATGTGGGCCTCTTCTATGCGCCACACGGACGTTGTCGACATCTTGAAAGCGCAAGCTAAGAAGTAAGAGACAGGGAGTACTAAGAAAAGACTGTCGGAGCGGGACGAGGTTCCGGCCTGAGTGGGTGATAGCTGTTGATCCGTCTACAAATCTCCTTTCAATGTCCGCTGATGATTTACGACCCGTGGAGCAATCTGAGCCATGAATGACAGACTTTTGAGCGCGGCCGCGGCAGGGAATCTGAACCAGGTCAACAGTTTGTTGTCCAAGGGGGCAGATCCCAATACCAGAGACGAATATGGTTATACGCCGCTAATTTTGGCTTCTTCCGAAGGCCGCAGTGACATGGTGCGGCAACTAATGGACAAGGGGGCCGACGTAAATGCCAGGACCGCGTCAAACTGGACGGCCCTGCTATGGGCTTCCTCCATGGGGTACCCCGATGTAGTGAAACTGCTTTTGGAGGGAGGAGCAGACCCTGAGCAGAAAGACCAGTACGGAGCCACCTCCCTGATGAAGGCTTGCCGAAGAGGTCACGTAGAAGTGGTGCAGCTTCTCCTCGACACCGGGGCAAACGTTAACGTCAAGGATGACTACAGTTGGACCCCTTTAATGAGAGCTTGTCGCCGGGGATACATGGAAGTGGTGAATCTCTTGCTGGACAGAGGAGCCGATCTCGAAGCCGGAGACCAGTATGGAGCCACAGCGTTGATTATCGCTTCATCTGAATTTCGTCTGGATGTAATCAAATTGTTGCTGGACAAAGGAGCGGATGTCAACGCCAAGGACAGAAACGGCTGGACAGCATTAATGTGGGCTATGTCGATGGGGCATATGCAGATTGTGAGGCTCTTGCAGTCCCACGGCGCTCAAGCGTAGCTCTTGAAACACCCGAAGCCGACCGCGCAGAATGTCAGAGTCTGTTAGTGACGAGTATGCCCGTCATCAAAGAAACAGGCATTCCCGAACCTCTTGAAAAGGGGAAAATCAGGATGGATCAGAAGAGTCGTCAAGAAGCGGCGGAGTTCATAAGCAATGATTTGCGGCTCAAGACTTTGCCTGTGGCGGCAAAGTTTTTGAAAGAGGCCACTTTTCCGGAGAAGACACGACAGCCTGGTGCCGCCCTGGGCAAAAGGATTACAATCTGCCAAGCCGTGACGATGGCGCGGGTCTACGGATGGACTATGGGCCTCACCAGGAAAGACCTCATCTGCGTCCCTGCCATGATAACTTTTGGGCTCACTCGTGCTTCCGATCAGAGGACCACGTTGGGCAAGCTAATGTGCGACGCGAGTCTCCTGAAAGACCAAGATGCGGCCCGTCAGGAGCCCCTTTCCATGACCTTTCTGGAACGCGGCGAATATGAAGCGCTCCTGTTGGCTCCACTGGCTCGGAGTCCTTATGATCCGGATACCATAGCCATTTACGGAAACGCTGCACAGGTGATGCGGATGATTCAGGGCTGGGTGTACCACGAGGGAAAGCGCATCTCCGGCAACTTTGGAGGGAAGATAGAATGCAGCGAATACTTGATTGCGCCCTTCAAAAACGCGGTTCCAAGAGTGGTAATCCCTGGAAACGGGGACCGCATTTTTTCCATGACCCAGGATGACGAACTAGTTTTCGCGTTGCCCGGCAACGGCCTGGAATTGCTAGTCCAGGGTCTTAAGGAGGCTGGAAAGAAGATCGGGGCTCGTTACCCTGTGACCTTCTACCAAAACTTTCAACCGGAATTCCCTAAGCTTTACAAGAAAGTAGGAGAGGAGTTAGGGATCAATCCTTAAGCTCGCGCAGCGTTTTTGCGTCGGGCTGAAGAATTTGCAAAGGGGACCGCGCATGGGAAAAGGCTGAAGCCGGAGCAGTAACAATTGGCTGGCCTTTTTTCGTGAAAGGATTTAATATAATAAGCGGAATTAATCTCGGTTGTTTATTCACTATGCCGTTACAGGACACTTTAGTGAAAGGAGATCTTGCACGTGCATGATGGACGCTTTACGAATAGGATCTTGGTGCCCCTTGTGCCCGTTTTTTCATTTATTTTGCTCTTGGCACTGAGCCCCCCTTGCTTTTCGCAGGCAAGCGACTGCTCTTCGGCACAGATGCGGTGGGAACAAGTCTTTCAGGAATTGAGGGACAGAATCCAGGATTATTCAACCATTGAACAAACATCGCTGGAACGGCTCACTCAGCACCCTATTGTTGACAGGACCGAGGGAAAGACCATTGCAAGACAGATCTCCGAGGCCATTCAGGTCAAGGAAGAGATTCTGAATGGCAAGAGGAAAGAATGTCGTAACTTGCTGGACCGGGAACAGCAAGCATTTGCCGAATTCCAGCGATGCGGGGATAACGGTCGAGGGTCGAAAGACAAAGATCTCAAGAACCTGATTAAGAAGCGGCAGGCATTCGTTGATAAGGCCGCCATAGCCCTTACAGAGGTCCGAGAGGTGGAGGGTAAGGATACTGCGCTTCCTTATGAGGAGGCTATACGGGATCAAGACCCGTACCGCCAGAGCGTTAACAATCAGTGGCAAAACTATCAGCAGATGTATCGCCGATGGTGGGGCTACTAGCCCCTAGGAGCCTTGACAGCCCCTAAGGGAACTACTATCATGGACGATTACTGAAGAGGCTCGGGCCCATAGCTCAGCGGTAGAGCCACCGGCTCATAACCGGTTGGTCCCTGGTTCGAGTCCAGGTGGGCCCACCAATTTTTCGAGAGGTTGCTCATGAAACCACCACTGGTTTTCCAATCGCACCTGGATTTTCATCACGGGGAGCTGGACCAAGCTCCCCGTGATCTTTTTGAGGGAAGGAAAATCTACACCTCTACAATTGGGGGTTCAGTTTCCCGAGTTTCTGAAAGGGGGATCAGTCGGTCCTGCCAGCTTTTTCCAGGGTATCTGAGTCTCCGCTGGGAAATGAGCGGCCGTGGTCAGAGCGAAAGAGTCATCATGCACCATATAGCGAGTATTGAACGGTGCGTTTCTCAGGGCTAGAGAGGCACATGGCAGCGGTGATGGGCCACTGTTTATCGGACATAGTTGAGATCGCGAACCGCCTCTTTCCTTTTGACATCGCGGAGCCGTGGGACAACTGCGGCATCCAGATCGGAGATCCGAATCGCCCGATAAACTCAATCGCTTTCAGTCTCGATGCCACCCCCAAGACGGTGAAATTTGCCGCCACTTCGTCTTGTGAGCTTCTTGTCACTCATCATCCTGTTCTCTTAGAGCCTTTTCGCAATATTGTCGCGGATACTCTTTTCGGTAGAACTCTGTTAGACGCTGCCAGAATGGGGGTGGACATTCTAAGCCTTCACACCAACCTCGATGCAGCAGTAGGCGGGTTGAACGATCAACTGACTGACAAGCTAGGCCTGGAAAGCATCACTACTTCCATGTCTGCGCGCTGCACCAGAGTGGGCCGACTTCCGGCGGCCACAACAGTTTTCGGATTGGCCCGCAAGATCGCCAAGGATCTGGAAATTTCTCACGTGAGAGTGATCTCAGAGAATGATACTGAGGTGCGGACACTGTTTTTTGCTGCGGGCAGCGGCATGAGCTACCTTGGGGAAGCCTTGCGCCAGAGTGTCGACGTGATGGTCACCGGTGACGTTCGGTACCACGCGGCACGCGAGGCGCTGGAAATGGGAATGCCTGTGATTGACGCGGGTCATTACGGGCTTGAAATAGGAGCGGTTGACCTTTTGATACCGCTTTCGAAGCTGAATTCGACAGGCTTGGCCTGACGATAACCTGTATTAACTGTAGGTTAGAGAAGGAGCCATTCATTGAAATACGCAACCCGTGAGGAAGATTTTTCGTTACGAGAAGAGCTACTGCTTCTTGAAAAGCTCCAGCAAATCGACATGGAGATAGACCGGCACCAAAGTGACCTGGCCAGGTTACCGCTTGAGGTTCAGGACATTGCAAGAAACCTGGTAGTAATTCGGCGGGAGGTTTCCGAGGCGCGGGAGAAACTCACGTCGATTGAAAAGGATTTGCGGAAGAAAGAGCAGGATCTCACTGTGGAACAGGAGAAAATCAAACGTTCCGAACGGCGGCTTCTCAGCATAAAAAACCAAAAAGAGTTCAATGCCCTGTCAAGAGAGGTAAAACTCGGCAAGAAGGTGGTGGGCGAAATAGAAGATGCGATATTGGGCTTTATGACGGAGATAGAGGCCATCAAGAAAACCTTGGACCGAAAAGATGGAGAATACGAGGGTCTTGAGAAAAGCTTGTTGGAAAAGAAGGCGGAAACGGAGGCTGTCACTGCCAAGGCCAAGACGGCCCTCATTTCCCTGACAGCCGAGCAGCAAAAAATCTCCGAGGGGGTCGATCAGGATTTCCTGAAAAAATATCAGACCGTTAAGAAAGCGCGAGGCAATGCAGTGGTGGAATTGCAGAACGGCTCTTGCGGCGGGTGCCACATAGCTATACCACCTCAACTCAATATCCGGATCCTAAAGCAGGAAGAGATTGTGCTATGTCCCAATTGCAATAGAATACTATATGTGAAGCCAGAGAATATTCCCGAGTACAATAGAATTGACTCATGAACATCTGTTGAACAGTTAGCCGGGTCAAGCCGCCGCTGCGGGCGGCTCCCCTTGCTGTGCAAGGTAGTGGCGTGAGGCTCGGTTCGGGCCCGACGGCCAGCCGAATCATGGAAAAGGAAAACTGATGTATTCAAAAGAGCTGCTGTTGGGGATAGTTACGGAGGATATTGAACGAATAGTTCGCGTGGAACACTCGGACCCCCATCGTGTACTTGGGGCACATCCAGCGGTGGTAAACGGTCACTCGGGGGTCATCGTACGGGCTTTTCATCCTGACGCTGTCACAGCTGACCTGCAGATTGGTTCGGAAAGGCTCGCGATGAAAACGTCCGGGGGTCAGGGGATTTTCTGGCGCTTTCTTCCGGACATGACTCTCCCCATTAGTACCTAATCTCCTTCGCGTTTGCCGATGGTTCAACGTGGGAGCATGATAGCCCTTACCGTTTCATGCCGACTTTGGGCGAGCAAGACTTGCACTTCGTTGGAGAAGGCAAGCACTACAGTCTTTACGACCGACTGGGAGCTCATCCCAAAGAATTCGAAGGTGAGAGAGGCGTGTCATTTGCCGTTTGGGCCCCCAATGCCAGAAGGGTGAGTGTCATCGGTGTTTTCAACAACTGGGACGGACGTCTTTTCCCTATGAGAGCGATGGGTAGTACCGGTATATGGGAGTTGTTCATTCCGGGCAGAGGTCCCGGTGAAGTATACAAGTACGAGATCAAAACACGGAACGACGAGCTTCGTATCAAGACCGACCCCTATGCCTTTGCAATGGAGTTAAGACCGGGGACAGCGTCCGTGACCTGGGATGTAGACGCCTACGCATGGGCCGATCACCAGTGGATGGAGGATAGGAAAACCAAGAACCTCTTTACCAGCCCCATGAACATTTACGAGGTTCATCTAGGCTCGTGGATGCGAGTGACTGAAGAGGAAACCGATGGGCCACCTACCGCGAAGTTGCCCTTCCTCTCGTGAATCATGTCAAAAGATACGGTTTTACTCATGTGGAACTAATGCCGATTATGGAACATCCTTTTGATGCTTCCTGGGGATATCAAGTCACAGGCTATTTTGCGCCAACGAGCCGGTTCGGTACGCCGGACGATTTCAAGTACCTTAGTGGATGTTCTTCATCAAAACGGCTTGGGGGTCATCCTGGACTGGGTTCCAGCCCATTTCCCAAAGGATGATTTCAGCCTTCGTCTCTTTGACGGAACAGCGCTCTACGAGCACGCAGATCCCCGCCAGGGAGAGCACAAAGATTGGGGGACGCTCATCTTCAACTATGCCAGGAATGAGGTCCGAAATTTTCTGGTGGGCAACGCCTTGTTCTGGCTTGATAAATATCATATCGATGGTTTGAGGGTAGATGCGGTAGCCTCTCTGATCTACCTTGACTACAGCCGCGAAGACGGAGAGTGGGTCCCCAACCGTTTTGGAGGAAACGAAAACCTCGATGCGATCCAATTTATTCAGGAGTTCAATGCCATGGTCTACGGCCGCTTTCCCGGTTGTTTCACAGTGGCTGAAGAGTCAACGGCCTGGACGGGGGTCACGACGCCGACGTATCTCGGAGGGCTCGGATTTGGATTCAAGTGGGATATGGGCTGGATGCACGACACGCTTAAATACTTTTCAAAAGAGCCGATTCATCGGAGCTTCCATCACAACGATCTGACCTTCTCCATGATGTACGCGTACAGTGAGAACTTCATCCTACCCCTATCCCATGACGAAGTAGTGTACGGTAAAGGATCGTTACTGAAAAAGATGCCGGGAGATGACTGGCAAAAATTTGCGAATCTCCGACTCCTTCTAAGCTACATGTATACACATCCTGGAAAAAAACTCCTGATGGCAGGCTCAGAACTGGCCACATGGAACGAATGGCACCACGAGTCAAAGCTCGAACTCGAGCTAATGCAATACCCTGTGCATGAACAAGCCTCCCGCTTCCTGGAGGATCTGGGGCGGCTCTATTTGCAAGAGAGTTCACTCTGGGCGTGGGATGACAGGCCCGACGGATTTTCCTGGATTGACTGTAACGATTACCTTAGCAGCGTGTTGAGCTATATTCGGCGGAGCCCGAATGGTTATTTGGTGTGCATTCTCAATTTCACCTCAGTGGTACGAGAAGGCTACCGCATCGGCGTGCCGGAACGAGGTGCTTTTCACGAAGTTGTCAACTCCGATTCGCTGTTTTACGGCGGAAGTAATGTAGGAAATACGGGGTTGGTGCGCACGGTGGACGGCCCGCACCACGGCTACGATCAATACCTGAGCCTAGTTCTTCCCCCCTTGGCTTGTCTAATATTGCGAAAAAGTTAAGGTTATTGCCAAAATGGCGGGCCAGTGGCTGGGAACCTCCAGGATATCAGGTGCGCGCCGCATTCTGGCTGCGGGGAGTGGTATGTGTAATATCCGTCTAAATATGACCAATAATTATCAACAAATCTAGCAAAACCTTTGGCAACCACTAAAATCAGCCTCACCTTTTCAAAGCAAGAAACCGTCTAAAGTAAAAGCCAAATAGAATCTGGCACCAAAACCCTTGTCATTTCCAGTCATTTTAGGTATAATATGAATCTACGACTGCATTTTAATCGGGACAGGATTAATGAGAAGATCTCTAGCGGGAAGCCTGTTGAGATATGGTGTGGTGAGCGTCGCCTTCGTCGGTTTGTTCCTATTTCCTGGAATAACGCAGGCGCGACCCTCTTTTTGTGTCAACGATGATGCCTTCTCCATATCGAACGCGCCGGGATACTGTTTCGCCATGGCTGCCTTTTCCCGGTGGTACTATCTCACTCACCAGGGTGAGCCGCCGTTAAGAAAAATATTAGACAAGAGGGGCCAACAGCAGATCGCCCGAGAGTTGCAAGAATTCTACAGTAAGAATCTGATTACCCTTCAGGCAGACTACTGCAACAAATATCACGGCAACCAGACCGATTCGTTCAGGCGCTTTGCGGCCGGCTTGATTATGGGAGAACCTCGGATCGTGCTTCTCATGAACAAAGGACCGCGCGGGGCTGTTTTACACGCGGTCTTGGCTTATGAATGGCACCCCCAAGAGCATATTCTAAAGATATATGATCCCAACTACTGCAATGAAGAACGCTTTTTGGACTTGGAGAGGCGGGAATACACCTCACTCGACATCACGTATAACGCTATCTGTTTCCCTGAAGTTTCTCAACAATCACAATGCCCTGGTGAGGAAGATGGAGAGTTTGTATGCATTCCATGTGGAGCCCCGGGTGGCCGCATTGGCTAAGAACTGGCGCCGTGCAGCTTTTAATCCGGGTCAACGGGTCCTAAAACGCGAAGGAAATTCCCGCGGACCAACCCGATAGAACATAAAACCACTCATTGTTTAGAGGCTGGTTGTCCTCTATATACTGCGCTACGCGACTCGAACCGCTCAGTGAAATCATCACGTCGGGATATATTTCCCAGTTGACACGCACTCGTGCCATCGAAAGAAATCCGGCGGTGATGAGATGGATTCCCTCCAGTTCAAGGCCGAAGTCTATCCCGTATGGAGTCGAGTAGCGGGTTTCCAGTCCCACTACGGGATAGGTGCCATCCAGGCTTCTAGTGTTCGACATAATCCCGTTTTCATCAGTTTCGCCGTTCAGCGTCGCGGAATGACGGATGTGGTGGACGCCTATCCGAGGCGCGATCCACCACGGCGACAGATCCCACAGCTTGTACCCATAGCACAGCCGAAACCAGTTGAAATCGAGCCGAGTCTCGAGGGAGGCGCCAACCGGGTAAGTTTTGTTTTGGAAACGGAACGTCCTGGAGACCCTCTTGATCGCTGTGGGGGCGAACATGAGAAAATCAAAATTGAGGAAATGGTTGTCAAGAATAGACGCATCGAACGTGATTGACGTAGCATCGCCCTGGTCCACTCCCAATTCTCCCGGGACGTCGACCCTTGAGCCGGAACCAGGTCTCCCGCCTGCCGGGATAAGCATTTCTCCCGAAAGCCAGAGATAGCTCGATTCCATGCCTAGCAGGAAACGCGTGGCCGGAGTGAGTCGGAATGGTTCCTGAGCGCAAGCCGCGCCTACAGCAACCATCATCACTATCGAGGTTGCGATGAGGCAGCCGGGAAGGCGTCTCCTGAAGGGCATATCGGTCTCACTTCCCAGAGAGAGTAAGCATTGCGAGCCGCGCAGTTTATATACCGTTCCGGCTGGATGAGCAATAACGAAAATCAAAAAAGGATAAACATTGGGTCTTGCGGGGAAGGGTGCGTCACACTCCCATCAAAAAAGAGCCGGCCAAGCCACCGACTCTTTTCTGAAATGAGGATGTGATGAGGTAAGTGAGACAGGTCCTTTGGGCGCGGACTTGGAACAGGATCTCAGCAGCACTAAGCTCACGCGGCTACATCATCCTCTATAGGCCAACGCCCTTGATTCAGCCACCGCACCAGTGAGGCATCTATGGCGTCTTCGAATACATCGCATCGAGCGGCGATTTCCTTGAAGGTAAGACCCTGCTTGAGCATACTGTGAATGTTTTCGGGAGTCATTCGGACTCTGGAGCCTTCCATCTTCAGCATAAGTCACCCCTTTTTAGCATACTGCTATATATATGTTCTCTGCCAATGCTGAAGGTTCCCTTTTTCTGAAAAAAATGGGACCGGTCATTAACTCTGCTCCCCTGAGAAATGAACCGCTTTGCTTGCAACACATAACAGAATCATAATAGTTTACAATCAACTAGGCGACGATGTCAAGAATTTAACGCAGCAATAAAGATAGAGGTAGAGAGAGGCTTGACGCCTTCTCTCTCTTAATCTCACAAGTCTAGCGCGGTGTCACGGATGTACCGAAGGTTCATCCGTGACACCAATGTTCATTGTTTGAGGTGGAAGGTGGGTTCGACTGCCAGAGATTCATCCGGAAATACGGTCTGTGGCATTTCCGAAAATACTATACTGAGCACTTCATCCATGTGGTCCACCGGCATAATTTCCAGTCCCTCACGGATCCGGCGAGGAACCTCTTTCAGGTCCTTCTCGTTTTCGCGAGGGATAATGACTCGAGCTGATGAGACCTCGTTTCGCGGCCAGGAGCTTTTCCTTCAGGCCACCGATGGGAAGCACTCGTCCGCGCAAGGTGATCTCGCCGGTCATGGCGACATCGTTGGGGAAGGGCTTCTTAGTGAGTGCCGATACGAGAGCGGCTGTCATTGTTATCCCCGCGGACGGCCCATCTTTCGGCGTGGCGCCTTCGGGGACATGAATGTGAATGTCAACTTTGTTGTAAAAATCTGCCTTCAGGCCCAGACCCCACGCCCTGGATCGAACGTAGCTGACAGCGGCCTGGGCCGACTCTTGCATGACTTCGCCAAGCTTGCCGGTCACGGTTAGCTTACCAGAACCCGGCATTAGAGCTACTTCCACAATGAGTAGCTCACCGCCAACTTCCGTCCAGGCAAGTCCTGTTGCTACTCCGATTTTCTCCTTTTCCTCTTTAGTCCCGTGGCGGAATTTCGGGACTCCCAGGAATTTGCCGACGTGACTTGTTTCAATCAGCAAACGCTCTTCGGTCTTGCCGGCCACTACTTCCCTGACGACTTTTCGGCAAACTTTGGAGACTTGTCTTTCCAGGTCCCGGACCCCGGCCTCTCGAGTGTAGCGCCGAATTATCCTGAGGATAGCCTTTCGGCTGAATCCGATTTGTTCCTCAGAGAGGCCGTTTGCAGTCATCTGCTTTGGCACGAGAAACCGTTCGGCGATTCGGAGTTTTTCCAGTTCAGTGTAGCCCGCCAGGCGTATGATCTCCATTCGATCCTGGAGTGGAGCAGGAATTCCGTGAAGCGTGTTTGCGGTGGTTATGAACATCACCTGGGACAGGTCATAATCCACATCCAGGTAGTGGTCGTTGAAGGTATGGTTTTGTTCAGGGTCAAGCACTTCCAGGAGGGCCGCGGAGGGATCTCCTCTGAAGTCCATGCTCATCTTATCAACTTCGTCCAAGAGCATTACAGGGTTGACCGTCTGCACCTTTTTCATGCTCTGAATGATCTTGCCGGGTAATGCCCCGATATACGTACGTCGGTGGCCCCGGATTTCGGCCTCATCCCGAACTCCTCCCAGGGATATGCGGATGAATTCCCTGCCGGTCGCTCTGGCAACGGATTTGGCCAGCGAAGTTTTACCTACCCCTGGTGGCCCCACAAGGCAAAGGATGGGCCCCTTAGTCTTGCCCACTAATTTTTGGACTGCCAAATACTCGATAATGCGCTTTTTGACCTCTCTCAGACCGTAATGATCTTCGTCCAGAATCCTCTGGGCATCCTCAATATTGAGGTCGACCGCTGAAGCCGTGGACCAGGGCAGAACAAGAAACCAGTCCACATAGTTGCGGACCACCGTAGCCTCCGCGGACATTGGCGACATGAGCTTGAGTTTGCGAATCTCTTTGCGCACTTTGGATTCTGCCTCCGGGGGGAGGTTTTTTTTGCCTAGTTGTTTCTTCAAGTTCGGCTACCTCGTTCTTGAAATCGTCCTTTTCTCCCATTTCTTTTTGAATGGCGCGGATTTGTTCGCTCAGGTAGTATTCCTTCTGGCTCTTTTCCATCTGTTTCTTGACGCGATCGTGGATCTTCTTTTCAATTTCCGCGATCTCTACTTCGCTCTGCATCAGCTCCAGCAGCTTTTCTACGCGCGCCTTCACTGACGCAAGCTCCAGTAATTCCTGCTTGTCCCCAACCTTCAGATTGAGTTGGGCCGCAATGGTGTCGGCGAGCCTCGCGGGATCGGTCATGGAGCGAACGGAGGAAACAAATTCCTGAGGTATTTTTTTGTTATGGGCCAGATAGGTCTCAAACACGGCTTTGAGACTTCGAATCAGGGCTTGGATCTCTATCTCCCTTTCCCTGATTTCGTCTCCAACAGGTTGAACCTCAACCTGAAAGCATTGATCGCTTTCAATGAAACGGCGTATAGCGGCGCGACGCGTTCCCTCGACGAAAACCTTGATGGTGTTATCGGGCAGCTTGAGCATCTGGATGATCTGGCCGATGGTTCCAATGTCAAAAATATCTTCCTCTTGGGGATTGGTCTGCTGAGCGTTCTTCTGGGAGGCCAAGAAAATCATTTTGTCGGCTTTCATGGCCGATTCCAGCGCTTTGATAGAACGCTCCCTTCCCACAAACAGGGGTACAACCATATATGGAAACACCACGATGTCTCTCAGAGGAAGAAGGGGTAACAACAACGGTGTAACTGAAGGAAGCCCTTCCTTCTTCGCGAAAAAACATTTTTTATTCCTCACAATAGGGTTATTGGAGGCGGAACCCTTTTCCGACCGGTTCAAAACGTGGGACCGGATTCCGACTCGAAGGTTGCTTTGGCTGCAATGCCGGCGGGCAGAAACACCGGGCTTGAAAAGAGATAATCTCAGGGTCAGGAGGCTGTGTCAGCCTCTTTTTCAAACACAAGAATGCACTGTTCCCTATTATAGACGACGTCCTCGTTCACAATGACCTCTTGGAGGTTCTTGAATTCCGGCAGATCGTACATGATGTCAAGCATGGACGCTTCGAGAATGGAGCGCAGTCCTCTGGCTCCTGTCTTGCGCATCAAGGCTTCAGCAGCCACGGCTCGGAGGGCTTCATCAGTGAAGCGCAACTTGACGTGCTCGAACCCGAAGAGCTTCTTGGTACTGCTTAACAAGAGCATTCTTGGGCTCCAACAGTATACGCACGAGCGCATCCTCGTCCAACTCGTGCAGCGTGGCCGCCACCGGCAGTCTACCGACGAACTCGGGTATCAGGCCGTAATGGATCAGGTCTTCCGGCTGAACGTGTCCCAAGATGTTTGACACGGCGTCGGACTTGGGTCCCCCGATCTGAGCGTTGAATCCCATGGACTTCATGTTCATCCTCTGGTGGATGACCTTGTCCAGACCTACGAACGCTCCGCCACATATAAAGAGAATATTCGTTGTATCGACCTGGAGGAACTCCTGCTGCGGATGTTTTCGTCCGCCTTTGGGGGGGACATTGGCCATTGTCCCTTCAACTATCTTCAGAAGGGCTTGCTGAACCCCCTCGCCGGAAACGTCTCTAGTAATACTTGGATTTTCCGTCTTACGCGATATCTTGTCGATTTCATCTATATAGACTATGCCGCGACAAGCGCGCGAAATGTCATAATCAGCGTTCTGCAACAACATGAGAATGATGTTCTCCACATCCTCACCAACATACCCGGCCTCGGTGAGGGTGGTGGCATCAGCTATGGCGAACGGTACATTGAGAATCCTGGCCAGAGTCTGAGCGAGCAAAGTCTTGCCAGAACCTGTCGGCCCGACTAAGAGGATGTTGCTTTTTTGGAGCTCCACGCCATCGAGATCGGGTTTAGCTTCAATGCGCTTGTAATGGTTATGAACAGCGACTGAAAGAATCTTCTTTGCCTGTTCCTGGCCAATCACGTACTCGTCCAATGCCTTCTTGATCTCACCGGGGGTCGGCACTTTTGAACGAGAGCGTCCCAGCTCTTCCTTCTCGTATTCTTCAGCAATTATTTCGTTACAGAGTTCGATGCATTCATCACAAATATACACCGTAGGGCCGGCAATTAGCTTTCGTACCTCATCCTGGCTTTTCCCGCAAAACGAACAGTATAGTGAAGAAAAATTGCCTTTTCTGCCCGCCATAAATTCCCTCCTTGAACATCGGTCTTCGCAGGCAGACCGATGATTTCCGTTGTTCATCCAAGGAGCATTACTGCTCCTCAGCGAAGACTTTTAGGTTTTTCAGGACCCTGAGTAAGCTCCCTTTGGGAGATTACCTGGTCCACTATTCCGTACGAGGCGGCTTCCTCACCACCCATAAAATAGTCCCTTTCTGTGTCTGCTTCTATCCTCTCAAGAGGTTGCCCCGTATGCCTCACAAGAATATCATTAAGCTCGCTGCGCATTCGGAGAATCTCTCTTGCATGTATCTCTATATCGCTAGCTTGGCCTTGGAACCCCCCCATGGGTTGATGGATCAGAATGCGGGCATGGGGAAGTGAGAATCGCTTACCCGCTGTGCCGGCAGCCAGCAGGAGAGCGCCCATACTCGCCGCCTGGCCGATACAAATGGTCTGAATCTCCGGCTTGATATACTGCATAGTGTCGTAAATGGCCAGGCCCGAAGTCACGATTCCTCCGGGGGAGTTGATGTAAAAGTTGATATCCTTGTCGGGTTCTTCACTTTCCAGGAAAAGAAGCTGCGCGATCACCAGGTTGGCAACCATGTCGTCCACCCCTGTTCCCAGGAAGATTATCCGCTCCCTCAGAAGCCTCGAATAAATGTCGTAGGATCTTTCGCCGCGACTCGTCTGTTCAACAACTATGGGTACCAGCATGTTCTATTCTTCCTCAGATTGTGTTTCTTGCGGCTGTTCGGCGGCGGGAGGCTCCTCCTCGGTCACCTCGGCGTGCTCTTGGATCATCTTGTAGACCTTCTCTTGAAGCAGGGACTCGCGAAGCTCTCCTAGCATTTTGCCCTCTTCTAACTGGTCTTTCAAGTAGTCCACCGATAAACCCATCTGTTCGGCTTTTTCGGCAATGCCGGCCTGCAATTCCTCATCGGAAACCTCTAACTTTTCCTGTTCACAAACAGCCTTGAGAATCAGGCCCGCTTTTACGGTTCGGACGGCCGAGGGGCGCACCTGATCGCGCTGGGCCTGCGTCGGTGCGGGAAACCTCTTTGGATCGATGCCGTGTGCTGCCAAATTTCGCATAGAGTGCTCCAGAAAGTTATCTATCTGACTCTCAACCATGGACTCGGGGACTTCAAAGTCGTTTTTCTCGATAAGAGCATCAATGATCTGGTTCTCTGTCTCCTTTTGGGATCGGTTGTCCAACGAGTTCCGAAGTTCTTTCTTGATTTCGTCCCTCAACGCTACAAATGTTTCAAATTCTCCCAGATCCTTGGCGAAATCGTCGTCGGGTTCGGGTAATATCCTTTCTTTAGCCTCCTTCACCCTTACTTCGAAGGAGGCAGTCTTTCCGGCGAGATCCTTGCGCGGGAAATCTTCCGGGAGACTTATCGTCAACTCTTTGGTGTCGTCGGGCTTGAGGCCCTCAAGCTGCGAGTCGAAGTCCGGAAGATAAAAATTACGTCCCAGTTCCATGTGGTAGTCAGTTACCGTTAAAGCTGGTATCGTGGCTCCCTCGCTCTCAGCGTTTATATCTACCACGAGGTGATCGCCCTCGGTCACGCCTCTTGCGTCAGGAATTGGCTTCAGAGTGGCGCTTCGCTCTCTCAGTGTCAGAATTCTCTTCTCCACGTCTTCTTCGCTCACTTCACGAAATGTAATTCTTGAGCTTCAGTCCCTTGTAATCTTTTGCCTCAATAGGGGGCGGAACCTCGATTTCCGCCGTATACTTGAAAGGTTTTCCAGCTTCCACAACCTCCGGATCAATCTTGATCACGGAAACGGGGACAATCTTCCTTTCGTCTAAGCCGGGCTGAAAAGTCTCTTCAATTATCTTGCGGGCTATGTCCGCCTCGACCTTTGCCCTAAAATAGCCACGTACGATGTCAAGCGGAACCTTTCCTTTGCGAAATCCCTTGATCTGGACGTTTTTCTTTAAATCTCGGTATTCAGCGTCCATCATGTCGAGAACTTTTTCTTGGGGAACCTCAAAAGTCACTTTTTTCTTGACCTCGGTGAGATCTTCAACCTGAATGTTAATCATTTCTCCTCTTTCATTGTTTCGGAATAGCAGCCGTGCAAGGAGTTACAAGTGCCCCCTGACAACATTTTTTGTGACGACAGTCAGGGCAAATTTTCCCCAAGGGGCCTGACGTTCGGTGTTCATATTATATGGCAAATAGTGCCAAAATGGAAGGGAAGGAACCTCCAAGCGATTTTCAGCCCTTATTTTCTTGAACGATACAAGCAGTTCTGTTAGAAAACAACCAAGCTTGTCCGTCCACGGTGAATCCACCTGCCCAGCGCCATGCCGACATCCAACGATGAGATACGGCTTTTCTGTCGTCTCGTGCCGCAGTTCTTTTGGTCCCCGGCAGGAGCCGTGTACGGATGGACTATCAATTCCTAAGGCTCTTGCCAAGAGGCAAGTTGTCAGGGGAGCGATTTTGTTGAAACATACACGTCCTCTGGATCCACCGGTGATCAGCGTGGTAATCCCTCTCTATAATGAAGAAAACAACGTCAAGCCGCTCGTAGTCCGCTTGAACGAAGTTTTCGCAAAATTAAAATGTCCATGGGAAGTGGTCTTTGCTCTGGACCCGAGCACAGACCGGACCTACGATACTATTGTCGATCTAATGGCGGCGGATTATCCGATTCGACTCGTCACTTTTTCCCGCAGAATCGGAAAGCCGCTCTCGCTGATCGCTGGGCTTGATCATAGTCGAGGCGACGTTTCCATTGTGATAGACGCGGACCTCCAGGACCCGCCGGAGCTGATTGAGGCAATGATCGATAGATGGCGGCAAGGGTTTGAGGTAGTGATCGCGTCGACGATCTTCACGAAAAGGGGAGAGCTACCTTTATCTCAGGGCTGCAAAGATGTTCTATTGGCTCTTGGAAAAGATTTCTGAGGTGAAGGTGCCGCGGGACACGGGTGACTTTCGCCTGCTCGATGCGCGGGTAGTCCGTGAAATATGTCGATTTAGAGAGCGTCACGGGTTCTTAAGGGGGCTTACTTCCGCGGCCGGATTTCGAACCAGCGTTATTACGTATGACCGAGATCCAAGATTTAGCGGGCGGACCCAAATTTCTTTCATGGGCGCCTTGAATATTGCTCTGGATGGGATAGTGCCGTTTTCCAGGGTTCCGATTCGCATGATCTTCGTGCTGGGCCTGGCGCTAACTCTATTTGGGACCGGCGGAGGTCTCATTTGGAGTATTTTGGGTGTATTGAGGGGTTTTTCGGACAAATGGGCTATTGTGGTCCTCGTCCTCTTCTTTCTGGTGATGTGGGGAGTTACCCTTACGGCCCTGGGAATTCTGGGGGAATACTTGGTCAGGACTTACGAAGAGACACGGAATCGTCCACTGTATATAGTCGATGAAATTATAGAAGCAGATAATGTGCCGTGGAAGCTTTGCGAGGACTAGAACAGATCAGGAGGCGCCGTGTTGATGAGAGATTTCTTTCTTGAAACTGGAAGTTACCGCCTATGAAAGCACTTGTCACTGGAGGTGCAGGCTTCATCGGCAGCCATGTCGTCGATGAATTGATCCGCCGCAATAATGAGGTAATCGTCTATGAGAATTTTTGCACCGGCTTCCGGAAACATCTCGAACCCGCCCTCAGTGAGGGACGAATAAAACTGATTGAGGGTGATATTCTTGACGGCCCAAGACTGACAGAGGCGATGGAAGGAGTTGCCACGGTATTCCACCTGGCCGCCAACGCAGATGTTAGAGGTGGGCAGATCGACAGAAACGTAGACCTGCAGCAGAATGTCATGGGCACGCATCGGGTCCTGGAGGCCATGAAGGCCGCGTCAGCGACTAAAATTGTATTTACCAGTTCTGCCGCGGTATACGGAGAGCCGGATCGCTTCCCCACCCCGGAGGATTATGCCCCGCTCCAGACTTCTCTATACGGCGCTTCCAAGCTAGCCGCAGAAGCAATTATTCAAGCCTATGGCGAGTACTTCGGCATACAGAGCTATATTTTTCGATTTGTCTCGTGGATAGGCGAGCGTTACTCCCACGGTGTGATCTTCGATTTCATAAACAAGCTAAGGGCCAAACCAGGAGAATTGGAAATTCTCGGTGACGGAAGCCAAAAGAAGTCTTACCTCCACGTCGAGGACGGAATCCGGGGAATCTTTCTGGCTCTGGATAAGATGACCGCTCTAAAAAACGTCATCAATCTCGGCCATGTGGAGTATATGAACGTTAAAAACCTCGCTGAAATCCTTTGCCGAGAACTCGGTTTGGGCGACGTGGTCTATCGCTACACGGGTGGTCCCAGAGGTTGGCTTGGCGACAGCCCATTCGTGCATCTCGACATATCCAGGTTGCAGTCTATCGGTTTTCAGCCGAGAATCAGCATAGAAGATGGGGTTCGGCGGACGGTGAAATACCTCATGAGAAATCCCTGGATCTTGGAAGCTCGGCACAGGTAAACGCTGCGTTTGACAAGCATGGCATCGTTTGCACAATAGAACCGGCATCTTGCCGGTCATTTGCCCTTCTCGCTGACTGGCAAGATGCCGGTCTTACGGAGTGCTGTCGCAGCAGATGAGGTCACGTGCTTGTGTCGCCCCCAATGGCCGCGGCGCGAATACGCCGGTAAACTTGATAAACAGGTTACCAGGCATTGCCTCTCCGCCCAGTCCATTGCAGCGGTTGGGCTGCTCTGAACGGTTTAAACTTGAGACTTACAGATCGATACATCACCACCGAATTCCTGAAGATCTTCGCCATCTGCCTGGCCGGATTCGTCATGGTATTCCTGTTGGTAGAACTTACCGACAAGATGAAATATTACTTTCAGTACAACCCTTCCGGATGGCTGATGATCAAGTGACTTTCTCGTAAAGTTGCCAGGCTACCTATTTTTCGCGATCCCTCTGAGTATTTTGATGGGGGGCATGCTTTCGCTGCTTCTGATGGCCCGTCACTCGGAGATCATCGCCATGCAGGCCAATGGAATTGATGCCCTTAGCATTGCTCGACCGGTGCTACTAATAGGATCGGTGGCGTCCCTGGTCATGTTCATCGTCAATGAAACGGTCATCCCGTGGTCGAATAGCTACAGCGAGTACATTCAGAATGTGGAAATAGCGGGTAAGGCGGACACAACATTCTTCAAGAGAGATCAAATCTGGATGCGGTCGGCCGACTCCATCACCCACATTCGGAAGTTTGACAGCTCAAAACAAACGCTCGATCACGTGTCGATCATCAGGTGGGACGGGAATTACAACTTCATCGAAAGGATTTTTGCCGACAAGGCCAAGTGGTGGGACAATCAGTGGATTTTTTACGGCATCAACCGCACAAGACGTACTTCTGACGGAGCGTTCCACGTGGAGAGTCTCCCGTCCGCGGTGGTGCCACTGAAAAAATGCCCGGCTGATTTCGACAGAGTTGAGAAAGTCGCAAAAGAAATGAACTTGACTCAGCTCGGTGATTACATAGATAAGCTCACTGAAGAGGGCCAAGCGCCCACCCGATACCTGGTAGACTGGCACGACAAAATCTCGTTTCCTCTGGTTTGTCTGATCATGGCCGCTTTGAGCGTACCGTTTGCAGTTAGAGCAAATCCACGAGGTGGAGGAGTGGCTGTGGGATTGGCCCTGTCTCTGGTAGTAGCATTCAGTTACTGGATAGTGCACACCATGTTCATAGCGCTGGGCCACGGAGGATATATCCCGCCTATTGTGGCGGCTTGGACAACCAACGTAACTTTCGGCCTTGCCGCGACGATTCTGTTGCTTCAGGCGGGGACCTGAAACTTTTGCAAGAGGAAGGGGGCTGTTAGCAGGATTGAGGATACACGCGCAGGGGGATCTGAAAACTTCGCGTCTCCGCGGAAAAGGACTCTGTCAAACGCAATAGTCGGGTGACATAATTCCACCCGCTTCCCGGCGACCTCGGTGTCGGCCGGGAGAGGATCACTGCTGTCGCTTGAACTGGGCAAACAGCCCCGGATCGGTGGTGTCCTCAAACACCTCAATGGACGTAAATTGGTTTGGATTGTCGAATCGGACGTACATTACTTCTTCTTCAGACGCGCCGTTTCGCTTATGGCGGAGTTCGCTCCCGGAGAACTTCCATGTCCCGTCCTGGACTTTTTCATCGTTGCCGATTCGCGAGATACGGCGAAACGTCCCGTCATCTCGGTATTCCAGAATCAGCGTAAAGGCATGGACGCCTCTACTGACGAAAGCCCGGCCCTTGTATTCCTGTCTGTAGGGCTTACCCGGCTCTTTGGTCTCAGAAATCTCCCAGACGCCGACTAGCTTGGCTGACTCTGCGTTCAGCGCGGGCTTTTTGATCTGCTTGGGTTCCTGGGCATAATAAATGGGGGGCATAGACAGGCTCAACATGAAGCCCGCACAAAGTATCAGAGCTAGTCGCCTGACAGTCACGATTCACTCCTTCGCCAATTCGCTTCTAATATTTTGGTATGCCTTCCATTCGAGGCTTGATCATAAGATGGTCAAGTAAGAAGATAACATCTCATGGTGCCGGAAGTTAACACAAGCCTGGGGATTCTGCAACGTCAACCTTGTTCGCCTGACCGGGGAATGATAGGGTGCCTATGAAAACGACAGGTGGTTGACATGCGAAGCCTCATTGGGAAAATCCATTATCTGGGTGATGGCCGGTTCCTTCTCGGAATAGTTTTTTTGATTGCAGGTCTGTTTGTAGCCTGGGAAGGTATTCTAAAGCTAAGAGACTTGTGGCAACAGTTCGTGCCTTTTTTCCCTTTATCACTTGCCGGCGACTTATCTCAGAGGGCGATTAACTCATTTCCTGCCATTTTTAAATTCTTTGTCATAATCGTAAGTTCGGTTTGCGCGGTTCTCATAGGTGGGCTATGGGCTGTTTCCGGAGTGCAAGATTTGTTTCAGGCTCACAGGAAAATTCGGCGACCCGCGGATTTCCACAAGCCCGAGTTGGTTGCAGAATCCATCAGATCGGGCAGGATCTTGTACTGGACATCAACACCTTGGATGATCGAGATTTTGGCGAGACTTTGGGCCCCGACCAGGTTCATGACTCCCATATCTTATCAATTCCTGAAACAGATGCTTGGGTCATTTCTCAAGATTGTGTTTCTTGCGATCGTGATTGCTCTGATATTCTTTGTCCTGAGAGCAACGCCTGCTTTGATGGAAAAATACTTCCATATGAGTTTCAAAGCGTTTGTGCCGTCAGCCGGTCCACTGTTCTTTCTTCTTGGACTTGTCGCATTCGTCAATTGCCTGATCCTTGTGAATCTGGTCCCTTTCAAGAACGTGGAATTCATGCGGAGCTCCGAGGTGGCACCGGTGAGTGGTCGAGGGGATCCTCAAGTGTTTTTGGCTCTTTTGGAAGAAGGTTGCAAATTGTTGACTGCTAAGGGTCTGGCTGACCGAGGGCCCGTGAGGCTGGAAGAGGAGACTCAGCCTCACATGAAAGGGACCTTAATTGAGAATTTTCCTGAAAGCGAGCAGGCTTTGGTGCGGTCGGCAGGATATGTTTGTTTGCCGTTGATCTTGCTGTTGCTAACAATGGGGTTTACGAGGCTTATACATTTTCAGAGACCGGCCGGACCAATGACCTATGTGGAGTTCCTGACCGCGCACTCTCTCGACTACTTGTTGGAGGTGGCCTTTGCACTGGGATTGATACTTTCGGGATTGTATTTTGCTGAATGGGCCCGGAAGCTGTTCGATGTGCGCAGGTACCGCTCCGCCCTTATATTTTGTCACACGGAGGGCCCAGGCCCGTCCGTGCAGGAAGCACGTGTAGGGAGCGAGAAAGCGAATTCACGAGGTCGCCGCGCATCGGGAGGAATGAGGTGGAAGATCGCTCAGGCCGTGGATGACCAATTTGCAGCCTGGGCTAAGGATCCTGCGCTGCTAAGCGGTTTCACGTCGAAGTGTGTTGGGCGGAGGCTATTTCCGAGTCAGTTGGAACCGAGGGTCCTCGGTATCTGATTGAAGCACGGAAAACGGAATCGCTCGACAGTGCGCTAAGTCGTATCGTCGACTGCCCTTTCATGTAGATTTTCAGATCGAAGCAATGGCCTGTGCACCCACGCCGACGTCCGGGGTTTGCGCTGAAAATGGACGCAATGGGCCGTTTACCTGATCTCAAGACATTGTCCTGAAGGATAATGGGCTGCGCTAATAGCACGGGCCGGGAGAAACTTCAAGAAGCTGCTCCCGGCAAATGTTTGCAGAGACCCGGAACTTTCTCGCGGGATGAGCGGGCGAAGAATTATAGTTCGAGCCAGGAGTGCGAGTAAAGAGACTGACCAAGCAAGAGCCTTGTTGTCTTTACGTAGTCTATCTCGCGTTTGCCCATACCGGTGGTGTCAACATCCTCGCCTTCAAAGACCCGAGCCACGAGGTTCTCGAGATCCATTGAATTATCGTGTGCTATGTTCACGATCTCGTCATCAAAACCGTCGAGGATCGCAGACGTTATCCCGCACTTCTTGAGTATGCAAAGATACACCTGATTGAGTATGTCTCTGAGTTCGTCGGGTGACCCGTTTGAAACGTTGGACAGACCACATGTGGACTGGGATCCAGGTGCGAGATCCGGCAGCCACTGCATAAACGTGGTGCATCCCTGGAGCTCCTGCTGCTGAGAAGATACCGGCACCACGATGGGATCAAACCAGATCCTTTCGAACGTGATACTTTCTTCTGCAGCCTTTGTCATCATGCTGTCCAACAGCACCGCGCGTTCGTTTTCGTCTCGGGGTATGCCCTCGGGACCCCACATCAAGCCGACCATGTCGCATCCATACTTGGCCACAAGTGGCATCTGCAGCGCCATGCGTTCGGGCGTGGCCATGATTGAGTTGATCACTGCCGGAGCGCTTTTGGGCACGTAAACCTGAAGCCCCGCTTCGATGGCTTCACTGTTGGTGGTGTCCAGGAACAGGGGAAGATGTGTGACTTCCTGAACAGTTTTCACAAGCCATTGCATCATTTCGGGGCCGCCTTTTCGGGCCGGTCCGAGGTTGAGGTCCAGGAGATCCGCCCCTCTTTCCGTAAGCTTCACAGCCCATTCTTGGATGGGCTTGGCGTCCTTCTCCCGCATGGCGTTCCCTGTGTACTTCGACATAATGTTAATATTCTCAGCCACCACCTTTATCATGGATCAGCACCTCCTGATTTAACTCCCGTTCCTATATGGAAACGCAGGAAAAATAAAAGAAACACTAGCACACTCCGGCCCGGTATCAAAGGAGAATGTTGCTTTTTTTCTGGCCGGCGTGGGGACTTGTGGGGGTGTGGGGAAGAGGCAACGTCTCTTCCCCGATGTTGATTCTTTGGATCTACGAGACCTCTAACTAAGCAAAATTCTGGCGAAGGTAGGCGGGAATGTGGGCGCCTTCCCGGGGACCGATGGCAATCTCCCAACCCGGAAGCTCTTCTTCCAGATCGCCACTGATGATGGCTGCCGCGCCGGGGATTACCAGCTTTCTCATCTTGGTTTTATCTTCAATCCCGGACTTCTTAACAAAGGGACCGATGAGATCGCCCACGAACTTGCCGGCAGCCCATGCGGTCAACACCGATAGGCCATCCGTGTTGAGCACCAAAAGCCAGGACGGGATGCGGCTCGACTCGACCTCGCCTGAAACAATGAAATATGTCAGGGAGAAGTTGCTGGTGATCAGCACAGGTGATTTGTCCGTTGGGTTGCCGATGGGATAAATTCCCTGCTCCGTGGTCATGGGCCGCTGAGGATCAGTGAAGATGTTCAGCCTCTGGAGAAGCAGAGGGAAGAGGAGTTCGCCGCGGAGATCGCTGAGTATGGCTATTCCGCCATACTTGGATATGAAGGTGCCGGCGACAATCGCTTCGTCTACCGGGTTGTCCGCCATGTCGCACGGAAACACTATAGTGGGGAAGCCCAGAGGACGATAGAGCTTCTCGAGCGCCAGGCGGCGAATCATAACGTTGTCCCTCAAGAGTTCGGCAAGGTTGCGAGTGCCGGAATCAAGGACGATATCCTTGTGCCCCTTTTCCACAAGCTTGGCGCTCAGACGGGCGACGTCTCCCACTTTGCCTGCCTTGACTGTAAGCGGGCAATCAAATTCCTTGGAAAGCGCGGAGACGGCGTCCAAATTCGCCTCTGTGGCGGCATAAAGGAGCGGCTTGTTCTTGCCCACTTGTTTCAAAGCGGCTTTGAAAGCATCGAGGTTGTCGCTCATAAGAATCAGAGCAGCCCCGGCATCGGAAGCCTTCTTTGCCACCTTGGCAAACCGTGCAGGATCTCCTCCATCTTTGACCGCTATCAGATCAGGCTTTAGGGTAAGACCGACTCTCTCGTATTTCAATTGCTTAAAGGCCTGGAGCTTTCCATCCACTGAAGCATCGTCTTCGGATGCGGCAATGAGGCAGCCAAGGGCCGTAGGATTGTTAAAGGTCTTTTCATGCCGAAAAAGAACAGTCTCTCCTCCGGCCTTCACTGCGCTGTCCCCTGTGCCGATTTGGACGGTTCTTATGGGCGGAGCCGAGGCGGAGGCGAGTTTTTCCTTCGCTTCGTCTGAAACATACGGGCACTGCTCCAACTCAGCTTTCCCCGCGGCCAGGTTCATGGCGAAGGCGAGGCATGTGGGAACCCCGCATTCTGCACAGTTCTTCTTGGGCATCATCTTGAAAATCTGTATTCCGGAAAGCGCCATTGAATGAACCTCCCTCTCGAGGCGTTATCCCCAAGGATAAAGATGTTTGTGTAGAAAGAGAATATGTTAAAGGGGGCTCCGGAAATACAGAGCCCCCGATTTACCGGGATCGTACGCGCCGGTAGTATGCCGGTAAGTTACACTACCCCACTATTGGATCCATGGCCATCGCGGGGTGCTCTTTTTCTTGCAGGAACGGCAGGATCTCGTCTTCCGTTACTCCCACGGTCTCGTCGGCGATCCTGTCGGTCAGGTTCTCAACGCCGCGTTCTTTGCCGAGAACATCGATCTTGTCGCGAAGCATCTCTTTGAGCGCCTTGGGTAACCAAACGAGCCTAAAGATGCCTCCCTCGGCATAGATGAACTTCTTTGAACCGATATGTAAACTTACTGTGGCCCACGAAGCCCGGGGTTATGTTACCGCCACCGGCACTCCCCGCCAGAGTTGTGAATTTCATTCCGCAGGGGGTCGGACCCTTGTAGTCTCTGTCCACACTCATGACACCATTGGCAATGGGTAGTACCTGCGGCGATACACTCGAAGCAGCCGCACGACGTCATGGGATCTTCCATGATCGAGTAGGCATTGAACTTTTCCACTTTGCCACGGGAAGCCTGCTGCACGAACACGTTGACGCCCTCCCACTGGCCGAGGCGCTCATCGATGACTTTACCTTTTTCGATAGGCTGGTTCGGGCCTGTGGGATTGATTTCGTTGGAAGCCTTGCAGTCCAGCCAGTTGTACGCGCCGCAGAGCCCTGTCCGCTCGGGTGTGACGACGCAGACGTGAGACGGAGCGAAGCTCTGGCACAGCGTGCAAGAATAGAAGGTAGGCTCGTCTTCATCGGTCATGCCCTCTACACGGGCATCTCTAACTGTATATGTCTCTTTGGCCGTTGCGAGGAGCTTATCGACATCTTTCTGATCTGTGAAGATCTTACCTGGACCTTGTCGAGTACCGACCCGAAATCCTGGTGGTATTTGGCATGGAGTATGGAGCCTATATGTGTAAGGCTGAAGCCCTTTTCTACCGCGCCTTTTCCGATACGAACCCACGCGATATCCCTCTGACCTATATGCATGATGCCTTGGGCATAGTTTATCAGATGGTGGATCTGGCGTTCGAGAATGGGCTCGAAGTCGCTCTGCATCTTGCGTCCGGCAACCTCGACGAGGATGCCCAGTGGCAACCGGGTGCCGGGCTCGATGTCCTTGAGGTCAGGTCCCGATAAGCTCTACTTTTCCATCCTCGATATCATTCATGTCCTTCATGAGGGTAAGCTCGACAGCTTGGGTCTTGCCGCCGCCGGCTTCCATGTAGATGTCTTCGCCACGGATCCTCTCGCCCTCGAAGGCTGGACCGTAAGCAACCGGGACAGGAACTTCCGTCACGGTTACCTTCAGACCGCGCACCTCGATAGCCCGGGCAACCATATCGTTGTGCGCGATGTTCGAAACGACGTGCTCGTAAGTGCACACACCGGTGGGGAGAATCTGCGGAATGGGGGTATCTGCTATTGTCGGGAAACCGTAGTTAATGGCTCCCGCGGCAGCCGCGTACCACTCATCGGAGACGTCTCCAAGAGCGAGGACGAACGCGAAAACCCGGTCTTTATTATAAATGAGCACCTTGCGAAAATCACCGGGCTCGATACCGCCGAAACTCAATGCAGCACGGGTCGCAAACCCCACTGCGAAAATCGCCGACGAAATGTCCGGTCCGAAGGGGACGAGACGAGTAGGCCAACCGATCTGCACACCGGCTTCACGAAGCTGTTGGGAGAAGCTGGTTTTGTTATGGTCGGCTGCCATGAAGACATAGAGATTCTTCTTCTGGAGTTCGAGGGCCATTTCAGCGGCTATCTCTTTGGTCGGCGCTGATCCGACAACGGCTGCGAATCCAGGGGCCGTTCCGTCAACGAACTCGACGCCTCTTTTTCTCAAAATAACGTCATCGGCTGCTCCCAACCAGAGCTTGTCGTCGGTGGGATCTTCTGCGGGCAAATAGAAATTAGGCTCTTCGAGGTAACGAATCGCCTCGATAATTTCATAGTTGAACAGACTGGCCATTCCCGCGTCCAGAACCGGTCCCAAGTACCGGGAGAGGAGTCTTTTCCCTGACTAGGGGCGGAATAAGCTGTTCGGAGCGGTCCAAAACCACTCCGGCATCGCCCAGGTTCTTCACCGGGTAACCAAGAATGCCGTAAATAACGGGTAGATAGTAACCGGTATTAGGAAAGGAGATTTCTTGCTTTTTCCCGAATTTCTTGACGGCCTTCTCGTATTTCTTCCTGGCCTTCTCATAGACCTTGTGAGCGCCGGATATGACATTTGCTGCGACTATCTTTGACACTGTTCATTTCCTCCTATGGAGACTTTGGAGCTGATCAGAGGGGAGGGTGTAGGCCCCTCCCCGGGTTGTGCCGAAACTCACAAATTATCCGGCTATTTCTCTGCGCATGGCCATATCCATGAGCACGCGCTCTCTAGCCTTATCGATACCAAGGGCCTTTCTCTTGGAGTCAATGTGCGCTATGCACCGCTTGGCCATCTCGTATGGGTCTTTCTCGACGAAGTCCCACCTTCCGCCGTAGACCTTCTCAATATCCTTGAACAGGTAATTGGTGCAGATATCTTCGTTGATGGTCGGGAATCCCGCTCCAAAGAGGACGTACACACCGGATGCGACGAAGTACTGGCCGATAGATACCGCCTTTTCACTCATCCACTCAGGCGCTACGCCCACGGCGGGCACATCGGAAATGTCGTCACCGAGTCCGCCATCTCTGACGACCGCAGTAGCGGCCATCAGTATCCTGCTGTTGTCGACACAGGAACCCATGTGGAGTACGGGCGGTATGCCAACGGTCTCGCAAACCTCGGCAAGGCCCTCGCCTGCATATTTGGCTGCGGCTTCAGGTGTGAGCAAACCGTATTTCCCGAGAGCTATGGCTGCGCAACCGGTGGTCAGCACCAAAACATCGTTCTTGATCAATTCTTTGGCGAGTTCGACATGCAGGTGGTCATGCTGAACACGGGGGTTTCCGCAGCCGACTATGCCGGCTAGGCCCCGGACACGGCCGTTAATGATGTTGTCGTTCAACGGTCGGTAACTGGCGCGGAACATGCCGCCCAGCATATAAGTGATGGTTTCATGGCTGAAGCCTACGACCATGTCCTGCTGCTCTGTAGGTATTGAGACCTTGCTCTTGTCCCTGTTGGGGAAGTTGTCAATGGCGTCCTTAACGATCGCTTTAGCGGTTTCGAGACCGTAACGTTCGTCATACTCATAATGCTTATACGCGCCCTGCATCTTCGCGATCGGACTCGTTGTGACGACCTGTGTATGGAAGCATTTGGCCAGTTCGGCAAGACCCTGCATGACGCACTGGACATCCACCACAATGGCTTCCAGCGCGCCGGTAATCACAGCCATTTCCTGTTGCAGGTAATTACCGGCAATGGGGATGCCGTGACGCATCAGGATCTCATTTGAGGTGCAGCAGATGCCGCCAAGGCTGATGCCTCCGGAGGCTCCCTTGCTCTTCGCGTACGCTATCATCTCGGGATCCTGAACGGCCTGGACGATAATCTCAGACAGGGAGGGCTCATGACCGTGAACAATAATGTTCACGGTGTCTTCTTTCATACATCCGAGGTTGACTTTTCCCAGTATCGGTACTGGAGTGCCGTAAAGGATGTCGGAGAGGTCGGTGGCTATCATGGAACCGCCCCAGCCGTCCGCAAGAGCGCATTTGGTGGCCAGTCGGATGATGTGCTCCATGTCCTGATTCACGCCCATATGGGTCATGTGCATCACTTCGACAACAGGCCGGTCAATTCCGGGAGGAATAACGCCTTCCTTTCTCCAGATTTCCTGCCGCTTTAAGGGCGCGCTGTTGGCGTATAAGCCAATCTCACCGTCCTGTTGGCCGTATTGCGGAAGGCTTTTTCGCCCACCTCAATAGCTATATCTTTGATTTCGCGTCCTTCCGTCGGAATATCAAATCCATGGCCACTGCCAAAAGCTTGGGAATGTCCTTGATGTGGTAGTCGGGAAGCTTCGCCTTTGGCGGCGTGCAGGAAGGTATGTGCAACATGTCGCCCATGATCGCTGTGAGCGGCTGAGCCGGCTGCGACCATCCGGGCGAAGTTCCTGGCAGCGATGGTTTCCGGAGTGGCGCCGCAGAGGCCGCATCTTTTTTTTCTTTCCTCCGGCGTTTCTTCCCTGCCCTTGGGTGGAAGAACACGGCAGGGGCCCATGTTGCAGATCTTGCAGCATGAACCGCCCTTGCCGATAGGACAGCAGCTGTCATGTGCGGCGCGATGGAAGGCAGTGGAATAGCCCTCTCTGTCGGCAATTTTCAGTCCTTCAAGAGTCACGGGGTCAATGGTGTGCTGCGTCCAATCGGCGGGGCCAATTTCTTTTTTCTTGGGCGGTGGAGCCACCGCCAGGCCTGCTGCCTTAGCTTCTGCCGGCGCCTCACCCGCAAAAGCTGATCTCAGTGCCTTGAACACGGTCACCATCTCTTTGAGATCTTTAACAAGTTCGTTGGGCATAAGCGCTTCCTCTTGTTCGCCTGCAGGCTTGGCAGCCGCTGCCGGCATTTCTTTCATGGGGGTGGTTTTCTCAACTTTGGGCGCGGGGGCAGGTTTTGCGGTAGCCGCTGACCTTCTGCACGGCAGGCTTGGCAGGAG
>CAWHDO010000022.1:0-101979 GCA_963828085.1 uncultured delta proteobacterium
GAGACCGACCGCCCGAAAGCGAAGAGGGGGTCCGTATTGTTCGCCGTAGCCGCTCACGCACTTGTACAGGCTCAAGAAAAAGCGAAGCCCTTGGTGAGTCTCGGGATTCTTTCGGCGCATTTCTTTTTCGCCGTAATGAAAGTCACCAGCCCGCTCGTAGTCCCTACGGTCTTCGTAGTTTTGTTTGAGTTGGCGGTAGAGTTGTTCAATTAGGGACCAGGGTCGAGTTTTTCCCTCTGGCAACTCGACATCCTCATCGCAGATTACAGAGCGGCCCCGCTTTTCGGGCCAACCTACACCAGTAAACTCAGCCTTACGTAGATCCGTGTAAGAAATTGACTCTTTCGTAAGTCAGCGTGCGAAAGATCAGGGCACCGAGGGGCTCAATGGTTACGTCCCGAAAGTCAACCTCGGCTCCGGAAAAGATGGGGAACGTCTGACCCTCATCTTCTCTGGAGGCAAAGAGCGTTCTGCCTAAGAATCTGGTGCCACGGAAAATTACTTTCATCTCCTTGGTAAACTTGACACCCGAGAAGTCGGCACCCACAGCAAAGTTCGCCTCGTAGAAGTCAGCCTGAGCATTGAACGTAGCACAGAAGAAGTTGACCTCTTTATCAAACCTTGCGCCGCTGAAACGCGCTGTGCAGAAAGTTGATTCACGAAGGAAACCGGCTTCGCCGAAAGTTGCATTGTAGAAGCCAGCCTCGCCGCAAAAGTGCTGCCCGGAAAAGTCTGCCTGCCTAGCGAACCTGACATAAGAGAAGTCTGCCTGCCCGGCAAAATTGACGCAATCAAATCTGGCTTCATTATCGAAGATGGCGTTCGTGAAGTCAGCCCTGTCATTGAATCGCGCATCCGTGAACTTGGCCGCAGCGGTCCCTCCAAATTTGGCATACATGAAGTTAGCGCTCTTAGCAAAGATGGCTTTTGAGAAGTCGGCTGATACCGTGAACGTGGCACCATAGAAGTCGGCTTCGGCATCAAATGTTTCCCCTTGAGAAATTAGTGAGTCCCCGGAAAAACAAAATAACGGAAATTACCATTCTCTTCCTTGCGGTGCTCGGCTAAGGCTTCCTCGAAAGCGCCATAGTCCTTCGAGTGCTGGGAGTGCAGAATACAAAAATCTTCCCCGGGATTAGCATCTAGGCCGCAGATTTTGTAATGTTTGCACTCTGGCATTTTCTATTCCCCGCCGTGTGGGGCTTGCTCAATTCAGCAGGAACTCCTGCCCGTGAGCACGAGCTTGGATATCGCGCCCCCTGGACCCCTAATAGCACATTCGACGATCTGGAAGGATACTATTACGCAGCGGCGATTTTCTTTTCGTTTTGAACAACAATCTGGGGATAGGATTGACGGGCGGAATCGGCAGGCCGCGTTCTTTCAGCAGGGCGACATGCTCTTTCATGCCCCACCTGGCTTTATATATACAGTCCTCCACTGAATGTCCGATACCCGAGAAGCCTTCGAGTTCGGGAGAGTAAAACCCGAAGTAGTCCGGTTCATCGGTGGCTTCGATCACCAAGGAGTATGGTAAATCGATCATCAAGAATTACCCCTCGTTCCCAGGCTGCGCCTGGGAATGCTCCCCTTGAGGCTCTGCTTCCGGATAGGAATCCAACCGAACATGGTCTTACGATTGCTTCCAAACCGAGTCCGGGCAGAGCCCGGAAATGCGGGTCACCAGGCAGAGCCTGGTAACCAGGAAAAGCAATTTATTGATCCCGGTATTTTTGGTCAATGCTCGGATGTCGGTCTCGGTGAACTCCACACCGTGCTCTTCCATGAGTTCGGTTTCCACCTTGAGGAGTTCTTCCAGCCGGATGTCCACGCCGAACACACCGATCATCTTGTCCTTCTTGTCTCTCAGAGGAGCAGAGACTGTGATGCAGAGCGCTCCTGTGATTCTAGAAGTGAACGGTCCTACCACGTGGATCTTGCCGTCCTTGACCGGCCGGATGAACCACTCCCGGTCGGAAAAGTCCTCGTGGGGCTTGAACTTCACGTATTTGGCCTTCTCGGTTATGTCCGTAATGTTTTCGGTGACCTTCTTCCCTTGCATGTCCGCGACGTAGCAGTAACTGAATAAATGGGTACCTATTGAGGAATTCGGTCATGGCCTTTTCTTTGGTCTTGGTCTTGCTTGATTTCATTTCCGGTGTTTCGGTGAAGCGTTCCACAATTTTGAACGCCATTTCCCGAGCAATAAGCTTCATGCGATCCCAGTCGGATATGAAGAGCTCGGGCATATACCGCTTGACGAGGGCGGTCATCTCCTTGTCCGACATGGCGGTGACGCGTCCTGCCTCGTACATCTCGTTGATAATGTCGTAGATTTTGGAGATGGCCGGATGGCTCTTCTCGACCTTTTCATCCCTTAGCACATCCATCTTGGTGTTGATCCAGTGCGCAATTCCTGCGAGGCCCGACTTGTCGGTAATGTTCACTATAGGGGGCCTGCCGAGGATTTTTGTCGTGTCGAAGATATTGTAGATTTCCTCGTTTTTCAGCACTCCGTCTGCGTGGACGCCTGCACTGGTGGCATTAAACGCTTTACCCAGCAAGGGGTAATTCTCCGGAATATGGTGCCCCAGTTCGCGCTCGAAATACTCTGCAACCTCGGTTATGGCGAGCGTGTCCATTCCGTCCACCCGGCCCCTTATGGACATGTACTCAATCATCAGGGCTTCGATAGGAGTGTTACCGGTCCGCTCTCCTATGCCCAGCAGAGTGCCGTTTACGCTGGAGCATCCGTAGAGCCATGCATATACCGCATTGATCACTGACTTGTGAAAATCATTGTGTCCGTGCCATTCGAGCAGGTCCTCCGGGACATTCGCGTCATCGATCATCGCTCGGATAAGCTTGGGCACGTTCCGGGGAAGCGCCGCGCCCGGATACGTGACTCCGAAGCCCATGGTATCGCAAAGGCGTATCTTGACGTCCATTCCCGCTTGTTCACGGATTTCCATAAGCTTTTGAGCCAAGGGCACGCAGAAGCCGTAAATGTCCGCCCTGGTGATGTCTTCAAAGTGGCATCTGGGGACGATCCCCTTTTCAAGCGTAGCTCGCACCATGTCCACGTATTTGTCCATGGCCTTTTTGCGATCCAGCCCCATCTTGAGGAAGACGTGGTAATCCGAGACCGACGTCAGGATGCCGGTCTCCGTAAGACCCGCGGCCCTCACATTCGCCAGGTCTTTCTTTTGGGCTCTGACCCAGCCGGTAATCATCGGGTACCTGGTACCCCTTATCTCGGCACCGATCCAGAGCTTCACGATCCTTCTTCGTATAAAGGAAGAATTCCGATTGCCGGATGATGCCACGGGGCCCGGATAGCTTGTGGAGAAAATCAAAGAGCGGAGATCTGATCCACAGTAAAGGGTGGTCTGGCCTGCTGCCCGTCCCGAAAAGTGGTATCCGTGATAAGGAAATTCCTTGCCGGATTAATCGGCAATATCGCAAAATCGAAGTCCACCTTCGGAACTTCCGCGTAGGGGAAGATATTTCGCAAAAGGTTCGGTTCGCCTACATCACGAAGGGACCTCTCCTTGTGAAACTTGTTGAACTCGTGATAGAGAACGCCTTTTTTGGGGTCCCAACTAGCCATTGTCGGTCTCCTCTGTGCCTATTCAGTTAAGCGGGTAATTTTCACATCAGAAAGCAACAGATACCTCACCGCAGAGACCGCGGAGATCGCAGAGAATAATTATATGATTTTTTTCTGCGCCCTCTGCGTTCTCTGCGGTGAAATATTGTTCTGCAACATCCCCCGAGCAACTGAACGGATACTCTCCTCTTTCGTTACTTCTTGACAATCACCTTTAGGCCCAACTCTTTAAGCTGTCCCGGAGTCACAGTGGTTGGCGCGCCGGTCATCGGGCAGGTTGCCTTCTGCGTCTTGGGGAAAGCGATCACGTCCCGGATCGACTCTGAGCCGGTCAGAATAGCCATGATCCTGTCCACTCCGAGTGCTATTCCCCCGTGAGGCGGCGCACCGTAGCGCAGGGCTTCCAAAAGGAAGCCGAACTTCTCTTCCGCTTGCTCCGGGTTGATTTGAAGGGCCGAAAAGACCTTTTGTTGAACCTCATCCCTGTGGATTCTTATGCTTCCGCCGCCGATTTCGGAGCCGTTGAGGACAAGATCGTAAGCCGGCGCGAACCCGCGCAGGATCATTTTCGAGCAACGCCAGATCTTCCTCTCTAGGAGATGTAAAGGGGTGGTGCATGGCCTTGTAACGCTTTTCTTCATCATCATATTCGAACATTGGAAATTCGGTTATCCAGAGAAAATCGAATTTTCCTTCCGGGATGTCGCCCAGCTTTTCGGCCAGGTTGTTTCTCAAATTTCCCAGCACATCGTTCACCACCCGGACGGCATCCGCGGCAAAAAGTATGACGTCTCCCGGAACCGCTTGCATCCTATCGTTAATAGTCAAGCGTTCTTCCGGACTAAGAAACTTGGCGATGGGCGACTGCCATTCACCGGCTTCCTTGATGCGGGTGTACGCAACTCCTTTGCCACCAAAAATCGCGGCGAAGTCGCGTAGATCGTCCAGATCTTTCCTGGAAAGCCTCTCCCCTCGTTCCACCTTGAGCGCTTTCACGATCCCGCCGGCTTCTACGGCAGACCGGAAGACGCCGAAGCCCGTATCTTTTACGATGTCCGTCAGGTCCTCAAGTTCCATCCTGAAACGGATGTCAGGCTTATCAACACCGAATCTGGCCATAGCTTCGTCGTAGGTGAGGGCAGGGAACGGGAGTGTAAGAGGAATTTCAAGAACCTCTCTGAAGATCTTGGACATCATCCTCTCGATAATATCGAACAATCGGTCTTCCTCGATAAAGGATGTTTCGATGTCCAACTGCGTGAACTCTGGCTGACGATCGGCACGAAGATCTTCGTCGCGAAAGCAGCGGACGATCTGGTAATAGCGCTCAAAGCCCGCAACCATGAGAATCTGCTTGAAGATCTGCGGCGACTGTGGAAGAGCGTAGAAGCTTCCAGGAGATATCCGGCTCGGAACGAGGTAGTCTCTGGCCCCTTCCGGCGTGCTTGTGGTAAGGAACGGGGTTTCAATGTCCGTGAAGTCTTCACTGTTCAGAAAATCCCGAATCATGGATATGACCCGGTGTCGAATCAGAAGATTGTTTCGGGGGCCGTCAGTTCGTCGCAAATCAAGGTACCGATAGCGATAGCGCACTGCATCGGTCGGAGCGGTATCGTCATCCAGCGGAAAGGGGGGCACCTCGGACCGGTTCAGGATCTTCACTTCATCGACGAATACCTCTATGGTTCCTGTCGGCAAATCAGGATTCAGGGATTCTTCAGGGCGGCGTCGCACCAGACCTTTCGCGGCCAAAACCCATTCGGGCCTCAGCACATGGGCATTAGCGTGCGAGTCACGGGAATACTCCGGGTTAAACACGAGTTGGACGAGACCGCGGCGATCCCTGAGATCCACAAAAATGACGCCGCCGTGGTCCCGGCGTCGCAGGACCCAACCCATGACAATGACTTGAGTGTCTACGTCCTTCTCCGAGATTTCCGTCGACAGATGTGTCCGTTCCCATCCGTTCAACGCGTCGAGTTTCAAGATTTGTCTCCTTGGAGATAGCTTACGATTGTGTCGATCCTAACGGGGGTCTGATCTCCGGTCTTCATGTCTCGTACCGTCACTTCCTGTCGGCGTAGTTCTTCGTCGCCGATCATTATGACCTTTCTTGCGCCCACTCTGTCGGCGACTTTCATCTGCCCCTTCAGGCTGGTGGAAGCGTAGCGCGCACCTCCACCGAAATTCCGGCTGCCCTGAGGCTGTTGGCGAGGCTGAAAGAGGTTTCTCGAGCGCTTTCCCCGACAGTGGCAACGTAGATGTCTATGGATCTCGCAAAGCGTTCGTCATCATCCTTGATGCCCATAGAAAGGCGTTCCAAACCAATGGCAAAGCCTATGCCTGAAACATCCGGGCCGCCCAATTCTTTCAAGAGGCTGTCGTACCGACCCCCTCCGCCGACTGCCTTTGACCTTCCCAGCTCGCTGTGAACGATTTCAAACGCCGTGCGCGTGTAGTAGTCGAGACCTCGCACCATTCGCGGTTCCAACCTATAAGGAATTTTTAGAAGGTCCAAACCCTTTTGCACGGCCTGGAAGTGCTCAAGACACGAAGCGTCCAGACTGTCCAGGATAACCGGTGCGTCTTTGGCTATTTCCGTGCATCTCGGCACCTTGCAATCGAGGACTCGCAAAGGGTTTGTGTCGTATCGGCGCCGGCAATCCGCGCACAGCTCATCGAGAAATGGTTCAAGGTATTCCCGCAGTCGTTGCCTATATCCGGGCCTACAAGCCGGGCAACCCACTGAATTAATCTCCATCATCAGTCCGGACGCGCGGATGGTCGTCATGATCGCGTAAGCCGTGGCAATGGATTCGGCATCCGTGTACGGGGAATCATCCCCGAGAACCTCAGCGTTCACCTGAAAGAATTGGCGAAATCGCCCTTTCGACGGCCTTTCCCTGCGAAACATGGGTCCTATGCTGTAGAGCTTCAACAGCGAATCGCGCTTCAACAGGGAGTGTTCAACAACAGCGCGCAAGATGCCCGCGGTGGCCTCGGGCCTGAGGCTTAAGGACTCCCCGCCGCGGTCCTCGAACGTATACATCTCTTTCTCAACTATGTCCGTGACCTGGCCGATACCTCTTTCGAAGAGTTCGGTACGCTCCATGATCGGTGGAATAATTTCCCTGAACCCGAATCGGTCCAGGCAAGTTCGAGCCTTCTCCACGAGGAAGGCCCATTTGGTTGTCTCGTCCGGAAGTATGTCGTGGAATCCCTTTACGAGCCTGATCATTGGAAGCGTCCTCATTGCAACCGCGGGAGGAATCGTGCGATCAACCAAATTTTTTATTCTAAGTTTAGTTTGGGCCGCTCGTCAAGTGACGGTGCGCTCGTGGGAAGTTCAACGGGTCGGTTTTTCCCGGCGGGTTTATCAACCGTCGCCCCGAGTGGGCCATGCATGCTACCGGATCTTACCGAAAAAATAATTAAGAAAGGACTACTTGGAGAGCGCTTTAGTTCTGTCGAGAGTGGCCTTGGAGATCAGACCTCTGCGGTGCAATTTTGTCAACAGGCTACGGAGCCCTTTGGGGGACAATTTGTATTTGCTCATGATTTCGGCATCAGATGCGTTGTCACCGAGATCATTCAACACGTCTGTCGCATTTACCGCGACCTTACTCACTTTACCGTTGAGATTGACGGTAATTTCACAGGTTTCTACGCCCATGCGTGTTGCGAGGCTATCGCGAGTGACCAATCCTTTACGCAACATCTTCCGGTACAGACTCGCCAATCCTTGAGGGGAAAGCCCATGTTTTTTCATCAACTCTGCGTCAGATAAATTGTTGGACAAGTCATCCACAAGCTCGCGTGCGCTAAGCACTGCCTTATTGGAACGCACGTCGAGCACCACTGAAATATTCGCTCGTCTTATGTAGGGCTCTATGACCGGGTCTACATTTACGAAGCGCACCTGGAGACCCTTGTCTTTTACGTCCTGGTAATACGCGCCGAGGTGGAAAGCGAACTCACTGCAGACAGTCTTTACCCCCTTAAAATCAATCAATATTCCTTTGTCGGAGTTCTCTGCTGAGCAACTCAACGGTTCGATCGAGGAACTCCTCGACATGCGTCTCCTCAATCGCGGACCGCTCCACTCTAAGCCTATAGAAACGAGGCTCCTCAACCAGAGAAAATGCCGTCTCCTCATCATCAAAGTAATATTTTCTTCTCGCCATAGCCTTCAAACCTGCGCTAACGACGTCCGATGTTCGACACTGTAGTCGGTTGACTTAGAGTTGCTGTCGCTCAGCGACTCCTCCCGTTCCTCATATCGGTCTGAGACCTCAGAGACACCCATCCCGCTGGCGTTGCACGCCCAAAACTTGGGCCCCCTTTCCAAATCCCCTATTCCCCATCGGTTAAGGGGCGGATTCTGCTCACCCGGTTAGGACCGAGACTGAAGGGTTTGCGACTTACTGATACCCCCCCGCGGGGCGATCAATTTCTGTGGTTGTCACCAATGCGAACCCCAAGGAGTGTCAGCGCCCACCGACAACCTGGTATCAGGCCCTCGCCCGAAACCAAGCCGTTTGAAGCCGCCAAAACTCCGGTATCATTTGTCGTAGTATAATTTGTCCTTGAGTTGAGTTCAAGCCAAAAAATCCGGATCGACGGACTCCATTTTCTTAAATGCGGGAACGTGTCAGGCAGTCGAAATCATGCAACATCCCCATTCGGCTCTTCTATTGGCCCAGAAAGCGCCTTCGTAGGGGACATTGTTTATTATGTGGATTTCTCTTTCGATCTTGGCGCCCATCTCCTGGATGAAGGCTCTGAAATCCCTGATGGTTAGACGATGGATATCGGGGGTGTTGTACCATGGATGGGGGTGGGTCTCACACACTGGCGTTCGTCCCTTAAGGACGTATTCCAGAATTACCTTCCAGTGTCCGAAATTAGGAAATGTGATTATAGACTTGGACCCAACTCTTAGCATCTCTTTGATAAGTCTTTCCGGATTCATTAACTGCTGAAGCGTTCGGCTCAGGACTACGTATTCGTAGCTAAAGTCCGGGAATCCCTCCAAACCTTCATCCAAGTCCAGTGTCATTACCCGGATGCCTCTTTCTATGGACCGGATAACTTTTTCCTGGTCAAGTTCAACGCCGCATCCTTCCACATCTTTTTCGTCACGAAGGCGTTGCAGCAGAGTTCCGGAGCCACATCCGAGGTCGAGCACCCTCGTTCCCGGTGTGATCAGGTCGATAATTATGTTGAAGCCGACCTCAAACTTGTGAAATGGCGTGCGAATTTCCATGACTTCAGCGGACACTTTTCAAAAATCCTCTTATGATTCTCGTCAGACTCGGCATACCGGCACTCACGAGGAAGGAATCATGCCCATAAGGCAAATCCAGTTCGACGAAAGATACATGCTTTTGCGAGGCTTGAAGGGCCCGCACCATGGCCAACGACATGGCAGTAGGATAGAGCCAATCAGAATTGAAGGAGAGGATCATCATCTTCGCAGTAATGTTCGCGAATGCCGTGACAAGATCTCCATGTGTCCCCTCCAGATCAAAGTAATCAATGGCCTTGGTGATGATGACGTATGAATCCTCATCGAATCTGCGCATGAAGCTGCTGCCCTGGTGTTGCAGATAGGATTCTACTTCGAACTCTCCACCCTCCATGCCATTCTCACCCAAGCTGTAGCTGTACCCGTCTACGTCCTTGAGTCTGAGCTTCCGCCCGAACTTGGCTTCCATCGTTTCTTCTGACAGATAGGTAATGTGGCCGATCATGCGTGCAACCGCCAGACCTTTCCCCATCTTTTGGTACACGTGGCCTGTTTCGGTATCCGGGCATGCCCGGGCGGGATCGCTGTAAATGGCGTTGCGGCCCACCCAGTTGAACGCGATCCCCTGCGGCGAGAGTCTTGCCGTGGCGGCGATCACCACCGCCGACCGGACTTGGTCCGGATGGCAGACCGCCCACTCCAATGCTTGCATTCCTCCCATAGATCCACCGATAACGTTATGTAGCTTCTCAATACCCAAATGCTGCACGAGCAGCGCCTGAACGTTAACCATGTCCCCCATGGTGATGAGCGGGAACGACCTCCCGTAGGGCTTGCCGGTGGCTGGATCGATGCTACACGGCCCGGTGCTCCCTTTGCATCCTCCGAGACAATTGGACGAGATGACGAAGTACTTTTCGGTGTCGATCCCTTTTCCAGGGCCAATCATCGCGTCCCACCATCCTAGTCTGCCGTTCTCGTCAATGCCGGCAGCATGCGCATCACCGGAAAGGGCATGGAGGATTAACACCGCGTTGTCGCGCTCGGGGATAGTGTTCCATAGGTTTCGTAAGCCACTGTGAGAGGCCCGAGAAAAACACCTGACTCGAGCGCGATCCCGTCGAATTCAGCATACTGAGTGTTTACCTGGCCGTATAGACCGTCTGATTCAGCGTATTCCTTGATAGATCCGATGGCCATTGTGCGAAATTCCTTCATCATCTATGTTCGGTTGTGGTGTGTAAATTCATTCGTGGGTTTCTCCCTCAATGCCGGAGCAGGCACAGTCGAATTCACTCTGCCCCCTCACAGTTCATATTCTATATCAAATAACTCTTGAATTGAAGTAAACCCGGCAGCAGAGTAACTATTCAGTTATCACTGATGAGTTATTTCTCGGAGAAATCCGGCAGACGCGGAACCTCGCCGCAAAAAGAATGAATTACCTGGTCCGCCGATTCCCGACGTCCCGACGCAGACATTTCGCGTAAGAACGCGCCGGCCTCAGCACAGCGAAACCATTCCTCACCGAAGCGCAACTCAAGAAACTTCCGAAGCACATGCGCGGCAGCCCAACCACTCAGGTAGTCCAGCGCATAGAAATCCGATTCCATGTCTACAAGATAACCCTCAGGTTCATAGATGAAGCCGGTCGCGACTCGGAGGTTCCGGCAATATGGGCCCGAATTCTTGATGTCACCAGTTTCGTGAAGCTCTTTCTCGGCCAGAAACTTGCCGATGTACCGGCGTATAAGACACAACCGCTTGGTATGCACGAAGCCGGCGAGCGCGTCAGCTTGGATTGAAGGCATGCCCACAATACCGCTTAACCAGGCAGGGTTGTCAATGAGGTCCATGAAAAGGAAAGCAAACGCTTCGTCAAGCGCGGGTGAACGATACAGACGCCGGTCTTCGATGGGAAGAGCCGGATCAAAATGGCTCAAGAGGAACGCGTGCCCGGTTTCGTGGAGCAGGGTCTCCACGTCTATGAGTCCACCCACCGGCTTCATAAGCACATGCACTTCGCCCGGTATCTCCACTCCCACACACATGCCGTTAGGATTCTTGGCCGGTGCGCCAGATATGTGGGATATCACATCGGGCCGTGACGACAGATCAAACCCCAAGCCCATGAAGGTGTTGTGAATGATCTCCTTGAGTCGGGACAGCGGGAAAAACTCGTCAAATCGTTGGATACGAAGCAGGTACAGAGCATGATAACGGCTCAGATTCTCAAACTGCCTGCCGATTTTTTCTTCAACCCACGGCACAATGCGTCGGCGATATGTTTCCTCAGTCTGGACGAGGTACTGCGAGATATTCGCGGGCACGCTCGTCAAAAGAGACCTGCTTCTTGGCCTCTGAGAAGCGCGGCATAGTTTTCGAAGCCAAATCGCTCGGTCACGGTGCGAATGGAAAGTTCGAGAATTCCGAGAAGCATGGGATTCATGATTCCCTTGAGGAAAATCGTGTTCTCCTTTTGCATGACCTCCCGTTTGGCAAAGTCCGCCTGAATCTGAAGCCACGGCACGACTTCAAGAGCGGGGATTTTTTCGGTCCCCACATGCATCCTTCCACGCTCTACGTAGAATCTGAGCATGTCCCCCAGTGAGGCGGTCTGTTCTTCCACCGCAAGGTCCATGCACGCGAACAGTGCTCGATCTATCCTCCGAGCCGTTTCTTGGGTTTCAGCTACTTTGAGAGCCTTACGCAGAAAACTTATGGTCTTTGGCCTTAACGGAACCGGGTGAGATTCAATAATATCGAGCGTGTTCAGAGCAGACGGGGTACCCCGGAGTTGATCTACGGACAGGCGAGCGAGTTCCCGATGAATCGAGTCGATCTCTTCCACAACCTTTTGAACAGTCAGTTGGCTCAAGCTCTTCCTCTTCAGTGAACCATCGGCCGCCGTGTCCTCGGCCGGACAGAACCGAACTTCCAGCCCTCATTCACAACAAGCTCATGACTACAATCGGTAAATATTGCAATAGCCCGAATTTTTGTCCGATTTGCGGGAATTACACCGTCCCCCCTGGACTAGATACGGGGCCTGTCCCCGCGTTCGCGGTATGGATTCCGGCGCCTGCCCCAGACACTGATCCAGGGTTCGCAGGAATGGCGGACAAAATGCCTGTCACCGCGAATATTCCGGAATCTCCCTCGGGGATGGCAGAATGGACGTCATTCTTTGCAACTACTCTCGCAACTGGTGCTTTCCGAAGGTCCCCCAACAAATTTGCATTCTTCTCCCTCGGATCGCCCAGAGGGAAAGAGGGTGGACGTTCGCAGCCACGGAACTTGATTCTCAGGTTCTCGCTTCCGACAGATTGCGTCGGCGAGCCGGGTCTAACCTGACACTCAGTTTACTCTTTTTCTGTCTGTATGGAAGCCTGTCGATTAGGCGACAGGCGGCAAAAGAAGAATCATGCCGACCAATTTATAAGCTGTTCGCTCCCCGTCTCTACCATTTCGTCGTGGGCCGGCTTGCAACCCAGATTTCTTGCGCGGGGTCCAAAGTCAGGTGATTCCAGTTATGCCTGCATTAGTAGTTTTGAACCCACTTCGAACGATGCTGCCGGGTGTCGCTGCGCGGGCCGTTGTTTCGACGATTGGGTCTGTTCTGGTTGTTGTAGCGGTTTGACTTGTTCATGAGGCAATCCCACGAACAATAGCCGTACACCGAATAAGTCATTGTCTGATTCGAGGTGTACTCTTTGCCACAGGTCTTACATCTTTCCAAAATGTTTCCTCCTTGGCCTCTTTTGGGCCTCTCTGCGTTATGTGTCCCCCCGTCCTTTGCCAACGGGGTCGACAAAAAAATTTCCTTCACCACAATGTTGAAAGTGAAGATCGGTCTATAATCGGTCGCAACGATGCTGTCAACTGTTTTCCACGAAGCGCTTTGCGTAAGAAGCCTTCGATCTAACTCTCGGCGATCTAACCTCCCCCCCGCTCACTATAACGTCTTGCCTTCATCGGGTCGGGACGCGAGGCTGGATTTCCCTCGCTCATCTTCACGCCGCAATTCGAGCGCGCTTGGTAGTCCTATCACGCAATGCTTACTGGCTCCTCGTATCGAGGAGCATTAATGGTACGATGCATTTCTCAGATATGATTTCCTAAGGTTTGCCGTGCGGTTTAAACTCCAGGGAGCCAGCATTCCTCATTTCCCTGGACAATGATCTCAAGAGAGTCCAAAGGACAAGACCACAAATATCCGATAGCCTTGCAAGCACTTCATGGGGTCCATGCCCCGGCCCCATCTCCATTCGCTCTATACTAATCCAATCCCTGTTTGATGAGGACATTTCAGCAGAGCAAAAGTTCGGTCGTCAAAGACCTCTAGTAACAAAAAACCTTTCGGGCCAAGAAATCCCTTCCGCGAAGGGCCATTCAACTCACAACTCGGTGGGGATGGTTCAACTCAATTTCTTCAGGCCGGTACGGTCTACGGGGTATATCCCGGGATGGAGTTTCTCTGTGGATGCTCTCACCCCATCACTGTTAATCTTCTTATCACCTGTAGGTGGACTTGTCAAATCCGTTATGGGCAGCCGGAACACTGAACCCAACAATATCTATTTTCCCATGACGGTCAGTGCGCCACCCCCAGCCGTGAGAAGCTTTTGGAATTAACTATACCGATTCAACAAAAAAACTTCCTCTCGTGCATTCCCGGGTATGCGGGAATGTAGCATTCGGAAGGGCCTTTAGACAAATGCTAGTGCGCCAGGCCAAGCTTGGCATCTCTTTCAGGGTGAGAGTCCCTGTCGGGTAAGGCCTAACCAGCCACCCGTATCGAGTGTTGCGGATATTAGGAGGATGCAATTTAGGGCAAACGAACGAAATATCCGAAGCGTACACAGAGAATCCTGTGGGCCGCAGGGGAGACCGCACTCCCTTAAGCGATTCAGCCTCGTTACGTCATTAGAGCAGGTGGCGACGGTGTTAGCAAACCGGAAGCCAACACAAGAGGATCGTTACTGGTGAGATCCTGGAGGGCCTGCCGGGGTCAGAGAGCGTGGCACGCAGGAAGAGAGATGCCAGGAACCTGGGAGGCCCCATGGTCTCCCTCATAAGAGGGTAGGGTGTTCCGACGCAAGAAACGAAGGGCGCCTGGCGGATCATGGGGAGTCAGATCGCTCCATAGTACTCCGAGGCGGGAGAACCGACCACATGGGGAAGGGAGCGACAGGGCTGCGTAGCCCGCAAAGGAAACATGAGCCGGTCTGCTGAACCGGGGTTTCTCATGCCAACCTCACTGCGGGGAATAGCATCACAATGCGGAAGCGAGCAGCCCTGAAGAGCCCGGTGCGAGAATACCGCACGCCGGGATCCGTGAGGGGGCCGTCGGGTAACCGGCGGTCCTACCTCGATTACACCAAATTTTATGCGATGGACCGCGGGAAGTCAATGACCACATGGCTCCGGGTGCACGAAATCCGTCCCGCGGGGTAGGGCTCGAAATTGCGAGCGCAGCGAAGCAATCTCCAGCCTCGCGAGGGGCGAAGAAAACGGAGATTGCTGCGGGCCCAGGCTCTCGCAACGACAGTGAGGCGTCAACCTCTCTCCTACTGGTGGCTGATGGGCTACCTTGGGTCTTCCGTTTCCTCGGTCAAATCAAATCCTTTTGACTTTCCGCCCCCTCTTCTTTATGCTATACGACTGCGCAAGTTTGGTCACGAAAGTGAGAGTATGGCCTCTTGTAACAGACTTATTGCAATTCTAATCGCTTGTTTTGCTGTCTCGGCTTGTGGAGCAACTAAGTACCTGAAGGGAGGAGTCTACAAAGATCTGGACGAAAACTTGACCATCGTGGGTTTGACGGAGAATCCGAACAAATTCCTCGACAAAGAAATTGTCTTCTCAGTACGGTACTTCAAGAAAGGGGACCTTCCTTGTCCATTAGGCGAAGACTACGTAAACTTCTTAATAGCGGATCGAGTCAGCTACATAACCCTGAACAAGGTGTGGATGAAGAAGGATAAAGCGAAGGTCTTGGACAAGTTGAAGGAAATGGAAACTATTGTTATGAAGGCCAAGGTTTTTAAGATTGATAAGGAAAAGGACCCAAACATCGAAGCCCTTGAGATAGTGCCCGAGTAGTTGGCCGGTCGACCGGCATTGAGATCTGCCCGCCATAGGCTCAAACTGTGCTGCGTTTCATGAGTAGGGTGCCATTTGCACAGCAGGTCCGTCCCGCGGAACGCGAGATTGCCGGTCATTCGTTTTTCTTGCTGACCGGCGAGATGCCGGTCCTGCTGAGTGTTACTGCATCAGGTCATGCACTTGCGTTATCTGCGATGGCGACCGGCGGGAATACGGTGCCGAACTTGCCAAACAGAGTACCGGGCAAAACCGCGCGAGCCCTCGGAACTATCTTTGTATCCATATTGCGGGCCGACGACATCGCATAGCGACACATAACAGGAGGCAACGTTGCCAAAGTTTTTGATCACTAGCGCCCTCCCTTACGCCAACGGCGACATACATTTGGGCCACCTGGTCGAGTACCATTCAGACTGACATCTACGTGAGATTTCTTCGCCTTATCGGGAAGGACGTGATCTACATGTGCGCGTCGGATGCGCACGGCACTCCCATAGAGATCAACACGGCCAAAAGAGGAATCAGCCCGAAGAACTCGTTAACGAGTTTCATGAACGGCACAAAGAAGATTTTGCCGGATTTGAAATAAGTTTTGACGAATTCTACACCACAGACTCGCCCGAAAATCGGCGCCACTGCGAGATTATCTATCTGCGGGCCCAAGAAAAGGGCCACATCAGCACTCGTGAAATCGAGCAGTATTATTGCGAGGTTTGTGGCCGTTTCCTTCCCGACAGGTACATCAAGGGGACCTGCCCGAAGTGCGGAGCTCCGGATCAATATGGGGATGTTTGCGAGGTATGCGGCGCGACATATCGGCCAACCGAAGTTATCGACGCCAAATGCGCTATATGCGGCGCGCCACCGTCGCTGCGAACATCCAAGCACTTCTTTTTCCAACTTAAGGATTTCAACGACTTCTTGAGCCAGTGGATTGCCGAACCCGGCCACCTGCAGGATGAAGTCCGGGCCTTTGTCGGCACCTGGATGGACCAAGGTCTTCAGGACTGGGATATTTCACGTGATGGTCCTTATTTCGGGTTCAAGATTCCTGGGGAACAGGACAAATATTTCTACGTGTGGCTGGATGCTCCCATAGGCTACATTGCAGCTACCGAGCATTATTGCGCAAGTCACGGGAATTGCAAAGCAGAAGACTATTGGCTCGACCCGGCAGCGGACGTAGAGATTCATCATTTCATCGGCAAGGATATTGCTTATTTCCACACTTTGTTCTGGCCGGCAGTCTTGAGCGCTGCGGACTACCGGATCCCCACAGCGGTCCATGTTCATGGCTTCCTCACTGTCGATGGGCGTAAGATGTCCAAAAGCCGGGGAACCTTCATAACGGCCAGAGAATTCGCGAGTTTTCTTAATCCCTGGTACCTCCGTTACTACTACTCGACCAAGATGAGCAACTCCATCGACGATCTGGATTTGAACATCGAGGAGTTTGTGAACCGCACCAACGCGGAACTGGTGAACAACATCACCAACCTCATCAGCCGCACCGTTGGTTTTCTTAACAAGAGGCTGGAGTCCAGACTCGGGACCCTGCCCGAAGCGGCCCACGAACTCATGAACGAAGTGGGGGCTTTCGTCGATAGGGCACGGGATGATTACGCTGAGCTTCGTTTCAACCAGGCTACGCGCAACATCCTATCCATTTCAGATATAGCCAACAATTACGTCCAACAAAACGCGCCGTGGGCCGTAATAAAGAACGACCCGGAGCAAGCGAGAAATGACCTCACCTTCGCGGTGAACTGCATAAAAATAATTACGGTGCTGCTGAAGCCGGTCCTCCCTTCGTACTGCCGGAGAGTCGAGGAAATACTCCGACTGGGAAACATGACCTGGGAGGACGCCAAGTTCGATCTCCAGAATGCTGAAATAGGAACTTTTGATAAGCTTCTGGAACGTCTCGAACCTGGAGCCCTCGAAAAACTTGTGGAGTTAGGCCGTGAGGGTGGCATTAAAAAGGAGGCTCCGCCTTTGCCTGAAGTGCCGCCTTTCAAAGATGAGATCACCATAGAAGATTTTGCCGGCATGGATATCCGGGCGGCAAAGGTCAAGTCCGCGGAGACGATCGAAGGGTCGGACAAGCTTCTTAAACTGGAAGTGGATCTGGGCCGCGAAAACCGGACAGTCTTCGCCGGAATCAAAGGACATTATGAGCCTTCAGACCTGATAGGTAGGACCGTGCTTGTGATAGCCAATCTCAAACCCAGAAAGATGAGATTCGGCGTCAGCCACGGTATGATCCTTGCCGCTGCCGACAAAAATGGCAAAGTAGCAATTTGTGAAGTGGATTCGAGCATTCCAGAGGGCACGCCCATAAAATAGTGGTAATGGTATCCCCTTGGCCTTTAGGGGGTGGCAGAATTGTGTAGACCATTGAGATCTCGATAAAGCGGCTGTTGGACGCAGATTCGATTGCTGCTCTTAATCTGAGGATAAAGACGTGTCCGAGCATTCTCAAAGCGAACAGGGAAATAGTGGCAAAGTAGATCCGGTGGGCCACCAGTGCCACGTACGGGAAGCAAAATTCAACGACGTAGAGTTACTGGATGCATATTCCCGCGGAGTTGAAACCGTGGTGGAAGCAGTCGCTCCGGCTGTCGTGAGTATCGTGGTCCGCATCAAGTCCAGGGATGAGCGACAGGCCTTTCCGATGGGCGGAACCGGTTCGGGCGTTGTTATTGCTCCGGACGGTTATGTCCTCACCAATAGCCATGTTGTCTCCGCCGCGGAGTCGATTGAAGTGAAGTTCAGGGACGGGGTCACTCATCAGGCTACACTTGTGGGCGAGGACCCGCCTACCGACCTCGCAGTAATCCGCGTTGACGCGTCGGGATTGCCCTACGCTACCGTTGGTGATTCGGGCAGCCTTCGAGTTGGCCAACTTGTGATCGCCATCGGCAATCCTTTAGGCTTTGACTCCACCGTGTCAATAGGGGTGATTAGCGCACTCGGGCGAGCGCTTCGGAGCCGCGATGGGCGGTTGATTGAGAACATCATTCAACATACCGCGCCTCTTAATCCGGGCAACTCGGGGGGGCCACTTGTTAACTCCAGGGGACACCTGGTGGGTGTTAACACTGCAATAATAGCAATGGCCCAGGGAATCGGCTTCGCTATCCCAGCCAACACCGCGAAATTTGGTGGTCTCCCAGTTGATTACCCAGGGGCGCGTGAGGCGCGGTCACCTCGGGCTTGTAGGTGGCATACGTCGTTTGGATCGGCGTCTGGTACCACTGCACAATCTCCCCAATGAGCATGCTGTCGAGGTCATCAGGGTGTATTTGGACGGACCGGCAGGCCGTGCTGGAATGCGTGAAGGTGACCTCATCATTGGAATTGCTGACCGGCCGGTGTCTACTCTGGATGACCTGCATCGCTTTCTGACCGAATGGCCGGTCGGCCAACCGACCAAGATAACTATACTCCGCCGAGCTGCCAAGGAAGAAATTGAAGTAATCCCTTCCGAAGCCTCTTACGAGGGCAGGAGTTGAATCTGCAACATTTTGTTGTTACATGTGTCTGCCGTAATTATATGTCAAACTGTGCTAAATTAGGGCAGTCGTGTCGGCATCAGGTAAGAAAATTCTGAAGAGCCTCCGGGCAATACTAGCGCATATAGGCCACGCATATACTTAGTCACAATTGAATAAGCACGGGCTCTGCCCGCAAATTAGTCGGCTATCTTGCACAACAGATGAAAACAAGGGGGAATCCATGACCGAGAGAATTGAACCAAAAAACTTCCCGCAGTTGAAACTCAATGTCAACCGCAAAGAGTACTCGGTTGCCGTCGCTCCCGATACTCCGCTCTTATGGGTGATCCGGGATGACCTTGGCCTTACCGGTACAAAATATGGATGCGGTATCGCGCGCTGCGGCGCATGCACTGTGCACGTGGATGGAAAAGCAGTCCGGTCCTGTCGTACTCCAGTTTCGAAGGTGGCGGGGCAGGAGATCACCACAATCGAGGGGCTTTCTGCCGAGGGGAATCACAGTGTGCAGAGGGCCTGGATTGAAGAGGAAGTTCCGCAGTGCGGTTACTGCCATTCGGGCCAGATAATGAGCGCTGTGGCCCTCTTGGCAGAGCATCCCATACCAACGGACACGGATATTGACAAAGCCATGTCCGGCCATATTTGCCGGTGCGGGACATATCAGCGCATTCGGCGCGCAATTCATCGAGCATCTGAGATGAAGGCCGGGGAAGGCATGATGGTCGCCTCTTCACCGTGTACGCGGCATTCGTCGATTCAAGCAGCCGGCGATATGGGAGGATTTTTTCCGCTGAACCCGTTCATTCGCATCGGCACCGACGAAACGATCACTCTGGTCGTTAACCATTCTGAAATGGGACAAGGAGTGTACACCTCCTTGCCAATGCTCGTGGCCGAAGAGCTCGAATGCGATTGGAGCAGGATTATAGTGGAAGCAGCACCGGTGGATCCCGCGTACAACCATACTCAATGGGGAATTCAAGGGACCGGGGGCAGTACCAGTGTATTAAGCGAGTGGGAGAGATTACGCAAGGTTGGTGCAAGCGCCCGGGAAATGCTCATCGCCGCGGCCGCGGACCTGTGGAAGGTGGACAAAGCAAGCTGCCGGGCTGAGAACGGAAGAGTGATCCATTCAGGCGGCAAAAGCCTGACCTATGGTCAACTCGCTGACAAAGCCTCGAATATGCCGGTGCCTAAAGAAGTCCGACTAAAAGATCCCTTGGCATTCAAAATCATCGGACAACCGGTAAAACGTTTGGATATTCCTGAAAAGACCACTGGCCGGGGTATCTTCGGAATCGACGTAAATATACCCGGTATGCTCATCGCCGTCGTCGAGAGGCCTCCGGTGTTCGGCGGAAAAGTGAAGAGCTTCAAGGCCGAAAAGGCGAAAGCTGTTCCCGGCGTCAAGGATGTGCTTCAAGTGCCGTCTGGCATTGCAGTTGTTGCGTCGGGTTTTTGGCCGGCAAAAATGGGGCGGGACGCGCTCGATATAGTCTGGGATGAAGGCCCAAACGCGGACCTTTCCACGGATGGCATGCGGAAAGAGTATGCGGACCTGGCGAAGGAGCCGGGAGCCCCCGCGAGGAAAGAGGGCGATCCCCATCAGGCGCTTCAGAATGCGACCAAACAACTGAGCACCGATTATGAAGTCCCTTACCTCGCTCATGCCCCTATGGAGCCGCTGAACTGCGTCGTTGATCTCCGTGCCGACAGTTGCGAGATCTGGACAGGAACGCAGTTTCAGACCGGGGACCGAAACGCGGCCGCTCAGGTCGCGGGACTGAAACCCGAACAGGTCAAGATTCATACGACACTCCTTGGCGGAGGCTTCGGCCGCCGCGCGAATCCCCAGTCCGATTTCGTAGTCCTGGCAGTGGAAGTCGCCAAGGCTGCAAAGGCCCCCGTCAAAGTAATCTGGACCCGTGAAGACGACATGAAAGGCGGCTGGTATCGCCCGATGTGGTACGACCGAATCGCCGGAGGACTCGACTCTGACGGAAACATAGTCGCCTGGCATCAGACTATTGTCGGCCAGTCCATCATAACGGGAACCCCCTTTGAAGGAGCCATGTTCAAGAACGGCATAGATGAAACGTCGGTTGAAGGCGCTTTCGACATGCCGTACGAGATCCCGAACATCCTCGTTGACCTCCACACGACCAAAATTGTGGTACCGGTGCAATGGTGGCGCTCAGTCGGTCACTCACACACTTCTTTCGTCGTCGAGAGCTTTATAGACGAACTGGCCTATGCGGCAGGTAAAGATCCCTATGAATTCCGCCGCAACCTGCTCGCCGAGCACCCCAGGAATCGAGCCGTTTTAGAATTGGCTGCACAAAAGGCGAATTGGGGCTCTGCACTCCCTGAAGGTCGCGGCCGTGGTATAGCCCTGCACAAGTCCTTCGGAAGCTTCGTCGCCCAGGTAGCAGAGGTCTCGATAAGCCCGGAGGGAAAGGTGAGTGTCCATAGGGTAGTGTGCGCGGTCGATTGCGGGAGGGTGGTGAATCCGAACACCATCGAGGCCCAGATGGAGGGCGGAATAGCCTATGGCCTGACCGCGGCCGTGTACGGCGCCATCACTTTGAAAGACGGCCGGGTGCAGCAGAGCAATTTTAACAATTACCAGATGTTGGCAATAAACGAAATGCCGAAAGTTGAGGTTCATATCGTGCCGAGCCAGGAAGCGCCGACCGGAATCGGGGAACCCGGAGTGCCGCCAATTGCACCTGCAGTGGGAAATGCCATATTCGCGCTTACCGGCAAGCGCATCCGGCGGCTGCCCATTAGAGCCGAAGAATTGAAAGAGATGTGAGACAGGTTTGAGTCCCGCACGGCAAGATTGGCGGAACCTTCTTTGTAAAGACGGTTCCCCCAATCTTCCTCGTCTGGACGCAAACCGGCATCACGAGTGGGCGCATCCACCACCTGCGTGACCCGCGCAGGTGAACTTGTCATCAAACTGAGGTAGTTGCTGCTGCTGGATAAGATCGATGTTCTGTCCAACTGTTCCCTGGACGGCGCGAAATACCGTGATTCCTTGGGCCAGCAGCCCCCTTAGCGCTCCCATTCCGATAGCCGCCACGACCACAGCATCAACTGCGTGGCCTCCCAAGGCTTTCAAGGGTTGGCACATGCCGTGAGCATGATGGAGGTCACCATTCTGAATCTCTGCCACGTTCATGTCCTGTGTGTCGACGATGACGAAGCCGGGAGCGGATCCGAAATGGTCGTAAACAACGCTGTTCATTCCTTGTAATGTTTCAGCAGGAAAACAAATCTTCATCGTTTAATCTCCTCATTTAATCTTTTCAATGTTGGTGCCACAGATGTGCGAAGCTCATCCGTGCGGCAAGCACGAGCCGGACGGCACGAGCGTGGCTCCATGAAAGTCTGAAACCGGCTAAACTGGATCCCTCACGTCCTGCGGCTGCGGCATTGTTTCCTTTGGCAGTTTCCTCCCCCTTTCCGAAGGCCTCCATCATCTTCAAAGCGGCTGATAGATCTACTCTTGCATTCGGGGCATTCCAGAGGTCTGCCCGTTCCATGCGGCAAGCCCCATGTGTGCCGGCACTCATCGCACTTGAACGTTCGCTCTTCAGGCAATTCCACTTCTCCTCCCTCGATGCGCAGTGCAAGACCTTTAGATAAGGCTTGAGCGATCTTACGTCTTGCAGACTCCACAATCCTTCCGAAAGTTTGGCGTGACACATTCATGCGCTCTGCTGCCTGCTCGTGATAAAGCCCGTGCAAATCTGCCAGCCGGATAGCCTCGAATTCATCCATCGAGAGAACAACCTCGTCGAGAACGGAAATCGGTATCCCGGCCGGCTTGAAAACGCTGCAAGCGGGTTGTTCGCTGATTCTTCGACAGCATTTGGGACGAGCCATTTAAGTCACCTTCCGATCCATTATGAGCATTTGCTCATAATTGTCAAGAAAACTCTTTTTGTTTGACAAGAAGGTCCGGCATGGGCGAGCATCGAATTTCGCAAGGGATAAGGGATTGCCAAGAATAACTGTATTCTGTGATCGTTCACCGAGAAAGCGGAATACCCGGTTTGAAACGTGACGCCGGCCTGCTGTGAGACGGGCGCCGGAAACTGTCTCAAAATTCGGAGTGTGGTCCTAATTGTGCCACGATCTGAGTTTTCATTTCATTCATTTCCCTCACCCCGGCCCTTGTATGTTGGATAAGGAGCCACTTGTACCCGTTGCACCATTGCGTCTCCCTTTGGGAGAGGGAAAGAGGGTGAGGGGATTCGTGCTACAATGTCAATCATTCTAAGAGCTTTGGCACACTGTCTTTGTGGCGGTCACAAAATGACCCGTACACGGTTACGAAAACGGTTGGCTTTAGCTGCGGGCCTCTTGGCAGCCATCATTTTTATGTCGGTGGCTGCCGGCGACTCTCAAGCTCAGGTCATCGTACCGGCGCCGCGCAATGAAACGAAGCAGGAAAAAGCTCCTACCAGCAACATCTTGCCTTCATCGGAAAAAGTCTCCCCGATCCCTGCCGAAGCGATCGATGACGCGGTGCAACAGCTTGAGCGCGAGCTTCAGGCAGTGGGAAACAGAACGTCAAGCACCCTAGGTCTCCGGCTCGGCCTGAACATTTTCAGAGGGATAACGTTGTTGAGCATGCTGGTTTGCTTCCTCGTCTTAGCTCTGGTGGGCGTTCTGGACCGAGTAGTTCGCGGGCTGATACATAAGCGGGTTCAAGCAATCATATCGGCAACAAGGCCCCTGCCTTGGATGGCGCTTGTTCTTGAAGCTCTTTCAAAGCCCCTTTCACTTTTTATATGGGTCTACGGAATCTATGTTGCGCTGTCCTTATTGCTCGTTCAACTTCACGAAACCCAAGGCACGGAATTGCTTCGGGGTACAGCCGGAAAGGCCGCGGACATTGGCGGCTCCGTTGCAATCATTTGGCTGGTTTATCGTTTGGTGGTTCTGTCCGATGTTCGAGTCAGAACATGGGCGGGTGCAAGTGAAAGCAAAATAGATCAATTGCTGGCCGGTATCGTGGGCAAAACGCTGCGCATCGTGGTAGTCCTGATAGGGAGCATCATGGTCATTCAGAATGTCACGGGCATACAGATGGGACCTCTGATCGCTTCCCTGGGCCTGGGGGGCCTTGCGATTGCCCTGGCGGCCAAAGACTCGGTGGCAAATTTCCTGGGTACTTTGACCATAATCTTTGACAAGCCTTTTCAGATCGGCGATCAAGTCGTCATCGACAAATACGAGGGGATAGTAGAATCGGTCGGATTCAGGAGCACTCGTATCAGGACCGCGGACGGCCATCTCTTGTCCATGCCGAACAGCAAAATAATCGATTCTCCACTTCAAAATGTGGGGCGAAGACCGAACATACGGTGGTCCACAAATATCGAAATATCGTACGAGACTCCTCCGGACAAAGTGCGACGTGCGGTTGAGATCCTTGGAGAAATTCTTCGTGATCACGAAGGCATGACACAGGATTTTCCACCCCGCGTCTATTTTAACGCTTTCAAAGATTGGAGCCTAAACATCACGATAATGGCCTGGTATCATCCACCCAACTGGTGGGATTATCAAGCATGGCTTCAGAAGACCTGTCTGGAGATTCTGGAGAGATTTGATTCGGAAGGCATTAGGTTTGCCTTGCCCTCCCAGACTATGCAACTGCCCAACGATGACAAAAGGCAATTTGAACTCCAGATGCTCAAAGAGGCGCCGACAGAATCAGACAAATGATGATCAATCGCTCGGGCATAGCGGTCAAGTGGCAACAGAAGCCAAGCTCTCGATCAGGTCCAGAATTTCAGCGGTTTTGCCCTGAAGTAGTTCTTTGTCCTGTCGAGATTCCACGTTGAGCCTGATTACCGGCTCCGTGTTGGACGGTCGCAGGTTAAACCTCCAATTGTGAAATTCCATGCTGAGGCCGTCTATGTGGTCGACCTCGGGCCCTTGGTCTTTGTAGTGGGCTTCTACCTTTTGGATCACGCCATGGGGATCCGCTACCGTTCGGTTGATTTCCCCACTCACGGGATACTTGTCCATCCTAGCCTGGATGATCTCGGACAGAGGGCCGCCCTCAACACTAAGAGTCTCCACCAGGAGCAGCCAGGGGATCATGCCGCTGTCACAATAAGCGAAGTCTCTGAAATAATGGTGAGCAGACATCTCGCCGCCGTAAATAGCGTCCTCCACACGCATTCGCTCTTTGATAAACGCGTGGCCGGCCTTGCTCATCACAGGGATTCCGCCCGCCTCCTTCACCATTTCCAACGTGTTCCAGACAAGTCTAGGATCGTGCACAATCTTTGAACCGGGATATCGCCTCAGAAAAGCCTTCGCAAGAAAGCCCACAATATAGTATCCGTCGATGAACCCGCCTTTTTCGTCGAAAAAGAAGCATCTGTCAGAATCTCCATCCCACGCTATCCCAAGGTCTGCTTTGTGTGCGATCACGCTCTCAGCGGTGACACCTTGGTTTTCGGGTAGAATAGGATTGGGGATCCCATTGGGGAACGTGCCGTCAGGCTCCGGGAAGATCTTGATGAACTCGAGGGGGATTCTGCCTTCGAGCTTTTCGAGAACCGGCCCCGCGCAACCGTTGCCACAGTTCATGACCACTTTGAGCCTCGAGATCTTTTCCGGATGAACATAGGTCAGGAGATGGTCTATGAAGGCATCCCGTGAGCTTCCGGATTGAGTGGCACCTTTCTTATTTGCCTCCGGCTGGAAACTTTCGGTCACTACCATTCGTTCGATATCCTTAAGGCCGGTATCCGCGCTTATGGGTCTCGATTCTTTCTTAACCAGCTTCATGCCGTTGTAATCCATAGGATTATGGCTGGCGGTGATCATGATTCCGCCGTCGAGCTTGAAATGCGAAGTTGCAAAATAGACTTCTTCAGTGGGACAGAGTCCTATGTCCAGCACATCGCAACCCAAGTCATTGATTCCTCTTGCTACGGCCCGGGAGATAGCAGCGCTGGAAAGACGAACGTCTCTGCCCATGCAAACTCTTGAGGGTTTCAGCAGAGAAGCGTAAGCTCTTCCTATCTTGTAAGCCATATCTTCGTTGAGTTCATCGGGGATACGACCGCGAATATCATACGCCTTGAAAGCACTCAGTCCCTTTTGTCCAGAATCCGGCATGGCTGGTTCCTTTCTTTGCTGGTCCTTATGCCAACTATAGTGAACAGGGTTGAGAATTGCGCCAAAATCACCCTCCCCTAACCCCTCCCGTCAAGGGAGGGGGATAAGAAAACCCTCTCCCCTGGCGGGAGAGGGAAGGGTGAGGGGGGCGATCCCGAGTGCCCGACGCAATCGGCAGCCACGGGCCGCCCTACATATATCAGGGATACTTGCCGGCTCTAAGAACCGTCCCCTTTGAAATGCGATAAACTTCTCCCGGAGGGGCATTGATTGTTACCTTCCCCTCGATTCTTATGTCTCGCTCGAAGAAAACCGGCCCCGCCACCTCCAGGGAACATGCGTTCACGAGAGACAGGGAAGACGGGTCCTCGAAGCGCTCGGGCAACTCAAAGGGCGAATTCAAGAATTGCGGTCCGAAGAAAACCGTCGGCCACAACGGCAATGACGACGGGCGCAGGGGATTTTTCTGTAACTTATCCATTGAATCCAGTACGCAGGCGTCGGATTGCAGCAAAAACAGGTCGGCAACTTTCTTGGTGGGGAAAAACCTGTCCCTGCCAACTTGTAGGCCCCGTGCGCGTGGGAAAGATCCGATCGCCGCCCCCATTGCGGTTTCAATCTGGATGACTTTATGCGCTCCGATAGTTTTGTGATTCTGGATGAGCGGCAATCTAAGGCTCTTCTCTTTGAGGGACGTGGAGAGAGCGTCCAGATCCACCCAGACGTTGTTGGTGTTGAAGACCCGAAACCGATTTATATCCATAAAGGCTTCCCTGTCGTCGGGTGATACTTGAGCGATCTCCAAGAGATCAAGTCGGCCGTTTCCCACTATGAGAGTTCCACCTTTCCTGTCCACCTTTGTCCTGGCGGTTACCTCAAGCAGGAACTCGATCCTTTCAGCCGCGATTAGCCCCAATATCCAGGGTTCAACTGAAGCTGCCAGATTGTCCAGATTGGAGATGAACGCCCACTTGCAGCCATTTTCCCTGAGACTATCCAGGAGTCCGGTTCGTTGCAAGCTTTCGTACACGTCTCCGTGGCCGGGTGGCACCCAGTCCTCGTCCGTATCGCTTTCGAGGGGCGCCAAAGTTTCCTCCACCAATCGCGGTATCTGGTTTTGAATGAAGGTGAGCACAGGGAGATCAAAGCGGCGGATGATCTCCATAGTCGGACCGTGAGTGAAGAAGCTGTTCATAAGGACCAGAGGCATTTCGATGCCCCAGGTCCTGCGAATGGACTCCATCTGGCCGATAATGATCTCCAGATAGGAGCGTCCGTTTCTTTGCTGTGAGGACCCCTTTGGGAACCATTCCGCCCATGGTGGTGCTGCGGCCGCCGTTCAACTTGATGACCGCGACCTTTGTTAGGAGGGATCTTCCTCTTGCCTCAAGTTTTGCGAGATCTTTCGGATCCGGAGTGTTCAGGAGAAGGCCGGAGTCGGGCGTGGAAACTCGGTCCACAGGCACGTATGCAGAGCGCTCACCGTTAATGCATTCGACCATCTGTAGGAAGTTCTCGATGGCCTCCGGATGAATGCCTCGCGACGCCATCTTGCGCCTGATCTGCTCTACCACGCCGTCCAATTTCATTCCGCCCCAACTCCGTATTGCTTCATCAAAGTGTGATCAAAAAGAGCACAAGAGCAAAGCTGATTATTCTTTGCCTACCGAGTCTGTAAGTTTGCGGGCCTTTTCTATCAATTCCATCAGAGTACACAATTTGGTGGGCTGAAGTCGAACAAAACATTTTTCAAAGTCTTCGGGGGTGAGTCGTTGGCGAAAATAAGCTTCCACATCAAAGTAGTTGCTCCAACAGGCCAGAGCCCGTCCGCACGGGAGTTCGTGCTCCTCGACACGACAGAATTCGAAGTTCACCGGCCCACCCAATTTAGGGCAACGAATCTGCTTTTCTTCATAAGGAGGATTGGAAGAAGACTTTTCCATACGGCTCTCCGGCTTAGCCCCAATCATTGCTTCCGGTCGGAATAGGTATCCTGTGCGCTAATATTAACAGAATTGTGGATGCGGGTAAAGATCGGCCCCTAAGCGGACACGACAATATAGTGGTGCGCGGGTCTGGTTAGTCCAACTCATTTTTCTCGTTCCGAGAGTCTGCGTCGGCACACACACTGGGAGGCCCCCTTCTCTCAAGGTTCTGATACAAGAATCTTTTTCGGGCGGATTCCGGAAGGTATGAGGTCCGGGACGGAGCCTGACAATAAGCGGGCAAATGCGTCACCACGGGATATTTGCCGCATCGCCTACGGATTCTGAAGACGGAGAGGCCGATCCCATGCTCGAAAGCTCACTGAATTACTGTCTCTTGTTCACTCTATTGTGCAAGACCCTAGAATGAACGTCAAAGTCATCCAAGAAAGGACAGTGAGTATTGGACCGGTGTTCGACATAGACTGTCGAGGTCGGGCACAAGAAACCGAAAATGCATTTGGGACCTTGGAATGAATATCACGGAAAAATTCATTGATTGTAAGGAACATGTTACTGTAGCCTTGCTTATATTGTACTCTCGAAAACTGGACAAAGGAATCCAACGGCTTTCCGGTCTGAAAGGGGCAATTCATGTCGGAACCAGTGAGGGCTTATATCCGTTCGCAAGGAATCGGAGCGGCCGTGGGCAACATAGTGTTGGATCCGGCTTTCGTACGGCTGGGGAACCGTGAGGTCGGCGTTTACCCCACTTACAGGAGGCGGCAGCATCATCGTGGATACAGCCATCACAAAAGTGAAAATGTCATTAACCACTGACGCCACATCCGATATTGGTCTTTCCATCTCCGGTCCTCCCCAGCGGATACATCGTTAGACAAACGTCATGTACCCCTTTCGAGGACTGGGCTCCACTCCTTTCTCAACGGTATCTCAACGGTATTACTCATTCATTTCTGACAAGAAATCGCGGCACCATGTGAATTTCCTATCGTCCCCCACTCGAATCATGGTATTCTGTCCTCAAGCGATACCCAAAACTGGTAACGACAGATCCCTGCCAATGCAGTGTTTAGTTCACGGCCTCCGTCAGGTAGGCCAATACTGTTCAACCGGGGCAGCCACAGAAAACCAACTATGAATATGAACGTAATGGTGTAGCTCATTTGTTTATGATCTGATTTCAAAGCTAGGGGGAAATCCTTCAATGCCGTCAGATCGCCAGCAAAAACAAAGCTATGCAAGAATGAGGGAAGAATCCGATCTCTCCCTGGAAGTTGTCGTCTTACTCATCTTCGGAGTATTCTGGCTCCTCTTTGGCCTGCTGCTGTTCAAGATTTACACCGGAGATCTGCCATATAACTTAGACAGTACCTACGGCCTCTTTCTGGTCATTGTTTCCTTTCAGATGATCACCATGGGTAAGACCCCGTTTGGCGACCTTCGACGGTCATGGGGGCTCGTCGTCATTGGAATGGGCACGGCTATTCTCGGAATAGCCACTTGCTTCATTCCCGGATACCTTACAAAATTTGTCAGCACACTGGTTGGAATAATCCTTTTTGCAGGCGGGATTGCTCTTTTCATGCAGCTCTGTATTTCTGAAAGAAAGGCGAGGCTGTGGATAAAGATCGCGGGAATATTACGGCAACTAACCATAGCGTGCGCCCTTGTCTATGCCTTAACAATCATTTCAGGCCTGATAACACTCTTTCCCGGCCTCAGAGCGGACCCACGGACGGCCATTGTTGTCATGTTCTATGGCATGAGTTTCTTCTATCTGGCGTGGTGTATCTGGAAGGTCGCCAGGACATATGGTCCCGAGAAGCCAGATGACTCGGCAACGACTATACGGAGTTCGGATCGGGCTGATTCACAAGGACGTTTTAGCTTATTCCGGGAGGCCTCTCTTCCTCTCCAGCCGGCAATCCTGATCCTTTCAGGATCTCTTAACATACTTCTTGGATTACTGCTCTTTCCGATCGGCCTGGGCATGCTTCCGTTCTCACCAGATGGTCAGCTGGGTCTGCTTCTGACCATTATGGCCATCCAGATGATGACCTTGGGAGACACCCCGCTCGGCCAGTATACGCGCTCATGGTTCATGATAATGATAGGCATTGTATTTGCTGGATTGGGAGCCGTTTCATGTATCGTTCCGGGTATGCTGACCGGAATGATTCAGATACTCCTAGGGCTTCTGACTATCATGGGGGGAGCCGCATTTTTTATCAAACGATTTCTGGAGAAACTGCATGGAATGAGGACTCCCCCGGAGGCCCCTATTGCTGTTCCCCCCGTTGTTAGGAGACTGGAGGGGACTCAGATAGTGGTAAGTTCGATGACCATAGCCTTCGGCATATTCATGCTCTTGCCGGGTCTCGTGCCTCTTTTCGTTGTAGCGGGCATCCTCCTCATAATTGGCCCCCTCCTTTTCATATTGGCTTCCCTCCTGCAGAAGGTAGCAAATATGCAAGCGAGTGGAGAACAACTGGTTACTTAACATCAGGCTTGGGACGCGGCCATATATGGCCCCCCTTTGGTCTTCATTGACAATGGAGGAGGTGACGAAGATGTTTCCCAATCTGTTCAGCCCGGTACGGATCGGTGGGTTGGAGATCAAGAACCGCGTGGCGATGACGGCCATGGGAGTGGGCCTCGCCGCGGCGGCGGGCGGCGTAAACGACGACGTCATCGCTTTCTACGAGGCGCGGGCACGGGGGGGAGTCGGGCTCATCGTCACTGGGGTATGCCGAGTTATGGACGGCGCGGGCGCATCTGAACCCTGCCAGCTCGCCTCCAGAAACCTTGCGGACGTGCCTGGGCTCGGGCGGCTCATGGACACGGTGCACAGGTACGGCGCCAGGATGTTCATCCAGTTGCAGCACCCCGGCCGCCAGGGTAGCGTGGCGGTCGGAGGCGAGCAGCCCGCCTCCGCCTCGGCAGTGGCAAACCCTCTTACGGGAGAGGCGCCGCGCGCTCACGGTCGCGGAGATCGGGAAGATCCAGGAGGCGTTCGTGAAAGGGGCGCGCCTGGCGCAGATAGCGGGCGTTGACGGCGTCGAGCTGCACGGCGCGCATGGCTACCTGATCAACAGCTTCCTGTCCCCGTATCTCAACCGGCGTGACGACGACTATGGCGGCAACTTCGAGAACCGCTTGCGGTTCCTGATGGAGATCCTCGCAGGCATCCGAGCGGCCTGCGGCAAGGGCTTCGTTCTCGGCGTCCGCCTGTCGGTCGAGGAATTCCTGGGAGACCGGGGGAACGACCTCGCCGCAAGCTGCAGGATCGCAGCCGAACTGGAGAAAGCCGGCCTCGACTTTCTCGACATCAGCTCCACTATCCCGGACAGCCCCAAGTTCACCGCGTGCATCGAGCCGTGCACGATCGAGCAGGGATGGAAAAGATACATGGCGGCTGAGATCAAGAAGCACGTGAGGATACCGATCATCGCGGTAGCGAATATCAAGGAGCCGGCGGTTGCGGAGGCGATCCTGGCGGAGGGCTGCTGCGACCTGGTGGGCGTCGCGCGCGGGCATCTCGCCGACCCGGAGTGGTGCAAAAAGGCGAAAGCAGGCAAGTCGGAGACCATACGCAAATGCATCGGCTGCCTCGTGTGCTTCGACGAGCTCGAGCACTGCCGGCACGTCAAGTGCTCGGTGAACCCGGCCATGGGCCGCGAACGCGAGTTCGCCAACCCCGCCAGCGACGGCGCTGGGCGCACGGTGGCGGTGGTGGGCGGTGGCCCCGCGGGGGTCACGGCCGCCATGGTCCTGCGGGAACGCGGCTTCCGCGTCGTGCTGTTCGAACCGTCTCAGAGGCTCGGCGGCACACTGAACGTGGCCGACAAAGGCTTCGCCCGGGAGAAGATCACTCGGTTCGTCGATTCCATGATCGCGCAGGTGGAGGAGAGCGGTGTCGAGCTGCGCCTCGGTGAGGAGGCGACAGTGGAGAAAGTTGGGGCCCTCTCCCCTTGCGGCGTGTTCATCGTGTGCGGCGCGCGGCCGCTCATACCGCTGGTCCCAGGGATCGACGGGCAAAACGTCGTCATCGCGGAAGACGTGCTTGTTGGGCGGGCGGAGGTCAAAGGCGACTCCGTGATCATCGGTTCGGGCATGACGGGCCTCGAGACCGCGGAGGTGGTGATGCGGGCCGGGCACAAGACGAGCCTCGTGGACATGCTGCCTCAGATAGGCGCTGGCGCGAACATCATCGTGATCATGGACATCAAGGAGCGCATGGCCTGCTACGATCCAGTCTTGCTTCCGGGGCACCGGCTGCTGAAGGTCACTGCGGAGGGGGTAGATCTCGAATGCATGGAAAGCGGTGAGTCCGTGTTCGTCGCGGCTGACACCGTGATCCTGGCAATGGGCGTCCGGCCGCACAGGGAGGCCGTCGACCGCTTCAAAGCGGCCTTCCCCGACGCGCGAGTCATGGGCGACGCGGTGCGCGGCGGGCGGATAGTGGATGCGACACAGGACGCCTACGGGCAGGCGTTCGTGTTCGAGCCGTAGGACATACCCGAAACCGTCGTTGAAGGGGCGTCGGCATCTTCCCCGTTGTGCACAGGTCGGAAGCCGGTGCCGCCCCAACTTGAGGAGTCGAATGTTGCAGAAGGCAGGGAACGAACATGAGCGAAACGAACGAGTACCTACCGGGACAAGGTTGTCGCCGTAACGGGCGGCGCCTCGGGCATCGGATTGGCACTGGCAGAAACCATGCTTTCCTACGGGGCCAAGCGGGTCGTCCTCGCGGATGTCAACGAGGCCAACCTGGTCCGGGAGACCGCACGGCTAAACGCTGCCCACCCCGGCCGGGCGCTCGGAATCCGGTGCAACGTCACGAATGAAGAGGAAGTCAAAGGAATGATCGAACAAGCGGCTGAATTCGGCGACGGGCGCATAGACCTCCTTTTTAACAACGCAGGCGCCGGTTTCGGCGGACATTTCGACGAGCAGACCAATGGAGATTGGCAGAAAGCGTTCGCACTGAACTTCTACGGGGCCGTGTACGGTATCCGTGCCGTCCTGCCGGTCATGCGGGCGCAGGGCGGCGGGCACATTGTCAACATCATATCCGGCATCGCGCTTCTACCCGATGGCCTAGCAGACGATGTACGCCGCCACTAAGGCCGCCCTGAACGCGCTGACCCTCGCCCTCCGCTACGAGTTGTGGGACGAGAACATCCGTCTGACCTCGGCCACGCCGGGCACTACGGCCACTGCGATCTGGGCCGCGGCCGGGAAGGCCCCCTCGGGCGCCCAGTCTCCTGAGCAGTCCGCGAGGACGATCCTCAGCGGCGTGGCGAAAAACGAGCGGCTGGTTTTGGGCGACGAGGGCGACGCCGTCAGGCGCCAGGAACTGTTTCAATCCCGAGGCTGCGAAATATGTCGATGACTACCTACTGAATGTGGCCCGAAAGCGCCGCAGCGGCGAGTGGGCCGTGTGATCTGCGTGGCAGCACATAAAGGAGGATATCGATCCATGAAAAACGGCAGTTATTTCATCCCGCGTGAACAGATCTACTCGTTCATGAACCCGGGAGCGTTGAACAATCAGGAGGGCCTTTACATCAGCTGGGAGACCGACCCGGCCGCGGCGCGCCGCGTACTGCCGCCGCCGCTCGATCTCTTCGAGCCCGCGCACCCCATCGCCATGGTGTACGTCGTCAACATCCGCGAGCCCACGTTCGCACCGTGGTACATGGAAGGCGGCCTCAGCCTGCTCTGTCGCTACGGCGAAATCGTGGGCGTCTATTTCCTGAACCTCCAGCTCAGCGGCCCGGGCGCGCTGATGGGCCTCTGCAGCGGGCGTGAGCGGTCCGGACTGCCCAAGAAGATGTGCGAGCGCATCGTCGTCGAGCGCAACGGCGACTGGGCGAGCGCCCTCATTGAGAGAAAGGGCCGGCGCATTTTCTCGGTCGAGGTGGAGATGGGGGGGTACAACGACCCCCTCATGGAAGTCATGCGCAAGGATTACGGGCCGGGATATCAGGAAAGGGGCGCCTGCCTGCTGTTCCAGTATGATTACGGAAAGGCGCCGGAGGGCCATGACAACGTTCCCGAAAATGCGCCTGGTCAACTATGACAGCGTCACGGACTTCCAGACCTGGGAGCCGGCCCGCATCACAATCGCTCCACATGGAGCCGTCTCTCGACGACCCTTGGGCAGAGCTCGCGGTGGTGAAGCTCCTCGGGGCCGGTTACAGCGTCAATTCCAACTGGATCCCCGGCGTCTCGCACTCTCGCACAGTTCGAGGGCGACGAGGCGGACAGCCTGATTTCATACCTGTTCTCGGGCCGCTGGGACCGCTCCACCCTCGTCACGGGCCGCTTTCAGCGCTACGGACAGTTTTAACGCTTCAGGAGGACTAATCATGAAAGTAGATGACATCCGCAAGATCCTCGTGGTGGGCATGGGCACCATGGGGCAGAGGATTGCTCTGCAGTGCGCCCGCTTCGGCTACGAGGTGGTCGCCTATGACGCCTTCTCCAAGTCCCTGGAGAACGCGCGGGAACAAATACCCGCATTAGCCGCGGAACTGGTGGCCCAACAGAAAATGACGCCCGAAGACGCCGAGGCCGCTTTGTCCCGCCTCCACTACACTTCCCGCCCGGAGGACGGGGCCGACGCGGACCTGCTGAGCGAATCGGTGCTTGAGGACCCCGACCTCAAGGCGAAAGTCTTTGCCCAGTTCCACCAGATCTGCCATCCGAAAACGGTCTTCACCACCAACACGTCCACGCTTGCTCCCGTCCATGTGGGCCGAGGCCACGGGCCGGCCCGCCCAGTTCGCCGCGCTGCACTTCCTCGACGTGTTCGAACGCAACCTGGTGGACGTCATGCCGCACCCGGGGACGTCTCCGGAAATCGTGGAGCTCCTGGCGGCTTTCGCGAAACGAATCAAGCAGGTTCCGCTGATTTTCAAGAAAGAGTTACCGGGCTACGTGTCGAACGCCATCTTCGAAGGCATGAACTCAGTGGCGATGAGAATAGCCCTGTGGGACAAAATCATGTCCGTGGAGGACGTGGACCGGGCGGTTATGATTCACCTAAAAATGCCCATCGGAATTTTCGGAATGTTGGACGGGATAGGACTGGATACCATCTGGCATGTTATGGAGAGTAACGCCAAGATATCAGGCGACACGGGCGCCCGGCAAGCCGCCGACGAATTCAAGCGGCTTTATATCGACAAGGGCCTGCTGGGGAAAAAATCGGGCCGGGGCTTTTACACGTACCCTGACCCCGCGTATGAACGTCCGGAATTCCTTGGCGGCGACCCCGAGTAACAAGCCCGGATTATTCGGCGGAAGAAACGTATGCTTTTCCGCCGACGATCTCGACATAACACAGCTAGGGGTGAAGGTATGAGACAGAGCAAACGGGTCGGTCTCCTTCTGGTGCTGTTCTTCCTTTCGGTTTCACAGGCCGGCGCCTGGGAGTTCTCTATGTCCGGGAATTTCACATGGGAGTATTATCAATTCTCCCAACTGGGCGACAACGGCTTCTTCGGGCCGTACAATCAGGATAACAGCTCAGTGGCCGGTACCGTGAGGCTCGCTGCTCGCAATGGTTGGCTTGGTCACGAGGTTGCCAGTCGCCCGCTGTCTGCCTCGGGTGATGATCTGGCTTCAGGTTCAGATGTGGCGGCGAACTACATTTACACAACTTTTATTCCGATCGTGAAAGTGAATGAGGCGCTTTCAGCTATAGGGGTTTACAGAATTGGAAGCTGGGAAGACCCTTCGGTAGACTTTTCGCTGGGCCAGCTTAATACTCCAGGTACTTGAATAGTCAGGCTCCAGGCATCGGACGGTCATTTTCCCCCGGTTATTGGCAAGTCTGGTATGTTGTGGCTAGCTTGCCTTGGGGAACGGTACAAATTGGGAAGCAGCCAAACACCATCGGTCTTGGGTCGATTATCGACTCTTTGGAGAACGCGAGTGAGTCGGTGTGCCTAAGCATTCCCTTTGGCCCTTTCTCTATTGGTCTGCAATACTACGCCTGGGGGCCGGGTCTAAACGCAGATTCGGGGAGTTCAAATTATCCCCTAAAAACAGACCGGAGTGGCGCAGCTCAACCTCATTTCGCTGCGTTGCTCGCGTATGGCGCCGGAAACATCAGTTCTCAGACCTACATCGAATACTTCAACGGTCATAAGGGACCGGAATCGGAGCTTTTCGGACCTGTTTTCGTACCCCCACCACCGACCGACCCCCCAAAAACTCCGATCTTCGCGGTGGACTGCTCGAATGTTTTCGGATTCACCAATGTCAGGTATTTCAACGGACGGTTCTTCTTCAATGCTGAAGTCGGGTTTGTTCACCAAGCGTACCGGCAGAACGGCATAGCTTTGAATTCCGCTCAACTGACGCAGTTTAGTCCCCTTCCCCAGACTCGTTACTGGGAATTGTGGGCAGGCGTGATCGAGTGCGGCGCTGTGGCCGGTCCAGCAAGAATTAGCTTTCTCTGGGCCTACTACCCAGGTTTCGACAGACGTGGAGGCAATCTCATCGACAGGCAGCCTACCATTGCTGCCCTATTTTCCCCTGCCGGCGGTGTGAACCTGTATTTTCCGTACAGCCTGTTGCTGGGTTATGATTACGGAGCGGGAAACGCTTCCATAGCTCGCTCTTCCAAGCACGGTTTCATTACCGATGCGATTACGTATGGCGTGAGATTGGATTACGCTGTGGCGGCTAATCTAAATGCGTATGCAACCTTCTTGTACGCCAGCAGGGTCTCCCAAGGATACGGATGGGGATGGATAAGGCCGAATCCTTTTTCCACTGACTCTCCTGCGCTGCAATACGGGGTTTACGGGGTTCCGAACATTGATGTACTACCAGGTCCGAACCTCGTGGACCTTTCATTCCATGGCGGCAACTATACCACGCCCGGTCCAGCTCCCAACATTCTGGAGAGAGACCTTGGGTACGAAATTGGCGGTGGGATCGATTGGAAACTCATCGAAGGATACACGTTAACGGCCAGGGTGGCCTATTGGAAGCCCGGCGGCTGGTTCAAGTTACGCATGTGTGGACAGGAGACAACCTAACTGGGACAGTGCGCCGACAGCGAGCAACATGTGGGGAATAAACCCCAATCGGGAAATTGACCCGATTTTCGGTACGCGTGTTGCAATTCAAATGGACTTCTAAAAGTGTTCGAATACACTCTACAGGTGGCGCATTGCTCGTAATTCAAGCAAATCCGTAGTCCATCGCTGGTCAGAAAAGACGGCGGAATGTCCAGGTAACCCAAAAAAACTGCGGGGCGGTTCGACACACCAACCCCGCAGCCGATTGAGCGATCATCAGATGACGGTCAGATCTTTGGCTTCGGAAACCCTTCCAGGGCCTTGAGAGCTTCTTGGATCTCTTCCATCGGGAGTTCGTAGTCAAAGAGCTTACCCTGGAAATACGCGTCGTACACGGCCAGATCTACGAGGCCGTGGCCGCTCCAGTTAACGAGGATCGTCTTCTGCTTTCCTTCTTCCTTGGCTTTCTTTGCCTCTTGTATGACACCCGCCAGAGCGTGATTGGTCTCAGGCGCGGGTATAAAGCCTTCCGTCCTTGCCCAGGTCACCCCTGCGCTGAAAGTTTCCAACTGATGTACGGCTCGCGGTTCGATGAGACCGTCCATGACCAATTGGCTGACCAGAGGGGCCATGCCGTGGTAGCGCAATCCGCCCGCATGAATGGGGGCCGGCACAAATGAATGCCCCAGCGTGTGCATTGGGAGCAGTGGGGTCATTTGAACGGTGTCGCCGAAGTCGTAAGCGAACGGGCCTTTGGTCATGGTCGGGCAAGAGGTTGGTTCGACAGCAATGATCTGGATCTGTTTCCCCGCGATCTTGTCTCGCAGGAACGGGAGGGCGCATCCTGCGAAGTTGCTGCCGCCGCCGGCGCAACCTATCACTATGTCCGGGTAGTCGCCGGCAATGGCGAGCTGTTTTTGGGCTTCCTGGCCGATGATCGTCTGGTGAAGAAGCACATGGTTCAGCACGCTCCCGAGGGAATAGCGGGTGGACGGGCGACCCTGGGCCTCGCTTGTAACCGCGTCTTCCACTGCTTCACTTATTGCAATGCCGAGACTCCCTGGGGAATTGGGGTCCTGCGCAAGAATTTTGCGGCCAGCCTCGGTTTCGGTGCTGGGGCTGGGAATACACGTAGCTCCCCATGTGTTCATCATGAGGCGCCGATAAGGCTTCTGCTCGTAACTTACCCTAACCATGTAGACCTTGGCCTCAAGGCCGAATTGATTGCAAGCGAAAGCCAAGGCGCTTCCCCATTGCCCGGCGCCTGTCTCAGTTGCGATCCTCTTGATGCCGAAAACTTTATTGTAATATGCCTGGGGTATCGCTGTGTTCGGCTTGTGGCTGCCGGCCGGGCTGACACCTTCGTTCTTGTAGTAAATCTTTACCGGGCAGTTTAGGAATTTCTCCAGATGGACTGCACGATACAGAGGGGTAGGACGCCATATCAGGAGCTTTTCCAGGACCTCATTCGGGATGTCGATCCACCTCTCCTGGCTCACTTCCTGCTCGATAAGATTCATAGGGAAAACAGGGGCCAGGTCCTGGGGGCCAATAGGCTGACCGGTGCCCGGATGCAAAGGGGGCTGCATGGGGTTCGGCATGTCCGCCGCGATGTTGTACCATTGGCGGGGCATCTCGTCTTCGTTAAGTAAAATCTTTACCGACATGGGCGTCTCCCTCCTGCTGTTGTTGGTATGGCTTTCCCTTCCGTGTACTTTGGAAACGAAAGGGCATGCTCACGGATGGACAATCGACCAAAATCGACAGTCGAGCCCGGGCTTTTAAACCGGGGCAGAATATATGCGGTCAGGCCGGGATTGGAATCAATGCTCCCACCGTGCGATTGGCTTGGGGCAATAAAACGCCGGAGATGATTCTACTTTCAAACTGGGTTTCTGCGCAAGACTTTTCAGCTTGTTCAAGAACTTGACAAGGGTCGGCGACTGTAAGGTAAACTGGGGTTTGGAAACTGTAAAGTTCTCGGCAACTCTGGTTTGGCAGAATGTTGCGATTTCTTTAGCGAATTGGTGTTTTCTCTATCAAGGGGTTGAGCAAATGAAGATAGTCGCCATCTTGGGAAGCCCTAGAGGCAAGAGTAACAGTCCCGCTTTGGCCCGTATCATTCTGGAACATGCTGGAGAACTGGGAGCAGAATGCAGGGAGTTTGTTTTGAATAAGCTCCAGTCACAAAGGCTGCCAGGGGTGCGAAACCTGCAAGACAAAATTGGACCATTGCGTCGTCAACGATGACCTGACACCGGTATTGGAGGCAGTCAAGGAGGCGGATGCCCTAATAATGGCATCGCCAAATTACTTCGGCGAGGTGTCCGGCCAGTTCAAATCATCTTTCGACCGCACCTGTTCCTACTTGAGCCCGGACTTCAGTAGTCGCCTCAAGCCGGGTAAATCGTCGGTTTTCATTTTTGCCCAGGGACAACCGGACTTGAGCGTGTACGAAGACGTCCATCCTCGGTACAAGATGAGGCTGAAGCGGTTCGGGTTCGCGACCAACCACCTTATTCGCATGAACGGCCCCCGGTCCGCCGACTCAGTTTCGCAGCGACCGGATCTGATCAGCCAAGCTGAAGGTGTCGCTAGGCAACTGATGTCACCAGCTTCATAGGAGGCAGGATGACGGGCAATCCCGCGTTCTCGCGCGGGACGGTCCTATCGTGCAAACGTCTCCATAATTGTGAATGGACGCGCCAAGATGTTCCATATCGAGAGAGAGAGTAGTATGTCGTTTCCGCTTCAGGGAGAGACTCGAACTTGCTTGTGCTCTTGCGGCTTAAGTTCCAGAGTAGTCTTGACGTGCTCTTTTATTGCCTTGTCACTGAACCACCAGTACACATGGTCTCCTCGCATGTACGGTTCGATCTGATCCTTCTGATGCGGATGGAATGTCCTTCCGGTGACGCCGCCCGGCAGTACTGCGAGGACTTTATCCTGATCGCCGAGGTCGGCCACCATTCGTAACGAGGCTGAAAGAATGACGTCAAAGGGCCTGTCATAGTCGTACCAGGCGCAGTAGAGCGTTTCCCTGGACCCGCCCATGGGAATCCTGCCGCTGCCCAGCAATGAAGTGCCGAATCCCTGACGTCTGATCGGATTGACGAATTCTATCTGATGAACCTTGCCCCATTTCCATTCCTTGCGGTCGGTACCAAACAATGATCCAAGCTGCTTGTCAGCCTGCTGAGCCGCGTGGTGGAAGAGATCATTCATGGTTTCCTTGTTGTCTTTAGTCCTCACGTCGCCGAACCACGGTGAAGATCCCGCCAGCACCATGCGCTGAAGCCTCTCTTGCCAGAAATAGCCCTCATTGAGCATGGCCGCGGTTAGTTGAGGTCCCAACTCGTCCTCAAAAACCAGGCGAAAGAAATTGCGATAGATCGCCTGGAATAGGGTTGGTGCCACCTTGCTCAGATCGTCCCGGTGATCCCACTCAGCCAGTATCTTGGCTATTTCTTTGGTATCAGGATAGGAGATAAGAGCCTTCGCCATGACCGGACACACTTTTTGGGCCATGGTATTCGTGGATCCCTCTGAAATTGCCAGTGATCGTCCACCGACTTGAGCCCAGGGGCATCAAGCAGTTGCTTGAGCCTGCGGTATCTGTAAGATGCGGCAAAATGCGACGAATAATAGTAAGGGTAATCGGCATCCACGGTCTTGTGATTGCACGTGCCCAACCATCCGCGGGGAGGGTTCTCAGAATTCGGCATTCGATCGAAAGGAATCCAACCGATCCAGTTGTCCGTTGAGTCCTTGACCACGTAGGGAAGGGTCGAGTCTCCCGGGGACCGGATCGGCAGCTTACCCGACACCTGCCATCCTATGTTGCCATCCACGTCGGCGAACACGCAATTCAGTACGATGAAGTTCAAGTACCGTATGGCCTCGCGCAGGTCCCTGGAAGACCTGGCGGTCAGCAACTCTTCAAAACCGATTTTAGGTCCCATGGTTTCAGCGGCTGCCCACCGCAAGGTGATAACCTTATCGGTCCGAAGCTCAGGCAAGGCTTCGGAAACCACCGGGCCTCTGTGAGTAAATCTGATGTCCAGGGGTTCATCCCTGTATGACGTGGCGGAGTTGCTATCTTTGATCCTGAGCGTCTCCCGGATCACTTTGAACGGCACAGATTCCGAACCCTCCTTGTACTTGGAGGGATCATGGGGATCCACGGTCTCTACATAGAGGTCCTGGCAATCGCCGTAATTGTTGGTCACGCCCATAGAGACACGATCAGTCCGGCAGATCACCATGCCTGGAATTCCAGGAACCGTGGCGCCCACCGCCCTGAGTTGGGGCGTGATTATTCCGACCGGATACCATACTCCCGGAATTATCCTGGCATCGAGATGGGGATCGTTTGCGACTACAGGCTTACCGCTCGGCGAGAATCTGGGAGAGACGGCCCAGTTGTTACTCCCATAGCCGCATCCCACTGTCTCTAAATACTGGAGCAGCGAGTAATCAGCCGCAAAATGAAGTGGCTCGTTGGCGTCGACTTGCGGATTGGGCCTCCCAGCCTCGTCTCGCGGATCATCGGGGTTTATGTTGAGGGGAAATAGTTGAGCAGCCTTTTCCGGTCCCAGTTTGTCCACCAACATCTGGGCTATGATTTCCGTGCTCATGTTGGCTGAGGTGGTCCAACCCATGTAATAGATTATGGCAAGACTATCGGATATCTCCCAGGTTTCCGGCTTGATGCCGGCCAGCTTGAATTCGATGTGATGCTCTTTAGGTCCGCGTTTTTACGAATGCATTGACCCCATCTAGATATTTTTGAATAAAGCGTCTTGAGTTGTTGTCTAAAATTTCGGCATGTCTCTTAGCGTTGCGATGAATGCCTATTGTTCTCATACGCACATCAATGGGCTTGCCACTATCACCAACCAATTCGGAAATACGACCTTCCGCCAATAGTCGCGTGATCTGCATCTGGAACAGCCGGTCCTGAGCAGTGACAAAACCCTGAGCCATGAGGCCGTCGTAGAGATTTTCGGCACGAATATATGCCATGCCTTTCTCATCGCGCATGATCGTGACAGGCTTGCTGAGACCGGGCAGAACAATGGTTCCTTCTCGTTGATATTGATTGAGCTGCGGCAGCCAGAAAAGGACGCCTCCTACCCCGGCAATTAGTACCGCCACCACGATCCAAAGGACTGCGCGACCTCGCTTCAGTTTCATGGTTGCCTCGATATCCCAGTATAGAGCTTATAGATGGTGCCAATCCATTTCTTGTAAGCCGTCAGCCGCCGGGAAGTCCAGCGTTCCGCGCAAAATCACGACAGCGGGGTCGAGATCACAGTGAGGAAAAACAGCTTGCGCACCGCCACATCCGCGGCGGGGGCATGCGCTCAGGCGGTAGAGCCTTCATTGGAGCTCACCTGAACGCGTTGCTCCTCACCTGGGAAAAATGCAGAGGAAACATGATCCTCTTTCGTTGCAGTGAACGATTGCCCATTTTTGTGGCAGCACAGAAACGCTGGTCTATACTCTGGAGACTTTGGCCGTTTTTGCCTCTTGTAGCTGGCGGAATCTCAGATCCAGCAATTTCAAGAGTCTCTGATAGGTGTTTCTTTCGGTGGGAGTCAAGGCGCCGTGAATCTTTTCCTCGCAGAGGCGTATCATGCTCACAATCGTCTCCAGATCCTGGAATTCAACGACATAAGGCATGTGGGTGTCGAACTCTTTTGCTCTTACCATGTTGACATCTCCTGCGGACCAACGAGATTCGTGGGACCAGCCGTTCCGCTGAAGTGAATCTCATGGAATCCCGGTCCAGGTTCGTGCGGGGGACCTTTATCACAGTTCCGCGGTTATGCAAGAGGGATTTTTCGTGGAATGACTCGGGACGGTTCTCTTGCAGCCCCGATACGGTTATTGGAAGAGACCTTTACCCTTGTCGACCGTCGGGTGGTATAGTAGCATGCCCGGCTGCCCGTAACAACGCAAAGTTGAACCCGCGAGTCCCGGCGACGTGAGAAATTTATGCAATTAGAGTCGGAAAAAGGCAGTCAGTGTCCTCGGCAAAGGGGATTATAAGCCGCTTCATGCATCTGTTGTCAGCCCAGGGGGTGGAAGGAGTGGCAAGCTGGGGCTTCTTCCTCTACCTTCCGCGGATCGATTCCACCCTGTACGGCGAAGTCATGTACGCCCTGGCAGCGGGCAGCGTGGCAATGACAGTGATACAATTCGGGCTTTACTATGCGTTGGTCCCCGCTCTGGGAAGTGCCGAACGAGACAAAGCGCCTGAGATTCTAAACAGGGTATTCGTCATAAAAATAGCTCTTTTCATCCCGTCCATGCTTGTAGTGGCGGTATTGGCCCTATATCACGGGTTCTCGGCTCACATGGGATTGATTCTCTTTCTAGTGTCTCTTGGCTTTGGCCTTGAAGCTCTGGCTGAGACCTTTTTTGAGGAGTGGCGCGTCAGAGGACTACAGGCCAGAGAAGCCCGTACAAGGGTGACCAGCTCGATCCTTTCGTACGGCTACGGCGTCCTGACCGCTGCGTTGGGATTTAACCCGGTGCTCATAAGCTTGTTCAAGCTAATTTCCACGCTGGTGCGGGTGGGATTCGGCATTGTTTCCTACAAGAACGACTACTCTGTCGGATTGTTCCTGCGGCCAAAATGGCCGGAAGTCGGGTACATGTTCAGAGCCGCCTCTGGTCTTTGCCTTGATCGAGATTCTCGGGATTATTTACAACAAGACAAATATTTTTTTCCTGGAGAGTGCAACCGGAGTGAAGGGAGTGGCCCTGTACAGCGCCGCATGGATGCTGGTCGACCCCATTTCGATTTTGGCTTCCGACCAACTTCTCGGATGGGTGGTCTTCCCGCTGCTCGCTTCCCTATGGTGGAAGAACCGAGACGGGGTAGGGCAGCTTGTCAGGCGGACCTCTCAGTGGCTAATGGCCCTGGCCTTTCCCATAATGTTTTTCCTCCATGCGGAAAGTGGAACTATCATAGGTTTCATCTATGGGACGGAGTACACCGATGCCGCGTGGATTCCGCATACCTTGTTTGGACCATTCTTCTTTCATTTGAAAGCAATCTTTTCAAATACGTCATGATGGTAGCCGGCGCGGTCAATCTGCTCCTCGGATTTGCCGTAGCGGCAACGGCATTAAATTTCTTGTTCAACTGGACTCTGGTGCACCAGTTTGGTCTTTCAGGCGCGTGTCTCGTAATCATTCTAACAAAGCTGGTTATGACGCTCCTAACATTTTTCTATTGCCGAATCAGATTCCAGTTTCTCAGAGAGAGGGATTTTCTTTTTCCTGTGGCTCTGGCCGCGGTTTCACTGGGGCTCTTTCTCTTGATCAAGCCCTTTGTCACACTCCACCCTGCAGTTGCAATTACGTTAGTGTTCTATTTACTGATTCTCTGGAGGCTTGGCATGCGTTATCTCGGGCGCCTCCCGCGAAAGTCGGCTTCAGAAGCTGAGTAACGCTACGGCCCTATCATACGGATAACAACGCCTAAGATCACGGGCAAAGAGGGCTGCTTCACAAATATCTCGCGATCCACGCTTGATCGAGGTCAGGCAGCATATAACAGTTTTCAAAAATGTTCGCGAGAAGAGTTCTTGCCCATGTCTGTCCCCTGAAGGGGGAGTGCCTTGAATAGTCCCGCGGGACGCGGGGTGAAACCCGTGGTAGATAGTACCGATAGCCACCTCCTGGCGACCCTGAAGGGTCGCCTCCTGCAGAGGCGAAGCAGGGGTTGGTGGGAGGCGCTGTCCCCTGGGTTTCACCCAGGGCTACTCACAGTATTCCCCTTCAGGGAATGCCGGAGTTCATGGGCTGAGGCGTACTGAAAGCAACGTCCGATTCACTGGTGCGTGCCACGCCGACTCGCCAGCAGTGGGATTCGATTCGGACAGAACTCTTCAGAACGGCTATAGCATCCGGCGAACCTACCCTGATTATAATAAATTCTGGAAGGGCGCGCCGACTCACGATCTGCCGCGACTCATCGCCCATCTCAATGTGAGGGCTCCAAGGTAGGCTGCGCCGGCAATTATGATGGTTGTTGCTCCGGCAGGATAGTCAGGCTCATAGCTCAACACCAACCCGGATGTGGTGAAGATGATGCATAGGATGGCTGAAATTACCATCATGCGCCACATAGTGGTGGAGAAGAGTGCTGCAATGCCTATGGGCAGCGTCAGCAAGGCAATTACCATTACAATACCGACCACAGTCACAAGAACCACCACCGTGAGGCCTGCCAAACAGAGCAACAAAAGATAGAATAGCTCGACCTTCATACCTCGCAGACGGGCAAATTCGCGGTCGAAACACACTGCCAGAAATTGATTGTAAAATAATAGCCCGATGCCCACTTCCACGTTCTTGAAAGTTGAACCGATCTTCTTGATGATCGTTTCCTCAAAGGGAAATCCCATTTTGAAAAGGACTCGTGCATTAGCTAATTTGGCTACGAGCTTGGGCGTGGGCTGACAAAACAATACACAAGGCAACCAGTAATAACGGGATCACCGTAGCGAAACGCTTGTGTATCGAACAGTACCTTCCATAAATTGGTTGCGTCCCCGACAGCGGGTCACGTTCAAACGGTTTCCTGGACGTGTACGGATTCATGCCGGCTGTGTTCGCACACCACGTGTACCGCACTGCAAGTTCCACATTCTTCAAAATGATGCTCGCTCACGAAGAGGTCCCAGTGTGGCCGGTGATTGGGCATTATTACTCCTGTGCCTTTGCACAACGGACACACGCTGTCGAGAGCCGCAACTACTGCGGCCCGGATGAATTCAGACCTGTTGGGAATGCCTTTCATGGCGTCTTTCAAAGATTCAGGGACCTTGAATGTGATGATGTCGAGCTTTTCTTTTTTCATGGGCACGTTCCCTCAAGCCACAGATAGTTTTGAGCCAGACACTTATTAGTGGGTATTACCGCTTACTTTATAATACGAGGTATTACCGAAACGTGTTAAGAAATTTTGCCTCGCGATTCCACGATCAGCAGACTCACGACGAACGGGAAACGTCACGCGCACACTTTTGGAATCCAGGAGCCGTTTTCAAACAATGATTGGGTGGTCGCACGGCAGGCTGTTGCAGTACATCACTGCGACCGGAGGCTGGGGAACCAAGTTTCAGCCTCTTCGAGGTGCGATTAATCGGACAGCGGCCCTGGGACGAGAAACTCCGAGTGATTAATCCCTCGGAATCACTCACACAACACGGCTAAGAGCCGGCGTTATGTCCGGCCCTTCAGTAAGCCGATTAGGATCAACCCTTGAGTTTAAGCGGCTTGTCGCAGCACGTCAGACAGTCATCCGGTTTGCAAGCCCCTGATCCTTCCTTCGCACAGTCGCATTCTTTTGCAACTTTGATCTCCAGTCCGCAGGTATCGCAAACCAAAACTTGATTCAATTTGAGTTCAGCGCAACACGATGACATCGGTGATCCCTCCTCAGTGGTTCAATTAAGTTCTCAATTCAGGACCCTAAACAAGGATTGCACGTGGTAGAGGGCATGTCAATCAGTTAATCTTACAGACTTCCTTCGGCTGCATGTCATAAAAACTTTCCGGACACACTCAGTTCTTCTCGCTGGACTTTATGGCGTCTGCGAACCGAGCAAACTCCTCGAAAGAGAGCGTTTCTCCCCGTCTGCCAAGGTCGATGCCAGCAGCGTCCGAGGCTTGCACCAGCGCTTCAGGTCCAACTCTCAGTATGCGGCTACCCCGCAGGGTGTTCCTCAAAGTTTTGCGACGGCCGGCAAATGATGCTTTTGCGAGACGTGTCAGTAACCGGCTGTCTTGCACCGGAAAAGGTGGGATTTCCGGGAAAACCACTCTTACCAGTGTTGACGTGACTTCCGGAGCAGGGAAAAAGGCATGCGGAGGGATATCGAAAACCAACTCAACCTTTGCACTTATCCCGAGCAGTACAGGTCAAGACCCCATAATCCTTGGTGCCGGGGTTCGCAATCAGGCGCTCGGCCACTTCTTTCTGAAGCAAAATGTGAAGCGTTGTGAAAATGTCGCGATTCTCCTGAAACGTGAAAAGAAGTCGGCTTGATATGTTGTAAGGCAGGTTTGCCACCACTCGCAGTTTTCCTATTCCTTCGGCAAGAGAACGGAAATCATATTTCAGAGCGTCCGCGTGTATGAGCCTCACGTGCGAGGAATCGGCAAATTTTTTCTCCAGCACTCGAAAAAAACCTGAATCGACTTCCAGTGCGCAGACCTTGGCACCTCGGTGGACAAGAGCTTCGGTCAACACACCCAAACCCGCCCCAACTTCAACCACAGTCTCGCCGGATGTGATCCCGGCCGCCTGCACGATTTTGTTCAGATAGAGCGAATCAACTAGGAGGTTCTGCCCGAGCCATTTCTTGGGGGCCAATCCGTACCCTTTGAAGATCCTCCTTACTTCCGACCCGTTGGACATGGTGAACGAATTACCCTCTTTTCAGAAAAGGTATAAAGTAACGGCCAAAATCCTTATCCGATTTGCGGGAAGGACACCGTCACCCCGGGACTTGATCCGGGGTCCAGATTCTGGATTCCTGCCTTCACAGGAATGACGCAAAAAACGACCGATTCGGTGAACATTTCGGATTCTTCGTCTCAGAAGGCCAAATGGAAATCATTTTTGGCGACTACTCTAAACATAAGACAATTCGGCAGTAGACATTATCCGAGACTAATGCAAAATCTCGGCTGCTGCTCTGAATACGGCTGCTTGCCTCGCTACCAGGGCGTTTCCTCCCCTCTTGCGGGCCGGCCGGACGCAAGCTCGGAGGACGCCATTTCCATGGCTCTGTTCAGGTCTTCCAGCGCTTCCCTTGTTCTGCCGAGATTGGCCAGAGCAATGCCTCGGTTGTTATAAGCCGCTGCATCACCAGGTTTGAGATGAAGGGCTGCATCATAGTCTCTTACAGATCTGTCATAATCTCCCGAGGCCAAATAGATATCACCCCTGAGTCTGTACAGCGCGGCATTGTCCGGATTAAGACGGATGGCTTGAAGCAGATCGTCGAGAGCCTTTTGTGTCTGGCCCAGATAGAATAATCCCCGGGCTCGCCTGCCTCGGGCATAAGGATTCTCGGGCTCAAGCTCCATAACCTTTGTGAAGTCGTCGATGGCCTGCTGATATTGGCTGGTCCTGAGCAAGGAGGCTCCACGCCGCAGGTAATAGGCGGCCCGGAGTGGTTGAAGAGAGATCGCTCTGGTGAAGTCCTGGACGGCCAGGTTTTCCTGGTTCTTGGCGCTGTCCGCGAGGCCGCGATAGTAATACAATACGGCTTGAGGGTCGTTTGCAATAAGACGGGAAAACAGTTCCAAAGCCTCATCTGGTCTTCCGGACTCGATGGCTTGTTTGCCGGCTGAGATGGCCGTCTCGATATCTTGTGCCAGGAGCGGCGAAGCCGTGCCGTCCAGAAAAAGCATGAAAGCTAACACCACCGGCCAGAGGGCATGCCGGATTTTCATGTTCAGTCTATTCTCCGCAAGATATTTATTGCAAAACACTAACTGATAAGCTCCAACTTGCGACGCTGTTTGCCAGTGTCCTAATTTGGGACACCGTGGGCCGGCTCTACAAACCGTCACCCCGGACTCCGATCCTGGGTCCAGTCCCGCGTTTCGCAGGATGGATTCCGACGTTCGCGGGAATGACGGCCAGTACGCTAAATTAGGAAACTACCCGCTGCTTCCCGTAAGGCGAAAGAGCGACCGCTGATAATAAAGCAAGATGATCCGACTTTGCAACCTGGAGTCCCTGCCAAATGCATACAACCCGCCTGTCAACGCTGTTGGGCCGCGGTAGCGCTTGACTCAAAAGCGCTCCGGTGTTACACAAATCGGATTACCCATTTCTTTCCATCGATTGCATTGGTGGAGAACCGCCTACGACGAGGCCCGGCTCATGCTTACATTTCAGGAGTTGATACTTTCCCTGGAGAAATTCTGGTCAGATCGCGGATGCGTGATTCAGCAACCCTATGACATGGAAAAGGGCGCGGGGACGATGAATCCTGCAACCTTTTTGCGAGTTCTAGGGCCGGAACCGTGGAACGTCGCCTATGTGGAGCCTTCTCGGAGACCCACCGACGGACGTTACGGTGAAAACCCGAACAGATTACAACACTATTACCAGTACCAGGTAATTCTCAAACCGTCTCCTTTGGAAATCCAGGACATATATATTGAGTCCTTGGCCTCGTTCGGGATCGATCCCTTGGCCCATGACATCAGGTTCGTCGAGGACGACTGGGAGTCCCCAACGCTAGGTGCCTGGGGAGTTGGGTGGGAGATCTGGCTGGACGGCATGGAGATCACTCAGTTTACGTACTTTCAGCAGGCCGGAGGGGTGGACCTGAAGCCCGTGTCAGTTGAACTCACCTACGGTATCGAGAGAATATGTATGTATCTTCAAGGGGTTGAGAGCGTTTATGACCTGAGATGGACTCGGGATATTACGTACGGAGATGTCCACCATCGCTCAGAAGTGGAAGGCTCGATCTACAATTTCGACAAAGCTAATACAGATATGCTCTTCAAGCTGTTTGATATGTACGAGGCTGAGGCAGATGCCCTCCTGGACGCGGATGATCCGTTGGTCCTGCCCGGATATGACTACTGTTTGAAGTGCTCACATGTGTTCAACGTACTGGATGCCAGGGGCGCCATCAGCGTTGCGGAGCGCACTGCGTATATTCATCGCGTGCGCAATCTCGCTCGTAAGGCTGCTTCGGCATACTTGGCCCAAAGAGAAGCGATGGGTTTTCCGCTCCTGAACAAGTTCAGCGAAGGTAGGTCTTCATTATGAAAGGCGAGTTCCTCCTCGAAATCGGTACGGAAGAGATTCCAGCCGGTTTCATTGGTTCCGCGACCGAGTCTTTTTCGGACCTCTTCACAAGGGCCCTGAGCAACGCTCGCGTGACGCACGGCCTAATCGAGACCTACGCGACGCCCAGGCGCCTGGTCTTATGCGCGTCAGACGTGGCTGCTTGCCAGGCCTCCGTAGAAGTAGAAAAAACAGGGCCACCCACAGCGTCCGCGTTTGACGATCAGGGAAGACCCACCAAAGCCGCAATAGGGTTCGCACGAAGTCAGGGGGTTGACGTCGCCGACCTTGTGATAGTGAAGACCTCAAAGGGGGAACAGGTAGCGGTTCGCAAAACCGAAGAAGGACAACCGACCATCCCGGTGCTGGTCGAAATCCTGCCGGGGTTGTTGGAAAGGGTTTCCTTTCCCAAAACAATGCGCTGGATGGATCTGGACGTCCGGTTTGCCAGGCCCATTCACTGGATTGTGGCGCTGTTCGAGGGAGAGGTGGTGCCATTCACTTTCGGGAATATCAGTAGCGGCAATCTGAGTCAGGGCCATAGATTCAAGAAACCGGCTACCTTCCGTGTCGCCGGATTAAAGGATCTTAGGCGGTCACTGGAAAAGCAAGAGGTGATTCTGGATCAGGCCGAGCGACGCAGTCACATCGATGTGCTCATCAAAGAGTTGGCGATAAGCGCTGGCCTCCAAGTCTTCGATGATCCCGAGCTTCTGGATGAGGTCAATTTTCTGGTTGAGAGCCCGTACCCGGTCATGGGAGAGTTTTCGGAGGATTTCCTGGAGCTTCCGGCATCGATCCTGATCACCTGTATGAAAAAACATCAGCGTTACTTTTCGATTCAGGACAGGGAAGGCCGAATCACCAACAGGTTTATCGCAGTAAACAATACGCCCGTTAAGGACCCGACGGTATCGGTTCGGGGGCACCAACGAGTCCTGAAAGCAAGGCTGGAGGATGCCCGTTTCTACTTCCGTGAAGACAGGAGAATACCGCTGTTCGACCGTCTCGAATCACTCAAGGGAGTGGTTTTTCATTCAAAGTTGGGAACAGCTTACGAGAAGGTTGAGCGCTTCACCCGTCTCGCTGTGGGCCTGGCGGAACGATTTGCACCCGACAAGGTCAAAGAGGTCGAACGGGCTGCCTGGTTGTGCAAATGCGACCTTGAAACAGGGATAGTTTACGAGTTCCCGGAGCTACAGGGTATCATAGGCAGCTTCTATGCGAGAATGGACGGGGAGTCGGACGAGATAGCTACAGCCGTGCGAGAGCACTATCTGCCCGCCCACGCTGGAGACAGCCTCCCCCAAGGTGTCATCGGTTCCCTCGTCTCAATTGCCGATAGGATGGACACGATAGCCGGTTGCTTCAGTGTGGGCCTGATCCCGACCGGCGCCGCGGATCCTTACGGTCTTCGGCGGCACGCTCTTGGAATTATCCAAATTCTTATAAATCTGGATCGCCCGCTCGATATCGGTTGGTTTGTAGCAGAGGCCATAGAACTGCTTGCAGAGAAACGGACGCGCGAATCTAACGTAGTTCAGGCCGACGTGCTGGAATTCGTCCGGACGAGGTTCGTGAACTTCCACACCTCGCTAGACTTCCCGCTGGACGTGGTCGAGGCTACGGTGAGAGCGCGGTTTGACGATGTGGTGGACGCTCGTCGGCGAGTGGAAGCCCTGAACCAGTGGAAGAGCCGTGAGGATTTTGATTCCATCATAATCGGGGTCAAGCGGGTGGTTAACATCCTCAGGGATACGGCAGACTCAGTCAATGTCGCAAAAATTGTTGGTGCAGGATGAAGAAAAAAAATTGTACTCGGCTTTTAATGACGTGTCCAAGAGGGCAGACTCGCTCATCCAAAAGGGAGAGTACGCCAAGGCGCTGGAAATAATTGCTGAACTCAAGTCGCCCATTGACGATTTCTTTGACGGGGTCATGGTGATGGTGGACGATGAACGACTTCGCAACAACCGTCTTGGACTGCTTCGGGAGATAGCCGAATTCTTCACTCAGATAGCCGATTTCTCATTTATCGGTTCCACCGCTCAGAGCAAGTAATTCGATAGTTGATAGCGACGTGAATGTGGTCCAAGTCCCCCTGCTTCTCGTGCCTGAAGACTGTCATTGCGAGCGCAGCGACGCAATCTCTTGAACCACCAAAACTGAGATTGCTTCGTCGTTTCACTCCTCGCAATGACACATAACCAACTATTCCCGGAGCAATAAAATTAGTAAGGTGTCGTTCCCTAGACGCTGACCGGTGAGACGCCGGTCTTACTCTTCCTCGTTCGCGATGGTTCGCGATTGCCGGCACGCTGTATCTACAGGTTTGCTTTGAGAAAGGACGCCAAGTTCTGCCGCGATTTGGAAAGAACTAGCTTTCTTCTTATATTTTTGCGGTGCACAAGCACCGTTTGGGGCGATATGCCCATGACTTTGGCAATCTGCTTCGACGACAATCCCGATCGTATCATCTCGCATATTCGAATCTCGCGTGGCGTCAACGGGTGACCTCTCTTGACTATGTTGAAGCCGAATGACGAGAGCATGTTGGCCAAATTGAATTCAAGGGACTTTAGAAGAAAATTTGCTGTTTCCGAGAGTTGTTGAGACTTCATTTGATCGAGTATGGGCCGTACTGTGAGATTCAAATTGTGAGAAATCTTCTTTTCAACCTCTTTTTTCTGCTCCTCGATCCCTTGTATGATAATCTTCAACGCCTCATTGGTCCTTTCGAGGCTCTCAGAATATCTTTTCAGTTCGCTGCGCGAGTTTTCAAGGTCCCTGGTCCGTTCGTGCACTTTGGCTTCGAGGGAAGTCGAGTAATGTTCCAGAGCCTCGTGCTTCGATCGTAACGCCTCTTCCGCGGCTTTAGTGTCACTAATGTCCCGCAGTGTCACGATGATCCCGACGGGATTATTATTTGTATCCAAGAGAACCGAATTGTGCATAAGGCTCGGAAACAAGGTTCCGTCAGCGCGAGCATGCTGGATTTCAACACTGGATTCAGGCTGCGATCCGATCTGTTCCAAAGCCGCTACCACACACGGTACCTGGTCCGGAGGGTGGAACCGTGCAAGGTTTTCCCTTGCCATCTGTTCGCGCGTGGCCCCGTGCATGGCTGCAAATGCCTTATTGGCAAACATCAGCACACCGTTCATGTCGACAACGGCAAGGCCCTCAGAACTCTGCTCCATGGCCTCCGACAGAAGTCTCAGTTGTTCTTCCGCCCTTATACGTTCGGTGACATCGCGAAACACCAAGACCAGACCTGCACTATTGCTCTCAGCGCTTCGGATCGGCGCAACGTTGAACTCTATGACCACCTGGGGGCCATTCTTTGCTGTCAGCAGACCATGTCCCCGGCCGTCCGTTTGCCCGACTACTCCGAGAAGTTCTCTTGTCGAGCCTCCAGACAGGGCCTGCGCACTGTCCGGGATCAAGTTAAACACTGCTTCTAATGGTCTGCCACTTGCCTGGTCCGCAGTCCACCCCGTCAACGATTCAGCCACTGGGTTCATAAGCTTCACATAGCCATTTTCATCTGTGGCAATTAGAGCGTCAGCAATGCTGTTCAGCATCACCGAGAGCCACTCTTGATTCTCCCTGAGCTTCACCCCCATATCATGTCTAAATAGGGCCATTTCTATCGTGGAGTGCAGTTCCCGGTCGCGAAAAGGCTTTATCAAGTACCCGAAGGGCTCGGCCATTTTTGCTCTTTCCAGCATTTTGTCATCTGCGTAGGCTGTCAGATAGACAACTGGGAGACTGAAACGGCTATGAATGAACTGGGCGGCCTCAATACCGTCCATGCCCCCTTGCAGGACCACGTCGACCAGCGCTAGGTCCGGTCGCTCGGTCTCAGCCCTCAGCACAGCCTCCTCACCTGTGGCAACGGTGGAGCAGACTTCATAACCCAACTCCTGGAGGCTCACTTTTATATCCTGAGCAATGATTCCTTCGTCCTCGACAATCAGTATCCGTGCTTTGCGCATGGCTCGACTCCTCAGACTGCAGGTTGTCCCCTTACAGAGCCTTATATCATTTGTGGAAGGTAACGCGGAATAGCAGGAAAGCGGAAAAAATGGTTCAAACGAATTATGACTGTCGGCATTGAGAATGGGTTGTTAGCCGACAATGGGAGAGACAGTAAGGGCGGTCCTGATGAGACTGTCCCAAACCTACCACATATGCCCAAACAGTGCTCCAAGGGTTAGAGCTTGGTACGGCGCGGGTTTCAAACCCGCGCTTCGTAGGGTCGCCCAATACGGGCAGGTCTGAAATCTGCTCCTACAAATTGAAATGACGATCTTCATTTCGTGTTGCGATTTGCCTGGCGCTCCGGGAAAAAACGGGTCAAAGCGCTGTCACTATCACTACGCGCCGCCGTCCAGTGCCAGATATCGGAAGTCGACCCAGCCTGCGCGACCCGAAGGAGTAATCACTCTGAACCACATAGTATCGTTAAGAAGACGCTTTTCCGTAACCTTGACCTTCTGCCCGTCCAAAAGCTTTTCAATAACCTCAGCATCTTGTTGAGGCCGTTTGTGTACACGCAACTTCTCGGTCGTGACGTGGCCCCGGCGGTTGAGTCTCATCGAGTAATTGTGTTCACTCGAATCAGCTCGAGCTTCGAATCGCTTCTCGATGGTCCTAGGAATGCTCGCGACGGACGATGCCTTTGCCTCTTTGGCGAATCCTTCTTCTTCACGGCCTGCTGTTCCGGTTTGGGGATTTGGCCGCGCCTGCCCCTCTAACATTCCACCCGCCGGGACGGATAGGCTGTCTGAATTTTGAAGAGTGGCTCTGACTCCGGAACTTTGGTCGGATTTCATAGCGTGCAAAAGCCTACTGTTAGAAGCAGTCTCCTCCCTAAGATTCTCGATCATCCCTTTCAATTCCCTGATGGCCCGATTATTCTGCTCTTGCTTCTTTCCCGGAGTAGTAACAGAAGCGATCTTTTCGTGGATTGTCGAGGAAGCCCAAAGACAGTAGATTTGAACCAGGCAAGTGAGAAAGACCAGTCCGAGCAATACTCGGGACAAGCGGCGGTACGGCAAGAGCGCGCGGTCCGCGTCATCAGGGCAATGAGGGACTCGCAGATTCTTCTTTACCCAGAAGTGCCAGAATATGAGAATCGCAGCCAGGGCTGCGAATTGAAGGGCGGCGACTGTGAGATGGATTACCATTCGGGGCGGACCTCCGGTAGTAATCACACACATATTTATCATTAAAACAAACTAATTGCAACGATTTGTTAAAGCAAACAAATAGGGTTGAAGCAATGCGATTGAATGAATTGTACTGACGAGGTCTCCCAAGTTTGGCACGGTAATTGCTCATTATAACTGCAACGAAACACGTACAAAACCATACCCTTCGAGCCCTAAACCAAGGGCTCTTTTTTTTGGGGTGCATTAAATCCGCCATCCGAGTCGGCTTTGATGAAATTTGGCGAAGCACGGGTCGCGTGATTTGGCGATGGGAATAATCGCGAACCCGTGATCGCGAGTGAGAAATAATTTCGCTTCGCGCCGAAAAGGGGCAATTTCTTTCACACTCAGTGATCGTTATCTTTGGTGTACCGCGCTGCCGGTGGTCTTTTCATTACACCTGACAAAGGGCGTCCTTGCCTCACTTCCCGCCACTTTCGTTTGGAGGATGTCTCGTTAGCCTCCAGTTATGTTGGGGCATTGCGCCGCGCGTCACTGCGAGGAGTGAAATGACGAAGCAATCTCCGTTTTCCCGCGCAGGCCATTCCTTTGCTGCGCTCGCAACGACAATATCGACTCCGTGAGATTGAAGGAATGTGCTGCTGGCTTTCCAGTCCGCCAGTCCGTAGTCCCTCACTTACTCGGTGCTAAAGACTGTCATTGCGAGCGCAGCGAAGCAATCTTCTGCATGGCCAGAGCCTAGATTGCTTCGTCGTTTCACTCCTCGCAATGACACAGGATGAGCGACTGTCCCGAGTAACTCAGGGACTACAGCGGGCCGTAAGCAATCACTTACGCAGCGGGCCGGCAAAAGCCCTTGACATATTCCGGTGCATCTGTTTAGATGAACGTTTCAGAGGTTTGATCAGAACGTCGGGGATCGCCGTGAAAAGAACATTTCAACCGAGCAATACTTCTCGTAAGAGAACTCACGGGTTCCGCATTCGGATGAGGACCAAAAGTGGAAGAATCGTCCTCAAGCGGAGAAGGGCAAAGGGACGCAAGCGTCTGTCGGTCTGACGACCAAAGATTCAGGCTGACCAAGCGGGACAGAATTCGCCAATCCTCCGACTATCGGAGGATTATGAAAAAGGGTGTCCGTTATAATACGCCTCATTTTCACATCCGCATGCTCAGAAACCCGCTGGGCATAGCACGGTTAGGGATCACTGCCGGCAGGAAAGCTGGGAATGCTTGTGCTCGAAACCGGATCAAAAGAAGGCTAAGAGAATACTTCAGACTGAATCGGGACAAAATGCCGTCCGGGACGGATATGGTATTCATCGCTTCGCAGGGAGCCGCGGCCCTGGAAACGAAAGAGATCTTCGCAGAATTGGACCGGTTTTTCGAAACAAAATTCTGAACTTGGGAAAATATGCCCTTGGAGGGGCGATTCGACTCTACCAGATCCTGATTTCCCCGCTCTTCCCTTCTGCTTGCCGCTTTTATCCCACCTGCTCAGAATATGCCCGTGAGGCCGTGCTAACATACGGTGTGTTCAAAGGAGGCTCTCTGGCAATCAAACGTGTTATGCGGTGTCGGCCATTTGGGCCAGCGGGGTTTGACCCAGTCCCTGAAGACACCCCGGCGCGCAGGGATGCGTACGTTCAGAGATCATTCCCATAATATCAGGGCCCCACGTCGGGGGAGAGAATAATGGATCGCAACCTTGTTCTGGCTATCGTTTTATCCATAGTGATAATCCTTGGATTTCAGGTCCTTTTTCAAACTTATTCCCCTCACCCATCTAAGAAACTGCCCACTGCCACGGAAAGCATAAAACAGCCGGCGCCCCCGGTTCAAGCTCGGCAGGAGGTGGCCGAAAAAGAGCGGCCCGCAGTTAAAGAGGCTGCGCCCGCGGCTTTGCCCGAAACTCGAGTGCCCGCGCCCACTGCGGAGGTGGGCGCTGCTCAGGCTGAGGAAGTCCAATTCAAAGTGGATAGCTTGAAGTACCAGGCAATCCTGTCGTCGAAGGGCGGTCGGATCGTTTCATTTAAACTCAAGGATTATACAAAGTCGCTCGAGGGTCCTGATCTGGTGAATATGTTTGATCCGGAGGGTCCGGACACCTCCGGCCCATCCATAATTTTCACACGACGGGACGAAACCTTTAATGATGCTTCCCTGGCCTTTGATTGTGACTCTCCAACTAAGTCTGTCATCTTGAACGAAACAGGTGCGAAAAAATCGATCACGTTTCAAACTACTACTTCGGCCGGCATAACAATAGCAAAAACTTATACGTTTCGAGCGGATAACTACGATGTGGGATTTTCGCTGACACTGACCAATACGTCGAATGAGGACAGGAATTACCTGATTAGTTTCCCGTGGCGAAAAGCCTACGCTGGGGAACAACAAGGCGCGAGGTTCAGTTGGAACAGCGCGGAAATCCTGCTCGACGGCCAGTTGAAGGACTACTATTTTAAGAATATCAAGGGAGATGAGGAACCTTCCGGGCAAGTGGAGTGGGCCGGGCTTGGCGATGTTTACTTTTTCAAGGCCCTTGCTTTTGGGAACAAGCCCGCGAGCAAAGTTACCCTCTTCAAGCCTTCAAAGGAGGGAATTGCCGAGGTCTGGGTAAGGTACGGCGCGGTGGACCTACCACAGGGGCGCCCCGTCGAGACGGACCTGTCCATTTATTTGGGACCCAAAGAGGAACACGCTCTCCAGGCCGCGGGCTACAACCTATCTCGTGCCCTTTTTTACAGTAATTACAAAGTGCTGGACGTGGTGTCCGAATACCTCATCACTTTCTTGAGATTTTGCAACGCGGGCTTCACGGTCGCGGGGATCAAGATTCCAGGGACTCACAACTATGGCTGGGATATTATCCTCCTCACCGTCCTTATCAAAATCCTTTTCATCCCGCTCACCCACAAGAGCATGAAATCCATGAAAAGGATGCAACAAATTCAGCCGCAGATTGCGAAACTCAAGGAAAAACATAAAGATGACAAAGCGGCCATCAATAAGGCCACGATGGAACTGTTTCGGGAGCAAAAGGTAAACCCCCTCGGGGGCTGCTGGCCGATGTTCCTCCAGCTTCCGGTCTTTATAGCTCTCTATCAGGCCCTGTCGTACGCGATTGAGCTGAGGCATGCCCCGTTTCTTTGCATGCCATCCATCTATATTTGCATCAACGACCTCTCCGCACCGGATCCGCACTACGTGACCCCTATCATCATGGGTGGCACAATGGTGCTCCAGCAGTGGATGACCCCATCCGGTGGAGATCCCACCCAGAAAAAGATGATGCTTATGATGCCGGTGGTATTCACGTATCTCTTCCTCAGTTTTCCGTCAGGGTTGGTGCTCTACTGGTTGGTCAGTAATGTGCTGTCAATCGGGCAGCAACTTATTACCAACAGAATGGCCCATTAAGGAGGAACGTGAACATGTCTTCCTACGAGTTTACAGGGAAATCGGTGAAAGAGGCCATTGCCAGAGCATGTGAAGAGCTGAATCTGGATGCAGTACCTCCTGGAAGTGGAGGTCACTCGAGGAAAGTACCACGGGGCTTCCTGGGCATTGTCGGGCAAAGAGACACGCGTGTGAGAGTAAGAAAGCGGGATGTTCCTCCGCAGACCTCTAAAGCGCCTCAATACCGGCAAGCGGAAGTCCAAGGTAACGAGGCGCCTGCTCGATTGCACGAAGAGCCTGAACCATCCGCCGACGAAGATTTGTCGGTTTCCTCTGCCCCGCGACATGCTGATTCGGCCATCATTGACCCGGCCTTGGTCGGGCAGGCGCGCACTGTCCTTGTGCAAATCCTCTCCAAAATCCCGGTAGACGCAGAGGTGGAATCGTCGATTGAGAGCGGAGCGATCTATTTGAACATCAAAGGAGACGGCTCAGGGCTCTTGATAGGGAAGAAGGGCCAGACATTGGACGCTCTGCAGTTTCTGGTCAACAAGATCATCAATAAGGAAAACGCTCCAGGCGAGAAGATTGAAGTTGTCGTCGATACAGAAAATTACAGGCTCCGCAAAAGGGAAAACCTTCGTGAAATTGCCTTAAAAATCAGCCAGAAGGCCAAGAAGACGCTCAAACCGGTCTCCATGGCGCCCATGCCCCCTCATGAACGTCGCCTCATTCACATGATTCTCGCCGAAGACAGCGAGGTGTATACCAAGAGTTACGGCGAAGGCCCGCTTCGCCGAATAATTGTCTATCCTCGTCGCGGTGCGGCCAACAAGCGTCGAAGACGCTAGGAGGCTGTTCGACGATCCCACTCATCGGCGCTGTCACATCACGCCGAGGCTTAGTGGCACTAATCGTAATTCGCGTGAGGTATTTTTGGACTGGGGGCGCTGAAAGAGGATTTCAGACTACGGCATTGGTGGGACAGGCAAGATGCCCATGGGCGTTAAAATAAGCTGCTGTCCCGGATAGTCGCCCGGCGATTTATCGCCGGGAATGAACGGCCAAGTGAGCCTTCTTCGTCCCCGTGTGGCGCCCGAAGGATGAATCCTTCGGGCGCCACACGCCTCTATCAATCTATTCCGCATGCACGCTGTGCTCTTCCATGGAAAATTCGGCACATAACTTCAGTGACACCATCGTGGCGCTTTCCACCCCGCGGGGCTACTCAGGGATTGGGGTCATCCGCTTGAGTGGTCCCGATGCGATACCCATCCTTACGAGAATTTTCAGATGCCTCGGAGCTGGCGGGGACTTCCTCGATCGCACGGCGGTTTACGGCCAAATAGTAAGTCCGGACGATAACGCGCTCCTCGATGATGGAATAGCAGTCTGTATGAAGGGACCTTCTTCATACACCGGTGAGGATGTCGTGGAACTAAGCCTCCACGGGAGTCCTGTCATTCTGGATATGGCGGTTCGGATGATCGTTAGGCTTGGAGCGCGATTGGCGTCGCGGGGGGAATTCACCCGCCGGGCATTCCTGTCAGGTAGGATAGATTTAGTCCAGGCCGAAGCAGTCATCGACCTGATCGAAAGCACGAGTCCCGCTGCTGCCGGACAAGCGAGAGCCCGTCTGGATAGATCCCTTTCGAAAGCAGTGCGGGAAATCTCCGACACGCTAAAGGACCTCCTGGCTGAATTAGAAGCCCACATCGACTTTGATGAAGATGAAACGGAACCCGCGCCGGAGGTCGAGGAGCCGCTAAGAGAGGTTTTCGTCAAGATGGAGACGCTCAGGCAGAATTCTGAAAAGGGAAGAATTGCCAGAGAGGGTGTCAACACAGTTATTGCGGGTAAACCTAATGTAGGCAAGTCAACACTGTTCAACGCTCTCTTGAGGGTTGACCGAATGATTGTCACTCCGCACCCAGGCACTACACGAGATGCGGTGGACGACCGTATGCTCCTGGACGGAGTAGCTTTTCATCTTTGGGACACAGCCGGTATCCGGGAAGATGCGGAACCCGTGGAAGAAGAGGGCATACGGCGCTCTCGGGCGAGGCTCGAGGACGCGGATCTGATTTTGGCGGTTCTCGACGGGACAGCCGCGCCTGGTGGGGAGGATGCGGCTGTGCTCGACGCGGGACGAGGCAAAGAGATGATCGTGGTCCTGAACAAAACCGACCTTGGACTCGCTATTGATCCGGAAGACAGAATGCTGGGGCCTGCCAGTGTACCGCGAGTTACTCTAAGCGCGAAAACAGGTGAAGGGATGGGGTCCCTCGAAAGGCTGATTGCCGAGGCAGGGGTCAAGCTGACAGAGAATGTAGTGGGGGAATCGCGAACAAGCCTCAATGAACGCTGCCTAATCCTTATGGAGACAGCGGGCATCCCTCTCAAGAACTTGCTGAGTTCGTTTGAGCGCGGTGCAAAGGTAGAACCCGAAATTATATCCGTGGAACTTCGCACTGCATTGAGTTCCCTGGAGGAAATCACCGGGGAGCGGGTGGATGAAGGGATTCTGGACAGAATTTTTGAACGGTTTTGCATTGGAAAATAGAGGGATATGCTGGCGGATGCGGAGAAACACGGCAATACAGCGATATGATAAAGCTATACTTTAATAAAACATCATAACACCTCAAAATAAAACAAAATAATCTTAGAAAATTCTTGACATTCTTCCCGGTTTGGGATAGGCATCAGGAGCATCATGTGAAGACTCGCTGCCGCGGGTCCTCCACCCAGCGGGAAAATCCGGTGCATTCCGGGGAAGGGGCAAACCCATTGTTAAAGAGTATTCTTACACGGTCCAATAAGGGGCCAGACTCCCTGGTTTATCACCGCCTGGAGGTATGCCTATGATAGCAAGGGGCGCATTAAAGGTTCCCTGCGCTTTGATAACCCTCGCTGTTCTTTTGCTCGCTACGAGTCAGGCGTCTGCCTGGGACCAGCATTATCGTTTTCCCATCAAAGTCAGGACTTCTGAAACCGGGGCCGCGGACGCGAGAGTTGCAGGCATAAGCTCGGGTTCTCCACATGCGGGAGCCGACTGGGAGACGGCCGCGGGGCAGCCTCGGCGCGAAATTCTCTGTCCACGGCGCGGTTATTCACTTGCTCTGGGAATGCGACCGTTTTTCAGCACACTCACGGGCTCAACTAAAGTGGTCAGTAAGGGTGGAGAAGGCACGTGGCTCAATCTTCAGGGCCACCTCCGTCTCCCCACTGACAAAACTCAGTGGGAGTTTTATGCCAACCTGCACATGTGGGACAAGATCGGTTTGCGGTTGGAGTATCTTCCCTGGAGCTGGGGCGGGCCCGGCCACATGCCTACAGATGGCAACTTCGGAGGTTTGCTTCTAAAGAAAGACGACGGCATCAACTCTGACCTTAATATCACATCGTTCCTGATCGGTGCGGATTACGACGTCGCTTTCGGGCGGGATCTCATCTTCGGGCCTAATGCTGACCTGTACATTACCAAATGGGGTCAGAGGGTTGCCAAGGACGCTGGTGAAGGCGTGGATTTTTCTCAGACGTTATTGCAGCCTGCGATTGGGGCTCATGTCAGATACGAGCCGTCAAACACCGGCTATTTCTCTTGGTTTAAACCGGCAATTGAGGGACGATTCAACTGGATGAGTTTCAACGGATTGGGATTATCCACCTGGGACATAGGTGCAGGTGTAGCTCCTCCAGTGAGCAAAAATGTGGATGCAGGGATCAAACTCGGTTACAAACAATGGAAGCTTGACGGCAACAGGGGTCGGCTCTTTGCCGACGTCGGCGTGGAAGGACTGTCCCTGGATCTGTCACTCCAATTTTAGGGCTCTCCGTGTCCTTTGCCTATCCGAATCCCACGGGAGCGGCTTCCCGCGGGATTTTTTTCGCTATTCCCCTTGACAGTTAATTTCAAACCCTCGTACAATTCCAATCGAATCCATATGTGAGAAGAGTCTATATATTCATACATGTCGGCTGTTTAAAGCACTTTTTGAGATAACCTCTCCGGTTACCAGGGAAAGCATGAAAACCTTCGGAAGGTATGTTAAGGACAAAATTGCACGACTGGGGAAAAGCCAGAAAGACTTGGCCGCTGAACTCGGCGTTTCTCCCGCTTACATCTCCCAGATCTTCACTGGCAAGAAGAACCCTCCGGATCTCGGAAAACCGAGGAATCGATCTCAGCTAAGAACCTGGTGCCAATTCCTGGGAGCATCGGAAGAAGATATTCTGGATCTTGTCCGATACGAACTTCATCGAGTTCCCCCACGGCCCAATCCAAAGTTTCGCAATATGCGGGACCTTCTCCTGCAACGCGTCAACAGTGCCGCGACGGGATTCGCTGAAGAAATCCGTGCAATGGAGCTCCATCCGGCCGAGAATTTGGCGGTCCAGGCCATGGTACAAATATACTTGGCGCTTCAGGAAGACCACGTCGATGGGCGAGCTTATGGCACAGCGAGGTTCAGGGATTTCTGCGACCGTGCCAGGGCCAACAAAGATTTTGTAGAGGGAGAGCTGGTAAGATTTTTCCAAAGGCAACCTTTTTCATGGTCATGGGACACTGAAATGAGTGATGTTAGATTCTTGTCTGAATCTCTTCAGATCCGCGAGGCAATGAACAGGTTGAGAGACGTTCTCAGCACGCCGGGGCTTACCTACCCTGTGACTATACCGGTCGTGGCCCATGTCAGTGCTGGTGAGGGGTTTGAGTATACCGACGGTGGATTTTCAGCCGGGGAAGGGTTCGACCAGGTGGAAATCCCGCCCGGCGTGGACCGCAGGCTTGCTCACGCCTTATACTGTGTTAAGGTCAGAGGCGATTCTCTTCGAGAGTTCTTCGGCGACGGAACGCTTCTGTTCATAAAGCCCGAGTCATGGGAGGAGATCAAAGATGGGGACCTGGTCATTTTCAAGGATCGAAACGAGGGGAAGGCTTTTGTGAAGAAAGTCGAATTTGCAGGGAATAACCTTATTCTCAAATCCATGAACCCACTTTATAAGAATAGAGTGCTCACCAGGTCGGATCTGTTGTTGCTAGAACGGGTCTTGGCAATAGTATTCTAAGGGGAATAGGTTGATTGCAGCTTCACAGCGATGGACACTAGTGAGTTTGGGTGTGTTACTGATCCTGGGACCACTAGTTGATGTCGGTCTGACCTCGTCCACATGTCCGCCGCCTCACTTCGATACCATTTCCGATGGGTTCCGCTACGGATTTCCTCCCCAGATCGAGAAGGCCGGTCTCGTATTTGCATCCAAACCCATTCCCATACATAGGAGAGACGTACGAAACAGGATTCTCAAAGAGCTGAACTATCTTCTTCAGGACCGACGTTCAAGGGTCTTGTTGTGGCTGTCCAGATCTGATTCGCTTAAGCCGGTCATCGCTCCGATTCTCCGGAAATACGGCGTGCCACAGGAGTTCCTTTACCTTGCCGCTATCGAGAGTAGCTATAACAGCCGCGCTCTCTCTTCAGCGGGAGCCTTCGGTTACTGGCAGTTCATAAAATCCACGGCACAATGCGGGCCTGCTGGATGCGATGAGTACGACTGGAAAATGCACATTACCAATTGGAAGGATGATCGGGCGGATCTGGTGCATTCCACTCATTCTGCGGCCAGATACCTCGCCTGGATGAACCGGGTGAAAAAGGTCAGTATCGACGAAAATACCGAACGGCAAGGGTTCGACGACTGGCTCCTTACTGCCGCCGCTTACAACTCGGGCCCGACAAGGCTTATTCAGCGGCTGAGTTCATTCGGTGCGCACTCGTATTGGGACGTGCCGTTGCCGATAGAGACAGAAAAGTATGTGCCGCGGTGGATCGCTCTCGGCCTCCTGAGCAACCACCGTGACTATTACGGGGTACAAATCCCACCGCGGCCCAGGATCGCGTTCGACGTAGTGGAAAAAGTGCGCCTCGAAAAAGACCTCTCCTTTGTAGCCATGGCCCGTCTTTTGGAGACAACGCCGCGCACGGTCTGGTCGCTCAACACCCAGATCTTCCCTGAAAAGGGGGTCTTCCCCGCCCGCTCCGGCCGTAGTGCCATAACCCACACCATCCATGTTCCAAAAGGGACTCGCAATAAATTCCTGGCGCAGCTCGTGGCCAACGGATATGTGAAGAAAGTGGCTTCCGGAAAGCACTGATACCAACTCCCACAGCTAGAGAGCTACTACGAAGCATGAAAATGCTCGCCACATTGGTGCCACGGAAGTGCCGTCCGGGTCGTCCGCGCACGAATGAGCTTCGCGCACCAGTGGCACCACTTGTCGAAGCTGCTTCCCTGTTGAGAGCACAGCATTTTCATGGGAATGCGCTTTGCGACAAGCAACACCGAGGGGGTTTGCAAAAAACCGTTTTCCCGAAGGATGGAGGGAAGGTACGGCGCGCACCCATGTGTGCGCCCAGGGCAGACACGCTGGTCTTCCCCTACCGATCGATAGTCCAGAAACCCTGCTGGATTCTCCTGATTTTTGTCACCTGCTTGATTGTACATTCGTGTGTGTTAACTACAACTGCCGGCAGCTTTCATCTCGACAATAAGGAGAGATGATCCCCTCGGGTTTCTGGTTTCCAAAACTCACTCTTGCCTCAGAAAGAAGATAGAGTCCGTCGCCTTCTTCCAAGCGATAAATTTCCTTATCGACTTCGGCTGTCACGGCCCCTTGAAGACAGTACACAAAGCGTTCGGTCGGATGGTTTTCGTCAGGAACCCACCTTTCCACACCCTCAAAAGAGACAATTCTTGCCTCCATTCTGTTAAGAGAGGCTTTGTCGGTAACCAGTTCTACGGATACATCCGGAACGAGAGCCTCTAACTTGGCTCCCTCACCTCTCGGGCACAATACTGCCTTCTTGTACAGCACTTCGTCCAAAAATACTCCGGCCCGAAGATGAAATGCGGAAGCAATCTTCACGAGCGTATTCAACGTGGGCGAGGATTTGCCCAGTCTCAATTGAACTGAGGTTGGAAGCGGCGATTCCGGTGATCTTCGACAAATCTGTCAGTGACAGCTTTTTCTTTTTGCGGAACGCTCTGATCTGTTCGCCAACGTGGATTTCGGATGATGACATGGACTGTCCCTCGCATTTAGCCGTTGTATTACCTGGGAACAGCTAATCGAATAACAACTCAGCCAGGTCGCCGATGCGCGAAATCCCGGTCACAGTCGCGGCGGCCTGCAAGGACATCTCTTCGACGTTTGAGCCGGGCGCAATAATACGGTGGAATCCAAGCCTTGCGGCCTCATTCATCCGTGCATCCGCCCTGGAGACACGGCGGACCTCGCCTGCCAAACCCACTTCACCGAATACCAGTGTCCCTTTGGGGACATTTCTGTTCATAAAGGATGAGAGTAAGGCCGCGGTTATAGCGAGATCCGCCGCCGGTTCGGTGGCTCGAACTCCCCCGACCGCGTTGAGAAATATGTCCTGGTCGCCCAGTGTGAGCCCGAGCTTTTTCTCGATGACCGCTACCATGAGAGCCAGCCGCTGTGAATCCGTCCCGAGGCATGTTCGGCGGCCCTGGCCGGGAGCCGGCCCGGTGACGAGGGCCTGGATTTCGGCCAGAATAGGTCGTGAACCCTCCACCAGAGCAGTAACTATGGAACCTGACACTCCTTCAGGCCGCTCGGACAGGAAGAAGCTCCGAAGGATTGGCGACCTCGCTAAGCCCGGAATCTCCCATCTCGAAGACACCGATTTCGCTTGCCGATCCAAACCTGTTCTTGACCGCCCTCAAGATGCGGTATGAGTGGCCGCGTTCCCCCTCAAAATATAGGACCGTGTCAACCATATGCTCGAGGACCTTTGGACCGGCCAGGGCACCATCCTTCGTTACGTGGCCGACTATGAAGGATGCCGATGACCCCCGTTTAGTGCACTCGATGATTCTGCCTGCCACCTGCCTGATCTGGGACACACTGCCGGCTTGTGCTTCAAAAGACCTGCTGAAGACCGATTGAACCGAGTCTAATACGACTACGGCTGCGTCGCTTTGGTTGATTCTATCTATTATGGTCTCAAGCTCGTTTTCCACCAGAACAAGGAAATTGTCCGATCGTATCCCTACTCGTTCGGATCGAAGCTTGAGCTGCTCGGAGGATTCTTCTCCAGAGACGTAAAGAACTTTTTGGCCGGCATGGGCCATGTGCCCGAGAGCTTGCATCAAAAGGGTGCTTTTTCCTATTCCCGGATCTCCTCCCACCAGAATCACGCTGCGACGCACGATCCCTCCCCCGAGGACTCGGTCGAGTTCCTCGATACCTGTCCCCAGTCTCGCCCTGGATTCGCCGCTGATCTGCGATAGAGAAATTACCGTTCCAGGCTCTTCATTGGCCCGTGAAGCATGCGCTGCAGAGGCCGCAAAAACAGTTACCTCTTTTTCTATTACTGAATTCCATTCACCGCACCCTGGACATCTCCCCATCCATTTAAGAAGCTGTTTGCCGCAATGGTCACAGACGAAGGCAATTTCACTCTTCAATTAACTCTCCTGGAGGACGATTAGATCCACCCCGATGCGTGAACTTAAGGGACACCCAATCCTTTTAGCCTTTCCCCTCAACGGGGACAACCCATAATCAGCGATTTGCAGGGCATGAGTTGGTCATGTTATTCTGGGACTTGTTTCATTTTGGACTAAGATATGACAACGAGCGGCCCAAGATATCGAACTCTGTCCTCATGGCTCAAGGAAATATTCGGCGGACCCGTTCGCAAGATCACGCTTGATGCGGGATTAGGGTGCCCAAACCGTGACGGCGTCCTTGGATTCACTGGATGTATATATTGCAATCCCCGCGGCTCAGGAACCGGCGCTCAGGGCCGGGCGGCCAGTTTGCGCGAACAGGTGGACGAAGGAATAGCCTACCTTTCCAAAAGATTCAGGTGCCGCAAGTTCATCGCTTATTTTCAATCCTTTACCAACACTTACGCGGACCCGGAGAAGCTTGACCGGCTGTATGCAGAGGCTTTGCGGCGCCCCGAAGTGGTTGGCCTGGCGGTCGGGACACGGCCGGACTGCGTGCCGGATTCGGTCCTCGAACTTCTGTCGGATTTTGCCCGTAGCCGGCTGGTCTGGGTCGAGTATGGACTGCAATCAGCCCATCCGCGCACCTTGAAACTGATCAATCGAGGTCACGGGCCGGACGCATTCTTTGACGCGGTCAGAAGAAACGCGTGCGCGGGGAATTCCTGTGGTGGCGCACCTCATACTCGGCCTGCCCGATGAGTCTGTGGACGATATGGTGGACACAGCGGTGGCAGTAGCCGATGCCGGCGTGGCCGGCGTGAAGCTCCACCCCCTGTACGTAATACGAGGAACCGCTCTCGAGGAGATGTATCTGGACGGTCGATATTGTCCGATGACGGAAGAGGAAGCATTGGAAGCCACAATATCGGTTATGCAAGCGCTCCCACCTCAGATTGTCATACACCGGATGACCTCGGTATCCTCACCCAGAAGAACTCGTAGCTCCCCTCTGGATGCTGGACCGCGCAGGCGTACGCCGCCGCCTAAATGAAGCGCTGGAGAAAACGAATTTCAGACAGGGGGCGAACACGGAAACGAAGCATGACTCTAAGTGACTTACATGATATCCTGCATTCGTACGGCGATTTAAGGAACAGGCGACAGCATGACAGAGGCGAAAACGGTTGAATCCGAGGACGTTTTGACGGAAGAAGAGGACGAGGAGCGAGAAGACTACCTCGATTACTGCGTGGCGGTTGAGGCGATAGACGAGGCCCTAGAAACACGTGAAATAACGCCTCTCGAAGATTTCATCAAAGAATTGGGCCTCGAAAATGACTGTGGCTTATAGAGTCCACATCGTCTCTCCAGCCAAACGCGAAATAAAGAAAGTCCCCGTTGCTGCTCAGGTTGCCGTCTTAAATTCAGCCCTTTCTCTCGGAAAGAACCCACGGCCAAAAGGACACAGACTGATAGTCGGCCAAAAAAACCTTCTCCGAATACGCGTTGGCCGATATCGGGTAATCTACAGTGTTCAAGATCTACTCGGGGCTGTTATTTTGGTTACCGTGAGGCTTCGCGGCGAATCCACATACAAGGATATCCCTGTCAAAAACCTATCCGCAAAGATCAAAGAGCTTGAGGGGCTCGTCGCTCCGTAGGTATCAACAGAAACCCGGCTATCTGCTATTTCAACCGCTGTTTGGAGTCGAGACCAAGAAGTGAGGCAACGCGGATATCAATAAATACGTAAATCAGCCTGAATCTGGATCATTCCAGGACGAAAATTACTTCCGCGGTAACACGAAATTCTTGAATCTCACCCGCTTCGCACATGCACCTGAATTCCGTGATCTTCATTCCAGTGATATTCCTCAGGGTCTTGTTGGCGCGTTCAAAGGCCAACCTAACGGCATCATCGAAGTTGTTCGGAGATCCTGCTATAACTTGTGTAACTCGGGCTACTCTTCCTTCTGGCATCGCGCTTCCCTCCCTAGCCGGGTTGCCTCACAGAGTCAGACTAGAAGATCGTAACGGTTGTTGTCAACTTTTCTTACCGGTTAGACTCAACGTGATCTCGCCGGAGATTCTCCACAAAAACTGAAAGTGTTTCATTTCCAAAGCGCGGCCAGCTTTGCCATTTCTTTTTGGGCCAATGGCCGCCATGCCCCAACAGGGAGAGTTCCCAGTGCGAGAGGACCGAATCCGACCCTCCGTATCTTCCGCACAGGATGCCTGATTTGGAGAAAGATTCGCTTTATTTCGTTTTTCTTGCCTTCGTAAAGAACCATCCTGAGCCATGTGGTGGTCTTCTGCCTTTTGATGACAGACCACAGCACGTCACCGAGCCTTTCGCCCTCTCCGATGCTCATTCCCCTCTTAATCGTGCCAAGCAGCCGGTCGTCCGGCGTTCCGCGCACTTTCACAAGGTAAGTTCGCGGGATCCTGCGCGAAGGGTGGCTTAATTTCTGTGCGAGCTGCCCATCATTGGTCAATATCATCAGCCCTTCAGCGTCAAAATCCAAGCGCCCAACGGTAAAGAATCTTTTTTTAAGGGGTTTGAGAAGATCCCCCAGGCATGGGCGCCCCTCCGGATCGCTCATAGTAGAGACCACGTTCCGAGGCTTGTTAAATAGATAGTAGAATTTGCCTATATCAGGAAAGCGCAGCAATTTTCCGTCCACTTTTATGTGGTCTCTGTCCGGATCAGCCGTCAGAGTCGGATCCGTCACGATGTGGCCGTTGAGGGTGACTCGCCCCTCCAGAATCATCTCCTCGGCCTTGCGGCGGGACGCGAGGCCGGCATCGCGTATTATCAACTGAACTCTTTTCTGTGCCATATTCGTTCCTGGATTTAAACCACGTGCTGGAAAAGCACTTTTATCGCCCGGCTGCCGGCACGATCCGTCAGAGCAGCGAAAGCACGCTCGCATTCTTCCAACCTGAATCTATGAGTTACAAGCTCGGACACGGGCAGTCCGTGTTCCGCGGCAAGGTCCATTGCAATGTCGAACGTCTCTCTCATTTCTCCTCTGTGGGAGTCCCTGCCGGAGAACAGGGTTCCGCAGATCTTCACACTCTTAAACCATAGAGGGGTCATGTCGAACCCTGACGGCTCATTAATACCCATGAGCACAACTTTTTTTCCTTCTCCCGTGAAGCGCATGGCATCTGCAATACGATCCCTCAAGCCGGTTGTTTCGTAAACGAGATCTGCGCCTCCTTCCAAGGTTATGCGTCCAGCTTCGGCGTAACGAACTGTGCCATTCACGAATGCGGCCACCTCCTCGTATGCCGTCGCGGGGGTGTTGGCCAGTACCGCCTCTGCCTCTGACAGGTTACGGACTACATCAACCTCAAAGGGATGTTCGCCCACCACGGCAATGTTGGCCCGAAATCCCAACATTTGTAAAGCTTCTAAGGTCAACAGCCCCAGCGAGCCCGCGCCCATCACTATCACGCGGTCACCTGCTGCGGGCGGGTGCTGCAAAACTGCTCTCACTGCGCGGGCAAATTCGGGTACAAGGACGGCTTGATCGCTTTCCATGGTGTGGGGAAGTCGTCGTACCTGGCTCTGGTGCGCGATGAAAGAGTCTGCCCAACCCCCCGAAGTGTCTTTGCATGCTCCAATCATTATTCCCGGGCCAACAACCCCTTTGGCGAAATTCCTGCAGGAAGATGGTTCTCCGCGAGAGCAGGAGGGGCAGGGAGGTTGGACTTGCCGCGGCCTGCACGACAAGACGGGGTCCACCACTACACGTTCTCCCGGTTCTATCCCGCGTACGTCTTCTCCGACTTCGGTCACTATGCCCAAGTTTTCGTTTCCGGGAATAAACGGGAAGGAGAGGAATGCTCCAAAAGGCGTAGGGTCGTGATGAAGAATCAAGGCCTCATCCATGTCGGAAATTCCCGACATAATCGTCCTGACTCGCACCCACTGGGAAGCTACCAGCGTCGGTTCTGGAACTTCAGCCGGCTGCAGAGATAGGGCGTACGACGCGCCTTCCCGTCGTAAAATCGTTGCTCGGACGCGGCCCCACACTTCTCTCCCGAGACTGAAATCTGCTAGAATAGCCTTCATAAGAGTGCCCTCCGGCCTTGACCTCCGCAGCCCTTGTTAGTGTTCCGCTGAGATTTTGTCAAACCGTTTTCCTTTTCCCGCGGAACTTGACATCAAACGCAGGATTACCCATTTTAAATGCAGAGCGGGCTTCATTGCTTGATATGGAGTTTCGTGATATATTTATTGTAATTGTTAATGAAAATTTACGGATTGGAGAATTTTTTGAACGGCATATACAAGAATCTGGGCCTGTGGCTCGTCATTTGCCTTGTGATGATCTTCTTGTTCCATCTTTTTAACCCGGCCAAGACCGGTGAAAAAACAATAAACTACAGCCAGTTCCGGCAAGACATCGACCAGGGGGCGGTGAAGTCAGTCGCGTTGCAGGGACAATCGGATCAAGGGCAGCTATGTTGACGGCTCCGGTGATTTCAGAACACTTGCTCCTCCGGATACGGAGCTGATACCCATTTTGATGAAACACAAGGTCGATATCAAGGTGCTGCCGGAAGATGATAACCCCTGGTATTTGACGGCATTAATATCATGGCTCCCCATGGTATTTCTCATAGCCATATTCGTCTTCTTCATGCGCCAAATGCAAGCGGGCGGCGGCAAGGCCATGAGTTTCGGAAAAAGCCGGGCGCGCCTCATCAACGAATCTCAGAACAAAGTGACGTTTCAGGACGTGGCGGGAGTCGAAGAAGCCAAGGATGAGTTGGGGGAGATAATCGAGTTTCTGCGCGATCCCAAGAAATTCACCCGCCTGGGAGGTAAAATCCCTAAGGGAGTACTTTTAATGGGTGCTCCCGGAACAGGGAAAACGCTCCTGGCCAAGGCAGTGGCCGGTGAAGCCAGCGTACCGTTCTTCTCGATTTCGGGATCGGATTTCGTCGAGATGTTCGTGGGTGTGGGAGCTTCACGCGTCCGCGACCTCTTCATCCAGGGCAAGAAAAACGCTCCGTGCATTATTTTCATTGATGAAATCGACGCGGTGGGCCGTCATAGGGGAGCCGGTCTGGGCGGCGGTCATGACGAACGAGAACAGACGCTCAATCAACTCCTCGTAGAGATGGACGGCTTTGAAACCAACGAGGGTGTAATACTCATCAGTGCAACCAACAGGCCCGACGTTCTTGACCCCGCCCTTCTGAGGCCGGGGCGCTTTGACCGTCAAGTAGTGGTCCCCCCGCCCGACATACGGGGCAGATCAGCAATACTTGGCGTTCATACGCGCAAGACACCTGTGGCCAAGGATGTGGACCTCGATACCATCAGCCGCGGCACGCCGGGGTTTTCCGGAGCGGATCTGGCCAACTTGGTCAATGAAGCGGCTCTGAACGCGGCCAGGAGAAACCGGAATCAGATCGAGATGAAGGATTTCGAGTTCGCCAAAGACAAGGTCTTGATGGGTGGCGAGCGCCGCAGTCTGGTCATTAGCCTGGAGGAGCGAAGGAACACGGCTTTCCATGAATCCGGCCACACGTTTGTCGCTCGGAAGATGCCCGGAACCGACCCCATTCACAAGGTGACAATTATTCCCAGGGGACGCGCCCTGGGCGTGACGCAGCAGCTCCCGCTTGATGACCGGCACACATATTCTAAGGATTATCTTATTAGTCAAATCGCAGTGCTGATGGGCGGACGCGCGGCGGAAGAGATATTCCTCGGCCATTTGACCACCGGCGCGGGCAATGATATCGAGCGCGCCACGGAACTTGCCCGGAAAATGGTCTGCGAGTGGGGCATGAGCGAGACACTCGGACCGCTGACTTTTGGTCAGAAGGAGGAGCAGATCTTCCTGGGCAAAGAATTTGCCCGTCACAAGGATTATTCCGAAGAGACTGCGAGAGACATAGATGCCGAGATTCGCGGTATCGTCACAGAGAACTACGAAAAAGCCAAGAAGATTGTCCAAGAGAATCAAGAAACGGTAACGCGGATCGCGGAAGCGCTGCTGGAAAGAGAAACCCTGGACTCTTCCGAAATCGAGGCCCTCATCGAAGGACGGGAACTTCCGCCTTTGGAAGAAGTACCGGAAATGAAGCCGGAGAAGGGGCCAACGGAGATTGTGCCTCTCGATGACGGTAAGGTCATGGTGGGGCGTACTCCCAGAGCGCCTGACCCTGGAAAGGTTTAGAAGCGATTACAAAACCTCTGCACTGGTTACCAGGCTCTGCCCGGAGCGAATAATTAAGTCAAAATTGCCGCCTCTCGGCTCTCCTGCTCGACGATCTGGGGAGGCGGAGCCTCCTACTCGGCATTCCCAGGCAGAGCCCGGGAATGAGGGAAGAATCGATTTTCATATCTGACTATGACCGTTCAACCTATTCCTCTCCCACGTACTGTCCTGGATGCAGCTTCTCATACGCTGGTGATGGGCGTCATCAATACCACTCCGGACTCCTTTTCGGACGGCGGAAAACACCTTGATCCTGAAGTTGCCATAGCTGCGGGGATCGAGATGCTGGAAGCCGGCGCGGACATCATTGATGTGGGCGGCGAATCTACTCGGCCGGGTTCCCTTTACGTGGAGGAACAAGAGGAGCTTCAGCGGTCCGTCCCCGTGATTCAGGGGATCTTGCGATCCAAGCCGGACGCGGTGATCTCAATCGATACCCGCCGGAGAACCGTGGCTGAAGCAGCCGTCGCTGCCGGCGCTCAGATAATTAACGACGTGTCGGGCTTCCGGGATGACTCTGCCTTGATTGATTTCGCTCGTGAGGCCGAGACACCGCTCATTGTCATGCACATGCTGGGGACCCCGAAGACAATGCAGACCGAGATCCGTTACACATCTTTCCCCGGCGACATCTATTCTTTTTTTCAGGAGCGTATACGGACGCTGGAGGAATCGGGGATAGCGCCGGAAAGGATTGTCATAGACCCAGGCATAGGATTCGGCAAGACCTTCGATCAGAACCTCACTCTTATAAATCGCCTCGATGTCTTCAAGCCTCTTGGGAAAGCCATCCTATTAGGACCTTCAAGAAAGGCATTCCTGGGGAAGATTTTGGACGAGCCCGTTGCAGCCAACCGAGATATTGGCACCCTGGGAGCAGTAACTGCGGCCGTGCTCCGCGGTGCCTCTATAGTCCGCGTGCATCAAGTTCCCGCAGCCGTTCAGGCTTGCAGAGTTGCGGATGCTGTCCTGAGAGAGCGGGTCGGCACGTGATCCTCGGAGTGGGCGTGGATCTAGTGGACGTGGGCCGCATGGAGAGGGCGTTGAAGCAACATTGGGCGAAGCGGTTCGTCGCCAAGGTCTTCTCAACCGAAGAGATTACCGCGTGCGAAAATGCCACTCAACCCGCTCAGTGTTACGCCGCGCGCTTTGCAGCAAAAGAGGCGTTGGCCAAGGCTCTGGGGACCGGATTTTCCAAGGGTGTCTCTCCCGGCCGAATCGTTGTTCGAGGGGGTGAAAGACGTCGGCCCTCCATAGCGCTTCTGGGCAGGGCACAAAAGCTGGCCGAATCAATGCAGGTCACCACAATACACGTTTCGCTCACCCACACTCCTCAGACAGCTTGCGCTTTTGTGGTGGTGGAAAGAGTGAACTCGGAAAGTTAGACTCCAAACCGCATCATCTGGTCGCGATTTCGGCACGCGGAAGGCTACGGGGAGAATGCGTCTTTATGATACCTTGTCCGTTGGCGTTGTGACTTCGGCCACACGATTTGTCCCGTCCCGCCGCCGGGCTGCCTGATCCTGCTTCTTGAATTCCCGTGCGAGTCGCCAGGCGTCAAATATGCCATACAGGCCCCTGACGAAGTGCGGCACATCATTATAGCGGATTTTAACCTCTCCCTCAGAAAAACCACTGTCAATTATTGTCATCCGTGGCACGTACTCAGCCATAATTCACCTTCCTTGTATATTCTATAATGCTTCGCACTGGTCCGTGTCAAGGGGTGAACCATTGGGGCGGGAGCAATAGCCCCAGCACATCGGCGTACCGATTTGCTACCTCGACATCTAGCTGAGAGAAAATACGAGGATAAGGACTGTAGACGGCCAGCACAGCCCCCGGCGTATTATCCCCATTACCCATCGCCGAGAAAACTGGGACGATGACGGCTGCCCTGAGCCGATGCGTCACCCCATAAACTGCCGATTGCTCTTCGAGGCGGGGTATGTAAGAGCGGTCATGCACTTGGCATTCTCGATAAACGTCGTTTGAGAGTTCCGTCATCCCGCTGGCATAGACAAATCCTATGTCGGAGCCGATGGTTCGAAGTTTAGCTCCCAACAGCTTCTTTTTGACTTCTTTGATGGCCGTGTTCCATTCGTCGACCCTCACGGTCTTGGGCTTATACTCTGTTTTAAATAGGTCGTAAATCGCGGAGTCCTCGCCAGAGGCGACGATTTCTTCAACCACGAACCTCTCGCCCTGCTTTCGAAATAGCCATGTCGAGACCCCTGCGAGAGACGACTCTCCTGACATGTAAGCAAAGGTTTTCCTCACCGTCGATTTCCACCCGCCCTCCTCAGCAACCTCGCGCAGGGATTTCATGACGCTTAATACCAGATCTCGGGGATAGGTGTCCGCTTGTGGCGGGTGTGTCAAGACATCTTGCGTTAGGGATCGGCTAAACTCGCTGAACTTTTCGAAGACTTGTCTTAAGTCTCGATAAGTGGCACGTTGACTCAGACCTATCATCAGGTAACATGACACCAAAAGTAGTCTGACGAATGCCAGAGTGGCAGTCATTAGCCCCAGGTTTCTGGCTAACTAAATCGGTCACGGGGCTCGGCAACATGGGCGCCACTTGGCGATAAATGACCCCTGCAGTGAGAATGGGCAAGGAAACAAGACCGAGTGATATGTAGAAACGCAGTCGTTCAATCCGGCGCTCTTGCTGAAGGGCCTTTTCCCTGTTAAGCAACCCCCTATTGTTCTGCCAAGCGTCTGAGGTTCGCACGTCAATGACTCGGCTAACCAACCTCTGGCGTCGGAACCACAGCGCACCTGACCAAATGATGCGCAATGCTCCAATCATTGCCAGAAACAAGGTGGTAAGTGCTGCACATCTAATTGGCCAGGCAGCCGGGGGCTGAAAGATCACAGGCATGAAAAGTGCCACTATGGCAGCAAAAATAGCCGCAACGACCAGGGCCACGTCCAGTTTTCTCATTGAGCCTTTAACTCCAAGAGTCTGTAATGTCGTACCGCTTTATCACTGTCTGCGATGAAGTCATCAAGGGTCGGGGGAATTATTTTCTGCGGAACTATTCGAAGGCCCCCCTATATTGCAGGTCTCCGAAGTCTGGAGCACGCTGTCAAGCGTCTCTGGAACCCCTGACTACGACTGGATTGTCTTGAGTACAGTTGCGAGGGCGGAATGCCGGAGCAACCTTCCACCATATACGGGTTATTCAACGGCTGTTAAACATACTTTAACATAGCCCATTTGGTCAACCAGAAATTTGAAGGGTGCTGTAAGTCCTCAGTTAAGCGGGGAAGAGATACGCAGCCTCGTTTTTTTCTCGCGATTTGAGGAGAAATCTATTAGATGCATGAGCGACGTCGAGGGAACTGACCTTTCGTGAGGGTCGGGACGATGGCTGTAAACAGTTGTCCGCTTTGTTTCGAGAAGCAGCGCAGGATTGATGACCTCGGAGACGAGGTGAAGCGCCTCCGGGCTGCATTGGGGAGGGAGAGACGTAAGGCCGAGGACGGGTTTGGTTCGTCCACGCCATCGTCGAAAAAGCCGGTCAAGAAAAACATCGAGAAAAGAGAGGAGAAGTCCAAGGGAGCACGGCCAGGACACAAGGGTCATGGGAGGAAGAGGCATGAAGAAGGGACGTCGGATCGCACGGTCGATGTCGCGCCTGACTCGGAATTATGCCCTCAATGCGGGAATACTCTGGTGAAGAAAGGGATAGAAGAGAGAAGCGGTCTGGATACTCCGTCGTCGAAACCGGAAAAAGTCTCATTCAGCCTACACAAGAGATATTGTCCCCACTGTCGCAAGAGTTTCACGCCGCAGCCCCCTGGGGTTCTTCCGAAGAGCCTCTTTGGGAATCAGCTTATTGCCAGCGCCATTACCATGCACTATCTCCACGGTGTTCCGCTGGAGCGGATCTGCGAAAATCTGGGCGTTGGTAGCGGTAGCCTCGTGGGGATATTTCAACGATGCGCCCGTCTGTTTGAAGATGTGCCACAGAAGCTCATCGAAGAATACCGGCAGGCTCCCGTCAAGCACGCAGACGAGACCAGTTGGTGTACGAACGGAAAAAACGGATACGTCTGGCTTTTTGCCAGTGGTGAAGTCGAGCATCTTTCAATTTGGCAAGAATCGATCGGCTCAGGTCCCTATGGCGGTCTTTGGCAAAGATCCGCTGCCAGGAAAGCTGGTCGTTGATCGGTACAGTGGGTACAACAAAGCTCCTTGCTTGATTCAATACTGCTATTCTCATCTGCTCAGAGACGTCGAGGATCTCGAAAAGGAGTTTCCGGATGATGGAGAAGTCTCAACCTTTACGGCTGTTGTGATCCCTCTGCTCAGTTCGGCTATCAAGCTACGGAGTCAGCCGATCAGCGATGCCGGATTCTACGTGCAGGCGGCTCGGATTCGCAGTGAAATCGAAGCAGCGATGGGCCGACCGGCTTGGCACACGGGTATCCGGCACATTCAGGACATCTTTCGGAAAAACAAGCACAGACTCTATCATTGGTCGGAAGACAGAAGGGTGCCAGCGGAAAACAACTTGGCTGAACGTGACTTGAGGCCCTCGGTCATCGCCCGCAAGGTCAGCTTTGGCTCAGTGACCGATGCTGGAGCCCGCACACGAAGCACTCTGACGACTTTGGTCGCGACACTGAGAAAAGAGGCATGGACCCAGCGCAACAGATAAAGGGCACCCTGGACGTTCTGGCCCGAGACCTGACACACGACGTCTATGGCCTTCTCTTTCCCAGGCCGAACGACCTCGAACTCTCCGATCTGTCACCCCCTGGAAAAAACGGCAATCGCTCACATCCATTGCCTCAAAAGCGCATCACATACCCCCGCCCCGAACTCCCCGCGAATAACTGAGGAGTTACTGGTGCTTCTCATGGCAAGACAGCCTGGGGAACACGAGCACTAGGAGGCTGTCGGACTTAACCGGCCGGGTCTTCTGGGGACACGTGTTTGGTCGAGAGGTTGATATTGTGGGGGTTCGTAGCATTTTCCTCTTGGGTTGCAGGGCCATTCCGTGCTACATTCCCTTTACAAATCAGATGGTTATTCAAGGTGCGCCTTACATGAAGGTAACATTTGCTGAGGTTGATAGAGAAACTCTCTACCTGTTGCCGCCATCAATTCAGGACTGGTTGCCGGAAAAGCATCTGGCCCGCTTTGTGGTCGAGATTGTGGAGCAAATCGACCTGCGGCCTCTGAAAGCATCCTATTCTGGCCGTGGCTCACAGCCGTACAACCCGGAGATGCTGGTGGCGCTTCTGTTTTATGGATATGCTACGGGAGTCTTCTCAAGTCGGAAGCTGGAGCGCAGCACGTATGACTCCGTGGCTTTCCGCTACATCGCTGCCAACAGCCATCCCGACCACGATACGATTGCCGAGTTCCGCAAGCGGTTTCTGCCCCAGTTAACGAAGATATTTGTGGAGATACTTGCTATTGCCCACCAGATGAAGGTCCTAAACCTGGGCAAGGTCAGTATCGATGGGACCAAGGTTGAAGCCAACGCATCGAAACACAAGGCGTTAAGTTACGGCCATGCCTGCAAGCTGGAAAAGCAGCTTGAGGCAGAGGTGGCTGAATTGCTCCAAAAGGCTGAATCCGCCGACAATGCTGATATTCCTGATGGCATGGACATTCCTGCTGAGCTTTCGATCCGCCGGGAGCGCATCAAGGCAATCAAGGAAGCCAAGGCCGAGATCGAGCGGCGTGCGGCGGAACGGTATGCAGAAGAACAAAAGGCATATGAGACCAAAATTGCCGAGCGAGCCGGGAAAGAACAAGAGACCGGTAAAAAGACCGGTGGTAAAACACCGCAGCCGCCAACTGCCGGTCCAACGGAAAAGGACCAGGTTAGTCTGAACGACAGCGAATCACGCATCATGCCGACATCCGGGGGCGGCTTCGAGCAGGCCTACAACGCCCAAGCCGGTGTGGACACGGAAACCCTGCTGATTGTTACCACTCATGTGAGCCAAGCCCCTAACGACAAGCAAGAACTGGAACCGGCCCTGACTAACCTGAAGCGTTTACCACAAGCGCTTGGGACCGTTACGGAGATCCTCGCGGATAACGGCTATTTCAGCGAAGACAACGTAACACTGTGCGAAAAGAATGAGGTCACCTCTTACATAGCGGTCAAGCGAGAAAGCCACCATCCTTCGCTCATGGACCGGTTCCAAGAACCGCCGCCCTTGTCTGATGCCGCCAACGCCGTGGACACCATGAAGCATCGGCTCAGAACAAAAGCGGGCAAAGCCGTTTATGCAATGCGCAAGAGCACTATCGAGCCTGTATTTGGCATCATCAAGTCGGTCATGGGCTTTCGCCAATTCCTCTTACGCGGGTTGGACGCAGTGAAAGGCGAATGGGATCTCGTTTGTATCGCCTTTAACCTCAAGAGGCTCTACGCCTTGGCCAAATAGGTTGAGAACGGACAAAAACAACCAAAAGAAACAAATAGGGACTTTTCGTAAGTCCTTTCAGGCCGGAATTTCGGCCCGGTCAACTTTTAACTGATACGACCAGATCCATTGCAGCAGTTTTTATAAAAAACCGGGCGGGAATTATGGGTAATCTCAATTCCCAGTCCGACAGGCTCCTAGGGAGATCTGAAACTAACAGGATCGCGCCTCGTCTTTGCCTGAAAAGGATTGATAGCCAAGGGTGGCTGTCCAAAGCCATCGTCAATCAGGGCTCAATTCCCAAGCCTTTAACGATGTGCGCAAGTGGCACTTGACGCAGTGCGGAATATCCAACCTCTTCATCAATTCTTGATCACTTACACAATCTGGGCCACAATAACTTTCAAGTAACGAGTTTCGGGCATGGACAAAAGGAACGGATGGTCAGGTCCTTGCCCGCGAGTGTCCAGTATGCGTAATTCCTTGCCGCTCTGCCGCGCTGCTATCGCCAAGGTCTCCTCGAATGCTTGGGCGTCAAGGTGATGCGAACAGGAGCAGGTAACAAGGATGCCTCCGGGGTTCATTGTGTTCAGCGCGCGGCGATTGATATCAATATAGCCCTTTTGACCTTCCTTTATTTGCGAGCGGCCCTTGATAAAGGCAGGCGGATCGAGGATTACCACATCCCAGGTTTCGCGACTCTTCTTGAGGAATTCCAGGGCGTTTTCTCGAACCACGTGAAAGCGATCGTCCATAGCGTTGAGAGCGGCATTCGACTCGGCCAATTGAAGTGCGCTTCGGGACGAATCCACTCCGACAACTACCGCGGCTCCCGCGACCGCAGCATGGAGACCCCACGTGCCGGTGTAACAGAACAGATCCAGAACTTTGGCGCCCGAAAAGACATACTGATTGATAAACGGCCGATTGGCTTCCTGGTCCAGGAAGAAGCCGGTCTTTTGCCCGTTAGCCACGTCAACAAGAAACTTCAGGCCCGATGAACTTATGGTAACAATATCCGGAACAGACCCATAGGCGAGCCGTTTCTCAAGCGAGAGCCCTTCCAGAGCGCGCGAGGGTGAGTCGTTGCGCAGGTAGATTCCTTCCGGGGCGAGCAAACGAACCAGGACTGCCAAAACCTTGTCCAGGAGGGCGTCCATTCTGCAGTGAGGCTCTGGACCGTGAGAACCGTGCTGTAACGATCCACGACCAGGCCGGGCAAGAGGTCTGCCTCACCAAATATCAGGCGATAGAAGTCTCTTTCAGGAAAGAGCCGTTGTCGCCTCTCCAAAGCAGCCCCGATCCGCTGTTCCAAGAATGCATCATCTATCTCAACCCTTCTCCGAGACAAGATGCGGGCCGCGATCAGGCTGGCAGGGTTGGCATAGACCATTGCCAGAAACTCCCCGCTCGTGTCACGTAGTTCATGGATGGAGCCCGTCTCCAATTGGGCCACGGGCGGGTCCGCTATCTCATTGGAAAAGAGCCAGAGATGCCCTCTTCGAACTCGTCGGTCTGCATTTTTCTTGAGAGTGATCACGTTAAGTCTTTTCGCCTGAACTAATGATGGGAAGCCGGGTTCAAAGAAGTCACCATGCACGTTTCGTTCCCAGGCTCTGCCTGGGAACGTTCTTCGGGAGGCTCTGCCTCCAGACAGGATTGAGGTGTACATGGTTTCACGATTGGTATAAAACCCCAAGCCATACCGGGCGGAGCCTGGAAGCATGGGTTACCAGGCAGAGCCTGATAACCAGGAAAAAAGTGGTCTGCCGGTGCTGAGCCGCTCTTTTTAAGAAGACAGCGGCCGCAAATCATAGGAGTTTTTGGGGAGGGGTCCGGGGAGGCCCTTTTTGCAAAAAGGGCCTCCCCGGTAACTCTTCAAAGAAAACTCGTAGGTTTTGCAGCCACCTCTAGTGGTTCTTTGGTTCGATGCGTTCCATTCCACCCATGAGGGGCCGCAGCACCTCAGGAATTGTTACGCTTCCGTCCGCGTTCTGGAAATTCTCCAGAATCGGGATGAGAATGCGAGGGGATGCTATGGCCGTGTTGTTCAGCGTGTGGCAAAACTGCGTCTTATTGTTTCTTCCGCGCGCCATCGGATCTTTAGCCGCCGGGCCTGAAACTCGTGCAGGCTTGAACAGGAATGGGTTTCGGAATATTTGTTGCGGCTGGGCATCCATGTCTCTATCTCGTGCTTAAGCACCTGCCCCTGTCCGATTTCCGCTCCACAGGCCAATGCGACCCGATGTGGTAGCCCCAGCGCACGCATCATCTCTTCGGAATTGTTCAAGAGTATTTGATGCTCAGTTTTGGACACCTCCGGGTCATTAACGCAGATTATCACCTGCTCTACCTTGTTGAACTGGTGGAGCCGGTAGAAGCCTTTGGTGTCCCTTCCGTATGAGCCGGCCTCCCGGCGAAAACACGTTGAATAGCCACAGTAATGTTTGGGAAGGTCCTTTTCGTAGAGGATCTCGTCCATGTGATATGAAACCAGGGGAACCTCTGAGGTGCCGATCAGGTAGAGATCGTCCTTTTCTACGAAAAAGGTGTCTTCCTCTCCTAACGGGAAAAATCCTGTGCCGATCATGGCCTCGCGGCGGACCAGCTGCGGAACGATCATCGGCTTGAAACCTTTTGAGAACAGATGATCCAGGGCGAATTTGAACAGGGCGAATTCCAGCATCGCGCCTTCATTCTTCAAGAAGTACATGCGCGCGCCGGCAAATTTCACAGCCCGGGGCATGTCTACTATGTCCAACGATTCTGCCAGTTCAAGATGATCCTTTGGCGGGAAGTCAAATGTAGGCGGCTGCCCGAAGGAACGGACCTCCACGTTGTCGTCATCCGAATCGCCTTCCGGGACCTCCGGCAAAGGCGGATTGGGAACTGTGAGCATTAGCTCTTCAAAGCGAGCCTCTACTTCCCGAAGCTTCGGCTCCCTTTGACCCAATCCATCCCTGATGTTTTTCACCTGCGCTATAGCTAGATCCTTCTCCTCGCCCTTAAGCTTGGGCACCTCCTTTGATAGCCGGTTGCGGTCCGCGCGAAGGTTTTCCACCTCGGCCCTGAGACTTCTCACCTCCTCATCCACGGCAAGAAGCTCATCAATGTCCATTTTCATCCGTTTTTTGCGAATGCCATCTTTTATCGCTTCCGGATTATCACGAATAAAAGCAATATCCAGCATGAAACTCTCCTTGAAATAGGGAACTGCAACCGTGGTTTCAGGACTGATCCTTCGTTGGTCTTGGAATCTGTGACTTTGCCAGCGCGGACCTCAGTGCCTCGGAAGGGGGACGCCATTCCTTGCGCCGCATATTTTCAATGGGGTCTTCTTCCTCGGAATCCTTTGGGTCCGGCTTGTTTTTCCCGAATTTTGTCTCGATGTATGCTGCAAGCTCTTGCTGCTCTCTGGGCAGCATATCGGCATAAAGCCTCTCAAGGGTTGTCCGCTCAGTCTTGGTCATTGCGCCGGGTCCGATCCTCTGCGAGGCTTCCAGCCATTTCCGCTGTTTTTCAGTCAACTCGTGCTCTTTCAATTTTGTATCTCCTGGCAATCACACAAACGGCGGCCACCCAAAAAGTCGAAGGCCCATCATTCGTTCCGCAGTCAACTTACCAAGTCACCCCCGGTCTCGCAAGCCGTTTCCGCCGTCCTCAATCGTTCCCCTTGCCCGTTCTACTGATTTTGACTATATTCCCGTGCAAGTCGCGAAGCTAAGGACCAACATGATACCCAGGAAGCTCTTTCTTCTTCTATTGGCCGTATTGGTCTCTCTAGTACTGGCCGGTTGCGGAAACGGCCAACAGAAATCAAAGAACGCGCCCGGCAAAGAACAGGCTAATCAGCAGGTTGCCCAAAAGAATTACGAACCCGCGTACGGCGACATGATAATCAAGGGAAGCATAGGCGATGCTTCCGTGCTGCTGCCTGTGCTTGCTAACGATCAGTCTAGCTATGACATTATCGGTCTCATCTATAACGGATTGGTAAAATACGATAAGGACCTCAAGCTGGTTCCCGATTTGGCAGAAAAGTGGGAGATATCCGATGACAAGCTGACAATCACTTTCCACTTGCGCAAAGACGTGAAATGGCAGGATGGTCAGCCGTTTACAAGCAAGGATGTTGAACTCACCTACAAGGTGATCGTGGATCCAAAGACCCCCACCCCTTATGCCACCGATTTCCTCAAGGTGAAGGAGTTCCGGGTGCTCGACCCACACACGGTGGAAGTCACCTACAACGAGCCTTATGCCCCGGCCCTGGGGTCCTGGGGTCAGTCGATACTACCGGCGCACCTCTTGGAGGGGCAGGACGTTTTGCAGAGTCCTTTGAAACGGAATCCTGTCGGGACAGGGCCTTATCGCTTTACTGAGTGGAAAACAGGCGAGAAGATAACAGTGGACAGTTATCACGATTACTTTGAGGGTAGGCCGTACATTGATAGGGTGCTGACTCGGACAATCCCGGATCTCGCGACAACGTTCCTGGAACTCAAGGCCGGCAGGCTCGACTGGATAGGCCTGACTCCTCTCCAATACATGAGGCAGACGGGTGGCCAGTGGTTCCAGGATAACTTCGTAAGATACAAGTATCTTTCGTTCAGCTACAACTATTTAGGATACAACTTGCAGGACTGGAAATTCAAAGACAAAAAGGTCCGTCAGGCAATTACCACGGCAATCAATCGGCAGGGCATCGTCGACGGGGTGTTGCTCGGTCTAGGCTGCGTTGTGTACACGCCGTACAAGCCCGATACCTTCTGGTACAATCCCAATGTCGAAAAGTTCCCATACGACCCGGAAAAGGCCAAGCAGATGCTGGCTGAGGCCGGCTGGAAAGACACGGAGGGGGATGGCATTCTCAGGAAAGACGGCAAGCCCTTTGAATTCACCATCATCATAAACCAGGGCAATGACTTGCGCAAAAATGCTGCGACAATCATCCAGAGCGATTTGAAAAAGGTCGGGATAAAGGTCAAGATCCGCGTGATCGAATGGGCAGCTTTCCTGAAGAACTTCATTAATAAAAGGAACTTCGAGGCGTGTCTTCTCGGTTGGGGCATAGCGCAAGATCCGAGCCAGATCGATATCTGGAACTCTAAAAAGACCTCAGAGAATGAGCTGAACTTCGTAACTTATCAAAATCCGGAAGTAGATAAGCTGCTCGATCTCGGCGCTTCCACCTATGACAATAATGAACGCAAGAAGTATTACGACAAATTCCAAGAAATCATAGCAGAGGATCAGCCTTATACTTTTCTCTTTGTCGCGGACTCGCTTCCCATCATAAGTTCCCGTTTCCAGGGGATCGATCCAGCGCCCGCAGGAATTGGTTACAACTTCACACAATGGTATGTTCCCAAGCAGTTGCAGAAGTACCAGATTCAGCCGTGAGGTGAAATGGCCCGCTACCTTTTGAAGCGCATCTTGCTCATGATCCCCATTCTGTTTGGGATCACGATTATTTCTTTTGGGGTCATGAAAATCGCCCCGGGTGACCCGATCAGCCTGTACACCGACCTCAATCCGAACATGAACGCGGAAACCATCAAGAGGATGAGGGCCCACTACGGGCTTGATCAGCCGTGGTACGTTCAATACGGGAAGTGGCTGCGGAACATGCTGAAACTCGATTTCGGGATATCGTTTTCGCCGGACAGCCGACCCGTTATAGACAAGATCCTCGAACGTATACCAGTGACGTTATTGATAAATGTTCTTTCCTTGATCCTGATTCTTGCGGTCGCGATTCCAATCGGGGTGATGTCTGCCGTAAAGCAGGATTCGCTCCTGGACAAGGGGACAACGGTCTTTGTTTTTCTCGGCTTTGCGATGCCCACTTTCTGGCTTGCTCTCTTGCTGATGATACTTTTTGGGGTGAAGCTTGACTGGCTGCCCATCTCGGGGCTCCACTCCCTGAATTACGGGGAGCTTTCGTTCTCCGAGCGGTTCCTGGATGAAGCAAGGCACCTGATAATGCCGGTTTTTGTGTCGGCATTCGGAAGCTTGGCAGGTATCAGCCGTTATATGAGATCAAACATGCTGGAAGTGATCCGCCAGGATTACGTGACCACTGCTCGCGCCAAAGGTCTCGACGAGCGCACCGTCATATACAAACACGCACTTCGTAACGCGCTCTTGCCCGTCATCACCATCCTGGGGCTCTCTATTCCCGGGCTCATCGGCGGCGGCGTCATTTTTGAAACGATTTACGCGATCCCGGGAATGGGCCAGCTTTTCTACCAGTCTGTCATGAGCAGAGATTACCCCACCATAATGGGAATACTCGTTATCGGCGCGGTCATGACACTCTTCGGGAATCTTCTGGCCGACTTAATGTACTCAGTGGCAGATCCGCGAATTCGGGTTTCAGATTAAATGCTCTGTTTTCCCTGGAAGAGTAGGACCGGCATCTTGCCGGTCGTTTGGAAGGATGAACAACTGGCGTGATATTTAATCGAGAGATATAAATGACCGGCAAGATGCCGGTCCTACTATGCAAATGGCGCAGCGACACCGGCCTAGGCACTAAGACGGTCCGGTGCCTTGATCGTTGGCAAAGGATGAAGAAATCCTGATGGCAGTACTCCGGGGAGATTTCACACGTCGGCTTGCACGAAACAAGTTGGCTATGGCCGGTTTGGTTGTGGTCGCGATCCTTTTTGTGGTCGCGTTTTTTGCCAGTCAGTTGTCTCCGTACCCGCCGGATGAGATCCATACGCACCAGATTCTTGATGCCCCCAGCATGGCCCACTTCATGGGAACAGATGTGCTGGGGCGGGATGTTCTGTCCAGAATCATTCACGGTTCAGGGGTTTCCCTGAGCGTGGGATTCGTGGCTGTAGGGATATCCACCTTGATTGGTGTCTTGCTTGGAGCCATGGCAGGCTATTACGGTGGGACGGTGGAACGCGTGATCATGCGATTCGTGGACATAATGCTTTGCTTTCCCTCTTTTTTTCTCATTCTCGCGGTAATAGCGTTCATTGGGCCGAGCATCTGGAACATAATGGTGGTCATTGGAGTCACCTCGTGGATGGGGGTCACCCGCCTGGTGCGTGCTGAGTTTCTCAGCATCCGGGAGCGTGATTTTGTTCAGGCCGCTATCAGCCAGGGAGCGGGAGATCTGCGCATAATCTTCATTCACATACTCCCGAACGCCATGGCGCCGATCCTTGTGGCCGCGACTCTGGGAGTAGCTGCCGCCGTGCTCATAGAATCCAGCCTCTCATTCCTCGGAATCGGAGTTCAGCCACCGGATCCCTCGTGGGGAAACATGCTCACCGAAGGAAAAGACAACATCGAAATCGCCTGGTGGCTGTCGGTCTTCCCCGGTCTCGCTATTCTCATAACAGTCATGGGCTACAACCTCTTGGGAGAAGGCATCCGTGACTCGCTCGACCCGCGGCTGAGGCGATAATGGAGGGAAAGTGGCGAAACACGATAGTTGGTGAGTAAGCCCAGAGGTAGGCGTGAAAACAGCCACATTTTCCGTCTTTCTTAAAGAGAGAATGGGGCACAGGAGTTAAAATAAGGTTGATCGATTTCTGAGAAGCTCGTTGTCCCGGAGGGACATCCCGATAGTAGCCCGGCAATGAAGAGACTGTTGCAAAATTCCAACCGAACTTCAAATCGTGCCACGATTGAGGCCAAGATGTATTCTATTGCCCTCACCCCAGCCCTCTCCCAAAGGGAGAGGGAGCAAGACTGGCGCGGCCTTACAGTTCCCTCGCCCCATGGGAGAGGGACACAGGGTGAGGGTCTTCGTGCTACCATCTCAGCCACTTCATGAATTTTGCAACAGTCTCTGAATTGCCGGGCTACTATCATAGAGCCCCTCCAGGGCTCCCGATTTAGGGGAAGCTTGTTATTTTAACGCTTATGGGGGTAGCGGGGATTTTTCGGTACGGCGTGGTCTTGTGCCCGCCCTGAAGGGCAACCACGAGGGTCGCGCCGTACAGCCATTTAAAAATCCCTCTTGTATGTTTCGTTCCCAGGCCCCGCCTGGCAATGCGGTTTGCGGAGGCTCGAACCCATGACGCTACGAATTGGATGGTTTTCCACCGGCCGAGATCCCGCGGCCCGAAATCTCCTGGAGACCGTGCATGTGGACCTGGTGACCAACGGAATTCCTGCGAAAATCGAATGGATCTTCTGCCACCGGGAAACAGGCGATGCCCCCGCGGACGAGGAATATCGGCAGAGAGAGCTTTTCTTCGATCTCGCGGCGAGCCTCGACATACCGGTCGCAACCCACTCTCATGTTCGATTCAAAGCGGAACTGAGGAAAAAGGGGCTTGAGGAGAGCCGCTCCACTGCCGAGGCGTCGCGGTCACTCGAAGAGTGGAGGAATCTGTACGGCAAAGAGGTCATGAAAACCATCAACATGCTACCGCAGGTGGATCTGGTCGTAATGGCGGGGTACATGCTGATTATCGGCGATCCGGAACTTGAGAGCCTAGCGATGGTGAACATACATCCCGCTCTTCCCTGGGGTCCCAGAGGAACATGGCAGGAGGTCATCCATCAACTCATTGCCGAGCAAGCCGAAGAACAGGGAATCATGGTCCATCTGGTCACAAAGGAGTTGGACAGAGGGCCGGTAATCTGGTACTGCCGCTTCTCGATCCGCGGAGAAGACTGGAGCCAAGTGTGGGAGCGTTGGAAAGAAGATATAAACGCCGACTCGACCAGAGAGACACGGGAAAGCCACCCGCTGTTCCGGAAAATCCGCCTTGAGGGGGAAAAAAGGGAGTCGCCGCTCCTGCGAAGTGCAATCAGGGAACTCGCATTCGAGAAGATTATCGTCAGAGACAGAGAGATCTGGGCTGATGGCAAACTTCAGCAAGAAGGGGTGGACCTGACCGCTACAATAGAGGATATCATCGCCAAAGAGCCGGGCTGAAAACTTGGGTGTGCGCCGCGACCGGTTGGTCGCCCTGTAAGGGCGGGCGCCGCTCGCCATTACCTCAATGCTCAATTTTATGAATTCGGTAATATGTTTCGGGCAGAAGTGGTGGGACAGACATCCTGCCTGTCGATCAAGAAATGACAGGCAGGATGCCTGTCCCACCGATACAGAGGATTACGACGGTCCGTGGCTGCCGTATCATAGAATTGGCGGCCACGGGCCGCCCTACCGTCAGACGCGTTGACCCTCCACGATCCTCTCCGTGAGCACCAACACCAGCGTGAATATCATGTCCAGCTCGAACCATCGGGTTATGGACTTGTCGAACAGGACAGAAACCGAAGCTGGGAATTCTTCATCTTCTCTCCAAAGCACGTAAGTGACAGGCATAAGCGGAAACGGGAGGAACCGCATGGCCTTGTCCCCCTGCGGCACAGGGACCGCGGCGAGTTCTCGGCCGCGCCTTTCGAATGCTTCCGGGTCGCGGCCATAAAGTTTGGCAATGGGTTCGACATTCAAGGCGTGAGGCCCCTGAAAAAAGGTTAAGCCGCCTGTAAAATCCTTTTCGCTAACCTCTTTGCCCTCGAGAGGCCCTCCGTTCTCTGCAACCAAATAACGTATGAGAAGAATCTGAAATACTTCGGGTAATTCACGTTGGGGATTTGGGGAAAGCTCGACAATTCGCTCGGCAACCGGATTCACCAAGCAGACGGAGTCAAGAAAATCGACCTCATAGCTACGGCCGTCGTCAGCGGCTTTTACGCCGGCCCGGCCTAATATCTGTTCCTCGGAACGGCTCCGAAGGTCCTCCCAGTGGAAGGGATGCGGAGCAGCACAACCCATTTGCGCCTCCTTTTGAAGAAGTGGAATTTTTCACCGCAGAGATTGCAGAGATCGCAGAGCAAACCATTTTCTATGCTTCTTCTCTACCACGAACTCCAGAGGATTCGAATCTGTAGTACCGCGTATCTTCACCGGAGGGACAGGGCATCCGTATCACTGACCTTATCTTGCTTGAGTCATTTTTTCTCTGCGTTCTCTGCGCACTCTGCGGTTAGTCCCTCAGATGTTTTCCATGAAGACTGCACTATATCAAGCTGCTCGCGCAAAATCGAGTGTCGGTCGACTCCAATTAACTAACGAAAAATATTTTCGCGGGAATTTGCTTTGACGGTTGTAATGGATTATAACGCCGAAAGGACAGGGCTGTTTTCGAGCGTTTCGATGTTGTCTCCGACAAGACAGCTTGACTTCAGCGAAAAAGTCATGTACACTGAATCATTAAGGAATTGGCCCGCAGAAACAGGACACAATGCTGAGTCGTTTACTAATAATAATTACATGCATTTCTCTAATCGGGGTAACCATAGTTCCTGCTTCCTCCATTCCCTGTTGCTGCAAATTCATGCATGCCAATTACTCGGGTCAAAGTGAAACTTCAGGGTCCAGGGCCGAAACCGGTCCGGCATGCTGTTCAAAAGGCGCTGTCAAAGCCCGTTCGTGCTGTTCCACCAGCGCTGTTCAGGCTTCCTGCTCTAAGGGACATATAAAGCAAGACTGCCCGCGATGCCGATGTCTAGAACAGTTGCAGATTGTTGCCCTTTCGGGATACGCCGCTATCGAGACCAGTGTTCGTCTTTCCGCGGTAACATTTGCGGCAGCGGTCAGCACGTCAGGGATCCAACCTTCCTCAATGACCGGCACAGTCCCCGAGGCTAATTGCCGCGATATTGTTATCAGTCTTCAAACTTGCACTCTCCGCTGTTGATCCTTCCTTCAGAACATTCTTGAGTTTGCCGTAGTACTTTAATTCAAGGGCTGCGTGGGAATTCCTGTATATTCTTGATTCCTCATGCATAACGAAGTCCGTGAAATTGTACGGACTCCTATCAATGGGAGTGCAAGTATGTCCGTTGAAAAACAGATCAAGAAGATCGACCTGGAAACTCTAAACCAGGCGGATCGCAAAGTTTCTTTGGGCAAGTTACGCAGAGTGGGCCTCGCCCTGGTGGTACTGCTCTTTCTTGCGGGCGGTGTGTACGGAGCGTTCAGACTCATCACCGGAGAGGTGGTGGCCTCCAGATTTACCGTCAACGAGATGTACTGTCCTGCATGCGTTATCACAGTAAAGGAAGTTGCCGGTAAGATTCCCGGCGTCATTGAATCCGATGTGAGCCTTGCGGGTCAGGACGTCATTGTCAAATACAGAGACAAGCAAACAAACCCGGACCAAATCAAGGAAGCCGTTGCCCGTGCAGGCTATCCGATCAGACTGGACGGCATGTTCAAGCCGGGTGGCGAGGGAATTAACGAGGTGGTAGTGGCCACCGTCAATGATAAGCCAGTATTCCAGAAGGACATGAAAGTCCCTCTAGAGGTAGACAAAGTCGCGCCCAAGGATTCCGACCCGGCTTCGACCTTATTCTCGACGGTCGGGAAGGAGATCTTGCTGCAAGCAGCGGACGCTAAAACCATAGTGGTGCAACCTTCCGAGATCGAAACAGAGGTGGAAACCATTGTGAAGAAGAACGGGATCTCACGGGAGGAATTCCTCACCCAGGCGAAGGCTGTTTTCGGTTCAAAGGAAAAGTATTTGCAAGTGGTGGGCCAACGGCTCGGCATCCGGAAATTGCTCGATGAGTATGTGCTCGCGGGTGTTAAGGATCCGCAAGAACGGGAGCGCAAGACTTTGGGATGGGTGGGAACTGTTTTCAAGGATTCCGACGTCAAGATTGTCGATTCCGGCTTCAAGGAAAAAATCCATGCAGTGTCCGGTCAGGATGACTGGAAAACCTTCTGGCCGCGAATGATCGCCACAGGAACCGAGCTAAAGAGTCTCCTGGTTCAGTGATAATTTGTTGCCTCTAGCGCTCCGGCCCGAGAGTGGGTAAGCGACCCAAACCAAGCTTAGCAAGAGAAAGGATTAAGAAAATGCAGAAGAAATATATGGGGTTTTTTGTAGCCGCAGTGGCAGTTATCAGCATTCTTACCGCATTCAGTGTGGCCCTGGCGTGGAACTTCACCGTTCCGGCTGCGGAGGTCAAACCGGTGAACGGCCTGTTCGCTTTCCCTGTCGCCGCGTTTCAGGATGGAAAGGCCCGGCATTTCGAATACAGACATGCGCCCAACCAAGTGGTACGGTTTTTTGTAGTCAAGAGCACCGATGGCGTTATCCGGGCCGCATTCGACGCGTGCGAAATGCTTTCGCGCCCAGAAAGGTTACGTGCAGCAGGGAGACAATATGATCTGCATCAACTGCGGCCTGAAGTTCAGGACCGACAAGGTCAATGTGGTGACTGGCGGCTGCAACCCGGTCGCACTGAAGAAAACCATCGATGGACCCAACGTAGTGATGGCGCAGCAGGATGTTCTGGCCGGTCTGAAGTATTTCCAATAACGGAGGTAGGTGATGAAACTTCACGATATAGCTGTAAACAATTTGAGGCGTAGGAAGGGGAAAGTGTTCTTTCTCGTCATGGGGCTGCTGGTTGGTGTGGCTGCCGTGGTCGCACTACTCACCACCACCGGCATCCTGGAAGAGGACATCGCACATAAAATGGACGAGTTCGGGGCTAACATACTGGTTATTCCGCGATCCGAGGGGCTGTCCCTCACTTACGGTGGGTTGAATCTGGGCGGGCTCTCCTTTGATGTCAAAGAAATCTCCCAGGCTGACTTGGACAAAATAAAGACAATTGAGAATGCCGCAAACATAAGGCTTGTCAGTCCCAAGGTTTTCGGGGTGTTCGAGAACCAGGGGCACAAAGCCCTTGTGGTAGGCGTTGATTTCGCCTCCGAGCTTGCACTCAAAAAGTGGTGGAAGATCAGCGGAGAAGAGCCCTCCGCAGAGGCAGATCTTTTAATGGGCAGTGAGGCGGCCGAGCGGTTTCAGGTCAAACCGGGTTCCTCCATCGACATAAAGGGTGAGACGTTCAAGGTAACCGGTGTGCTCGAACCAACCGGCTCGCAGGACGATAGTCTAGTGTTCATGTACCTGCCGGTGACCCAGAAACTCTTTGGAAAAGAGGGCAAGGTGGGAATGGTGGAGGTGGCCGCGCTGTGCAAGAACTGCCCTATCTCGGACATAGTTACCCAGATCGCTCAAAAGATTCCTTCGGCTAAGGTAACAGCGGTTCAGCAGGTTGTAGCCGGCCGCATGGACACTCTGCACAGTTTTCGGAAGTTTTCTCTCGGTGTTTCCGGCCTAGTGTTGTTCGTCGGCTCGATGGTCGTGTTTGTGACCATGATGGGAAGCGTGAACGAACGCACCCGGGAAATCGGAATATTCAGCGCTATCGGATTCAGGCGCTCCCATATAATGAGAATTATTCTCCTGGAAGCCTTCATAGTCTCGTTAATGGCCGGAGTGGCCGGGTATCTTGCAGGAATAGGTGTTACCCGTGTGCTGCTCTCATTTCTCAGCGAGCACATGCCACATTTTTCTCTGGATCCGCTCGTGGCTGTGGGTGCGGTCTTCCTTGCGGTTGTAGTAGGTCTTTTGGCTTCCCTCTATCCCGCGATGGCTGCATCAAAAATGGATCCCAGCGAAGCTCTGCGGACTTTATAAGGAGGTTTCCAAATGAGTTACATCACTGCGAATCAGGTGGTCAAAGAGTTCGGCGACGGTGACGCGAGAGTGGCCGCAGTCCAGGGGATCGACCTTTCAATCGAGCAGGCAGGATTCATATCGATTATGGGAGAGTCCGGAGCGGGCAAGAGCACTCTTCTTTCCATGCTGGGAGGGCTGCTAAGCCCCACCCGAGGCGAGATCCTCATGGAGGGAATCGACATATATTCCCTGAAGAGAGACAAGTTGGCCGATTTCAGGCGAGAGTTCATGGGGTTCATCTTCCAATCGTTCCAACTGGTCCCATATCTCAATGTTTCTGAAAACGTCCAGTTACCGCTGGCAGTCACTCATCATTCCGAGTCAAACAAAAAAAGTCTGGCGATGTCCGCCCTGGAGCGAGTCGGTCTCCAGGACAAGGGGCATCGCCTTCCAAATCAACTTTCCGGTGGGGAACAGGAAAGGGTGGCCATCGCACGGGCCGTGGTCAATGAACCCCCGATTCTGTTCGTGGACGAGCCTACGGGCAATTTGGATTCAAGAAACTCCGCGGATGTCATGAATCTTCTGAAGCAGCTTAATGGCGAGGGGCAAACAATTGTCATGGTCACTCACAGCAGACACAACGCGGAATACGCGGATAGGATCATAGAAGTTGCGGACGGAAGGCTCAAGGAAGCCCCGGCAATCAGAGCGGCTGTCTGAGTTTTAACACGCGGGCGGGAAAATCGGCCTGGCGAGAGAGTTGCCCGCCGCGCCTAGAAAGACTCTTTTGCATAGAGAAAAAAAGGAGGAAAGAAATGAAACTGAGTATGCTAACGGCGGCTTCGATACTCCTGACCGTTGTCCTCATAGCGGCAATAGGTCACGCGGCGCCCAGTTGCTGCGACCCGAAAAATGGTTCGACTCCGACAGCCACGTTTGCACCGGGCCAACCGAGTCGTGGACCTGTGGCTGTTGCTGCGCCCCAAGCGCGGGTTGTGACTCGCCAAAATGCTTCTGCTAGGGTGGTCAGGGCCACCGGCAGCAATTGGGGGGTGCCGGCGGTATCCCAAAGGCAATATGCATCGTCCAGACCAGTTGGTGTCCCGAACGCTCCAGCCCCACCGAGTTGCTGCTCCACGGCAAATTACCGCGGGTTGGCACCACAAAGGCAGTATGCAGCCGCTAAACCTGTCGGGCTCCCAAACGCCCCTGCGGCACCGAGTTGTTGTGCTCTGCCCAACAACAGCGGACCGGCAGCAGGAATCAACCCCGCGACTCAAGGTCAGTCTGCCGGGTGTGGATGCTGTGGAGGGACCCGCGGCCAGGCATCATATTCGGTTTTTCAGCCTGCAAGTGGCTCGGTCCAATTTACGGCGAATCCCCCCATCACCGGGCAACAGGTTTATCCAGCGGGCCAAGCGAGCTGCTGCGCTCCGAATGTGCCCAGCAACATCCAGGGTGGCCGGAACGCATTGCAGCTTACAGGCTTTCCGGGTCTGTGGTGATTCGCTTGTTTGTATGATGAGACGAGCAGATCTTATCTCCCTCCCTGGAGAAGGGGGGAGATAAGACTAACAAATAGGGGACGACCGACACCTATTATTCTCAAGTCGGAGACGGTTTTCGAGAATGGAATGCTTCCTTTGCTTGGCTGAAGCAGGGTTCGCGTACACCCCTCTGCGTCATCTCGGTCCCATAGGGATCGATGAAAGTAGCCTGGCGATCCATCGCCAGGGAACCGGTGATTAAAGAAATCGAGTCCTGTAGGGAAGAACCATGAATTACAGCTACCTTGCCAATCTTTGGGAAAGAGTTCCAAGGAAAAAAATCCTCATTCCCCTGCTGATTTTCGCAGCATTTGTGTTCGGTTATTACTTGCCCATTGGCAGCGGCACCAAAGTGGCAACCGTCGAACAGAACACCGACCAGCAGAAAGGGACCGCTCCCACAGATCGGCACGACGATTCAGCCAACAAACCTGCGAGTGAAGCCAAGAAGGTAAAGTGGTGGACGTGCTCTATGCACCCTCAAATAAAACTTCCCCATCCCGGTAAGTGCCCAATCTGCTTCATGGACTTAATCCCGATGGCCACGGACCAAGATGCCGATACCGGCGCCAGCCTGGTCCAATATTCCATGTCGCCGGCGGCCCAGAAGCTGGCGGAAGTGGAAACCGTCGCAGTCAAAAGACAGCACGCGAAACTATTAGTCAGGATGGTCGGGCTGGTTTACGAGGACGAGACAAGGATTGCGTCCCTGACATCTCGTGTCGATGGACGGCTTGACGAGATCTACGTCAACTTCACCGGCAGTCTGGTGAACAAAGGGGACCCGATGGTGACCATTTGGAGCCCAACGCTGATCAAAAGCCAGGTTGAGTCTGTTCGAGAGTATTAAGAGCAAAGACACTGAAGGCATTATTCGAGGGGCAGAGGAGAAGTTGCTCCAATTAGGCGTGACTAAAGAGCAGATCGAAGCCATCAAGAAGCAGCAGAAGCCCAATCTGTATGTGACGCTTCGAGCACCCATCAGCGGGGTGGTCACAAAAAAAGTGGCGGTTCTGGGGCAATTCGTCAAGGAAGGCACCGAGATGTACACCATCAACGACCTTTCTCACGTGTGGGTCATGCTGGACGCTTACGAGACCGACATGCCGTGGATACGTTACGGTCAGGATGTCACCTTCACGACTCCCGCAGTGCCGGGACGAACATTTACCGGCAAAGTTATGTTCTTGGATCCTGTCCTTGATACGAAGACGCGTACAGTGAAAATACGTGTCGAGGCTGAAAACCCCGATTACACGCTCAGGCCGGGTATGTTCGTCACGGCTGAACTCGCGGCCGAAGTCGATTCGAAGGGGAGGGTTATCAAGTCGGAATGGGCAGGCAAATACATCTGCCCCGTTCACCCGTCAGAGCATGGTAGTTCTGAACCGGGTTTCTGTCCCGATAGCAAGATGGCTCTCCGGCCGGCATCGGCTTACGGGTAAGTGGATGATCCAAACCCTGAGTATCCTCTGGTCATACCCGAATCGGCTCCTCTCATAACCGGTAAGCGCACTATTGTTTATGTAGAAGTACCCAACAAGGACCGTCCAACCTACGAGTTGCGGGAGGTCGTTCTGGGCCCTCGCGCCGGTGACGAATATGTGGTTTATCAGGGGCTCAAAGAGGGTGAGCGCGTAGTGACGAAAGGGAATTTCAAGATCGACAGCGCGATGCAGATAGTGGCCAAAGCAAGCATGATGAATCCTGTCGAACCCAAGCCGGCCAAAGCTTCCGAAAAGGCGTCGGAAGAGGAGGTCGTCAAGAAGCTGCAGGCTCCTGAAGAGTTCGTAAAGGGGCTGTCCCCGGTCATCGAGGAATACTTGAAGCTCAAAGAAACACTCGTCGGAGAGAAACCCGAGGAGGCCGCAGTTTCCGCAGAAAAGCTGGCTAAATTCATGAAAGAAGTGAATACCAGCGGCCTTGACGACAAAGCCGGCGAAACCTGGAAAAAACTGTCCGATACCATGGAGACCAACCTTAAGACAATCCAAGACACCCGAGAGATCGAGGCTATGCGCAAAGCCTTCGATCCGCTTTCAGAGGCCTTTGCCAAGGTCATGCTCGGATTCCGACATGCAATGAAAGACCCTATCTTCTTGTACCACTGCCCGATGGCGTTCGATCAGCAGGGAGCTTACTGGATCGAATCCAGTCAGGACGTGCGGAACCCCTACTTTGGTGAAACACCGTACAAGGGGCAGCAAATGTTGAAGTGTGCCGAGCTGGTTGAGAAGATTCCTCCCGAATCGTTCCCTTCTCTTGACAAAGCGAAGAGCGCTCAAGGGTCCCAGGCGAAACCGGACGACAAGAAGCAGGGAACTGACTCGAAACTGAGTCAAGATGAGAACGGCACGGGGTCGACTCCCACCAAAGGCAAGAAAGAGACCGACGCGAAGTCCGAGCACCACAGCACCGGGTCCGATTCCACACATGATGGGAGCGCGAAATGACACCCGATCAGGATCATGAACAGAATCGGAACGTCCAAGACGGGAAAATGCCGTTGTTCTCAAGGCTGATGCAGTTTTGGATTGAGCAGAAGGTCCTGATGGGGTTGCTCCTGGCAGCTACCATAATCCTTGGCTTGGTCGTGGCTCCTTTTGACTGGGACATTTCCTGGCTTCCGCGACACCCGGTTCCGGTTGACGCGATCCCGGACATCGGCGAAAACCAGCAAATCGTGTACACCCCGTGGGAAGGCCGGTCGCCCAAGGATATCGAGGATCAAATCACTTATCCTCTCACCGTGTCCCTCCTGGGCCTCCCCGGCGTGAAGGCTATCAGGAGCAACTCTTTCTTCGGCTTCTCCACCATTTACGTGATTTTTAATGAGGACCTGGAGTTCTATTGGACTCGCTCGCGGATACTGGAGAAGCTCAATTCTCTACCGTCAGGGACGCTGCCTGAAGGAGTTCAACCGACATTAGGACCTGACGCAACCGCTTTGGGACAGGTGTTCTGGTACACGGTTGAAGGCGAAGGCTTTGGTCTGGATCAACTGCGAACTATTCAGGATTATTATGTCCGGTACGCCTTGGAGGCTTCCGGAGGGGTCAGTGAGGTCGCTTCAATAGGCGGCTACGTCAAGGAATATCAGATAGATATAAACCCGGACGCTATGAGGGCCCATAACATATCGCTTCCGGATATCGTCAACGCGGTCCGCATGGCAAACCTCGATGTGGGCGCAGGCACCATTGAAGTGAACCGGGCCGAGTACACCATAAGAGGCTTGGGCTTCGTGCATTCCGTCCAGGACATCCTGGATAGTGTTGTAAAAGTCAATGACAATGTGCCTCTTTCCATAAAGGACATTGCTACTGTCTCTCTCGGGCCTGAAATGAGACGCGGCGCCCTGGACAAGGAAGGGGCCGAGGTTGTAGGCGGTGTGGTGGTGGTCAGGTTCGGTGAGAACCCTCTTCAAGTCATCAAGAACGTCAAAAAGAAGATAAAAGAAATCAGTCCGGGACTTCCCAGCAAGATACTTCCGAACGGCAGGACCTCGCAGGTCAAAATTGTCCCATTCTATGACCGTACCACTTTGATCCACGAAACCCTGGACACTTTAAAGAAGGCCCTTTCAGAGGAAATTCTAGTCACCATCATCGTTGTCATAGTCATGGTGAACCACATTGCCAGCTCCGCGCTGATCTCCACCATTCTCCCGCTGTCGGTGCTTCTGACTTTCGGAATTATGAAGTTTGTGGGCATTGACGCCAACATAATGGCACTCTCCGGCATCGCGATTGCGATCGGGGTGATGGTGGATATGGGCATCATCCTCTGTGAGAATATACTGAGGCACATCGAAGAGGATCATTCGGGAAGAAACATCCTCGATCTCATCCGTTACTCTGCCGCGCAGGTAGGGGGAGCGGTCATGACCTCATCGTTGACTACAATCATATCGTTCCTCCCTGTTTTCAGTCTTACCGGCCCTGAAGGGAAGCTTTTCAAGCCTGTCGCGTTTACCAAAACATTCGCAGTGGCCTCCGCTCTTGTCCTGGCCTTGGCCATTATTCCACCGCTTGCCCATCTGGTTTTTACCAAGAGAAACCTGCGCCGAACCACGCTGGTGATTGCTAACGGTGTCATAGCCGTTCTGGGTATTTGGCTAGGGTACTCGCTTTCCTGGTGGATCGGGCTTCCGGGTACTTTTCCTGGGACTGTTTAAGGCTGCCTCCCAGTTCTTCCCCGAGTCAGTTCAGAAGAAAACTCCGACGGTGCTCAATCTGGCGGCCTTGGGCTTTGTGGTGGTTCTGCTCACTGAACATTGGTTGCCCCTGGGACCTGGAGCCGGGTTCATACGGAATTTGATTTTTGCTTCCGGGCTCATCTTCGGCCTCCTGGGCGTTAGAAAAATCTTTACCGGTTTCTACCGTCCATTTTTGAAGTGGGCCCTTTATCACAAGGCGCGGTTTCTTGTGCTGCCGATCAGCCTCATCATTTTCGGGCTGGTCATATGGCAGGGATTCGACAGGGTATTCTTCTTCATTCCTTGGACGGTAGACAACCTCATTGGGCACCGGCCCGCTGTAGTGACCGCGCAAGCCACTCAAGACTCGATGGTCAAAAGTGATGTTACTTCCGGTACGCAAGAATTCATCAGCCCCGTCCGGAGCACGCGCCTCTGGTCGTGGCTCGCCCACAAGTTTCCCGGCTTGGGAAAGGAGTTCATGCCGGACCTGGACGAGGGCTCATTTCTCTATATGCCCTCCATGATGCCCCACGCGGGAATTGGGGAAGCCTTGGACGTCATTGAGAAACAGGATATGGCAATAAAGGCCATACCGGAAGTCGAGTCTGTGGTGGGCAAGATAGGAAGAGTAGAGAGCGCTCTGGATCCCGCTCCGCTGTCCATGGTGGAGACCGTGATCAACTACCTCCCCGAGTACAAAACAGACCCGGTGACCGGTGAGCGCGTGGCCGATCCCAAGACCGGAAAGCCCATACGAAATTGGAGGCCCCAGATCAAGAGCCCCGGCGATATCTGGAAAGAAATCATCAAAGCCGCTCAACTTCCGGGGAGCACCTCCGCGCCTAAACTGCAGCCCATAGCAGCCCGCATCGTCATGCTCCAGAGCGGCATGAGAGCCGCGATGGGGGTGAAAATCCGCGGTAAGAGCCTTGAGGAAGTGGACAAGGTAGGCCTGGAGGTGGAGCACTTCTTGAAGGAGGTCCCGTCAGTGGAGCCTTCCTCCGTTATCGTGGATCGAGTGGTGGGAAATCCGTATCTCGAAATTGCTATCGACCGGAAAGCCATAGCCCGGTACGGAATCACGATCCAGGACGTTCAGGATGTCATAGAGATAGCCATTGGGGGAAAGCGGATCACGACCACGGTAGAAGGCCGTGAGCGTTATCCTGTCCGGATCAGGTACCAGAGAGAATTGCGAGACTCTCTCGAAGACCTGGGCAAAATACTTGTTCCTGGAAACGGCGGAGTGCACATACCGCTGAATCTTCTCGCAACAATAAAGTTCACTCGTGGTCCTATGACCATAAAGAGCGAAGACACGTTCCTCGTAAGCTATGTGCTCTTTGACAAAAAGCCCGGCACCGCGGAAGTTGATGTGGTTCAGGCCGCGGACAACTATCTGAAGTACAAGATCAGCACCGGCGAACTCAAACTGCCGCCGGGCACGTCGTTCATCTTCTCCGGTTCGTACGAAAATCAGGTCCGGTCAGAGCAGACCTTGAGGGTCGTGATTCCGTTGGCGTTGTTGCTCATCTTCGTGGTTTTGTACTTTCAGTTCCGCTCCATCCCCACTTCGTTGAATGTATTTTCGGGGATCTTTGTGGCATGGTCCGGCGGTTTCATGATGATATGGCTGTATTCACAGCCCTGGTTCCTTGACTTCAACGTCTTCGGTGTGGGCATGCGCGAGCTGTTCCAGGTCCGGCCCTACAATTTGAGTGTGGCTGTATGGGTCGGATTCTTAGCCCTCTTCGGCATTGCAAGCAATGATGGCGTGATCTATTCCACCTATTTAGATCAGGTGTTCAATTCCCGCACTTTCCATTCAGTGGCCGAAATAAGGGAAGCGACGCTGGATGCAGGTGTAAAACGCGTCAGACCTGCGCTTATGACCACAGCGACCGCAATCTTGGCACTGATTCCTGTCATGACTTCCCAGGGAAAGGGAGCGGACGTAATGGTCCCTATGGCCTTACCGACCTTCGGCGGCATGGCTATCGATATAATAACAATTTTCGTAGTCCCCACTATCTACTGCCTCGTAAAGGAGGCGGAATTTAAGCGGGGAATGAAGATCTAAATCAGCAGAAAGGAGTTCTAATTATGTTTGCACAGGTGAAGAATCTATTGTACGTCGTCGTTGCCTTGGCAGCGCTCGTCTTGGCTCCCGTTACCTCGATGGCCGCGCAGACGGTTGATCTGCCGGACGGGTCGAAGCTCGATCTTGGGGCATCCTGTCCGATCTGCAACATGGGACTTGAAAGCAGCACGTTAGGACCGGCTGCGGTAATCTTTAAGGACGGCAAGGTGGTGGGATTCCACAGCGCGGGTCATATGTTCGCTTATATCCTTGCACCAGTCAAGCATAGCATTAGCACAGAGAACATCAAAAACACCTATGTCACTGACGATGGCACTAAGAAGTTTGTAGACGCGAAGCAGGCTTTTTTTGTAGTGGGCAGCGATGTTATGGGAAGCATGGGACCTGATCTGGTCGCGTTTGCCAAAAAAGAAGACGCGGAGAAGTTCAGTAGCGAACACAAAGGCAAGCGTGTAGCCTCGTACACAGAAGTTACGTTAGCCGATGTAAAATCGGAGAAAAAGATGTTGAAGATGGAGCACGGCATGGGTTTGGTACGGAGCACGGTATGGGCGGCATGAAGCACTGAGAACCTCTTCGCATCACCGAAGTTGAGAAATGGAGCCCTCGGCCGTCGTTGCATTCGCCAAAAGTCTTGCGGGCAACTAGCCCCCGGAGGTGATTTATGGAGACCAAGACAAAATTCATACTGGGACGCCGGAATTTTATCCAGATGACTGGTACGGTCGGTATGGCATTGATGGCGTCAGGCGGGATTGCGACAGCGGCCGAGTTGGCGACGCCTTCACCTCGCGCGGCATCATCGCCGGCGAAGGGCGACACGTACTTTACGCTGCCTGATGGAGCGAAGGTGGATTTAACCGCTCAGTGCCCTGTTTGTAGAATGGTGATAGGAGGCGACCTGGAGGCCGGGGCCACCTACTCGTACCGGGGTGATCGAGTGGTCGGATTTGCAGGAGTAGCAGCCGTGGTCCTCAAGGATGGCCACACCGTAGGATTTGAAGGCGCGCGCTGCCTCTTTATCTACAATAAGGTCCCGAAGAGGTTCGCCGTCAACCTGGACGATATCACTCATCGATTCGTTACGGATTTCAGGACCAGGAAGCTCATTGATGTGACCGATGCTTTTCTGGTACTGGGTAGCACGGTCAGAGGTCCTATGGGTTTCGAACTCATACCGTTCTCCAACAAAGAAGAAGCGGAAAAGTTCGAGGCGGAATACAACGGCAAGCGGCTCGTCCAGCTCCAGACGGTTGACCTTAAAGATGTTGACCGGCCGCGGAAGCCACTGGATACAAGACCGTGATATAAACAGCCTAACGAATCAGGCAAAGTTATAGCCATTGCCAAAAGTAATAACCTGTTCACCACCCGTCACCCCGGCTTTCGCCGGGGTCCAGAAGTCCCGCGTCCCGTGGGATTGAAAAGACTGGATTCCGGCTTCCGTCGGAATGACGGTTTCAGGCTACCTCCAATCT
>CAWHDO010000023.1:0-63327 GCA_963828085.1 uncultured delta proteobacterium
CGCAAGAAGTCAGCATGGACGCTCTCGTCCGGGAGCTTCGGGGTCTGGCCTGGAATCAAGGCAAGGCGCCAGCGCGGCTGGTGGAAGGCATCGAAACAGCCCTGAAACTTGGGAACAACATCGGGATGGATTCGGAAGAATTTTTCGATACCATAACCTGGTTGGCCGAAGAAGCTGCGGAAGAGATGGAGGGGCTACCCGAGGAAGGCTTGGCCGTCCCTTTCGATCGCGAGGGCGCTGATTTACTTTACATTCCCAATCCTCGTGAGTACACCTCCAACCCCGGCATGTTCCAGACGTACCTCAAGTTCTTTACGTACACCGATGCTAATTGGACGCTCTCCTCCAAGGTGTTTGACATTACCAACTGGGCCTATTACATGGGCAATCACCAAGCCGCAGTAGCATTACTGCGGAACATGGTTGAAGAGGCACGGCGTCTTGGAGTCAAGACATTGCTCTCCACGGAGTGTGGCCATGGCTTCAAGATCCTGCGGCGGGACGCGGAAATTTGGCTGGGAGAGCCTCTCGGATTTGAGGTCATTTCAGTCGTCGAGCTTGCACATAGATGGCTTAAGGAAGGCCGCTTGCCGATTAAGAGCGGCTCGATAAAGGGCCGGGTTACTTATCACGATCCGTGCAATGTAGGTCGTAAACTGGGCATATTTGCCGAGCCGCGTGACTTGATCCGGGCTGTGGCAGAAGACTTCGTCGAATTGGTCCCCAGTCGCGAAGACAGCATTTGCTGCGGCGGCGGCGGCAGTGTCATACAAAACACGGCAATGGGAAAGAAGAGGCTGGAGCACGCACGAATGAAGCATGATCAGATCATGCGAACCGGAGCGAGTATTCTGGTGACTTCCTGTCAGAACGGTCTCAGCCAGTTTGCGGACCTCAAGGCCCGATATGAGATGCCCTTAGAGGTCAAGTCGGTAATCGAACTGTTGGTTGAAGCGATGGAAGGGTAGAAGTTTGGAGGCAGAGCCTCCGGCCAGGCGTTCCCGGGCAGAGCCAGGGAACGAGGCGCCACAGGCAACGACAGATGCGGCGTCAACCCCCAGTAGGACCGGCATCTTGCCGGTCAGCGAGCAATCCGAATTACCGGCAAGATGCCGGTCCTAGGAGCCTGTCGGACTTACCCTGACCGTCCCCCATTCTAGCGACATATATTACGCCAACATGACGATATTATGGAAGTTAGTAGCATTTTGCGCTTGCATTGCACTGCCGTGTCCTTGTATATTTCTCCTACAAATCAGATGGTTATTCGAGGGGCCAAATCCATGAAGGTAACATTTGCTGGGGTTGATAGAGAAACTCTCTACCTGTTGCCGCCATCAATTCAGGACTGGTTGCCGGAAAAGCATCTGGCCCGCTTTGTGGTCGAGATTGTGGAGCAAATCGACCTGCGGCCTCTGAAAGCATCCTATTCTGGCCGTGGCTCACAGCCGTACAACCCGGAGATGCTGGTGGCGCTTCTGTTTTATGGATATGCTACGGGAGTCTTCTCAAGTCGGAAGCTGGAGCGCAGCACGTATGACTCCGTGGCTTTCCGCTACATCGCTGCCAACAGCCATCCCGACCACGATACGATTGCCGAGTTCCGCAAGCGCTTTCTGCCTCAGTTGGCGAAGATATTTGTGGAGATACTTGCTATTGCCAACCAAATGAAGGTCCTAAAGCTGGGCAAGGTCAGTATCGATGGGACCAAGGTTGAAGCCAACGCATCGAAACACAAGGCGTTAAGTTACGGCCATGCCTGCAAGCTGGAAAAGCAGCTTGAGGCAGAGGTGGCAGAATTGCTCCAAAAGGCTGAATCCGCCGATAATGCTGATATTCCTGATGGCATGGACATTCCTGCTGAGCTTTCGATCCGCCGGGAGCGCATCAAGGCAATCAAGGAAGCCAAGGCCGAGATCGAGCGGCGTGCGGCGGAACGGTATGCAGAAGAACAAAAGGCATATGAGACCAAAATTGCCGAGCGAGCCGGGAAAGAACAAGAGACCGGTAAAAAGACCGGTGGTAAAACACCGCAGCCGCCAACTGCCGGTCCAACGGAAAAGGACCAGGTTAGTCTGAACGACAGCGAATCACGCATCATGCCGACATCCGGGGGCGGCTTCGAGCAGGCCTACAACGCCCAAGCCGGTGTGGACACGGAAACCCTGCTGATTGTTACCACTCATGTGAGCCAAGCCCCTAACGACAAGCAAGAACTGGAACCGGCCCTGACTAACCTGAAGCGTTTACCACAAGCGCTTGGGACCGTTACGGAGATCCTCGCGGATAACGGCTATTTCAGCGAAGACAACGTAACACTGTGCGAAAAGAATGAGGTCACCTCTTACATAGCGGTCAAGCGAGAAAGCCACCATCCTTCGCTCATGGACCGGTTCCAAGAACCGCCGCCCTTGTCTGATGCCGCCAACGCCGTGGACACCATGAAGCATCGGCTCAGAACAAAAGCGGGCAAAGCCGTTTATGCAATGCGCAAGAGCACTATCGAGCCTGTATTTGGCATCATCAAGTCGGTCATGGGCTTTCGCCAATTCCTCTTACGCGGGTTGGACGCAGTGAAAGGCGAATGGGATCTCGTTTGTATCGCCTTTAACCTCAAGAGGCTCTACGCCTTGGCCAAATAGGTTGAGAACGGACAAAAACAACCAAAAGAAACAAATAGGGACTTTTCGTAAGTCCTTTCAGGCCGGAATTTCTGCCCGGTCAACTTTTAACTGATACGACCAGATCCATTGCAGCAGTTTTTATAAAAAACCGGGCGGGAATTATGGGTAATCTCAATTCCCAGTCCGACAGCCTCCTAGTGAGCAAATCGCATCATGATCGTAAAGCGCAGAAGTCGGCTGGACTTACTCTCTGGAGTGGTAGCGTGGCCCATGGCCGCCGGATTGAACGATTGGCGGGCACGGCTCGCCCTACCCGCATGGATACGCTTTGGAGTTTTTGCTGATACACGACTCTAGCTGGAGTACAAAACATGGCAGATAAGATCTGGTACGTCATCATGGTTCCGATGGTGTACGTGGCCTTTGCCTGGTGCATCGCGTGGATCGTCGTCAAGATCGCCGAGATTCTCAAAGCACCGAAGGTACCACCAACATTGAGAATCTTTCCCGAGGGGAAGGACTCGGAAGACACTTCCGGCACTGGGATGGCAGGCGCATTGTGGGACACTTTCACCATGCCTTCGGTTCTGCGGTATAACCCGCTTTTATGGTTTTTCCTCATAGTGTTCCACATAGCAATTTTGGTCGTAATACTTGCACACTTGGACATTCTCCCGCAGATCGACATAATGCCCAAAAGTTCCGCGCACATGATCGGGAACGGCGCGATTGGTGTGGTACTCACCATTTGTGTGCTCTACTTCCTGTTCCGAAGGTTCGTAGGCCCGTTGCGCGAGGTCTCTGTCGCAGGGGACTACTTACTGTTGGTCCTGCTCCTGGGCATCGTAACCAGCGGAGACATCATCAGTTGGGGGAACTCCTGGAGCGAAAGCGGTTTTGTAATGACCAAGCAAGACTTCGGTCTCTATCTTGACAGCCTCATCAAGTTCACTTTCGCAGATCCACGGCAATTCCTGAGCGGCTCCCATTATCCAGTGATCGGCACTCATGTGCTTTTCGCGAATCTGCTGCTCTTTGTTCTCCCGTTCAGCAAGATAATGCATGTTTTCTTCGCGCTGCCGCTGAACAGACTGAGGAGAGGATAACAATGGAAGATACTCAAAAACAGGAACTCCTCGGCGTGCTGGCCGAAAAGCTGAACCAATCGGTGCGAATGTACATGGACAACTGCACTCGGTGCGGCGCGTGCATTGAGGCCTGCCATGCGTACGCTTCGACATTGGACACTCGCTACACGTCCGTCGCACGTGCACAAAACATGCGCCGGCTCTATGAAAAGTACCACAAGCTCACGGGGAAGGTGGCCCCGTGGCTCAGCGACGCAGTGGAACTCGACGAAAGGTGGATGGAGAAAGTCTACGAAACCGCGTTTACCTGCACCGGCTGTCGCCGCTGCATGACCTACTGTCCGTTCGGCATCGATACTCAGCAGATTCAGGCCGCGGCCAAGGCCATGCTTTTGACCGCGGACATGGAACCCAAGCCCCTGACAATGAGAGCCAAAGGCTCGATTGCAAAGGGGGAGAATTTCGAAACCACCAAAGACAAGTTCCACAAAGAGTTGGAAAAGATTCGCGAAGAGGTGACGCAGAGATGGCCTGGCAAAGCTGATCGGGATGTAATTCCGCAGGATGTGCAGGGAGCTAATGTCCTGTTCGTGTCCATGGCTGAAAAGCCATCCATATTGCCCGCTGCAGGGATACTCAATGCTGCGGGTGAAAAATGGTCGCTGAGCTACTTCGAAGCGGTCAATTTCGGAGCTTTCCTCGGCAGCCCGACAATGACCGAACAGATATGTAAGCGAATTATTTCCGAGGCCGAACGGCTCGGCGTGAAAGAGCTGGCAATCTGTGAGTGCGGGACTGCGTACCGCATCATGAAACATGTGATGCCCAAAGGCAGCTTCAAGGTGATCACCTTCATGCAGCTCATCGACCGGTACCTGCGCGAAGGCAGGATCAAGCTGGACAAGTCCAAGATTGAAGGGCGGATAACCTACCACGATCCTTGCCAAATCGCTCGAAACGGAGGTATCTATGAAGAGCCTCGCAACTGCCTGAAGGCCCTCACGGACGACTTTGTGGATTTGACACCAAACCGTCAGGCCAACTGGTGTTGTGGAGGAGGTGGTGGCCTGGTCCTTGCTGCCGAACCTGAATTCCGCATGCTGTCGTCCAGAGTCAAAGCCGATCAAATCAAGGCTGTCGGCGCGGATATCGTGGCTACGGCCTGTGAGATGTGTTTCGCTCAACTCAAAGACTTGAACGATGACTACGAGATGGATTTGGAAGTAAGGTTGGTTTCGGACCTGGTGGCCGAAGCCCTGGTAGACGAATAAACGACAGACCAAGCCCTCACCGCAGAGCGCACGGAGAACGCAGAGAAAACAAAAAGCCTAGGCGGTCTCTGTGTTCTCTGCGATGAATGATTTCTTTTGCACCATGGACTTCTCAACGTTCGGTAAATGGATTATCTTGATTGGCATGGGTCTTGTGGCCCTTGGAGTCCTCGTTTGGCTGGCGGGCAAAGTAGGTCTGCCCTTCGGGAGCCTTCCCGGTGACATCAGAGTAGACCGGCCGGGGTTTTCGTTCAGTTTTCCTCTGGCAACGAGTATTATTATCAGTCTTGTCATCACCCTGCTGCTGAATTTACTATTATGGTTTTTCCGGCGATAGGAGGCAGACTCGCCTCGGGAATCACAATCATGCCCGTAATTGAAAAATCCACCTATTCACCACCAATGCTCTGTGCCAATCCTCACCTCCAGACCATAATGCCCTCTCTCCTCCGGAAGGTGCGGGGCGTAAGCTACCAACGGATGCGGATCGACACGCCGGACGGAGACTTCCTGGATCTTGACTGGTCAAGAGTAGGATCCAGTCGGCTGGCCCTTGTTCTCCACGGGATGGAAGGAGATTCAGGACGTCACTATGTTTTGGGAATGGTCAAGACAGTGAACCGTCGCGGCTGGGACGCGGTAGCATTGAACTTCAGAGGATGCAGCGGCGAGTGCAATCGAAAGCCCCGTTTTTACCACAGCGGCGACACGGAGGACCTTCACACCACAGTATCGCACATCACCGCCCGGGGCGACTACTCGGAACTGGCCATGATCGGGTTTAGCTTAGGGGGCAACGTGATTTTGAAGTACCTCGGAGAGCGGGCCGGAAATCTTCACCCTTCGATCAAGAAAGCGGTAGTGTATTCCGTGCCGTGTGATCTCAAGGCATGTGAAGTGAAAATCACCGAGTCCGGTAGAGGGATCTATCTCAAGCGATTTCTTCGGCTACTGCATAATAAAATCAAAATGAAGATGCGGGTCATGCCGGGCAGCATCGATGACAGCGGTTATAATCGGATCAAGACCCTGAAGGATTTCGATAACCGTTACACAGCACCTCTTCACGGGTTCAAGGATGCCCTGGATTATTATGAAAAGAGTTCCTGCGGCCCATTCCTGTCCAAGATTTCTATCCCCACCCTGTTGGTCAATTCGGCCGATGATCCCTTCCTTGCCGAGTCCGCTTATCCTGTACAGGAAGCAAGAGCGAGTACCCATCTTGTTCTCGAGGTGACTGACTTCGGTGGTCATGTCGGCTTCCTTGAGTTCAATCAGTCAGGAGAGTACTGGTCGGAGTCCCGTGCAGTCGCCTTCCTTAACGATAGATAGGAATTCGCGGCAAAGCCCTCGTGTACGTTTGAACATTTGCTCCATTTATTCACTAATCGAGGTAGGACCGCCAGTTGCCCGACGGCCCCCTCACGGATCCCGGCGTGCGATATTCTCGCACCGGGCTCTTCAGTGCTGCTCGCTGCCGCACGGGCAGAGGTGATCACATGAGGCGAAGCTGAGCTGGGCCGTGCTGCTGGGTGATCCGAGGTCCCTCCACGCCAAAGAAATCCAGGAGAGCCTGGAACCCCGTCCAAGTATAGCTCTTACGTTGACTACGGCGATTGAGCCACTTGAACAGGATACGCTTGCTCCGGTAGAAGAACTGGCCGAGACTGGCTGAGTTGCCAATCACTCCATAGTAATTCCAGTACCCGCGGTATTTCGCACACAGGATGGAAAGAAGCTGACCCACCCGTAGAGAGCGGTTGCGCCTGATCCAGTCGGTCATATTGGCAAGGGAAGCGCGAAGCTTCTTCCGGGAGGTCCGCCGTTTGACGCCGAGGCGTCCCGTGCGGGTCCGCTCCCAATCGTACTCGAAGCCCAGAAAGTCGAATCGACCGCTTCCATTCAGATCAAACCGGCAGAAGCGGAGGATGCGAGTCTTATCCGGGGCCACTTCGAGCCCAAACTTGCCCAGCCGCTTACCGAGATCACGGTAGAAGGACTCGGCATCGGAGCGGTACTGGAAGGCGCAGACAAAATCGTCAGCAAAGCGGATGATCATGGCCTCCCCATGACATCGGGGTTTGATCCGCCGCGCAAACCAGAGGTCCAGCGCATAATGGAGGTAGATGTTGGCCAACACGGGAGACACTATGCCGCCTTGTGGGGTTCCCGTTACCGGGTGCACCACTTGGCCGTCCGTCTCCAGTATCCCCGCTCGAAGCCATTTACGGATGAGGCGGAGAAACGGTTTATCATCGATGCGCTCTTCGAGCATCTTGATCATCCATTGATGATCTATGGTATCGAAGAAGCCTCTGATATCCGCTTCCACAACCCAGCAATACTTTCCTATTAGAAGCGTCCGGGCAAGGTCCTGACTCGCAGCCTTGGGGCTGCGATTGGGACGATACCCATAGCTTGAGTCCAGGAAATCTTGCTCATAGATAGCTTCGAGGATTTTGGCTACTGCGACTTGCAACAGCTTGTCCTCAGTGGCCGGGATGCCCAGGGGACGCATTTTCCCATTCGGTTTGGGAATATAACGTCTCCGCACCAACTTCGCTCGGTACCGCTGACCCTTGAGACGCTCGACGAGATCGCGAATATTGGACTCCAGCTCTTGCCGGTAATCCAGGACATCCACTCGATCTGCGCCCGGTGCTGCGTCCTTTCGCAAGAACTTGAAACACCAGGCCAGATTCGTCTCATTGAGTAGCCCGGACAGGTTGCGAAACCGATGCTCCTTGTGGGCCGCTGCCCGATTTGCTATTCCCCGCAGTGAGGTTTGCATGAGAACTCCAGCTTGTCGTATCCGGCTCATGTTGCCTTTGCGGGCTACACAGCCCTGTCGCTCCCTTCCCCATGTGGTCGGCTCTCCCGCCTCGGAGTACGATGGAGCGATCTGACTCTCCATGATCCGTCAGGTGCCCTTCGTTTCTTGCGTCGAAACACCCTACCCTCTTGTGAGGGAGACCATGGGGCCTCCCAGGTTCCTGACATCTCTCTTCCTGCGTGCCACGCTCTCTGACCCCGACAGGCCCTCCAGGATCTCACCGTAACGATCCCTTTGTGTTGGCTTGCGGTTAGGTAACACCGTCGCCGCCTGCTCTAATGGCGTAACGAGGCTGAATCGCTTAGGGGAGTGCGGCCTCCCCTGCGGCCCTCAGGATTCTCTGTGTACGCTTCGGATATTTCGTTCGTTTGCCCTAAATTGCATCCTCCTAATATCCGCAACACTCGATACGGGTGGCTGGTTAGGCCTTACCCGACAGGGACTCTCACCCTGAAAGAGATGCCAAGCTTTGCCTGGCGCACTACCCATTGCCAAAAGTTTTGTCCGGTTGGAGGTAGCCTGACACCGTCATTCCGGCGGAAGCCGGAATCCAGTCCCGCCGCAGGCGGGATTTCAATCCCGCGGGACGCGGGACTTCTGGACCCCGTCCCGCGCAGAACGCGGGATTCGCCGAGGTGACGGCTGGTGAACAGGCCATTACTTTTGGCATTGGCCATAAATAATTGGACCCAGGGTCGGAGGCAGGATGGCTTTATGGAAAATTATACAAAAAACCAGTTGTTTCTCGAATATCTAAAAACCCTGTTTGAGCAAGCGGGAATTAGAGCTTTCTTTTCCATTGCGGTATTGGTTGCTGTTGGACTTACCGAAGGAATTGGCTTGCTTATGCTGATCCCTTTCCTGCAATTAATCGGAATCGGCGAATCCACGCCTACGGGCATTGTCGAGATAATCGGACGATTATGGAATTTTACCGGGCTTCCACTGAGCTTGCCGGCAGTGTTGGCAGTGTATGTGGGAATAGTCTCTCTGTATGCTCTGACACAACGATGGTCTACCATACTCAATTCCAAGCTGTCCCATGCATTTACCCGCAAACTGCGTGATGATTTGTTCAAGGCAATGGCCCGTGTTCAGTGGCTCCGTTTCATTCAGATCAGAGGATCGGACATCAACCATGTGATGACGTCAAACCTAAACACCGTGGATAATGGAACTTACGGCCTATTTGCCCTGATCAGCAGCGTCTTTGTTGTTATGGTCCATATTGGAATAGCTATGATGTTGTCTTTGCCTCTCACCTGCGTGGCAATGATCAGTTCCGGCCTACTGCTTTTGGTCCTCAGGCCTCTCAATCGCCGGTCCTATACCCTAGGCGAGGAATGGCGCCAGACTATGGGGGCATTGTTCGGCGTCTTGATGGAGCATCTGACCGGGATGAAAGTGGCCAAGAGCTTCGGGGCAGAAGATCGCCACATCCGGAGCTTCTGCTCGCTGAGCGGAAAACTTGAGCAACAAGCCAATCGCTTCGCAGGGATTCTCTCCTCCACAAGCATGTATTACGAAATTGGCGGTGTGGCCGTCTTGAGGATATTCTTTCTTGTCGGTGTGGAAATCCTCCAAATTGGCGCGGCCAAACTGCTGATTATGGTTTTTCTCTTTGCCAGACTTGTGCCCCAATTCTCTTGGATGCAGCGAACGTGGCAAGGAATCCTGAATATGCTGCCGGCTTACAGAGCGGTGCTAGAAATGGCCGACACGTTTCGTGCGGCCGAGGAACAACCTCCGTCCGGTCAGGTGGACCCAATCGACCTGAGAAGAGGGGTCGAGTTCCGAGATGTATCTTTCCGCTATGACAAGGGAGACCCCAATTTTGTCCTGAACGACATTGATCTGACAATTCAGGCTTTGAAGACAACCGTCATCCTCGGGCCTTCAGGCGGTGGCAAGAGCACTTTTGCAGACCTGCTGATAGGCTTGTTGACTCCGGATCTGGGACAGATCCTTATTGACGGCAAAAGGCTGGAAGGAAACGTGCTGCATTCCTGGCGTAAATCAGTCGGGTACGTTCCTCAGGAGAGTCTGTTGTTCCATGAAACATTGCAGGATAATATGCGCTGGGCTTCGCCTGACAGTTCAGAAGTGGACATCTGGGAAGCTCTGAGATTGGCTGCGTCCGAAGACTTTGTCAGAGCGTTACCCGAGGGACTGAACACAGTCCTCGGGGATCGCGGGGTGAGGCTCTCGGGTGGGCAGCGTCAAAGGATCGCTCTGGCAAGGGCTCTGTTGAGGAACCCCACACTACTGCTGCTGGATGAAGCGACCAGCAATCTGGACAGTGAAAACGAGCAGCGGATCTTTCAAGCGCTCCAGCAACTTCGTGGAACGATGACGGTGGTGTTTATCTCGCACAGGCCGTCCGCAGTGCAATCCGCGGACCAAATTGTCGTGATCGAAGGCGGGAGGGTAGCTCCGCGAACCACATATTCGCAGTAAAAGATAGGGTCAAAAAGACGTCCGAGGTAATCACACACGGGTCGATTAAAGAGCAACTGGTCCCTGACAAGGAGATCGATAAAGCCGTCGAGTTGAAAGAGAGGTTTGACGGGAATCCAGAATCCCACATCTGACAGTTGGAAATCCCCGGGAAAACTCGCTCGATGTGGCGACGCTTGTGCCCGTGAGCGAAAAAGATAGGGATGCTGTCCTCGGAATTCCGGAAGTCCCAAGAGGCATTCCACGAAGAACAGGGATGAATAAAGAGGAGACTTGCCCCAGCCATAATAACGCATGAGGACTTTCACGGGAACAGGAATTCCTGACGAGGCTGCGCCTCGTCAGGCACAAGGGATAACATCGCCTCGTTCATAGAGAACCTTTCCTCGTTCAAAAATCCTATGTTCCAATGAAGCTCGAACCGCTCGAAAGGAGTCAAATTCAGATCTCGTCCTTACCAAAATGTCTTTAGGCGCATCAAGATCGCGCAGACAACGACGCCCTCTGACAGCACGGTCGTAATTCGACACCTCACTGTCAGCAACAATCACCATGAAGTCCACATCGCTGTATTGGTCAGGCCGTCACCAGGCATAGGAACCGAAGAGAATCACTTTCTGAGGCTGAAACTCAGTCACCAGACGCCGAGTCATTTCTTGAATCAAGTCCTCATCAATTCTTTTCATTGCCCGATTCTCCGAGGATGCAGTATACCACAGCTTGGCCATCATAAGGAGCAATATCTTCACATCGTTAGACACGTCAGGGGTAACTAGTCATGCAGTTTCGTCCGAAACAGCATCGGGAAATTCCGCTGACATCTTAGTCAATTTAGTGCTGCTTCCGGCCCTACGCACAAAAATAAGTTTGGTGTCCGCGGAATTCCGAAATTCTGGTTAGCCGGTGCCATGATCTGAGCTTTGCGTGTCAATCGCTTCAGCATCTTCCATCCAGGCGGGCTTGAGATTGTAGGTACAGAACGTCCGGGTCAATGTCCGCTCCATTCTCCCACGCAATCGTGCCGCCCTCGATTTTCATTGAGCGAAACATGCGCGGATCGCTGCGCAGAGGCTCAAAGATTGGACCGTGCAGATATGGCTCAAGGTCTATTTCTCTTTGGGAGTCATTCTCAAAGGTAACCAATACCCTGAAACCTCCGAGTGGTTCGACACTGCGAACACGCACGAGGGGGCCTAATTTCTCCATTGTAGCTTCTCCAATCAATCCAGTGGTTTGATTTGGTCTAATGGTTGCTGTTCTCGCGCCTTCCGCCAATTATCCCTCAACTCAATGCGATGTGCCAGTGCCCACTCGATCACCATTATATGTGCACGTCGCGGCAACTTACCGCGCAAGACGTCGAGTGTATCAATGGAATATACGGCCTCAAAACCGCCATACTCGGCGTGGAAATGCGATGGCAAGTGGTCGTTGAAGTACATGTAGATGACCACGCCGTAGAATTGACTGACGCCGCGGCATGAATCTGCCTCCTGATTTGATGTAGCACGCCTTCTCAAAGAGTTGAAGCGTCCACCAATGCTCCCACGAGACGTCGGTAATCCTCTTGCTCAGGGAAGATCGCATCTCCCGATCGGCCAGGGTTCGGGACGCAGCACTCTGCGTCAGGATGTTCGACGCGTAATGACCATGACATGGATGAACCACGTCATGCAGTCCGAGAATGACTCACTGCCTGATTTGACCGCATCATTGGTAAGTGCAGGGCGAACCCCGAGACCGCTGTCATGCAGCCTCATTCGACGTCTGAATGGGCCCGAATAACATCTTGTGGCTTCAGAGAATCCAGGACTGTTTGGAATTCTGCCAGCAACCTACGCCCGGAAACAGGAGCCTCCGGAGCGCCAATGAGCAGATCTTTGTTGTCGGCATCGATCCCGGTGGGAGATCGATAGGATGTGACTGGCTTCCCCTTTTTCCCCGCGTATTCCATTTTCGCCGCAGGCATTCTCACTTTGCTGAGTTCAACTTTGAGTACCTCGCAGTGAGTTTAGAGACTGGTCCGAAAAGCACGATTAGGCTTGGCACATTGTGCGAACCATCTCATATGCTCCAAGCAACCAAAGCCACAGGAACGCTTCGGCGCGGCCAATCAAATCCGCATCCATTAGCGTGCCAAACCCTTTGTCAAGATCCTGGAGAATCTGACTGTGCAGGTCAAGCAAGACCTTGACGCGGCCCCACATGTACGGTGAAAAACGCCAAAGGGGATTGTCGTTCTCGAAGTCCACCATGTTTCGATACTGGCTCATTCAGCCGCCGTCCGAAGATCGATGCCGGAATAGAATACTATTTTTTTGCGGCCGAACGTCCGGAGGGTGCGGCAGTCAATTGCTATCACCCTCTTTCTTTTTTGGCCGTCTTTTCTTAGTCACATTGGGCCCACGGACGCGGCCATTGCGACCGGCCATCTATTCGTTCCGCTTCCAATAGTGCAGCACACAAAACCCGGCAACAAGAGTGAAGCAAAACGGCAGAGTAATAATCAGGACTTTAATCAGCTCCACTCCGCTGGCAAAGAACGCTTCTTCTACGGTAAATTGCCGGGGGTAAAAGGTCTTTAGATAATGGATCTCTTCCACGGAATGCCAGCACACGCCAGAAACGATAATAACGCTGATGACGGTTGCTAAGACAATTAATATTCGAGAGGTTCGGCTCATGATCGGCACTTTCAGGTCGAGTGACCGTAAACTCGGTCTATTGGCTCATGTCGATAATCTCCATCCGGTTGTTTGTATCCGGGTACTTGGATGAAGGGCCTTCCGTTAAAACCACCAGCCGCGGCTCCACTCCGTTGGATTCGAGCCATTGTCGCGCAAAAACTCTCCAGTCGTGGGGATGATCAACCTCCTGGATGGGCCAGACTCCATACGAGAATATCAGGCTTTGGCATGTAGACTTTTGGAACTCACGGCTGTAATCCACGTCGGCAGCTTGAAACGGCTCAAGATTCTTGCGGTTCTGCCGCTCCTGGTAGGGACGATCACGATATCAGGGGTGATCCGTTCCACCACGGTTAGAACGCCGAGCGCCACCAGATCTGCCAGATCCGTGCCGCTGTCCTGATCGCACGCTGTCAAAGCCTGTCTCGCGGGGAAGTACGTGCGCTGCGCTTCCACGTTTTCTGCAATCCGTGCCAGCATGGCAACGCATTCCACGGGATACTGCCCCATTGCGGATTCTTCTGAGAGCATTACACAATCTGTTCCATCAAGAATGGCATTGGCAACGTCGGTCGATTCCGCTCGGGTAGGCCGCCTGTTTCTCGTCATGGATTCCAGCATCTGGGTAGCCGTGATCACTGGCTTGCCCAACAGATTTGCTTGCTGAATCAACTGCTTCTGCACGACCGCTATACGCTCGATGGGGATTTCCACTCCGAGATCACCACGGGCTACCATGATCCCGTCTGCCGCTTGCAGGATACCGTCCATCTGATCGAGCGCTCTGGAGCGCTCTATCTTTGCTATAATAAATGGATTTCCACCGAAGGTTGCGGATGCATCGCGTATGCTTGAATGTCCGTCGCAGACTCGACAAAGGACTGACTTACCGCGTCGATTCCCTGTTCTACTGCAAATTTGAGACATTCATGATCCCGGTCGGTGAATGCAGTGGTGCCAAGATCTATGCCAGGAAGGTTCAGCCCCTTTCGGGAGCGCAACTCGCCGCCAACCACTACGCGGCACCGAACATCATTACCCGCCACTTCTAATACTTCCAACTGGATCAGGCCGTCGTTAAGGAATAGAGCATCCCCTTTTTTCACTGCCTGAGATAGTCGGGGGAACGTCACCGAGGCCCGCTGTTCGTCTCCAATGACATCCTCAGTGGTGAGCGTGAAGGTGGAACCCGGCTGCAATTCAACCGGCTCTTTCGCCAATTGTCCTATTCGCATCTTGGGACCGGGCAGATCTGCCATAATGGCTATCGGAACACCCGCGGCATCCGCAGCCCTTCTGATTGAGTCAATTCTCTTTTCGTGCGCGGCAAGATTTTCGTGAGAGAAGTTCAGTCGAGCCACGTTCATTCCGGCCCGAATCATTTGTTCAAGGATTTTCACCGAATCTGATGCGGGTCCAATGGTGCACACGATCTTCGTTTTATGCGCTGAAAGTTTCACGACGTTCCATTCTCCCTTATGCCAATGCGCTTCCAAATGGTCAGGCCCTTGCCAGCAGAAGCGCTATCGACCGCTGGCGGACGAGGTACGTGGAACCCTGAACTCCCGGTGCCTCCGCCAAGTCGCATATATCGTCGGGCGAATCAAGGTAGGTATCAATCCATCGACGCCAACCGCTCTTCTGTTCCCACCCGATAGAGGGTAATTCAAATTCGAGGTCTTCCCAGTGAGCATTCAGCATCAAGTGAAACATGGTCCCAGTGGCCGCACTGTGTGCACTGACGGCCAGAGAATGGGACCCGAAGCTCCAGTCGGGCTGGTTTAATTTTACGCCATCCCACTGAATTTGCGCTCTGCGTATAACTTCGTTGAGACTTGTGTCCTCGTCCTCGTCCAAAGTTCCCCGGTGTAAACGATTGAAGATAAGGTACTTGGCGAAACGATGCAGGTCGCCATGTTTCTCAAGCAGCGTCCAGTCGAACCAACTGATTTCATTGTCCTGGCAGTAGGCGTTGTTGTTTCCCCGTTGGGTGCGTCGGACCTCGTCCCCCATCAGAAGCATGGGTGCTCCCAGTGAAAGGAGCGTCATGGCGATGAAATTCTTGGCCTGACGGTTGCGGAGGCGCTCTATCTGCGGGTCGTCAGTGGGTCCTTCGGCTCCGCAGTTCCAGCTCAAATTGTCGTTGGACCCGTCGCGGTTTTCTTCTCCGTTGGCCTCATTATGCTTACAGTCGTAGGAAACCAGATCGTTGAGCGTGAAGCCGTCGTGGCATGTGACAAAATTGATGCTCTGTTCCGGTTCCCGTTCTTCGTGGCCGTAGATATCGGGGCTGGCAAGTAGCCTCGCGGCGACTCTTGGGACCGTCCCGCTGTCGCCCTGAGAAAGCTACGGATATCATCCCGGAACTTGCCGTTCCATTCCTTCCAACTGTCCCCGACAAAGGTGCCCACCTGATAGAGCCCCGCGGCATCCCAGGCTTCGGCAATGAGTTTTATCCCGGCCAGCCGGGGATCGGACTCAATGTCCTCGAGAACACGGCGGATTTTCCATCGGGCGCCCTGATTCGTCCCGGGAGAGTATCGATGCCAGGTCAAAACGGAAGCCGTCCACGTGCATTTCCGAGACCCAGTAATGGAGACTGTCGAGGATAAGTCTACGAACTATCGACTGGTTTGCGTTCAGGGTATTACCTGTACCGCTGTAATCTGCATAACGCTGCCGGTCTGTCTCCAGGATGTAGTAAACTTCATTTGCAAGACCTCTGAAGCACAACGTCGGGCCTCTTTCATCACCTTCTGACGTATGGTTGTAGACCACGTCAAGGATCACCTCGATGCCGGCCCTGTGAAGGGCTTTGACCATGTCCCTGAACTCGTCCAAACAGCCGAGTGGGTCTTTGCGGGAGCTGTAGCCGCACTGAGGAGCAAAGAAGGAGACCGGAGAATAGCCCCAATAGTTCACGAGGCCTTGAGGGCAATCCTGATGATCGAACGCAAAGATCGGCAACAATTCTACTGCTGTGATACCCAAATCTTGTAAATAGGGGATCTTTTCGACTAATCCCGCATACGTGCCCCTTTTCTCAGGTGCCACTCCGGAACTCGGATCACGCGTGAAACCGGCCACGTGCATTTCATATATCACGGTGTTTGGAAAAGGCCGCTTTAGAGGCGCATCTCCTTCCCAGTCATAGGCGGCCAAGTCCACGACCACGCTTTTCATAGCCGCGGGCGCATTGTCCCCATGCTGACTGGCGGCAAGCCGACTGTATGTTTCCGGGACCGCTACGCTCCGGCCATAAGGATCCAGCAGCACTTTGTCAGAATCGAAACGTAGCCCTCTGAGCGGTTCAAAGGGACCATGAGCCCGATAGCCGTAAATCTGGCCCGGCTTCAGGCCGACCACAAATACGTGCCAGTAATGATGGGTCCTGTTTTGGTGAGGGTCCAATCTAATGACGTCAGCCGGCGTGGGGTCGTCGACTTTATCGAACAGGAGCAATTCGATGGTCTCGCAGACTCTTGGAAAACACGCTGAAGCTGACGCCGTCGGCATATACCGTGGCGCCGAGGGGACAGCTTTGACCTTTTGCTGTTTCGATAGCCATTGGAGTCCTCGTGCCCTCCTGATTTTTCAGATAGCATAAGGTCAATCGGTATTACTTGAAACCAGCTGCGTCTGGTGATTTTCCACAGGCATCCAGGACAGTGTTCCTCAGTTGAAGAAGGCGGAACGTTGAATCGTCAGAGGATCGATCCCAGAATTTCGATCCCTCTTTCACCCAATTTTCCGCCGCCTTTATAGCCTTCTCAGGCGCCCCTTTCATTTTCGGTGTGAACTGCTGCTTTACCTGTTCAAGCGATTTTGTGCGTTCTGTACCTTTTTGCTGCCTAACAACTGCTTCGCTTGCCTTCATGAAGGCAACTACCGCATCACATGGACTGAGTTCTTTTGCCCGTATTCCACTTTGTGGACCGACATCGGTCGGCACGGCGGTGGGTGGTGTCGGCGGTGGGGCCATTTCAGCCGCACGTTTCTTGAGTTCCTCGATCTCTTGTGCCAGACGATCTTTTTCGCCCTTTAAAGAAGCTATTTCCTCCTCGGCCGCTTTATTCTTCTTTTGAAGGTCGCTGTTTTCGGTGGAAAGAGCCGCTTTAGCTTTGTTCAACTCGTCCAGGTCTCGTTGCATCCGCGTATTCTTGTCCGCGAGAGTCTTTGATTCATCACTTAAGCGACTTGTTTCCTGCTTCAAACGGGCCGCTTCCTCGGTCAATCTGTTGACCTCGGAGCTCAGCTTTTCGATTTGCTGCTTGGCGCCCTCTAGTTCCTCTTTGTACCGGCTGCATCCTGAAACCATTAGCAACGAAGTGGTCAGGATCAAGGCCCAGCAGAAGAAGGCATTTCGCGAGGGAAATTCCCATGCAAAATTTCCGGAGCCCCTGTGGCTTGTTTCGCGAATTACGGTGGCAACCACCCCTACCATTTGTCTCATGGGTCCGTTTGAATCAAAGATGTTCACAGCGCCCCTCCTATTTCAAAATTGGAATGCGATAACCACAATGGGAATTTAGCTATATCTCCCCTTATTCACTATCGTCAAATGTCCACAGCATACTATACTCGCGCACCCTAAGGCTGTCCACGGCAAATTCGCCAAACACGAATGATCAGAGTCTCAGACGTTAACCCCTTTCCGGGATTCTGGCCTCGGTATCATCATTTTCGCGGCAGTGAAAAGCTTGTTCGGGATCTTGAAGTGTGCGATTACCATTGATCAAGGAAAGGTGAGCAAAGGAATGAAAAGATTATCTCCAATCCATCCAGGTGAAATCCTTTTGGAAGAATTTATGAAGCCTTTGGAATTGAGCCAGAACGCACTTGCCCGTAATCTTGGCGTTGATCCGAGGACAGTGAATCAGATCGTGAACGGGAAACGTGCGATCACAGCGATTATGGCGCTGCGCTTGGCACGATATTTCCGAATGACTCCCGGCTTCTGGATGAATCTTCAGGCTCGGTACGATCTTGAGACAGCCAAGGATGCGGCAGAAGCGGAGATTCGGAGGACAGTTAAGCCTCGGCCGATGAAATTGCGTGACGCAGCGGCTTGATCCGGACGGAGGCCGCTGGTCAATGAAGACAGAAGGCGTCAGGCCTAAAGCTGACAACGATAGGATCTGCTTTTGGGCTTGATAATTACAGCAGCGTGGTTTCTCGCATGAAGCAGAGGATCGCAAGCGACAGGAGGTTGAGAAGGAAAGTGGGGGAGATCGAGCGGACCCTGCTAATGAGTCAAGAGCATATTTGACTCCACATTGACCCCTTATCCTTTCTACCTCTTCCATTAGAAAGGGAGTGAAAAAATGGAACGCAAGACAAGTTCGGTAGACGCTAGCGTGAAGGGAATGTCATACGGCTTGTTGCTCTGCGATACCTTCCCAGGCGCCTTGTTGGCGACAGAAATACTTCTCGCCTTCCAATTCTTCACTCCCATTAATGTATTTTCACAATTGAAAGTGATGACCACCCAGTGGACTAGTGTCAGTGCCTTGTTCGTCCTCGGTTTTGTTGTAAGCACGCTATGCGGTTTTGTTGTAGATGGGATTCATCATTTCCTCCCACGTCTTAGGCGTCTTGAAGACGAAAGCGATAATTCAATGTACAAGACGATATCCACGTACGAACAACTCTTAATATACAAATATTTAATTGAGTTCGATTTGCGGCAGCCAGCTTGGGCGTACGCCAACATTGGCATAGCGATGATTCCTGGCTTGCTCTTGATTCCAGGTATACTCTGCCAATTGAATGTTCAATGTTGGTTTATCCTGGTAATTGAGGCATCCTGGGCATTCATAGTATGGGTAATGTATGCGCAGTTCAAGTATACGACTGGGTTGCTTAATGAAGTAGAAAAATACCTTGCGGACAACTTTACCGAGGAGAAACTGAAAAAATTATCGGCACCTTCTACCGAGGAGGAGAGTGGGGGGGAGCCCACGCCACACATTCAGGATTCAAATTGAACAGGGTAGATGCAGGGCTGTTGAGGGGTCACCCATTAAAAGGCCCTCTGTCAAGGGAAAAAAGTCTCCGCTGCAAGGAAAGGATCGTTTCTTGAGGGTATGGCCGCGTCTCGTACAGCCTCCGTCAGCGCAATCGATTGCTTGCCGATGGAGAGCTTTTTCAATTGACCCCGGTGCCGAAGCAGCCCTATACTCAAACACTTATGACAGCAGAAATCAGGAGTCTGGTTCATGACCGCCATGAGATTAGCAGGAGTTTTCATCATTGCCGTCTTGGCTTCCATTATCATCGTCGGCTGCAGCGAAAAGGCCCAAGTGGCTGTGCCTCCTCCACCAGAAGTCATCGTCAGCCATCCGTTGAAAAAGGAAGTGATTCAGTACCTTGAGTTCACGGGAACCACTGCTGCATTGGAATTCGTTGAGATCAGAGCCAGAGTCGAGGGATGGTTGGAGAGCATTCATTTTACACCTGGATCTCAAGTCAAGAAAGGAGATCTGCTTTTTGTCATAGATCCCAGGCCGTTCCAGGCTATTGTTGACCAGGACGAAGCCGCCCTGAAAGGGAAGCAAGCGGATTTACAGCTCAAACAGGCGAATCTCAAGCGTGCGCAGCAGCTTCTGGCGAGCGCATCTATCAGTCAGCTCCAATACGATGTGCAGAGCGCCGAAGAAGCCGTGGCGGGAGCACAGGTTGGAATCAGCAAGGCAGATTTGGACAAGGCCATGCTCGATCTCGCCTACACTCGGGTCCTGGCGCCCATCAATGGGAGAGTAAGCCGCAACTATGTGGACATGGGGAACCTGGTGGGGGCGGGGCAAAAAACGCTCCTAACCGAGATTGTTAACGACAGCTCGGTGTATGTCTATTTCGACGTCAGCGAGCGAGACGTGCTAATGTTAATTCGCAAATGGCCGAGGATAGAAACTGAAGTTGGTTCCGGCCGGGAGAAGCCTCCGGCTTATCTTCAACTGGCGGACGAAACCGGATATCCCCATACTGGACAAGTCGATTTCATAGAATCGCGAGTTGATCCAAGCACAGGCACTTTGAGAGTTCGCGCAATCTTTTCGAACGACAACGGTCTGCTTGCTTCCGGGTTCTTCGGCCGTGTTCGAGTTCCCATCGAGCAAAAAGAAGCCCTCCTGGTACCTGAGCTTGCTGTGGGTATCAGCCAAGCTGGAAGGTACGTTCTGGTGGTGAACAAGGATCAGATAGTAGAGCAGCGACTCGTCAAGACCGGTCAGCTAGAGGGAACCCTTCGGGTTGTGGACGAGGGACTTGCCAAAGACGAATGGGTAGTGGTCAACGGAATCCAGAGGGCGAGACCCGGTGCGAAAGTCACTCTCAGGGAATCAGAGATCTCTTCTACACCTCAGGCCTCCGAAAAGGCGGCTCCATCTTCCGGAAAGTAGTGGGGGTCTGCCATGCTGAGTCGCTTTTTCATTGAACGGCCCATTCTTGCCGGAGTGGTATCCATTCTCATTGTTTTTGCGGGTGCTGTTTCGATTTTCGGCCTTCCCATCGCTCAGTATCCTGAAATTGTTCCACCAGTTGTTCAGGTAACGGCCTACTATCCCGGTGCCGATCCGCAAGTGATCGCAGAGACAGTCGCTGCCCCTATTGAGCAGCAAGTCAACGGCGTCGAAAACATGCTTTACATGTCGAGCCAAAGTGCTGCTGACGGATCCTATACGCTCAATGTCACCTTCGAGCTAGGAACTAACATCGACATGAACACGGTGCTGACGCAAAACCGCGTCTCAGCAGCACTGGCCCAGTTACCAGAAGATGTCCAGCGACAAGGAGTGACAACGAAAAAGGTGTCCAGTGCTCTTGTAATGGTCTTGAGTGTTTTCTCTCCGGATAACCGGTATGATGACCTATTCGTAACGAACTACGTCACGATAAACATGAAAGATACGTTGAGCCGCATACCCGGGCGTCGGCAACATAGTCTTGTATCCCGAGTAAGGATTACTCCATGCGGTTGTGGCTCGACGCGGACAAGCTGCGGGCGAGGGATCTCACTGTTGACGATGTGGTGGGTGCACTTGCGCCAGCAGAATGTTCAGGTGGCAGCGGGCCAACTCGGTCAGCCTCCAGTCCCAAAGGATCAGGTCTATCAGCTCAATGTCAATACTCTGGGTCGGCTTACGAATGTAGAGGAGTTCGAAGACGTAATTATCAAAACCGGCGAAGGCACGAGGGCTATTCGTGTCAAGGACGTGGGGAAAGTTGAATTAGGCGGAAAAGCGTACGATTTCTTATCGCTATTCAACGGCCAGACCTGCGGCCACTATGGTTGATCTATCAGTCGCCAGGTTCCAACGCGATAGAGGTGACTAACCAATTGCTCAAGACCCTTGAAGGAGCTGAAGAAGAACTTTCCTCCGGGAATCGAGTACCGAGTCACTTTACAAAATATGCCGATTTTGTGAACGCCTCTATTCATGAAGTTATCAAGACACTTGTTCGAGGCCTTCGTCCTCGTGGTAATCGTGGTTTTCATTTTCCTTCAGAGCTGGCGGGCGACTCTGATTCCCATGATTACCATTCCCGTGTCTCTGATAGGAACGTTTGCAGTAATGGCCTTGCTGGGCTTCTCCATAAATATGGTGACACTTTTCGGGCTTGTTCTGGCCATAGGATTGGTCGTGGATGATGCAATCGTCGTAGTGGAAAACGTTGAGCGCAACATGGCTGAGTTCGGTATGAGTCCCAAAGAAGCTGCCATCAAATCGATGCAGGAAGTCAGCGGAGCCATCATCGGCATTACGCTAGTCCTCATGGCCGTGTTTGTGCCGCCGGCTTTCCTTGGTGGAATTACCGGCCAACTGTTCAGGCAGTTCTCCCTTACTATCGCCATTACCATGCTTTTCAGCGCGATAAATGCTCTCACATTGAGTCCTGCGCTTTGCGCTCTGATTCTTGAACCCGGCCATGGATCCAAGAATGCTTTTTTCAGGCTTTTCAACAATGCTTTCAACCGAACCACAGATTGGTATACGCGGATAGTCTCCTTGGCGGTACGACGGATAGCTCTCGTGATGATTCTGTTTGTTGGGCTGGTTCTGCTTACAGGCATCGCTTACAATAAAGTTCCTACCGGATTCCTCCCATTGGAAGATGACGGCTTGATTCTCGTCAATGTCCAGATGCCGGATGGTGCGACTTTGGATCGAACGAATAATACTGTGGAACAGGCAGGTAAATTTATTGACGAAACGGACGGAGTGCTGTCGTGGGGAGCACTGGTTGGCTATTCGATGATCGATGCCGCACGATCTAATCTGGCGACCATTTTTGTTCCACTGAAGCCCTGGGAGGAAAGGCTAGCGAAAGGCCGGAGCAGAGAAGTAATCATGAAGGAACTTTCAAGTAAGTTCCAGAAAATCTATGACGGGTTTGTCTTCACTTACACCTTGCCGCCTGTCCTTGGATTGGGCACTGGCGGAGGGTTCGAAATGCAATTGCTTGATAAAGGTGAATTGGGCTTTCAGGCACTCGAACAAACCGGCACGGAATTGGCCGCAGATGCGAACGAGCAACCAGACCTGAAGTCCGTTCTAGCGACTTTCCGATCCACATATCCGAACGTTTTCGTCGATATCGATCGTACGAAGGCTTTAGCGCTGAAGATTCCATTACAGAGCGTGTTCAGTACGTTGCAAACATATCTCGGATCTACGTACGTAAATGATTTCAATAAATTCAGCAGAACATGGCAAGTAAGAGTTCAAGGGGACAGCATGTTCCGCCGGAATCCGGAGGATATATCGCAACTGTTCCTCAGGAATAAAGATGGCAAAATGATACCGTTGGGTACCTTAGTTAATACTCGATACGAAGTGGGCCCGATGCGTGTGGACCGTTACAACCTTTTTCCTACCGCGAAGATTCTGGGTGAAAGCGCTCCCGGATACAGTTCCGGCCAAGCGCTCCAAACAATGGAAACGCTGGCCGAAAAAACTCTGCCGCCCGGCATGGCCTACGAATGGACTAACATGGCTTACCAGGAGAAAAAGGCAGCGGGCAAGGCAGCGATAACATTTATCGCGGCAATTCTCGTCGTTATCCTGATCCTTGCGGGCTTGTATGAAAGCTGGGCCGATCCCATTTCCGTGGTTTTAATTGTGCCCTTAGCGGTCCTGGGAGCAGCAGCCGGCCTTCTCATAGGCGGTATGGACAACAACGTATATACGCAGGTGGGGCTGGTGCTCCTGGTGGGGTTAGCCGCGAAAAACGCTATTCTGATTGTGGAGTTCGCCCGGGACGCCCGTGCCAAGGGGCAAGGGGTTCTCGAGGCCGCTATAGAGGCTTCACGACTTCGCTTTCGGCCTATTCTTATGACTTCATTTGCGTTCATCTTGGGCGTCCTTCCCCTTGTGACAGCATCAGGGGCCGGGGCCGTCAGTCGCCAGTCGGTAGGAACTGCGGTGTTTGCAGGGATGATCGGCGTAACTGCCTTGGGAGTTTTCTTCACGCCTGCTCTCTATGTCCTCATGCAGAAACGATGGAAGAAAGGCCATCAACCTTCGGAGACCGTTTCTTCCAACTTGTAACGCGAAGACAACTGCTTCGGTCTTGCAGGGTGACTAGTTTGTCTGGGAGCGGGAGTAAGAGAGGGTGAGAGGAACAGCCGATACGCCGTGCAAGAAAATACTCAGCAGTACGGTCAGGGTTATCACGGCGAATTCTCTTTCGTATCCAGCGACGCCAATTGTGGCTATGGCCATAAGCGCATATAGGACGGAGGCTATGCCGCGCGGACCAAACCATGCTATCATCCAAACCTCCCGCGTATCGAGGCCGGTGCCGCGAAGGGATAAGGCAACGGGGACCATGCGGATAACCGTAAGGCTCAAGATAGCATAGCATAAAGCCCAAATGTCCCAGTAGCTGACCATAGCCGGAACCATGACAAGACCAAAGAGCAAGAACACGAAGAGAGACATCTGCTGGCCTTCCGCCTCGCCAAACTCCTGAATCCGTTCACGTACTTCATGGGTCTGAGTGCCGAGAAAGAGCCCTGCACAATAAGCCGCGATAAAACCGTTACCGTGAAACTGCTCTGCAACGGTGATAAGCAATTACCGCGAGCGACCCGGCTACTAGTCGCTGGAAGGTCGGCTGCATCCAGCCTCGCTGCGAAGCCGCCTCGACCAGCCTGCCTCCGCACCAGCCGACGAGGATTCCGGCGACCGGGCCGAGGGTAAGCTGCCGCACCACAAAGAAAAGCCAGGAACCCGATACCATTGCCCGGGATGCTCTCCTCCGGAAAGGGCGGCGAGACACATCAGGATCGGAGCTAAAGCGATGCCGTCATTGAGCCCGCTTTCCACATTGATGGCCTGCCGCATTCTCTCCGGGAGCCGTTCGCTGGTCACCACTGCCTGGCCGAGGGCAGCGTCGGTGGGAGAAAGGATCAGCGCCACTAGTGCAGCAAGCCACAGGTTTTGATTGTTGACCAGCACGGCCGCTACCACGAAACCCAGCAACATCGTCAACGGAAGTCCTATCCCAAGCAACCGCAGCGGTGTTCCTCGCTGTATCCTCAGCAGTCTCCAGCTTCACCGTTGAGGCGTCTACGAACAAAATTACACAAGAGTGATTTCCGCGATCAGCTTCACGACCGTTGCGCCGGGCTTGACATCCAGCAGATTGAAAGCCATAGGGACTGGCCAAGATCCCAATTCCGGCAAAAACCATTGGCCCAGTGATCGGGGACTTCTCGGAAATACGAGAGATCAGTCCGTAGAGGAAGATCAATAGGGCGGCGAAAATGATGGTTGGATAATCAATCATGCGATTGGCTTTGCCCTCTGCAAATAATCTCGTGCATCGGCTTCCCCTGAATGTCAAACAGACTAATTGGGAACGTGAAAAACATGGAGCAAGGAAGAGACTTCTAGTTTTCTACTACCTCGTAGTGGCAGGCCGTTCTGTCGTATTCAATCATCATTGCTTGGACCGACTCCGGCACCACTGCAACGTCTGCGGAAGGGCCTGCAAAGCGCTCAATTGCTTCCATTGATTCCCAAACTGTTATTATCAAGAACTCTGTGGCCTGATCGACCCTCCTTTTCAGGATTGATGCGCTGATGAACCCTTTGATTTTGGAGAGCTTTGGAAACGTGTCGGTCCTGAGATGTTCGATATAGTTGTCACCCTCCCCAGGCTTGGCAACGCCTTTCCAATGTCTTGATATCATGATCTTACTCCGTAGTTCTACAACTTCTCCCCGAAAGGAAAATGTCTCTTTCTCAGAGTCTCAAAAATCTGCTCTGCTCTTTCCTCGGTCTCTTGAACCCAAAGGAGTAAATCCCCTCTTTCAAAGACGCATCCGAACTCTTTTGTTAATGCTTCCACATACTTCTGGGTTATTTTCTTCGGATCTATTCCCAGGGATGCTATTACTGTTCCGTAGCGCTTCCTTCCTTCACTCTCATTATAAAAGACCATTTGGCCCTCCAAAGAGTTTTGTACCAATGGGCTTTCATCTTTACAAAATGTGTGCCAAGATCGCAAGGCAAATGCTGCCCAGAGGACGACAGGTTCCTGTGAAACGGATCAGTTGCCGACCATTCCCAAAATCGTAACCAAGGGATACATTCGTGTATGTGCGCATCATCACCGGAATTTCTTCCGACTGCTCGGAGAGGCAAGGGTGGATGCAACCGGGAACGGGCCGTGCAACCAAAACCGCCGATTCCGTAGCTAGCTAGGACAATACCTACCAATTTGTCGCTAATGCCTGCCGACTCCACTGACTTAATCTAACTAACGCGCTAATATTACCGGGTTTAACTCTGCCTTCGCTCTATTGGCACGCTCTTCGCATACTTCCGAGTCAAAAGGGGCCTCGACATTGGAAGAACTGCCCAGGGCGGACCGGTTCACTGTTCGCTCAAATACGCATTGTCGAGTGAACAATGACCGAGGCCAAGTCCTCCGCGGTAATCACGTCAAGCTCAGATTGTTGACCCAGGCTAATGATGAACCGGATCTACGTGACAGACACAACATTGCGGGATGGCGAGCAATCGGCAGGCGTGGCCTTTTCCGGTGAGGAAAAGGTCGTCATAGCCAGGATGTTGGACGGGCTTGGAGTCCACGAAATTGAGTGCGGTATTCCGGCTATGGGAAATGAAGAACAGCGTGTCGTCATCAGCATAGTGAAACTGGGACTTGCCGCACGGCTTATGACGTGGAACCGTGCCGTTATTTCGGATGTCGAGGCATCCCTTCGCTGCGGGGTTTCGGCGGTGGCTGTGTCGCTCCCCGTGTCCGACCTTCAGATAGCCAACAAGATCGCGAAGACGCGTAATTGGGTATTTCATAAGCTCCGGAGCGCAGTAGGATTTGCGAAGAGAGAGGGATTGTATGTTTGTGTGGGCGCAGAAGACGCCTCTCGAGCCGACGAGGATTTCCTCGCCGAGTTCGGATCGCTCGCGGAAGGCTGTGGCGCGGATCGGCTCAGATTCTCCGACACAGTGGGACAAACCGATCCATTCATCTTATTCGACAAGGTGTCAAGATTGAAGCTCCGTATAAACCTGCCCATTGAGATTCATACGCACAACGATTTTGGGCTGGCCACTGCCAATGCCCTGGCCGGTATCCGTGCCGGCGCCGCTTTTGTGAGCACCACCGTGCTCGGATTAGGGGAAAGAGCGGGCAATGCAGCGCTGGAAGAAGTGGTAATGGCCATCAGCCATCTATACGGGATAGACATGGGGCTGGACATGTCTCTCCTGCCGGCCCTTTGCGAATACGTCTCAAAAGCGTCCGGCAGGCAAATCTCCGCAGGCAAGCCCATAGTGGGCAGCAAGATCTTCTCTCACGAATCTGAAATTCATGCCTCCGCGGTGATTAAGAATCCCAGCAATTACGAACCCTACCCCCCAGAAAAATTGGGACGGCAACGGGAAATTATACTGGGCAAATACTCCGGTCGTCGGGCTCTTTCCTATCGGCTCAGTCAGTTGGGGATAGTCAAAGGAGCCGAGAGTCTAAGCGATCTGGTCCGGCGAGTGCGCTGCCTCAGTGATCGGTTGAAGCGTGCATTATCCGACGAGGAGCTTATAGATCTGTGCAATTAAGGGCGTTTCAGTGCTATGCGTTGGAAACGGCCACAATCACTCGTCAAACGACCGGCAGGGCGGCCGGTCCTACCGATTCGGTAGGTTGACGCACCATTTGTCAAGTAAGGTCGGCGTCCCTGCCGGCCATCATTTCGGCATAAGGTGCCAGAAGTCGAAAGGACCTAAACTTAATGACAATGGCACGGTGAACCAAATGGATACACGGGTAAGTCAACTCGAATTAAAGGTTTTGTACGACATAAGCCAGATCATCGGCCAGGCGCTCAATTTGGATCAAACCCTGGAAATTATCCTTGAGATCCTTTCCGAATATCTTTCGATGAAAAGGGCCACGATAACACTGAAGAATGGGGAAGAGGATACTCTCTCGATCAGGGCATCGCACGGGCTACGGCCGAAGGAGAAGAAAAGAGGGGTATATCGTCTTAACGAGGGTGTGACCGGGCTCATATTCCGAACCGCCGAGCCGTTTGTGGTTCCGGACATTAGTAAAGAACCTTTGTTTCTAAATAAGACCGGCTCACGAAGGATCGAGAAAGGACAGATATCCTTTATCGGTGTACCCATCGTGTTGAACGGCAGGGCCATCGGGGTCTTGAGCGTAGATCGCCTCTTTGACGAGGACGTCTCTTTTGAGGAAGACATAAGGTTTCTGACGATCCTGTCCGCTCTCATGGCGCAGCTTGTCAGTTTGAACGATCAGGTAAAAGCCAGGGAGCAGCATCTGATCAAGGCCAACCTGTCTCTGAAAACGGAACTTTCGGAGAAGAGCAGGAATTTCTTTGCCGTAGGAACGAGCCCGACCATGTTCGAGGTGCAGCAGTTGATCAGGAAAGTCGCTCCTACCAAGGCTTCTGTTTTGCTTCTGGGGGAATCGGGCACCGGAAAGACGCTCGTTGCAAGGATAATCCACGAACTTAGCAGCAGAGCACGGTCTTCTTTCATAAAAGTCAACTGTGCAGCACTTCCTGACAACCTCCTGGAATCTGAACTCTTTGGTTACGAAAAAGGCGCTTTCACCGGGGCCGTTGAATCCAAGGCCGGCCGGGTTGAAGAGGCCGATGGCGGGACCATCTTTCTGGACGAAATAGGTGAACTACCTATGCCGCTACAGGTGAAGCTGTTGAGGTTCCTGCAGGACCGGGAATTCGAGCGGTTGGGGAGCACAAAGACAAGAAAGGTGGACGTGAGGATAATCGCAGCCACCAACCGGGACCTCGGCGCGGCAGTGGCCGACGGAACATTCCGGGAAGACCTGTACTACAGACTGGATGTGTTTCCTATCAGGGTGCCTCCACTCCGGGAGAGGACGAGAAGACATAATTCCCTTGGTTAGTTTTTTCTGCGACAAAATTAGCCGTGAGTACGGTTCAGCCTCCAATTCACCAACTCAGGTTTGGACGCATTCGTGAAATATTCCTGGCCGGGAAACGTGCGGGAGATGGAAAACCTAGTGGAACGACTGGCCATAATATTCGACGAAGGCACAATAGATCTTCTGGACCTATCGCCGTACCTCGTGCATGGCGTCAAAGAGGTGGAGACACCGGACCGAAAGCTCCTGGGTTCTCTCCGTGAAAGAGAGCGACAAGAGGTGTTGGACTCTCTGGAGCGAAACAATTGGATACAATCACATGCAGCCCAGGAACTGGGCATAACTCTGAGACAGATAGGCTATAGGATTAAAAAGTTCGGTCTGGAAGAGTTCGTTAAGCAGAAGAAATATGCCGGGTAAAGCTCATGTCATGACGGATGCAGATTTTTCGAAGGCCGTAAGGTGAATGCGCCATCATTCCCTTCGCAATGCTTTGACGCTCCCCAAAATTGACCCACCTGTGCTCTCAAAACTGACCCACCAGTCTGAGTGCTCACCAAACTGACCCATCTGACAAAGTGCTCACAGAATTGACCCATCGTAGAAGTTGTAGGAGGGGGCATCCTTAAGGCACAGCCTTGGATTGGGGGTGTGTGTTGGAGAAGCGGCGTTGTTTCTTTGGCCTGCGGTGAGTTGTTCGATCCAAGCCCGAGGGTGGAGAATCAGACGTATTGCTCGAAGCCTGCGTGCCAGAGGGAGCGATAGCAGAGACGGCAGAGATAGAAACTGGCTGATAATTCCGACTACCAGGACAACCTGCGGGATTCTCAGAGGCGACGGAGATCAGGGCACCGGGCGTTTGGTATCGGACTCAAGTCGTCCGATTTTGGCCCTGTGATGGGGCTGACGATACCCGATATGGGGACGCTTCACCAAGGGTTTTCTCCTGATCGCCCCCGTATTGCTTGACCATCTCTCCCGGTCTCGATATAGAGAACCGATCCTGTCCATAGGCACCAATGTTCGGTAATGTCCTAGCCCGGAAGTGAGAAATGACCGTGAAGAAGAAATCCGTCGAAAAGAAAATCTATAAGCTCAAGATAACGCTCCTGGACATCAGACCCCCAGTCTGGCGGAGAATACTTGTCCCTCATGACATTCGTCTGGACAAGCTCCATCGAGTGCTTCAGGTAGTAATGGGGCGGTCAGACAGCCATCTGCACGAGTTCACAATTGATGGAGTGTCGGTACGGAAATGCCTCCATAGAGACAGACATGGACGAGGATGTAGAAGACGAGACGAGATTCAAGCTCCATAAAGTTGTTCCGAGAGAAAAGGGTAAGTTCCACTATCTGTACGACTTTGGAGACTCTTGGGAGCACTGAAATTCTCGTTGAGAAGATTCTGCCCATAGAAAAGGGGACCCGGTATCCTGTCTGTCTCACGGGCAAACGGGCCTGTCCCCCGGAGGATTGCGGTGGTGCGCCGGGCTATGAGAATCTCTTGGAAATTCTCAAAGATCCATCCCACCCTGAACATGAGGATATGTTTGATTGGTTGCCGGGGGACTTTGACTCGGAGAAATTCGATATCGAATCGGTCAACAGGAGACTCGCAGGGTCTCGGGGGTGAACGGATTCACTGCGAACAGGCTGACCTCGGAGAAAGGTTGAGGCTGCTGAGGAGTATTCGCAAATGGGTAAGAAACCTGCCATGCCTCGTGAAATCAAGAGCGAGGTCGAGACAATCGTCGAAGACTTCAACGAGAGAGTCCTCAATGCCCAGGGACAGTATTACCTCACCCGCTTCAGTGGTCGCTTTCTCTACTTGGATCGGTCGGACTACGGTCGTACAGGACCCATCTGTCGGTTGGAGGACCCGGGGCAGCATGGATAACTGGAAATTCTCGATCTACAAGTTCAGTTCCGGTAGTTACGACTCGGAGGAACTGTTTCTTCCGGTTCGGGTTTTGTTGACGGCACCGTGGAAGGGGCTATGAAAGCCGGACTTGAAGCGTATCAGTGATGTGAGCCACAAGGAGCAGGAACTTTGGAAACACGTGAAGCCCTCCTCAAGGCAAGATATCTATTCCTCAAGATAGCGGACGCCGACGAATCCGTGAAAGGTCGAGCAGGCAACCGAAGCGCTTGGTAGAATCTGGGAAGTATCCGAGAGACCTTAAAGACGATGGATCTTTCAGGACATGGCGGGCAGAGTGGGACTGCTGCTGATAGGGCGGTTCGGATTTGCCGAGAGATCGTTGTTTCTTGTCGGTTTGCCGCGGGAACCTTGAGGAGAAAACCATGAGCATCAAGGAAGAAAAGGAATTGGAGGATTTCATCGAAGATTGGTATTACGGGGAAGACATGCATGAGTTTGCCAAGGCTCTGGGGCGGCATCTGCTGGGATTTATCGATTACCTGCAGGGACAAGACATATCAGAAAAAACGAAAGGTAAGCATACCGACAACTGCTGGTATATCGGGTACCTTGAATGTAATTTCGGGTACCGAGACGAATTTGTCCCTGGAGAGGTTTTCGACAGATCCGACGCGCCATATGACTATGAATTCAAAAGAAAATTCTTTAGTTCCAGATCTGCAATGACGTCGTATAGATCGACCTGGCGAAGGTTGCATGCCTATACGAGAGCATTGGGACACCTTGACGGAGCGGGATTCGGCGTAAGGCTCCGTCTATCACAGGAGTAGCAGTATGGGAGAAGGATTTTCCGGCGTGGTCGAGAAAAGGAGCCACGCTAAGCGACAAGTCCGCTCGAAAAGAATTCGGACTGACTCAAGAGGAGATCATCCAGGCGATCAATGACGGCAAACTGCAATACCGCGAAAACAGTATCCACGGGAACCTTTTTCTCAGGCTGCTGCGGCATGAAGTCGAAGCGCTCGTGGAGGAAAAGCATGGGAGCGCCTTTCTCAAAAGAAAGATTTTCACTAAGGAGTTGTCCGTGGTCAACCAGGATATAAGGCGTCTGAAAGACAGAAATAGAGTATCTTGAAAAGAGGAAGAAAGAATTGGAAGAGATGCTCGGTGAATAGGGATACGTCCAGCATCGTAAAGATGTGAGGATCAAGATATTGCGCGGCTACTACAACCACAGATTCTCATAGAGGCTGAGTCCCCTCCCCAAGCATATCAAGATAATCCTTATAGACGTATAATCTGTCCCTGGCCTTGCCGGTAATCTCTCTCACGAGTCCGATCTTTTCCAGTCTCTTCATGGCTGAGGTGACGGTTGGTTGGGATGTTCCGATCTCCGCCGATGCTCTGGGTATCTCCAAAACAGGCTTCTTCTGAAGATAGGACTGGACGTTAATAAGCACTCCCCTGTGCTGACTTGCCGTCAATCCCCAAGATCATTTCACTTGGCTGAATGGTATTTCTCACTGTCTTGGATTTTGTGTCGGGACCACGTCTAAAGGTGTGTTCGTCCGGTCAACCGCCTGATATGGTAGAGAAAATTGACTGACATGGAGGGGTCCCCGGGATGCAACGGCATAGGCGTTAAAATAAGCAGTACGACCTCATGATTACAGGTTGTTATCACCCTCCCCCTTCCCCCTCCCGTCGAGGGAGGGGGTCTGAAAACCCTCTCCCTTGGCGGGAGAGGGCAGGGTGAGGAGGAATTGGATTGCATCAGAGCCTGCCTATTTTAACGCCTGTAGGATGCCGGGGGATGGTGAAAAATTACTGCGCCGGGTTCGGCTGACGATCCCGTTCATGACAAATGGTTGACGGAGCGCCTGGAAGTGAGGTAAGCTCAGAAACATGATTATACAGGCTTTTCCGGCAGCGTGACACGTTTTTTGTCTCTGTCTGAGCATGTGCGAGCCTCGACCGCGTTAGCAGCGTCAGACGCGACAGGAACTGTGCAACTACCGGGCCCGGCTCATACCTCCCGAAGGGACGGCGCAACCACCGCATAATTCCAGATCAATACGGATAGGATGAGGACGATGAGTACACCCATGGATCCACTGGTGAGGGCATTGCTGGACGGCGATCAGATTCAGGCGATTGCCGAAGCCATAAGGCTTCGTGATGCGGGAGTCGAAAACGAGTGGATAGTCACCCAGGGGATCGAAGTCGCGATGGAGCAATTGGACACCAAGTGCACGATGGAGCAGTTCAACTTGCTGGAAATCATGCTTGCCGGACGGGCAGTGATGGGAGTCATAAAAGAACTGTTCCCATCAGGCGCCCCGCCACTTCAGACAAAGGGAACCGTCGTGACCGCAAGTCCGGAGGGGGATGTGCACGACCTGGGAAAAAACGTCCTTAGGTCAGTACTGACAGCAAAAGCATACCATGTCGTGGACTGTGGCAAGGATTGTCCATTAGATAGACTAATTGACGCAGCGGAGCAAGAAGGGGCGTTTGCTATCGCTGTCAGCGGCTTGCTGACTAGCCTGATCCCCCAGGTGCAGCAGATCAGGGATAAAATGACCAAACGGGGACTCGGGCACATCAAGGTTATGGCAGGCGGAGCAGCATTGAAGCAAGCCTCCGCCGAGAGTTTAAAAGTTGATTTTGTAGCCCAGACCGCTTTCGATGGCGCACGCTATCTCGATCAAATCGCCGGAGGCGGGCAATGAACAGCGTCGAACGGATCAAGGCGGCAGTGAATTTCCAACCCGCCGATCGTGTACCGGTGATCGCTCAGGTTTTCGGTCATGCAGCCACCGTGGCAGGCGTTGCCCTGGGCGAGTATGTCCGGAATGGTGAATTGCTGGCGCGTTGCCAGCTTCAAGCTCTTAAACGGTACGATTACGATGCAGTCTTTGCTTTGATGGATACAAGCGTTGAAACTGAGGCTGTGGGTTCTGTCCTGACTTATCGAGCAGACCAATATCCGAGTGTCAGAACCTATGCGTTTTCGGATGGGGCTGACCTGGGGGGTGTCCCGGTACCTGATCCTCATCGAGCAGGGCGCATGCCGGAGCTGCTGGAAGCGGTGAGGATTTTGCGGCAAGAGCTTGGCGATGACGTGTTGGTAGTCGGCTGCGTGTTGGGGCCGATGACTCTGGCGACACAAGCTGGTTGGCATCGAAACGGCCCTATACCTGGCGATAGATGATCCGGAACGGTTTGGTCATTTGCTGGACTTTGCCACCGAGATTATCATTCCGTTCGGGGTTTCACAGATCGAAGCAGGAGCGCATCTGCCCATAGTTTTCAACCCGTCGGCTTCACCGGCAGTAATTCCGTACCAATTCTTTCGCGAAATTGAGCTGCCACGTTTGCAGAAAGTGTTCGCAGCCTTCAAGCAGGCCGGGGCTGCGGCCAACTGGCTTCATATTGCCGGGCCCGCTAAACCTATCTTGTCCCTTTATCCTCAGGCCGGGGTGGACATCGCGAATATCGACTACGAGGTCAATCCGTTGGATGCCCAGCGGGCGCTCCCACAGATTTGCCTCGACGGCAACATCAAACCCCTCGCCTTCGTTGAGGCAACTCCTGACGTGATTGCTGATGAGTCGTCCAGATTGATGAACCTGTTCGCAGATCGTGGGGGCTTTATCATGTCATCCGGCTGTGAAATTCCACCGGAATCTAGACCGGAAAATATTGCCGCTATGGTTGCGGCTACGAGAGAGAGAACATAGCCCTTTGCCGATACTGACAGTCAAATCGGAACAAGAGGAACGTCGTATCTCATTCAGCCCGGGCCAGTCCCTGCGCGACATTTTGGACGGGGCCGATGTTCGGGTTCGTGCAGGATGCAGAGGGACAGGTGCCTGCGGTTTATGCCTTGTGCGGATTGAAGCGGGACAAGTGGGTGAGTCCAAGCCAAATGAGAATACATATCTGGATAGCACGCAACTTGCCCAGGGCATTCGATTGGCCTGCCAGGTAATTCCTGAGCAAGATTTGCAAATTGTGATCCTTGCGCCCGCCCCAGAATCAGACTGGAGAAGCCTTCCGCGTGGAGACGGACGCCGTATCGGGCGGATCCCGGCTTTTCCACTGAGAGAAGCTCCAACGGAGGTAAGAGAAGCTTACGGCATAGCAGTGGATCTGGGCACGACTCACGTCAGTCTTTCCCTGCTCGATCTTTCCAGCGGCGAATGCCTGGCTGGGCGTTACGGCCCCAATCCGCAGATGTACTTTGGTTCGGATGTTATGACACGGCTCGTCACCGCGTCCGAGTCTTCAAAGCAAGCGCGGGTCATGAGCCAACAAATCGTCAAAGCGATAGGCGAGGCACTGTGGGACATCGCCTCCAGAGAAGGAATCGATCTTCAGCAGGTGGTGCGTCTTGCTCTGGTGGGCAACACTGCAATGCTTGCGTTGTTATCAGGGCGGAATTACAGTCAGTTGGTTCAACCGAGCCACTGGACAAAAGCCATTGACTGTCTGCCCGGCCATACGGACGCCTGGGCTGCAGCTTGGGGCATTCATCCCGGTGCCGGCATAAATGTCGTCCCGCCTCTCGCAGGCTTTGTGGGTTCCGATTTGCTGGCGGGCGTGGTGACGACCGGCCTGACAGAAAGTGGAGCCGGTTGCCTTCTCATCGATTTTGGCGCCAATTCGGAGATAGCCCTGTGGGACGGTCAAGCGTTGTGGGTCACTTCTGCCGCCGGAGGACCTGCTTTTGAGGGGAGTGGCATTGACTGCGGACTGCCAGCGGAACCCGGGGCCATTTATCGGGTAAATCTGCAGCAGGATGGAATGCTTGATTTTGACGTAATCGGCGGCGGACAAGCACGCGGTATCTGTGGTTCGGGCTTGGTTGACCTGATTGCCAACCTGGTACACACAGGCAGATTGACCAACATGGGCCGGTTCACATCGTCTGTTCCGGGAAATGGATTTGCGCTCGCGCGGTGAGCGGGACATCGTTCTGACCAAAGGTGGTGTGGATGTTTTTCAGCGCGCCAAGGCGGCCATTGGTACGGGCGTACATGTCTTGATGGCGCAGGCGGATATCCGGTACACGGATTTACGGCGCATTTGCGTCGGCGGCGCTTTTGGCAGTTTCTTGAACATTGCCAACGCCCAGGAGATAGGGTTGTTGCCCACGGTTCAACCCGAGCTTGTCGAGCTTTACGGAAACACGGCATTGGCCGGGTGCGAGGATGCGATGCTGTCACATGTTGCTGCTCAACGTCTGGAGCAAGTCAGAGATCGCCTGAAGTTCATCAATCTGTCGCAGTGTCTCAATTTTGACGACATCTTCTTGGAGCATTTGTACCTCCAACCAGCTCAGGGAGAGTGAGCTACGAAAACAATATCTCCTGGACAAGCGAATTATCTGGATGCCTTCATCAAGACTGCCCAGTATCTCGCCAGTTTGACAACCCAACAGGATGTGTGGAGCGAGACCGCGCAACTTCTGGTCAGTTTTTGGGGCGGCGATCTAGGCGGGTTTGGAGAACGCAGCTCAAACGGGGCAATAATAATACGCCACTGGAACTTCTCCGCCGAACTTTCCAGAAGGACGGACATTGAATCGGAGGTGCAAGAAGATATCGCCGAGGTGCTGGACGGTGGCTTCCTCACCTGGCGGTTCATTTCATCATCGCCGGAACCCCTTGTAGTAGCCTTCTTGCCCATCACCCAGAAAAACCAGGTCACAAGAGTATTGCTCATGGGTCACAGGACGTCCGAATTACTCCCGAAGGACCTGCTCAATGCCTATTTGGCGCTCGCCGGTCTGGTGGGAACCACAGCCGAGCGCCTGGCTTCGGAAGTAGAACTGAGGAAACACCGGCAGCACCTCGAAGAGTTGGTCGGAGAGCGTACTGCCGAATTACTTGTGACAAATGAGCAATTGAGGAACGAAATTCGTGAACGTAAGCAGGCGGAATCGGATCTGCAACGCTCGAACGCGGAGTTGCAGCAGTTTGTGTACGTTGCATCACATGACCTTCAAGAGCCCCTCCGCATGGTCGCGAGTTATGTTCAACTCCTCCAACGCAGGTACAGGGATAAGCTTGGAGAGGACGCGGACGAGTTCATAGCCTACGCTGTTGATGGGGCCAAACGGATGCAGGGTCTTATCCACGGTCTTCTTAAGTACTCACGTGTAGGAACGCATGGAAAGGCTTTCGAAACAATTGATTGCGAGACAATCTTGGATAAAGCCTTGGCCAATCTTCAGATATTGCTCGCGGAATCCGGCGCTCAGGTTACCCGTGACCCGCTCCCGAATTTATCCGCTGACTCTACGCAACTTGTGCAATTGTTTCAAAACCTGATCGACAACGCCTGCAAATTTCAAGATGATACAGCCCCGCAGATTCATGTCTCCGCCCGGCTGGAAGCGGGTCAATGGCTTTTCTCCGTAAGTGACAACGGTATAGGCATCGATCCGGAGTATGCAGAACGGATATTTATCATATTCCAGCGGCTGCACGGCAGGGAAGCATTTCCCGGAACCGGTCTAGGACTGGCAATTTGTAAGAAAATCGTCGAACGCCACGGCGGCAGGATATGGGTCGAATTCGGGAATCGTAAGGGTACGACCTTCTGCTTCACAATCCCGGCGCGGCATAGTGACGGATGAGAAAGCGGTGTTCTCTGGTTACCAGGCTCTGCCTGGTAACTCCCATACTTGGAGCTCCGCCCCGGAAGATTCGCGTCTGCACAAAATCGTCAGCGGCCCATCGCCCCGAGTGGAAATTTGGAGGCAGAGCCTCCCGCGGAGACGTTTCCAGGCAGAGCCTGGGAACGAGGTGCAAAAAGGCCGCCATTCCCGGGCAGGCGGGATTCCAGTAGGACCGGCCTCCGTGCCGGTCGCTCCGAAGCCGGCAGGGACGCCGGCGCTACCCAGGATCGGAGTCCGGGGTGACGAACGACCGGCAATCCCGTGTTCAGCGCGGGGCGGTCCTACTGGCGTTTTCACGATTCGTCGCGGCACTCCGGACCATGGGCGTTCATCTATAATTCTCATCCACACCCTTCGCCGCTGCCGGAGCAGCCCGCGGCCTTGCTGCAGCCGTTTCCGTCCCTGCGACCTTTGAGCACCGCAGTGTCTCCGCCACTGTAGATGACGTCCAGGCCCGTTTGAATGAATCCGTTCATCTGCACAGGCAGGATCTCCCACTCGGTAAGCACTTGCGAGGGAGTCTCACCAATGCCGCTTACCAAGATCGCGCGGCAATCGCTCAGGATCTCGGCGAGGGCATACCATCTGTCCACGCCTGAACCTTTTTCCGGGGCCTTTCGCTCTTCAACCAGGACGTACCCGTCTTGTGAAGGCCCCCATATTTGGAAGCGTTCCGCTTCTCCCAGGTGCTGGTTTACGAGCACGCCTTCCCACGTTGCAACCGCGACGTAGGGCTTGCCCTCAGTGGTTATCGGATGCGTATTCGAACAGTCGGACAAGCATCCTCTAAACTCCGCCGAGCGGTCGTCCTCCAGGAGCCCCACGGCATCGGCTCTGCATCTGGTGCAATGTTTCATCTGAGGGATGAACTTCTCAACGCTGGTGCGCACTTCATTCATGAGTTCGGGATCGGGCTCGGGAATATCGCCAAACGGCGTGCCCTGGTTGGGGTACATGGTCATGCAGTTCTGGATATCCACGCCCAACTCTGCCATTTTGCGAGCGACCTCGGCCACATGGTGATCGTTGATCCCAGGGATGACGATGGTGTTCACCTTGACTACTATGCCGTGGGCTTTCAGCGCAGCTATTGCTTCAAGCTGTCGTGCCAGCAACAGTTTTGCCGCGTCCACGCCCCGATAAATCACTTTGCCGTCACGCACCCAACTGTAAATTCGAGCGCCTATTTCCGGATCTACCGCGTTCACTGTCATGGTCACATGCGAGACTTGCAATTCCGCCAGTTCACTAATGTAAGGACCGACATTCAAACCGTTGGTCGCCAGACAAAGGAGCAGCTCCGGAAAGCGATTTCTGATCAGGCGCAGAGTCTCCATGGTGCCTGCTGGCTTGGCAAACGCGTCACCGGGACCTGCGATGCCCGCGACGGTTATGTTCGGGGCCTTTTCCAGGACTCGCTCCAGATAGAGCACGGCCTGTTCCGGGGTGAGCACTGAACTGGTGACCCCGGGTCTGCTCTCGTTCACACAATCATACTTACGGTTGCAGTAATTGCACTTGATGTTGCAGTCCGGAGCAACCGGTAGGTGGACTCGACCGCACGTGCCTTTTGCATGGACATTGAAACAGGGATGATTGTTTATATTGGGCCTGCTCATTGTTCGTTCCTCATTATATATAGCTGTAGCCTATTGGCGAATGTTCCTGTTTTGCCTCAATGACGGTATTGACGATGTTGTCCAGATAGGGACTGGGCCCCGCGATATCCCAGGTGCAGGATCCTGTGCCCGCCGAAACGGTCGTGGATGGGAAAACCCACTCGAATTAGCGGGACGCCCCATTTCTTTGCAAGCTGGTAGCCTTTGCTGTTACCTATGATCAGGTCCGGTTCGAGCGCCTCAGCTTCCTCTGCGATGTCGTAAAAATCAGCCCCTTCCCGAACTACCGGTGGTTCGGGCAGCAAGTCTTCTGTCACCTCGGCAATGGCCTGCTCGAATTTCCCGCTCCGTCCGCCTGATGCACAAAGGACCGGCCTTACACCGATTTCTGCGAGAAAACCGGTGATGCCCACAACGAGATCTTCTTCGCCGTACACGATGGCCCTTTTGTCAAAGATGTATTTGTGACCGTCCACATAAGCGTCTATCAGTCTGCCCCTTTCGAGGGCGTGTTTTTCAGGCGTCGCCTGCCCGGACAATTCTTCCAACAATTCGAAAAACGAGTCGGATTCACGGAGGCCAATGGGCATCCCAAGCGAATGGAGAGGCACTCCAAATCGTGCGTCGAGTAATCCACCCGCACTGTGCTTAGCCGACAGCGAGCGGCCGAATTCGATGGCAGCCCGAGAACCGCCCATAGCTCTGATTTCAGAAATCGGAGTGCCACCGGAAGGCAGCTTCTCGTAATCCTTCAAGGCCGGCCCATCGAGAGTCAGCGATATGTCAGGGAGAATAGTTCCCTGAAGCCCGAAATCGTCGATGACCTCCCTCAAATAACGGATATCCGCGGGTGACACGAATCCAGGGAAAAGCGAGATCCCCTGGTGAGGCTCGGTTTCTTCGGCAAGCTGATCGACAACCGCCTTAACCGCCGCGTGAAAGCCTTCTATGTGAGTGCCCGCATAACTTGGCGTGGACACTCTGACCAAATCGGGAGAACCGTGAGCTTCCATTTCATCGGCAAAGTCTCTGCGAAACTCGTTAACAATTGTAGGGACGTCATCGCCTATGGTTTCCGTAAGACAGGTGGTCGCGATTCCGATCATGCCCGCGTTGTATTTCGACATCACGTTCTTTAGGCCCTGCTTCAGATTTGGGCCGCCACCGTAAATTGCATGCTTTTCGCCCAGAGATGAGGATGCAATGTCCACAGGTTCTCTGAAATGGCTGATGATGTAGCGTCTCATATAGGTGGCGCAGCCCTGGGAACCGTGAAGAAACGGGACGGCTCCTTCGATGCCCCTAAAGGCCAGGCACGCGCCTAATGGCTTGCACAGCTTGCAGGCGTTCGTAGTGGAAACGTAAGGCTCAGGTTTCTATGAACTTGTTTCATGGCTTTGACCTCACCGGTTACTCACTGTGCGCAAATGTGCAGGCGCTCGAAACGATCTCCCCTCCCCTCTTCTGGGAACGAACCGCCACACAGGGCTCATGACTGTCGAGTAGACCTCTTTGGCGAAATTGAGCATACCTATGAACCCTTCCAGGGCTTCTTTGCGCTCGTGATTGTGGTCACAAAACCCCACGCCAAGCTTGTAGGCAATAGGGCGTTCCTTCACTCCACCCACAAAAATGTCTACATCCTTTTCCTGGAGAAATGACGCCAATTCCAATGGGTTGGAATCATCTACAATGATCGTGCCTTCGTCAGTGATCTCGCTAAGTTCGCGGTAGTCTTCTTCTGTGCCGGTCTGGGAACCGACCAGCACCACATCCATCCCCAGGAGCCTGAATGCCTTCACCAAAGAGAATGCCTTGAATGCGCCACCAACGTAGATTGCCGCTTTCTTTCCTGACAAGGCACGCCGGTACTTCTCCAGAGTCGGATACATAGCTGTCAGCTCGGTCTTGACCAGGTCGGCCGTGCGTTGCATTATTTCCGGGTCTTTATCCGCAAAGAAGCGTGCGACGTTGTAGAGCGACTCGGCCATGTCTTCCACACCGAAATATGAAACCCGCATAAAGGGAGTGCCGTATTCCTCCTTCATCATCTTGGCCAGATCCATGGTGGAGCCCGAGCACTGCACCACGTTCAGCGCAGCTCCGTGGGCCCGCCGGATATCGTCCACTCGGCCGTCACCGGTGATATTTGCTACAACCTTAAGGCCCATCCGCTCGAAATATTCCCGGATGATCCAAATCTCGCCTGCCAGGTTGAAATCTCCGAGGATGTTGACGCTCAGTTGTGAGACATTTGAAGTGTCGCCGGTGCCGATCAGCCGAAACATCGCTTTGCAGGCTGCGTTGTAACCGGCACGTTTGTTACCCTTGAAGCCCTCGGACTGAACCGGAATGACAGGAATGCCTTTTTCCTGCTCCACTCGTCTGGAAACCGCTTCCAGATCGTCACCAATGATCCCAACTATGCACGTCGAATAGACGAATGCGGCTTTCGGTTGATGCCGGTCGATGAGTTCAATCAGAGCCTGATAAAGCTTGGTCTCTCCACCGAAGATGACGTCTTTTTCCTGGAGATCGGTGGAGAAACTCAGCCTGTGCAAGGCCGGACCGGAAGACAGGGCTCCTCGTATGTCCCAGGTGTATGCAGCGCAGCCAATCGGGCCGTGTACCAGGTGCAGGGCGTCTGCGATTGGGTACAGCACCACCCTGGAGCCACAAAACACACAGGCCCTTTGGCTGACTGCACCGGCGAGGCTCTCTTTGTCGCATGACATCTGGAACGGCTGGTCGCCCTTCCGATATATCTGATCCTGTCTTTCGGTAAAAATTGGGGTGGTCATGGTTTTAATCCGCTGAGCCAGTAGGACCGGCATCCTGCCGGTCGATGGGCCGAGGTAGGGCGGGCCGTGCCCGCCGAAGCTCAAATCCAGTGGCGGCCATGGGGCACGCTACACCGTTATCCAGTAGGACCGGCATCCTGCCGGTCGCTGAAGGTGGCCGTCCAGCATCGATCCGTATTTCCGACCGGCAAGATGCCGGTCCTACTTGCCGGAGTGTCGTTGCCTGATACATCCGCTGCGTTGGCTATCTACTGCCCTTTCATGTCAGCAGATACTTCTCCGCTGCCTTACCGTCTTCAAGGGCATCCAGGATTTCATCCACAGCATCCGTGCTGGTGACATCACGGTACCAATATGCCTGGGGATAGATGATCATCACCGGGCCTTCCTCGCAGAGGTTCAGGCAGCCTGTGGTGGAGACCATAGCGTTCAGGCCGCGGTCGGCCAGCTCTTCTTGCAGATGAGGGATCAGTTGCAGGGATTCCTTCTTGATACACTTCCCTTTGGCTTCCGTACCGCGAAAACTCGCGCAGACTAAAATATGATGATCTGGTTTTTGCATTGTTATTACTCCCGATTTCTGAATTTGAATGTCGATATTCTAAGGTTCGATTGTTGTCCTTTGACTGTCGTCTTGCTTCCCTACATAACAAGTTCAAAGCTTTCTTCCGGGGCATCCCGGTCCTGACGACTCAAAATGGCGTCCAGGATCTTTTCCAACAGGCGCATGCCGCCCCGGTACCCGACCGTCGGAAAGTAGCTGTGGCCGATGCGATCCAATATCGGAAAGCCGAAGCGTACCAGCGGGGTGTCTTCATCGCGGGCGATGTACTTCATGTACGTGTTGCCCATGAGCAAATCCACCGGTTCATTTTTGATCCACTGATGCAGCAGGAACATATCGCCCGGAGCGCGTACGTTTACAGGATGCGGCACATCGCGGGTTATCTCCTGGATGCGAGTTTCGAACTTCTTACCCGCGGTTCCGGTCACGATATGGATCGGCCACATGTCGATGGAGACCAGGAATTCGGTTAGAGCGATAAGCTGATCGGGATCGCCCGCCAACGCCACTTTTTTTCCGTAAAAGTACTGGTGCATGTCGGTGACGATGTCCAAAAGCTGGCCACGTTCTTCATTCAGCGCGTCCGGCACATTGATTCCCGCTGTTTTTCTCAGAGTGTCCACAAACCGGTCGGTGGCCTTAAACCCAATGGGCAAGTCGAGGATTTCGCAGGGCACCTGGCATTTGGTGTCCAGTGCTCGTAGCTGCCGGCCCGGAAGCCATGCGACCGAGAGCAATGGTCGCCAGGCTGTCGCCTATGGTCGATCAGGGCTTCCACGGTCACGCCGCCTTTGGGGAACATCTCATACTTGCCGGTTTGAGGCCGATTGAGCACCCTGGACGTATCCGGGAACATAACCGTTTGGACTCCCATCATGTCGCAGATCCGTTTGATTTCCTCCATGTCCGACGGTTCCACATAACCGGGGATGATGTTGATTTGATCGATCTTATGCCCGTTGGACTGGGCAAAATAGTCCACCATGGCCTTGGTCATGCCGGCAAATCCGGTCACATGAGTCCCCACATAACTCGGGGTGTTCACATGGATGACGAATTTGCCGCTGGGGATTTTGCCGTCCGCTTCGGCTTTGCGAACAATCTGCGGAATGTCATCGCCGATGGTTTCCGACAGACAGGTCGTGTGCACCGCTATAACGTCGGGTTCGTAGATGGTGAAGATGTTGTCGATGGCCTGCACCAGGTTGGCCTGTCCGCCGAACACCGATGCGCCTTCAGTGAAGGAACTGGTCGCGGCCATCACCGGCTCTTTGTAATGGCGGGTGAGGGTGCTCCGGTGGTAGGCGCAGCAACCCTGCGAGCCATGACTGTGCGGCAGACAACGATGAATGCCCAGAGCCGCGTACATGGCGCCTATCGGCTGGCAGGTCTTGGCCGGGTTGATGGTCAAGGCTTTGCGATTCGTTGATTTCTTTTGGTGTATGTCGCAGTAACATGAGTGCGTTCCTTCCTCGATGGCTCAATCACAGGCGTACTTGGCCGCCAGTTCAGGGTTTTCCTGCCAGGGCGCTTTGAGATACTTCCAGACCTGGGTGTTGACCATGCGATCGATCTCCCTGTAGAAATTGATCGCGCCCCTGAAGCCGGCGTAGGGTCCGCCGGAATCGTAGCTGTGGAGCTGCTTCATGGGGATGCCCTTCTTCTGTATGGCGAACTTTTCCTTGATTCCCGCACAGAAAATGGCCGGTTTGTAAATGTCGATGAGCCGGTCCGTTTCGTACTGGCTGATGTCGTCGATTACCAGAGTGCTCGCGGGCATCTCTCGCATCATTCCGTCATAGTCCTTGAAGCGGAATCCCTTTGCCTGGAGCCTCTCGACTTCCTCGGCCGTCTTGCGCGGGCGGAATCTTTCCGGATCGGGAAGGACTTCCAACTCCTCGATGTTACGGCTGTCCGCGTCTACTTTAAGGAAGGGGAGCACGTTGCGCCCCTCGTAATCGTCGCGATGCGCGAATTCGTATCCGGCAGATATGATTTCCATGCCGATTTCCCGGAAAAGCTCCTGGTAGTGGTGAGCGCGGGAACCACCCACGAAGAGCATGGCCAACTTTCCTTCGCAACGCGACCGCACGTCATCGCGCACCTTGATCACTTCGGGCATTTCCCGAGCGATGACCGCTTCCACACGCTCGCTCAAGTTCCGGGTCTTCAAAATAGTTAGCTATCTTGCGGAGCGATTTTGCCGACGGCTTCGGCCCCGATGAAATTGATCTTGATCCACGGAATCCCGTACTTGGTCTCCATCATTTCCGCCACATAGTTGATGGAGCGATGGCACATGATGGTGTTGAGATCCGCGGTATGGGCGTTGGAAAACTGGTCGTAGGTGGAATTGCCGCTGAAGGTGGATACAACAGTGATGCCGCAGTCATCAAGGATGCGATCGATTTCAAAGGCATCTCCGCCTATGTTGTATTCGCCCAGCAGGTTGATCTTGTATTTGCCTTCTTTGACGTTGTCATTGAGACCGACGACGTGCGTGAAAATACCGTTGTTGGCGATGTGGTGCCCCGCGGACTGGCTCACGCCCTTGTAACCCTCGCAACTGAACCCGAAAACATTGATCCCGAGCTTTTCCTTCATCTCTCGTGCTACAGCGTGCACGTCGTCACCGATGAGCCCTACGGGGCAGGTGGCGAAGATGCTTATGGCCTTGGGTTTGAACAGATCGTAGGCTTCCTGGATCGCGGCCCGGAGCTTCTTCTCGCCCCCGAACACAATGTCTTCTTCCTGCATGTCCGTGGAAAAGCAGTACGTCATGAAGTTTTCATCGGTCGGCCCGTTCGGTACGGGTTTGATTGCGCCGGGTGAGCCAGCTATAGAAGCCGCACCCGATGGGTCCGTGGGTGATATTCACTATGTCGCGGGTAGGCCCCAGAATAACGCCCTTGCAGCCTGCGTAGGTGCAGCCGCGCTGGGTAATGATACCCGGAATGGTGCGAGTGTTTGCGCCGATTTCCGGAACTTCCTCGCTTTCGGCCACCTGGTTGATGACAATTTGTTTGGCTCGTTTACGAGCCACCTTGGTCGGAACTTTTCTGAGAAGTTCCTGTTTCACCTCGTGGGGGTCGATGGGTGCGGCCCCTGGAGTGATAGTTTCATCATTGAGTATTTTCATGGTGTTCTCCCGTTAACAAGCAGCCGTTCACACTTCATCCAGGACACTGTCGCCGCCTTCACCGGTGCGCACGCTGACGGAGTCGGTTGCCGGCATGACAAAGATCTTGCCGTCACCGGACTTTCCGGTTTGATTGACCTTGATGATGGTGCTCACCGTCATCGGTACGAGCTTCTCCGGCACCACTATGAGCAGGAGGCGTTTGGGAATCAGGCGCTCGCTCTGCCCGAGCTGCGCTATGGCTTCCTCGTAACCCTTTTCCGCGCCTTCCAGGAGATGGTAATCCACAAGGCCCTTGCCTCTCCCCAGGACGTCCTTGGCGGTCATGGAGGAGATGCCCGCATCGGAAAGCGCTTTTTGGTCTTGTTCATCATGTTCATGCGGATGATCGGCCATGACTTCTTTCATATCTTCACCTCTTCGGTTCCGCCGGAAGCCGTCTCCTTAATGCCCGAACTAATGGTGTAGACTTCTTCCACCGGGCTCACAAAGATCTTGCCGTCACCATAAGCGCCTTTGTCTCCGGTGCGTGCGGCTTTGATCACTGTCTTGATGACAAAATCCTTGTCTCCATCCGGCACGACGGTAAGGAGCAGTTCCTTGGGGATCTCGTCATAAGTGATTTCACCAATCTTTATGCCTCGCTGCTTGCCGCGGCCGACCACCGACATCTTGGTCACCGCCGGAAAGCCGGCTTCCATCAACGCGGCCAACACTTCATCCACTTTTGTGGGCCTTACGATGGATCTGATCATCAACATTTCCGTCACCTCTTTTCATTGCTTTCATCTTTGCATCTGTTACCGATTAGCCTGCCAGGCCGTGCTCGATCAGAAGTTTTTCGAGGTACATCCGTGCTCATGGGCTTGGGAACAACATGCATCTTGTTCTCTTCGATCTTCTTGGCCAAAGTGCGGTATTCCTCAGCTTGGGAGTGAGCCGGATCGAACTCGATGACCGTTTTGCGGTTGATTTCCGCCCTCTGCACCACGTTGTCACGCGGCACGAAGTGGATCATCTGGGTGCCCAATACTTCGGCGAACGCTTCGATCATCTCCTGTTCGTAATCCACCTTGCGGCTGTTGCAAATGAGCCCGCCCAGTCGAACACCGCCTCCCTCAGCAAACTTGACGATACCTTTGCAGATATTGTTGGCCGCGTACATGGCCATCATTTCGCCGGAGACCACGATATAGATCTCCTGGGCCTTGCCTTCACGAATGGGCATGGCGAAGCCGCCGCAAACCACGTCGCCCAAAACGTCGTAGAAGGCGTAATCGAGCTTCTCGCTCTCAGCGTAGGCCCCGAGCTGTTCCAGCAGGTTAATGGAAGTTATGATGCCGCGACCTGCGCAGCCCACTCCTGGTTCCGGCCCGCCCGATTCCACACAGACGGTGCCTTTGAAACCCGTCTTACGGATGTCCTCCAGGTCCACGTCTTCGCCCTCGGCCCGCAATGTGTCGAGCACCGTCTTTTGGGAGAGGCCCCCGAGCAGAAGTCGGGTCGAGTCAGCTTTGGGGTCGCAGCCGACTACCATGACTTTGCGTCCCATTTCGGCCAGACCCGCAACCGTATTTTGCGTGGTGGTGGACTTCCCGATGCCGCCTTTGCCGTAAATTGCTATTTTTCTCATATTGGCGTCCGCCTTTCATTGAGTTCTGCCGGGGTATAAGCAACAGGTGTGCCAACCTTCCGACGAAAAAGGTTCACCGACTCTAATGCGGCGTCATTATTGGTGATATTACTTGTCAGGCGGAACGTTCAGGGGCCTACATTTTGGCATGCATCGACGGAAGTTACACAAATGTGAATGTCGTGGGTTACAATTTTGTAAGTGGGCATCCACAAAAATTGAACCGTCCCGGCTCTTCCGTCATCCATATCGACAAAAGATGATTTCTTCGGAGGTTAACTATGGGTACCCCTGACGAGAAAGAGACAATGGAAAATCGAACAGAGCCGTTCAAGTTCAGTGGCCGGGAATCTATGATCTCAGAAATAGAATCTTTGTGTCCGGAAGATGAATTCTTTGTCCGGGACCAGCATCGCCATATTGAAGGCCAACAGATAGCGTGTGAAAGCCGAGTCCGGGACGAGATCCTCTCGGCCGCGTGCGATTGCCACGGTGATAGCTGCTGTTGTTGATAGAGTTTTTCGGCTCGTCCCGCTCTGCGAAAGAAGAACGTTAACCGCAGAGAGCGCCGAGATCGCAGAGAAATCCGTTTTCTTTTTTCTGGGATGAGTTGCTGGACATTCGGATCTTTGACATTGAAGATGGTGATTTGTTTTTAAGCTATTTTTTCTCTCCGCGACTTCCGCGCACTCTGCGGTGAATCTTGTTTTCCCGTTTTGAGCGGGGCGTTTTCGATTCCCTGTCATTGCGAGGAGTGAAACGACGAAGCAATCTCAACGCTTGAAGGCAGAGATTGCTTCGCTCCGCTCGCAATTGTAACCTTTCCCCACTGGTAAGTGAATGAAAACTGCACCTGCTTGACTTGAGTGAAGAGAAGAGATATCAACAGATTATCGACGGACTCATTGAATAGCGTGCGTAGCCGTTTTTCGCCAATCGGAGTTATTGATGAAGTTTATTGTGACCTTGGACCGTGACGAAGATGGAATATGGATAGCGGAGTGTCCATCCATTCCTGGATGTGTAACCCAGGGGACGTCAAGGGAAGAAGCTCTGGAGAACATCAAAGAAGCCATCGGCCTATGTCTCGAAGTGAGAGCGGAAATGGGACTCCCCTTGACCATTGAGACACTCCAATTGGAGGTTGTGGCCTGATGGGCCATATTCCCGTCCTTAGTGGACACGAAGTTGTTCAGATATTTGAATCGTTTGGTTGGCATCTGGCTCGGCAGAACGGGAGCCATCTGATCATGGTTAAGCACGGACAAATAGCCACTCTATCAATTCCCAATCACAAGCCAATAGCAAAAGGTACCCTTAGGAGCCTGGTTCGCTCTGCAAACTTGAGTATGGATCAGTTTATTGCCGCTGTGGAATAATGCTGAGCTTCACATTCCAGCGTCCATTTCCGGCCCGTTATTCTCTCTGCGTCCTCTGCGCACTCTGCGGTGAATTCTTCTTTAACTCAGCCCCTTCTCATCTCGCTCCTGAAAAACTTCCTTGGCCGCGGACATTCCGTTTATGGCCGCGGGGAATCCCGTACACGGCCATCTGTATGATGATTTCAACAACCTCCTGGCGCGAGCACCCGACATTGAGCGCTCCGTGAATGTGTACTTTCAGTTGGGGCGTGGCCGTGCCAAGAGCGGTGAGCGCGGCCACTGCCGCGATCTCACGTGATTTCAAGTCCAGTCCCGGGCGGCAGTACACATCCCCGAACGGGAATTCGATCACGTATCGAGCCAGGTCAGGCGCAATGTCTTTGAGACTCTCCATGACACGCTCGCCCGCTTCCCCATCGACTTCTTTGAGTTTTTCCCATCCTCGTTGGTATCTGTCATCGGACATTCTGGTTCTCCGTTCCATTTCTTGGGCGTGGGCCATTAGTAGACCGCGTTGCCGCTGGCAGCGCCAGTCTCTCAAAGAGCCAAACGCAGATCAAGTAGCAGTCTTCCAATAAGTCAGAGCCCCCTAAGAAACTCTTTTATTGCGTCAAAGGCGGAGTGGTCTAACGGCCAGTATCCTTCCCCCTCTCTTTGCGCTGCCGCCGACGTACCAAGATTGAGAGTTGGCTTATACTTCGAGGCCAAGAAAATATGCAGCTTTTCGGCGGATGGAACTTCGGGCATTGTGGGTAGCCACTCTTCCAACTTGTTTTGCAGAAATTCGAAATGTGACTCCTCCAGCACCTCTCGTGAAACCAGGAAGGTGCGGACTCTAGCTTTCGACAAATTGCTAGGCAACTCGTTGAGACATTGATTAAGGCACTGAAAATATTGATCAACACATCGCGTTGCCGGATCATCGGCAACTGAAGCCAAGCACACATCTTCAAGCATCCCAGTGGATTTACCTATAGGCAATATCATTACGGTGACTTGGGGGCTGTTCCCGGCGGATACGAGCGGAGCATTCGGAACTGCTGGCCATTCTGCATTTCGCAGTGCGGTGCACACACTGTCGAAAGCCGAATCGGCATCATTATCGGCGTCTCTTATTATCCCAACAGAAGTCAGCACAGGATGGCCCGGATCTCTTTTCAGTGCCTTGAGAGCAACAGATAGCTCGTTCTTACCATGAATCGGGCGGACGCCCATTTCTGGCGCAAGCCCTATCCTCTTGATCATTGCGGAAAAAAACAGACTCTTCATCCTTGCCTTCGACCAGTATCAGTTTCGGCTTTGAAATCGGAGGGTACTCTGTCTTTCCTTTTGCCATCACCTGACCTCCCAGCCAGATTCGAGGGCAAACCCAAGGGCATCCTGATCGTAGGTGACAGACTTGATGGCGCCATCAACGTACTCAAGTCTGTGAAGCCGAAAATCATAATTCTCGCTCTCTGAAAAAGCTTCGTGAGCAGAGCGAATGCATTCTTCGCTGTGGGTGGTCGCAAAGACCTGAACGTCTAGTTCCCTAGCAGCCACTGCTATAGTCTGCCACACATTTTTCATCACCGAATAATGAAGGCCGTTTTCAATCTCATCCACGGCCAGTAGACCGCCCTTACTAAACTGTAGCCCCACCGAAATGCGCAGTAGCCGTCTCATTCCGTCACCAAGGGAGGGCAATGGAAGGCGATCGCCGGTTTCTAAGTCACCCCAGATCATAGTCGCACCTGCCTGTCGAAGTACCCGCAAATCCTGGAGCCGTGGTTTTATAAGTCTTAAAATTCTGACTAGTTGACCCTCTTCTCTTTTCGCTGCCAAATCACTGATTCTTTCTGCCAGCCACTCAATCGTTTCCGTCTGGGGGGCGGGTAAGAAGTAACCCGTTGGCTCACGCATCGGTTGGGCATTGACCACTTCGCCATTTTCGCTTAAAACGGCACGGTACACGTCTTCGTTTCCGCCCGAACCCTCCTCATGAGTGAACTGAACTATGGCTTCTGCTGGTTGGGCCACTCGTTGGGCATCGCCCAGCTTGACAAACGTGCTCGCATCGGCAAATTCTTGTCCAAGTCTATGAGGCGGCAGCTCAATGGTGACAATGCTTGGAGGACCTTCTAAGAAGGTTGCCGAGAGCCTGATCTTTGTCCGCGGGTCGAAATTGCGAAACAGTTCCCACAAGAATTCTGTTGGCTTAAACCGCGCGAGACCGCGAGCCACGTTTGTCCAATAGGCTAGTGAAGGGTTGTGATATTCGTGATGCAGCCATAAGGTTTCTAACAGGGCTGTCTTTCCGACGTTGTTCTTACCTGCAACGAGATTCACTCGTTCTGAGGTTCGACGGTTAGGTCCTCGAAGCAGCGGTAATTCTCAGCCCGAAAGCTCATGTACATCTGTGTCTCCAATCTTGCAACAGAGCATGATCGAACGATATTTCCGACTTGACGCGAACTCTTCTCGCGGGCTTTGCACTATTGAATCGTCGTAAGGGCGCACACCAAGCAGCGATCCCCACTCGCTCACGCGAGGAGCCCTCGGTTTCCCTGGCTCCGGCCTACGACAGATGAATATCCTTCGCATTATTTGGAGCTTTTTGAAAGGGAAATCGGGGGCCACCATATTGATTCCCAATCATACGTACGGATTGCATGACTCTTAAGAAAGCGCTTGCCAAAGCCGTTACCCATATGGCGCATCCCTCCGTACCCTGCCTCTGCCTGTCGATTGTCGAGCCATTGTTTGAGGGAACGCTGGCTTTCACCGGAGGGCTTGCCAAAGAGTATATTTTCGATGCTGATGTCTTCATCGAGATCAGGCCAGTGAATTCCCTCTCCTTTGGCAATCAAACGCCACTTATTGCGCTCCTCGGGAGTCGCATGCAAGAGCCTCGGATACCACGCAACCGGGACGGAGATCGTTCGCCCGTCGTCAAGCTCCACTGTCACGCTTTCTTCCGTCACCATGACATTCCTGGCCGTTGCCGGCCGTATTTCAACTGCCAAAGTAGTCATCAGGGGTCATTTTGGAGGCGGGGAGGATTACGGTGGTAAACCAACGACGGAAGCCTCTGTTGATTGCCGCTATAGCCTCTTCCCAATCGCCTTCGTAATCGGATTCTTCGAGGTCTTCTATAACGTCGGGGGTCACACCAGCAGCCTCAGCAAGTTGTTCCCGTGTCATGCCGAGCCTGTGACGGACAGTGTAGATTTGCCCGGCAAGATTTGCTTGAATCTTCACCTCTTTCAGAAACTCCTGGGCTTCCAGATCATCTTTGATGTATCGGTTATGCATCCATTCATGGGCATCTGCGCTGAGTTTTTTCTCTTCCGTTTTCAAGGCTCCCATCGAAAGGTGTGGGATTCCGGATTCGTGTCAAACCTCTTTTTCCATTCGACGGCCTGATCGATCTCCTTATCAGGGACCCGTTTCGCTTTAATCAGCCCGTGTGTGATGACAGCGGCCGCCTTTCCATGAAAGAAGTATAACATACGGTAGTTGACGTTCTGAAATCTGACTCATAGTATAGTGCAGGTGCAACGCCTGTGTCCGAGGAAGGTGTTGGGGAACATGCGCCAACTGACGTGAATAACATTTGGTCGGACATGATGGGCGGCTGAGAAAATGCTACACACCAGTATTGTATATCCTGAGAAGTATCACGGAGCACGTAAATGAAATTGCAGGTCGTCATACATGAAGCCGAGGAAGGTGGATACTGGGCGGAGGTTCCCACGATTCCCGGATGTGCCTCGCAGGGCGACACCTTCGAGGAGCTTCTCCAAAATCTTCACGAAGCTGTCGAAGGGTGTCTTTCTGTGTCCGCAGAACCGCCCAAAGTGACGGCGAGTCATGGAAATCGTGGTATGAAAGCCGTTTCAGGCCAAGACCTCTGCCTGTCGAGCGCTGAGCCATTGTTTGAGGGAGCGTTGGCTCTCGCCGGAAGGCTTGCCAAAGAGAATGTTTTCAATGCTGATGTCTTCATCGAGATCAGGCCAGTGAATGCCCTCTCCCCTGGCAATCAAGCGCCAGTTATTGCGCTCCTCGGGAGTCGCATGCAACAGCCTCGGATACCATGCGATCGGGGCAGAGATCGTTCGCCCATCGTCTAGCTCCACGGTTACGCTTTCTTCCGTCACCATGACATTCCTGGCCGTTGCCGGCCGTATTTCAACTGCCAAAGTAGTCATTCCACGCCCTCAGCAAATGCTCTCGGTTTTGCTGCACAAGTTTGTGCAGCCGAGTGATCTCGGTTCGACTAAACCCGCCACTGATCTGGAGTCTGACCGGTTCAAGCCAGAATTTCGCGATCTTGTCATCACTTTCAACATGCACGTGCGGCGGTTCATCCCGATCACCCGCGTAGAAGAAGAATCTGTATGATTCAATCCGCAATACGGTTGGCATCAGACTCCTCTCCAGTGACGCTGCCAGTGACTCCTATCAGCCGGTTGATGGCAGACTTGGCTCACCACCATTTTGGACTTCGATGATTATCCCAGGTTCCCGCCAGCCTACTCCTGAAAGGTTATCACATGGCCCACAGTTTTTCATCAGGTTTTCAGATGGATCGCGGCATTACTACGGGCAATAAAGAACTAATTCGGATCGCCCACCTTTGGAGTCACTTAGTCCGGTGGGTTGCGGTCTCCAACGGGTACCGCATCTTTCGCGACTGTTTATCGAGAGATGCGGTTCGCTTGGCGCACCGCATGCTACGCGATATTAAATCTGAAAGCCCTGCGTCTTTTACTGCGAATATGTCGTTCGCGGAGCTACCCGCCCGCCTTCGATTACGACAACCTGGTCCGCGCATTGCACTGCAGACTGCCTGTGCGAGATAAACACCACTGTCATGGTGCCACGAAGCTGTTGGAGAGCTTGAAAGATCCGTTGCTCGTTTTCGCTGTCCAGATTGCTGATCGCTTCACTCAACGCATGCTACACAATTCGTTCAAAGTAATGGTACCTTGGTTAGATAGGGCAATTTTCCTATTGATTCATCCCTGATCTTCGTAGAACGCGCCGGCCATGCCACGGCCTTTATGCCTCTAATATCCGGAAGCATGGGTCGTCTTCAAATAAGATGGTTCCCAATCAGGAATCGCAGAATTGCCTCTGCTGTTTCATCAGGGCGCTCCATCGGGACAAAATGGCTCGTTTGCTCAAAACGCTGAAAAACCGCGTGGAGGACTTTGCGCCTGAATTTTCTTGCTGATGATGATACGAACACGTCCGATTGCGATCCGTAGAGGACCAGGGTGGGCACCTGGAGCCGAGGAAGAACGTGCCAGACATCGGTCGGGCACACAGCAAAGCATTGGGCTTCCCAGGCCGGTTCGCAGCACAGTGTTATGGTTCCGTCTTCCGTCTTTTTCGCACAATGCGCGACATATCCTTCCAGGAACCCGTCTTTCCAGGCGGAAAAAGAAGGCTTGGTCCGGTAAGCATCGAGAATGGTCTGTTGATCCGGCCAGACTCTTTTTCTGTGGGCCGCACCGGAAACAATTGGGATAAAGCCGGTCAGCCCGGCCTTTTGGGTCATCAAGAGAAGCAGGTTCAATGAGGGAGCGAGAATGGTGGGGTCGATGAGGATCATGGCCCGCACCAGGTCAGGGCGCTTAATCGCGACCATCATGCTGGTAACAGCGCCTCGGGAATGCCCCATAGCGATCACAGGTTCGTTCAGATACTCGAAAAACCGTTCCAGGTCATTCGCAAAGACATCCCAGTTCCTCAATTTCTCGGCATCCGCAGGAGCTGCGGTTGTTCCGTGCCCTCGGTCGTCCATGCCTATGACACGAAGCCGCGACCCCAGCCTCTTTGCCAAAGGACCGTACATTCCGGCACAGAACCCCGTAGCGTGAGATATGTGCGCCAGAGGTCCTGCGCCACCCCAATTGACATAGTGGAAAGCACCGTCCGGGGCCATGAAAGTGTTATCGTGCTGCATACTTCACCCTAAGGGCGCGGGAAAAGATCCGCCCGTGATTCATGAGATTTTTATCGCGATAGCTCCTGCACCGACCATTAAGGCCGATAGTAGGCGAAGGCGGCTGATGCGCTCACCCAAGAAGTAGACTGCAATGAGCATCGCAAACATGACGGAAGTTTCCCGGAGCGCAGCCACCAGAGCAATAGGTGCATGGGTCATGGCCCAAAGCGCAATCCCGTACGATCCCACAAGACATGCACCGCCAGTCATCCCTTTTGCCAAGTTCCGACGTAAGTAGTTTGTCACCTTCCTTGGGCGCAGCATCAACGACGTGAGGATGACAGGGACCGCAGTCAATATCAACATCCAGCCTGTGTAGCTGAACGCATTGCCGGATAATCGGGCTCCCTGTCCGTCAACAATAGTATAGACTACGATCACCGCGGCATTTGAGAGAGCGAACGATAAAGAAGATAGTTTCAACGATCCTAAACGCCAGGAGTCGAATGACAGGACAACCACACCAGAAGAGATCAGTAAAATCCCAATCCATCCGAGCAACGGCGGAAATTCGTTCAATAAGAAGGCGGCGGCAATTGCAGAGAAAGCGGGAGCAGTTCCGCGCATAATCGGATATGCGAAGCTGAGTTCAGCGTGGTGATAAGCTAACGCAACAAATATGAAATACCCCACGTGAATTACGCCGGATGCTATCAAATACGGCCAACTCGCGACAGCAGGAAAAGCCATGAACGGTAACCAGAATGCGGCAAAAACACTTGCTCCCGCAGTCACGAGAACCGTATCCAAAAACTTGTCGGCTGCTGAACGAACAAAAGCATTCCAAGTTGCATGAAGTAGTGCACCGAGCAAGATCGGCAGCATCACATCGACAGACAATGCTTTTCCTTTCAGTTGAATTTCAATCGGGAATCAGCAGGCGCTGCCCATTCCGAGGTCTTCGGTTCACTGACCCGCAGTGGGATGGTGCATCAAACGCTCTAGGTCTCGACATCAACTCAGCGAAAAAAACAGGCACATGAGTCTGACCCACCCGAGGTTCAAGGATCGTCTCACTGCGAGCATGCCTTGCCGCAGGCACCTCGGTCAACTATAATCGGTCCCTCTACGGAGAATGGGCGACCCCCGTCTCTATCGACACGGCTCGATAAGTCCAATTGAATGCCTGTGGAGGCAACATGAAACAAGACGAGAAATATTTCAAGATATCGGATGAAGTGTTTGAGCGCTTCCCGGGATACGTGCGGGGAGTTGTGATAGCTCACGGGCTTACGAACGGAGAATCCCCCGAGGAACTCCACTCATTGCTCCGCTCTGCGGAAGATTTCGTCCGGAATGAGCTGAACCTGGAAAAACTGGTTGAGCATCCGAGAATCGCCTCCTGGCGAGAAGCTTATCGGTCCTTCGGAGCTAAGCCGAGCAAGTTCCGGCCGTCCATTGAAGCAATGGTGCGACGCATTTTGAAAAACGAACCTTTGCCCTCAATCAACACCTTGGTTGATATTGGAAACGTGGTTTCTTTGCGCCATCTGGTCCCGGCAGGAGGCCACGCGATTGACGTGCTTACGAATGACATGGAACTGCGATTGGCGGCAGGGGACGAACTCTTCACACTACTTGACTCCGAGCAGGTTGAGAATCCCCTGCCCGGGGAGGTTATTTTCGCGGAAGGCAAGACTGTATTGACTAGACGGTGGACCTGGCGACAGGGTCGGCACACTCTGGTTCAGCCGACTACTACCGCGGTTGAGTTCAACGTAGACGGATTGCCGCCGGTTCCCGTGGCCGAAATTGAGGCGGCTTGTGGTGAGATAGCGGAATTAATAGAGAAATTTTGTGGAGGCGAAACGCGGTACGAAATTGTGACCAAGGCACATCCCAGGGTTAAGCTCTAGGACGCATATGCGGTCTTTCAACACGAAAACAACTACCTCTTGTCAGAATGAGCCAAATTCTAATCTTGGAATTTCAGGAGAAGTTCGATCAGATCTTGTCGTCCGATTTTCTCCGCCCTCATTAGCGCTGTTGCACAGTCTTTGTCTTTAGCTTTGACGTCGGCTCCTGCTTCCAGTAGCAGCTTGGCGACGCGAAAATGCCCACGGTGGCAGGCTTTCATGAGTGCGGTGTTGCCATAAGCGTTCGTGACGTTGACGTGAGCCCCTGCCGCGAGCAGAAGCCGCACGATGGAATAATAACCCTTGAATGCCGCTTTCATAAGCGCCGTGTTTCCATGCTTGTTACCGGCATTGATAGATGCTCCTGCTACGAGAAGAACCTCGACCATTTGCGTTCGACCTCGGTCGCAAGCCCGCAGCAAAGGCGTGTCACCGTCGCTGTTGCTCTCATTCACGTCAGATCCAGACTCTTAGCAGCAGCTCAACTATGCTTGGGTTTTCTGATAAGCAAGCAGCCATAAGAGCAGTATTCCCACCTACGGCCTTGCGGGAAGCGTTGGCTCCGTGTTTCAACAGCAGCTCAACTATTTCGGCATGACCGGCCCCAATAGCGAAGATCAGCGCAGTGTTGCCCTGGGAGTTTTCGGCGTTCACATCTGCCTCTCTCTCCAGCAGCAGTTTCGTTACATCCACGTGACCCTTGAAGGCAGCTCGCATCAGTGAAGTGTTGCCATATTTGCTGCGGGAATTGACATCCAATCCAAGATTCAACAGGTCCTTCACCGCCTCCAGAAGCCCTCGACTGGCAGCTTTCAGGAGAGCCTTTTTGTTGGAATGTTCCGCAGCTCTGACTTCTCTCGGAAGGTTAGTCACGACGTCTACAGTGGCTGGCACGTTCGGAGGGGCAACCAAGGGGTCAGCCGGTGCGTATTGAACCTCCGGGCTGAACCCCTTGCCCTTTGGCGCCAAAATATGATGATTGTTTCTTCGGACCGTCGAATCTTCCGGAGCAATCGCCCGCAGCGTCCTCATAACCTGAGAAAGGTTATCATCCCGGTCAATGATCAGCGTTTCTATGAACTCCTGCTCCAGCCTTTCACAACGGGCACACGCAACATTTTCTTGCGGCAGTTGGTTGCCGCAAACCGGGCACCTCAAGATGGCCTCGTCAATTCCTTTGAAAGCCCTCATTAGGTCACTTTCGGACAGGCTTTTTCTTTCGTACATTTCCAAGTCCGTCATCAACCCGGCGTCAACCAATCGCCTCATCAAAAAAGGCATAGCATCAGGTTTTATGCGGTATTTCTCCTCAAGCTGCAAATCAGTCAATCCGGCGCGGATGTCTTGGACAATGCTCTGGGCACTCAAATTACGCTTAGTCATGTATGTCTTGCCTAACGGACGAAGCAGACTATTTCTCCATTTCTAGCACAACCGCGGGACGAGGAACTGACCGTTTCGATCTCCCGAGCGCCCCACACGGCGCTTGCGGTTCCCACGGAGTTGTCGGATCTCAAGTCAACTCAAAGCCCTTTTGCCCCCAAGCCGTCAGTGAGCGCTACCCTCGCCAGTCACTCTCCTCAGGTACGGATTTCAGTTGCTCGGCCACTTCGTTCGCGTCATACGGTTTGCGAAGGACCCCGGCGAACCCGTATTCTCTGAAGTTGGCCATTACCGGGTCGTCGCAGAAACCGCTCGACACAATTGCCCGGACATTCGGGTCAATTTCGCGGATCCGTTGCAGAGCCTCTTTGCCGCCCATTCCACCAGGTATGGTCAGATCCATGATAATCGCGTCAAAAGGCTTGCCTGAATTCCTGGCGTTTTGGTAAACCGCTATGGCCGACGCGCCATCTTTGACCAAAGAAACCTCGTAACCCAATTGAGTCAGTAGCTCGGAAGCCAAGTCCCTTATTAATTCCTCGTCATCCATCACGAGGATCCTTCCGTTGCGTCCAAGGTTGGTGGTACCCGCCGGGTTCTCTGGCGAGCTGGCGGCGGATGCCTGTGACGCCGGAAGATAGATGCAGAAGGTCGTACCGACCCCGACCTGTGAGCCTACAGTAATCAGTCCATCGTGCTTCTTGATGATGGAATATGCCGTAGTAAGGCCAAGACCGCTCCCCGTTTTTTTGGTTGTGAAATAGGGATCGAATATCTTTTGTACATTCTCCGGTGGTATGCCTATACCCTGGTCCTGAATGTGTATTCTGACATATTTTCCCGGCGTGAGCGGGATTACTGAGTCTCCCTCAATAAGACAGTTCTCGGCTTGGACGGAGATCGTGCCCCCCTTCAGCATGGCTTGAAGAGCATTTATGAACAAGTTGTTTATCACTTGATTGATCTGTCCCAGATCAATGTGGACGCTCCACAGGTCTTGGGGAATGGAGAGTTCGTAGCGAACGTTGGATCCTCGCAACACGAATCCCGCTGAATCAGTTAGAAGTTCCGAAACGGAAGCTGACGTCTTGATTGGCAGCCCTCCTTTGGAAAACGTAAGCAGTTGATGGGTCAACCCCCGCGCTCGTTTCGACGCATCCGCGGCTGCTTCCAGCCGATCAAATGCCCTGTGGTCGGGAGTCAGGTACGTTTGTGCCAGCGATATGTTTCCCAGAATTCCCGTAAGCAGGTTATTGAAATCATGGGCGATACCACCCGCAAGAATTCCCAGGGATTCTATTCTTCTTGGATTTAGCTATCTCCTCTTCTATTTTTTTCTTTTCGGATACATCCAGCTTGAGCCACCAGAGTCCTGACAGGCGGTTATTGTTCACATTGCCAATAAGTGTGTTTTCAAAATAGCGGACACTTCCAGGAAAGTCAGTTTCCCTGCTATCGAAAGAACGGATCGGAAACTGCGCTTGAATCCACTGCTTGTACAAAGTTTCACTCTTGCCGGTGCAGGGCAACAACATGCTAAGCCTTGTACCCGCGAGTTCCGATATGCTCCGTCGACTATAGATACTTGCAAACTTCGGGTTTCCATCCACTACTCTCGCATCTAATACTGAAGAAAGCAGTCGGCCGAATGGTAACGAACACTCGAGCTGCCTCGGCAACGCGAATTCGGCAATGCCAATAGGAAGAATTTTCACCAGCTTCTTGTATTTCTGTATACTGAGCAACTGCTTTTGAGCCGTCAAATTTTCTATCTGAACCAGCACCAGTGCTTCATTGCCCAACCGAATTGTACGCAAATGAATTCTGGCCCATATCTTCATTTTCCGAATTTGGAGCACTCTCTCCCTGACCTCGGGCCTTCGCTCCTCAAATACTTTCTCCAGCAACAACTGAGCCTGTCGGGCCTCTCCAGGGTTAGGGAAAAGAGAGGAGAATGTGGCGCCCTCTAATTCAAGACTGTCGTGCACGGTCTTCATGAAAGCCGAGTTAGCAAATTTGATTGCATGCGTCCGAGCAACCAATAGGGTGGGAACAGATATCGCCTGGAGCAATTTCGCGAACGTGGAATGGTTCACCGTGGAGAGATCGAAACATCCCGACTCGGTTAGTTCAGGAGAAAAGAGTGCGTTGAGATCAATGGTTTGTGTAGCATCTCCGCCGTGCGCCGAAAGGTTTCCCATCGAGTTTCTGTCGCTGCTTAGTATGAAGGAGGGCTGATCGTGGTTGCGCATCTTTGTTTCCCCCGTTGCGCTCGACCAAACGCTGACCTTAGAGCGCGTAAACGCGTGCTTTTTCCACACTATACCCAAGAGCCTCTCTACATGCGGGACGACCGGAGGTCATCTCCGGCAAATTCTGTTAAGGCCCACTTAAGGGATGTCTTTTGTATGGCCATCCACCTCCCGTGGAAGGGAATCGGGTCGGTTCCAATTCATGAACAGTGCTACCAGCTCCTGATAACCCTTGCTAGCCGCTAACAGGGGAGCCGAGTAACCATACACATTCCTTACTGAGACGTCCGCTCCCGCATCGAGCAGTAGTTTAGCCACCTTCAGCCACCCATAACAGGTAGCTCGCACAAGCGCGGTGCTACCACGCTGGGTAGTGTGATTGACATCGGCCCCAGCCTCAAGGAGAAGTCGGACAACGTTGCTGTGTCCTGCACTGGAAGCTCTTATCAGTGCAGTCTTTCCGCGCCGGTCCTCTGCGTTTACGTCTGCTCCCCGGCTCAGCAGGAGCTTGACCACATTGGACTGTCCATTCTTGGCCGCTGCAATCAATGCGGTGTTGCCTGATGGATCGGCCGCGTTCGCACCAACTCCTTTGTCCAGCAAGAGATCCACCAATGGCGCTCGTCCCGAATAAGCGGCTCGCAGGAGCGTCGCTACTCGAACGTTTTCCGGCGCTTCGAAAGCGTGTCCTGCAGCAAGAAGTTGCTCCACGGTCTCCAACTCTCCTTTTCTTGCCGCAGCCAATACATCATTCTGGATTGCTTCGTGGTCAAGATCGTTTTTTTGAGAGATCCAACGGGTGCACCGTGGTCTCCCGAGAGCCCTGATCTGAGTCTTCAGTGGCCACTGTAGTCGTTTCGTCATCATCGAGTGGCGAGACGTCGGATTTCAGCAGGAGTTCCACAATTTCAGAGTGCCCCTTGGAAGCCGCTTTCTCAAGAACACGGCTGTTTGCGTCAAACGCGGCTCCGCGAGAGAGAAGCATTTCTACTATCTTCACGTGGCCCTCAGAAACTGCTTTAGCCAAGGACGAGTTCCCGCGACCGTTTGTAGCATTAATCTCCGCACCTCGATTCAAGAGAAGTCGGACGACCTTCTCGTGTCCCGCGCCGGAAGCCTTTATCAAAGCCGTCTCGCCATAGTTGTCAGCGCCATTTATCTCCGCACCGTTGTCCAAGAGTAGGCCCACCATGGCGATGTGGCCCTTAAAGGACGCGAAGAACAAGGGTGGATTTCCGTGGAGGTTATGTGAATTCGGGTCCGCCCCATGGTCGATTAATAGTTGAGCGATCCTCAAGTGCCCCTTAAAAGCCGCCCTCATAAGGGCTGTATTGCTGTAGCAATTGAGCGCATCAACCATAGCTCCTGCGCCCAGCAGCAGCCTCACCACCCTTAAATGTCCCTTTGAACCGGCCTTCATCAAGGGAGTGTCACCGGAAGAGTCGGCGTGGTCGGGGTTGGCCCCAGCGGCCAAGAGACTTTCGGCTGCCTCGAAATGACCTCCGATAGCAGCCTCAAAGAGAGGAGTCCTGCCGGCCTCGTCGCTAGCATTGACGTGCGCGCCGTTCTCCAGGAGGATGTTCAGCGCGGCTACGCGACCTGACGCGGCCGCGGCGAAAAGTGCCGAACGGCCACCTTTGCCTGGCATATTGACGTCCGCTCCGTTTGAAACAAGCAGCTCAATCAATTCCGAGTGACCTCCGTCGGATGCCAGCATTAAGACGCTGTCCCCCGACGGATTTTGCAAGTTGGGGTTGACGCCCATGGCCAATGCCACGGCTGCCGCATCACAATCTCCAGTGGACAACGCTTCAAGCAAGGCCCCCTCGACATCGGGATCATCGGTGTCGAGGGTCAAGCTCGTAGAAGTATCCTGCGGCCTCCTCCCACTCATCTCTCTGCGTTTGCTGATTTCTGTTTGCTTCAGTGCTAAATCGTTCACTTGCCTCATCCCCCCGTTCAGCAGCAGCCTTTTCATCGACCTCCGCGAAGAAGCTCCTGCTTTTCAATTACCGTGCCTGCATAAATGTCCCTCGCGACCATCGCCTGATATCGCGCGATAACGAATCTTGTGGCCATTCCATAATCGATTTGTCAGAATTCACCCGGGAGCCATGACCAGTGGTTCCACCTGGGATCGTTGGCCACGGAGTCGTCGAGCCTGCATTTTGTTGAAGCGCACGCATATCCCCCCTGAAAGAGGTGCCGCGGCAAAATTCAGCGGCCTGGAGAGCGGTTGTTTACCTATATTAGAAGTTACCGTAAACAATTGTCTCAACCTTTTGGGATGTAAGTCAATACTACAAATCTACTACCAAATATGGTAGTCCGAATACCCATTCTGGCCGTAAGTCCACCTACCTTACAACAGATTCCGACGGGTTGCAGTGTCGAGCGACACTCTCCGGCTTTTTGGTCCTGGGGCCGAGTCTTGGGCCAGACGACCTCACCACCCGTACCGGAACTTGAGCCAGGTGGCAAGCGGCTCACCTGACAAATCCAGACCAAGTTTCTTTCTGATATGAAGCCTGTGGGAATACACCGCGTCAACAGTGACCTTCATTGCTACCGCTATCTGTTTGGACGTTAGGCCGGAAGCGATGAGATTACACACCTGAACTTCTCTTGGCGTCAAAAGTGCGAGTTCTCGCATGGGCTTGCCACCGAGTGAGACGACAGTATTCGCTAGATGGTAGTCCAGTGCCTGCAAAAGATGGCGACCCGTTTCAGAGTCGGTCTCGGCTCTAAGCTGATCAATTAAAGGCTGCACGCTCAACCTCAGTCTGACAATGATCTCCTCTTTCAGGTCTCTCAACTGGCCTTCAATCGTACTCACAATCTCTTTCAAGGTGCGCTCTTCATCCTGTGGCTCCATAACTCCGTCGTGCGGGTCTTTGTCTGTCGGAGATAATCGCGCGGTCTGCTCTTTGAGTCCCTTTTCCATTTCTTGGCAAGACTTTTGAAACTCCTCTTGACGCTTTTCTTTCAGGGAACGCTGTTTCTTTTCAGATCTCAAATCTTCGATCAGGACGAGCAAGAACCGCTCCTGGCCGATCCGGATGGATCGAAAGGTCATCCGGCACCGCAGAGTCTTGTCAGTTCCGGTTCTTAGAAGCTGTTCCCACCACTGTGGGTTTTCTCGTAGCGAATGCCTCCCGTACAATTGAGTGCATGCTTCCGCCCTTAGATGCGGATGAGAAAAGCCTCGAAAAACGAGTGCTGAGAATTGATTCTGTACTGCGGGCTGATTTTCCCGCAGGCCTGGTTAACGGCCATTATATTAAGGGATTCATCGAGAAGCATGCCGGGAATAGGCAAGGCGCCCAGCAACTTGCCAAAAGTGGTCGCCCAAATGTCTCCTCTGATATCGAAACTTCCCGAGTTGGTTATGTCCTTAGTAAGCAAATCGGCAAGGTAACAGGGCTGTGTGGCCGGGTCTGTCTATGACAAAAGGCTTTACAGGGACTTTCGATCATCGTCGGCATTAACGGGGCGTTTTCCGCAGTCACAATTCCCCCCTTTAATTCAGATGGCTGGCTGCGTTCATGGAGAACTTCTTCATCATGAATTGCTGCTCTTTAAAATTGTCACACTCGCATGCTGTAGTGGCTCCGCAATTCCCGTACCACCTGGAGGACAAGCATGCGCCAGAGCAATAACTGGTAATCTTGGTAACTTGTATTTGTCTCCGGAGATGCCGGGATCTGAGCGGGCCGTTTTCAACAAGTTAATACTGGGTCGTACCGACCCTTCCGGGCACAAGA
>CAWHDO010000024.1:0-97303 GCA_963828085.1 uncultured delta proteobacterium
ACCTCGAAAACCTTCCGTAACGGTAGACGCAGTAACAGGCGCCGATAAGCCGGCCCTTGCAGAATGGAACATCGGAGGCTGCATGACCAAACAGATCGAAGGAGGTCTCGATGCCCGCGGCTTGAAGGCGGCTCTCGTGGCAAGCCGCTTTAATGATTTTATTGTGTCGCGCTTGATCGCAGGGGCTATCGACGTGGCCGGTGCGACACGGGGCTTCTGAGGGAGATATCACCGTTGTGAGAGTCCCTGGGGCCTTTGAAATTCCTCAGGCCGTGTCTGCAATGGTTCGCTCGGGAAAGCACGACGTCGTGGTGGCCCTGGGAGCCGTTATCAGAGGATCGACCCCGCACTTTGATTACATTGCAGCCGAGGTGGCCAAAGGGGTGGCTCAGACGGCTTTGCAAGCTTCTATTCCGGTCAGCTTTGGCGTGTTGACCACCGATACGATCGAGCAGGCCATAGAGAGGGCGGGCTCCAAGGCAGGGAACAAAGGTGCTGAAGCAGCCGTGTCCGCTATCGAGATGGCCAATCTTCTCAAGCAAATGTAATTGAAACCAGGTTTTCCGGGTTTGGCAATATTTACCTTTTTCTACGGAAACTCTTCATTTTCCAGTGCCTTCCAGACGCAAGACTCGTGAATTCGTACTTCAGGTGTTGTTCGCTGCTGACGCCAGGAACCAAGACCCGGCTGATGCGTGGGATTTCCTGGAGGGACATTTCGAATCCGACCCGGAGGAAGTAGTAAAGATGGGTCGGGTTATGAAGGACTTTGCTCGCGACCTCGTGTTGGCCGTATCTCGCGATCTGAAAGTGATAGATGAGTTGATAGCCCATTTGTCACATCATTGGAAGCTGTCGAGGATCAACCGTGTCGACCGTAATATCCTAAGAATGGCTATAGCAGAGATTACTAATTTTCCGGAGATTCCCAGTCGAGTCATCTTGAATGAGGCTGTAGAGATTGGAAAGAAGTACGGCGCCGACAATTCCTCGGCTTTTATCAACGGAATTCTAGACCGAATTCACAATTTGGAACCGTGGCCCTCTTCCCCTGCACAATTGCGGAAGATTATCACAGAACTTGACGAATCAGGTACAACAGTTTAAAATTGTAATGCAATCTTCTGACCTCGTAGTCAGAGGTGATAGCCCATGAGAATCCGCTTCATCCAGCGCTCGAGCATAATTTTCCGCTTGCGTACTCCATGCACTGCCAGGGCGGTCGTCTTTGCCGTGCTTCTCGCTGTTTCCTGTTTTAGCCAGCCCTTTTGCATTGAGGCCACAGCCCAAACCGGCCGTGAGGGTAAGTCCCAGGCTTCCGGGACAGGCAGCGCTTCGCCAGGCCAAAGCATGGCTCCAATCGGAAACACAGGTTACATGATTCCCCTACCAGAGATCAGGATGAATCGGATCATAGGGGACAAGCCCGCTCCCCCCTCTACCCCCGCGCCGCCAAAGGAATCGCCCTCTGTCACTCCTGCTCCGGCGAAAGAACTCCCTCCCGCGGAGAACGTGGAGCCTCCGCCCGAACAGCGTCCGGTTGCGCTGCCGGAAGCGAGTGATGTTAACAGGTTGCCTTTCGAACCCCTGGATCGCAGCCCCGTGGTCGAACAGCCCCCGGAGCGGACTCGGATTCAGGAGGCCCCTGAAAAAGAATCCCGCACTCCTCTGCTGCAGCCCCCCGTAGTGCCGGAAGACGTCATCGAGGCCCCTTCCCCGAAAAAGGAGCTTCTGGGAAAAAAGACCGCGCCCGTAATGCCGACTCTGTTGGACCTGGAACCTGTGAAACGGGCTTCGAGGACTACGCCCCTGGAATCCACCAAGGCCCAAGACGAAGTCGGCTCCAAGGAGGGGATACCACTTGAACTGCGTCGAGAACCGGAGACCATCCCTGCCGCAGAGCCTGAAGCTCCCACTCAGAAGGAACCTGTGAAAGAAGTTCAGGAGGAAGCGCCAAAGGAAGTATTACCGCCACCGGAACCAGCGGCGCCACCTCTTGCATTTCCACCCCTCGAACCTCTGCCCGGACCCGCGTTGATGGAGCCGGTGCCTTCAGCTCTCATGCCTCCAGCCGTTAACGAACGAACGGAGACAGAACCCGTGCTTCCCCCAATGGAGCATCCAGCAGAACCCGAACCAGTACTCCCCCCTGTGGAGCAGCCCGCAGCACCTGAACCAGTGCTTCCCCCGGTGGAGCAGCCCGCGGAACCCGAGCCAGTCCGTCCTCCTATCGAGCAGCCCGCTTCGCCCGTGAAAGAGGCTCTGCCGTCCCCCTTGGCCCCCGAAGCTTTGAACAACCCCAAAGTCCGGGAGATACCTGCGAGAGACCACCCCGTTACTCGAGGAGCTGTCCCTGCTTATGACCAGGGCCCCGTCGTTGAGCCTCGCCGATTACGACCCCTCGGACGCCGATGCGCCGATCGTGCCCAAGGAGATCTACCTGAAGATAGATTCTATGAAGCGTGAGCTTCAGAACCTGGATTCGAAGACGTTCGCCATAATCCCCCCGCCCAAGTATGTCCCCTTTCATTCAGTAATACGCGAATCAATAACAGAGACCTACAAGGCATGTGATGCCATTATCAGCTACCTTAACGAGAAAAACGACGAAAACCTTCAGAAGATCCTGGAGCATCTGACCAAGGCCCGCGAACTCATCAGAGAGACACGCACGGTTCAGGGCTGAACAGAAGCGGCACGTTTCACCGGGAACTATCGTGGAGAATTTTTCACCCGGGAATTCTTTGACACCCTGTCAAGAATCCTGACACGACAGAGTTTCAAGCGCGGCAGCCGGTCTTTTCAGCCGACAAACAATCTCTCATTATATCAGGTAATTGGTCTGTCTCTCCGCCCTCATGATTTGGCATGACGATTGCTAGTTATAAGCAATTCTGCCTAATCAGGCGGTAAAGGATTGCCGCAGTGGTTGTGTGGTCCCATCTTCATCTTGCAGCTATCCCGACGAAACGTATTCTCCCGCAAACCACTGATTCATAAAACGAGTCTCATACCGCCCCGGAACGGCATTTAGCCGGGGGCGGAATTCCACCAGAGGAGATATGGATGATGAAAAAGCTAGTTCTCTCATTGACTCTTATGGCTTTTATGATGCCTGCCGGGTTTGCGGCAGCTGGAGGAGACAGCAACCGGGATTCGCTGCGGCAAGCGTGGGCTGCCATACAGGCTCAGCAGAAAAAAGAGTCTGCTGCTGCGAAGGAGCTTGCCGAGAAATCTGAGGTCGCTTTGGCATCCCCGAAGGTCAAGAGCCCTAGGTAGCCTAATGTTACCTGGCATTTGCACGCAGAAGCACCCAATTGGACAGGGAGTTGCCCTTGTCTAATCGACTTGGCGACGAAGACCGAGGTGATCGCAGAGGTCACCCCGGTTTTCATTTTACGCATCGGAAACGTTAGGCCGTATAGGCATTCTCGATCTTTTTCAGTGTGACCTCATGAAAAAGTAACGAGATCTCGTCGATATGATTTGTCTTCCCTATCCTTGCAATAACTGCCTAAGCATCTCTTATTTCAATATTGCAGACGTAAAAAAGTGGAAACAACAAATCGAAGCAAAGAAGATGCAGCTAATGGAACGTGCCAAGCAGGAATTGGACCGGAAAAGGAGCCAACTGGAAGACGAGATGGAACAAGTCTTGGGAAAAAAGAGACAAGAACTTCAAGATCGGGCGCAAAAAAAATAGCGCCGTGAAAAATGTCACCGGTCGATGTCCTTCTATGTATGTTACGTTCCTTCTATTCTTAATCATTCACGCGGAAGGGACAGCGAGTTCAGGCGGATGAGGAAATGCGTCGCTTTGGACCGATGAAATCGAATGGCAAATGCGTGCGGTAGGTAAAGAAATTTCCTGAAGGAGGATGTCTCATGAATGCAAACGATGTGGTGAGGAAAGAACTGCTGGCGCTTCTGGAAGGGAGAAACGCTCACATGAGCTTCGAAGACGTGCTTGCTGATTTCCCATTGGAGTATATTAACAGCAAGCCCCCTGATACCCCGTATTCCTTCTGGCATTTCGTGGAGCACATCCGGATCGCCCAGTGGGATATTCTTGAATTCATCCGCAACCCGCATCACGTGTCGCCCAAATATCCGGAGGGGTACCGCCCGCGTCCGGAAGAAAAGACCGACGAAAAGGGTTGGCGGAAGAGCATCGAAGGCGTCCGGGCTGATCTTCAAGCGCTGAAGCAAATCGTTCGGGATGATAAGACCGACCTCTTCGCCCAGATTCCTCATGCTCCCGGTTACACCATTTTCCGAGAAATCATGCTTGCCGCCGATCACAATGCCTACCACATTGGCGAACTGGCCATCATGCGCCAGGTGATGGACATTTGGCCCGAGGGGAACAAGTACCTCACCGGCAAGCCCGATTAACGTCGGAAAGAAGTTACCGCAACCCTGCGTAGCGAATTGTCGGGAGCGCTTATTGACTTATGAAATCTCGAATTCCAGTGTGCGGTATCAGTTGATCTAATGTGGCGGTAGTAAATACCTTGCCACCCAGTCGCAGCAAAAGTTGACGCATGTCCTCACGCCTCTGCCGAAAGCCGCGGCCATCAATACAAGCAACGACTTCATACCAAGGACGCCCAGCCGCCACGTGCTTGTTTCTTTGGGTCTCAAGCTCTTTGATGCGAGTAACCTTATCCCTGGCGGTGCCATCGTCGCTTGTAATTTTGGCCTCGATAACAACCACAGGGCTTAGTTCGTCGGGGATGCAGAAGTCCGGGGCCTGCCCGAAACCCGGAATCCTATCGGCTCGGCCAGTTTTTCGGTAGGAGACGCCGGCCTTGCGAAGTCGCTCCTCGATAGCATTTTCCATCACTTCGCCTACAAGTTCGGAAACAGCATCTCGATGTCCGGCAAATGGGCGACCTAGATAACGTTCGTAGAGTAAAACGGCAAAGGGCACGTCCTCTCTGGCAGCGTATCCCAAGGAATCGAGCCCTTCGTTCGTATCAAATTTAGCAAGGCGATGGATAACCCCTTCCTGTTCGCGGGGAGCTCCGCGGGCGATGAGCTGAATGGCAACCCCGACAAGAGCGTCTATCCTATTTAAGGATTTTGGTCGATCAGGTGGAACGCTTCCTTCCTCGCGTGCGCGCTTTACTCTCGCTTGGTATCTCTCTGTTACGCTTCGAAGATAATGCACGTCCTCCCGGCATTGTCTATCGAGCGTCCGGGCCGCGCCCTGAGTAATATCGCTCTCCAACTCCGAATGCGCGAGATCTGCCCATTCGGGCGCGGTCATTCCCAATATTGCGCGAAACACCCCCAGAACTCGACTGTTCTCAAACAAGGCATTATTTGCCGTGCGTGCCGAGAAAAGCTCAAAAGCCTTCGTGTGGCTTTTGAGGACTTCGTAGGCATCCCGGAAGTCCGAATACTTTATGAAGGCGTTACCCATGGGCATGAGCAGAAATTCAGAGACCAAATCGGAGAAAGTAGCATCCACCATTTCCTCCAGGCGCTGTTCAAGCTCAACCGAGGCAAGCTCAAATGGTCGCTCCCCTGGTGGCATTTCGGCTTCCTTTCTTGCGTCCTATTTCTGGTCTATGGCCCTCCACCAGGCTCTCTACATCGACCTGGTTGCCAATGCTGGTGATCACTGCATTGGCAGCCGACATTCGACGGTCCAGTGGCCAAGTCGCGTCCCACGTTTCCCTAAGATGGTTAATGGCAATCCGTGCCACGTGACCCGCCACAAGACACCGGATGTCGCCTTCCGTAAGTGCTAGGCCAGCGGATTCCAGAGCAGACAGGTCTTTCTTGAACTGGTCTTTCACTGGAATCGACCGACGGCCAACAATCATTCGGCGACAAACGAAGATTGAGTCTAGGACGGACGACCTAGTGCGGGCGATGTGCAATGAGGCGCCCATTTCTGCTGGGGCTGGGAGGGTCGCCGTGCAGTCCATTCCAGCATCCAATATGGCCACTACCAGCGGTACATATGCCTGCGTGTCATTGTGGTGGAAGGTAAAGACGAAAGGTGCCCCTTCCCGCAAGGCGTCAGCGTAGTGCTGAAAGACGCGTGATAGGCCGCGGGTAAAATGGTCTAGACCACGCTTCATACTGTCATTGCCTGTTAGTTCTTCCGGCGTACGTGTCGTAGCCGCTCGAAAAGCTCTGAACTCATTGCCAAGAACAGATCTTAGCCACACGTAACAGAAATCCATCAGTTCGGCGTACTGCACGTTGTCAAAGTACGGGGGATCGGTGAACACCCCATCTAGAGAATTCGGCGGTAAAGGCACTGTTTCAGCCGACCGACAATTTATCCATGCCTCCCGTTGTCCATCTCTCGGAAACCGATTCACTAAGCGGGCCTCCAATCGCTCGCCCTGGATGGGAATGATCTTTTTATGTTTTCCGTCATGCCACGTTTCAAAGGGTCGTTTGCAGTACTTCTTTGGCTCGCCGGTACTTCTCTAGAAAGTGGCGGAAAGCTCCGGACCCAACTTTTTTAATCCCGAGCAGATTATTTTCGCACTGCACCAGCCCGACGGGGAATCCGTGCACGCTAAAGATGTCCTGACATTTCAGTGCAAGGGTGTCGTAACGCCCAAGCATGTTCTGGTACCGAAGGAAATCTGAGAATACCGTGAGCAAGGCATGCCTTGCCAACGAGTCTTTGACCCGAGATATGCGCCGCAACAACAGCCCCAGCCCCAGCAACTGGCGAGTGTTGAACATCTCTCTAAAATAGCGATATCCCCAACGTTGGAGGCGCTTCGTCTCGTCCCCATCTGGAACAGGATCGATAGGTATGGGAAGCTCGTGCTCAAGCTCCGAATAACGTTGTTCGGCTTCGCTAAACCGCCTTAAGTCATCCGAGTCCGGACGCTTAAAGAAGCGCCCCTTGTGGCGTGGCTTGCATTGCGCGGAGTGGTACTCGATGGCCCACATCCGGTGTTTGGGCGGACCAGATGGCTCTTTTTCCGGGTACGAAAATACATGGCTGCACGACGAACAGGTCACCCGATTTCTCTTTGCAGGACCATCAACATGTACCGGCGCACCGCAGGTTGAACATGGTAGCGGGCTATCCTTGCGAGGTTGATGGTCAAACTCGTTTAGGTCGCCACATTGATGGCAGACGATGACGTGTTTTGGGTGTCGTTCAGCCTCAGCCAGTAAATATCCGGGGAACAGGTCATTCTCGGCCCCACAGGCCGGACATACTTGCGTCTTGACCCAAAGGAAATACTTGGCTGGCGCTTCCCTTCCGCAGAACCCGCAAGTTGTGCAGAAGAGGTCTTTTAGCCCTGGCTCGACATCACGTATTACCGCTTCCGCGGCATGTTGAAAGGCCACCAAGTCGAGTGGCGCGAGCGATTGGCAAACAATCCAAAACGCCATTGGGTTGATGTCCGCGCCTACGACACTGAATCCCAGGCGGTTGGCTTCGAAAATGGGCGTTCCCCCCCCATGAAGGGGTCCCGCGATAACCCCCTGGAACTCGTGCGCGCTCCAGTAGTCCTTGTGAAGCGATTCCTCGCAATTGAACTCGGCCAATAAGAGGTTGCGGAAGACACTGCCAGGCCGGCGGGCAAACCATTTGTGAATGCCGATCACGGGTCTATAGTTCTGCTGAATCTGCTTTTCTTTGCTGGCCAGCACACTAACGAAACAGGCATCGAACCTGTCTTCTAAGGCGTGACATCGCTCCCCAGTGACCACAGCTTTTCGAGAATTTGGAGAAGGTTGCATAAAACTTAGTGACGGCTGATATATCACTGTCATTCCCGTTCCGGCAGTTGGCTAACTTGGTGATCCCAGAGTTTGCGGACAAAAATCCTTTGGTGCTTTGGCGGTGACGGAAAACTCCATGCCTTATCCAGCGTGCGAGAAATTTCCTTTTAGGCAGTTAACAACTGGGCCACTTGTCAGTCCCTATAACATCAAACATCTTCTCCGGCAATGCGTTGGGCTTCCCCATGAGGCACCCCTCACTCAGTCCTTTGGACAGGTGTCGATGTATTTCTGCTTGTGCCGGCCCAACGCTTTCAGAAACTCCTCGTTACCCTGAATGCTCTGGCGCAGCTCCACGGCCACATAAGTATCCCAAGCGAGGCCCTCATAGATGCTTAGCAGCTTGGAAACCCTGTGGGTTTCGGCATATTCCTGAAGCGCCGAGTTCATGTTTTGTAGGGCCTTCTTCATCCTTGCCTCAGCCGTGGAGGAGTTGCTTGCTCTGACGCTGGCTTCGGCTTCCGAGAAGAATTTCCCTACAGCTTGACACGCGGCTCTGGTTACTTGCTTTTCGTCCACAGGCTGTGCCGGCTGCGCAGCTTTCTGTTCCTTGGGAGGCTCTTTTTCAGGAGTTTGCTGATCCGAGGCAGTAATGGTTCTCAACACTGCTTTTCTCAAATCGTAAACCAGGGTCCTGAGATTGGTCACCTCATTTTCTAAGGACGGTCACCTCTTTTTTGATCTGATCCATTTCTCTGAAAAGGTCTTGAGATTTGACGTTGGATATTGAACCAAGGAAAATGGCCACAAATAGCAACAGCACCCGCACACACATCCAGCCGTTCTTCATATCTCCACCCCCATTTGAAAGATTTGATCTGCAATTTACATGAGATTCCTCCGCAAATCCAGACTGAACTGCAAGAGATGTGGGCAGGAACCGGATGCCGACAAAAGACGACTCCCAGTGGCGGGTGTGCAAACCCGGAATTCAGAATAGGGACAACGGAGATATCTTATGCGATAATCTCCGAGCGTTTGGAGTCAAAGGGGCCAGGGGTATCAATGCCCCGATGGGCTCCCCCAGTACCTCAAGAGGTTGCTAAACTTGGATACTCTTCAGCGTGCCGTTGACAAGAATCCCGAGCAATCACGGGAACGCCTTTTCGAATGCAAAGTCTATTACGAAGACACTGACTGCATGGGCGTGGTATATCATGCCAACTACTTAAAATACCTTGAACGGGCGCGCACCGAATCCTGGCGGATCGATTGGCCGGAGTCGTGGAATACCACAATCGTGGATACTCATTCATGGTCCACAAGATAGAGATGGTTTTCCATTCGCCCGCGAAATTGGGAGATCTGCTTATCGTCCGGACTTGGATCGAGAGCACCACCCGATTTAGAATAGTGGTAAAGCAAATCATCATCAAGAAAGGCGAACCGAGAGATTATCTGGTCACCGCGGCCATTACTCTGGTAGCGGTGGGAGATGACGGGCAGTTAAGACAGGTCCCTCAGGAATTCCACGATCTGTGAGCCCAAGCCGATCTTCATCCAAGAGTTCGGGAAGCGGAGAAATTCTTCGTGACGGGATGAAGTCGGAACTCAAGTAGCTGCCAAGAACAATGTGCTCTTAGCCGTCTGAGACGGCGGATCTGAGAGGCTCGTGGCATGCTATTTTTTCGTCATTCCTGGGTAGGCAGAAATCCAGAATCTGGACCCCGGATCGGAGTCCGGGGTGACGGTTTCATGCCCGGAAATCGGCCCAAGAACGTGGCAATCGGATCAACTCCATCCGAAAAACTACACCGGAGGTTGAATGAATGATCTTTAGAAGAGGAAACTACATAATGGTGGTTTTCCTTTTGATCGCCGTGTGCCTTCGCACATTGAGCGCACAAGGAACCGAAGCTGATCCACTCATAGACAAAGCACTAAAGTCGTCGGGACTGACCGGCCCGCTGGAGCGGCTGGGCGCGGCCATTCTCTCGGCAATCCCGGGTGATGCATTTCCGAATGTGAAAATGAGAAATGAGGTAGCAGCGTACGTCAAGAAGGAAGCCGGCAAAGAGGAGTTGCTGTCTATAGTCCGTGCAGCGGTCAGGGAAGATTTTGACAGAGAGAGTATTGAAAAGGTGATCAGCTTTTACGATTCCAAGACTGGGAGAAAAATCGGCCATCTTCAGGAGACTTCCCTAGACCCGGCGCTGCTCAAGGGCATTCGGGAGGGACGCAAGATAGCCTCCTCCTTGGAAGAATCCAGGTTGAACCTTCTGCGAAGAATCATAAAGGCTGAACGTGTAGAGGAACTCAACGGCACGTTGTTGAAAAGCTTGACAAAGGGGTTGGTCGACGGCTCTCCGGCTGAGGGCACAGAACCTGCCGAATATGCCGAAGCGGTTCAAAAAAAGATAGATATTATGGAGAAAGCAATTCGGTCAAGCAAGAACCGCACGGAAGATGTTGCCCTGATAGCGTTTGCTTACACATTTCGTTCTGTGGACGATAAGGGACTGGAAGAACTGGCCTCATTCCATGAGTCACCTCCTGCGGCCTGGTTTCGGAATGCAGTCCAAAAGGGGTTGGATCGCGCTGTTTACAAGACAGCAAGGTCACTGGGGGAAGCGGTGACCAGATGGCGGAATTTACCCCCGCAGGGCGGTCCGGTGGGCGTCCCGTCAGACCAAGGACTTGAGACGCGGACCGGTGGCAATGGCTAGCGAGCATTCCAACAGAAAGACTGTCCGACTATGACACCAAAGTCGTTGAGATTCGCCACCTTTGTTCTGATTGGTTCTCTGCACATAGGGATTCTCACGGCGAGCGTCTTTGCCGCGACCGGCGGTTTTACCAAGTACATCGACCCGGAGCAACGATTTTCGTTCGACTATCCTTCGACCATGAAAGTCCATACAGCCGGTAATGATGAGGTTAGAATTACTCATCCGGGCGCCACCCTGCGTATCACGGTTCTCACAGAAAAGCGGAGGAGGACGGCTACTGCAAGCGCAGAGCTCCTACTGGATGCCTTCAAGAAGACGCTGAAAGCAGAGATGAAAGATGCCGCGGTCTTGGAAGAGGGCAAGTTGCCGGGTCTTGAAGGATCGCAGGGTTACATAGTCTGTTCTTTCACCGACTTACGGGGCATTAAACTTGTCCAATTAGTGCAGTATTACGTGACCGAGGACCGTGTGTTGCAAATGATCATCTCGGACCGGCCGGAGGGGTTCAAGAACCTTGAAAAGGTAATACGGAAGATTCACCAGTCCCTCAGGATATTAAATCCCAAGTTGAAATAGGCGTGAGTCACGGCATACAACAATTTATCAGGGCACGAAAGGTCAACATTCGGCCTCGCGGGGTGGAGGTTGTCATTGCGAGCGCAGCGAAGCAATCCCGGTTTCTCTTGCGGTAGGCTGGACTGGAGATTGTTGGTGGGACCGTCCCGCGCGGAACGCGGGATTGCCGGTCATCCCTAATAGACAGGCTGGAAGCCTGTCCCACCGATCACTCCTCGCAATGACAGGAAAGAGAGGCGTCCAAAGTAGGTGAATGACTACCAAGAAAAGGCACACAGATATGACCTTGTTTCGACTAGTTTCCGATTTTTCACCACGAGGAGACCAGCCTGCCGCAATCGATGAGCTTGCCAAGGGGGTTGAAGAGGGTGTGAAGCACCAGGTGCTGCTGGGTGTGACAGGTTCGGGAAAGACGTACACCATGGCCAACGTGATCGCCCGCACCGGCAAGACCACCCTCGTGCTGGCGCCGAACAAAACACTCGCTGCGCAGTTATTTAACGAGTTCAAATCTTTGTTCCCTGAAAACGCGGTCGAGTATTTCGTGTCGTACTACGACTATTATCAGCCCGAAGCCTATATCCCGCATACGGACACATACATAGAAAAAGATTCGAGTATCAACGAGACTATCGACAAGATGAGGCATTCGGCGACTCGCTCTCTGCTGGAACGCAAGGACGTCATCATTATAGCCTCGATATCGTGCATCTACGGATTGGGCTCCCCGGAGGCCTACCAGAAACATGCTCGTGCACCTGATTCAGAAGGAGGAGAGTGACAGGGATCAGGTGCTAAAGAAGCTCGTAGAAATCCAGTACAATCGTAACGACATGGATTTTCACAGAGGCACGTTCAGGGTCCGTGGCGACGTTGTCGAAGTCTTCCCGGCGTACCGAGGAGGCCCTGGCAGTAAGGGTCGAATTCTTTGGAGACACGGTTGACGGTATTTATGAAATCGATCCCTTGCGGGGAAAAGTCCTGAGATCTCTCGACAAAGTGGCAATCTATCCCGCTAGCCACTATGTGACCGAAAGATCAAGACTTCTCGAATCCGCTGACCTGATCCTCGAAGAAATGAAGGAGCGCGTTGAACATTACAGGCAACTTAACCGTTACATCGAGGCCCAGAGGATCGAAGAGCGAACACGATTTGACGTAGAGATGCTCAAAGAAATGGGGTACTGCAACGGCATTGAAAACTATTCAAGATATCTGACCGGGCGCAAGGCCGGCGAGCCTCCCCCCACTTTGCTCGAGTATTTTCCCTGGGACTCGCTCTTTTTTATCGACGAATCCCACGTGAGCATCCCTCAGGCGGGCGGTATGTTTAAGGGTGACCGTTCCAGAAAGCAGACGCTGGTGGATTACGGTTTTCGTCTGCCGAGTGCCCTTGATAATAGGCCGCTGAGATTCAACGAATTCGAGTCTCACGTATCCCAGGCCATATATGTCTCTGCCACCCCAGGCCCATACGAACTTGAGAAAGGTCAGGATCGAGTAGTTCAACAGGTGATTCGGCCCACCGGTTTGACGGACCCGGTCATGGAACTTCGGCCCGCGTCGAATCAGGTGGACGACCTGCTCGAGGAAATTCGGAAACGTGTTGATAAGGGGCAGAGAGTGCTGGTAACAACGCTCACCAAAAAAATGGCCGAAGATCTGACGGAATACTATGGAAGTCTCGGGGTGGAAGTAAGATACCTCCATTCGGAGATCCGCACCATCGAAAGAATGGAGATAATCAGGGACCTGAGGCTTGGGGAATTCGACGTCTTAATTGGGATCAATCTCCTCCGGGAGGGGTTGGATATCCCCGAAGTAGCGATGGTGGCGATTTTGGATGCAGACAAAGAAGGTTTCCTTCGTTCGGAACGCTCACTCATCCAGACCTCGGGAAGAGCAGCGCGCAACGTCGAAGGGACGGTTATTCTCTATGCTGATCGAGTTACGGACTCTATCCGGAAAGCTTTAGATGAAACGAATCGGCGACGAAGGATTCAGGTGGAGTTCAACCGGGAAAACAACATCACGCCGGAGTCAATCCGCAAGAATATTCCGGATATTCTGTCTTCGCTGGCCGAACAGGACTATGTAACGGTGGAAGTGGAGGAAGCGGACGAATTTCCTGAAATCCCTCTGGAACAAATCCCCAAAGTTGTTGAGGACCTCACTCGCGAAATGTTCGGGGCCACGCGTGACCTTGAATTCGAAAAGGCCGCGGATCTGCGGGATCGCATCCGCAAACTCGAAAACGTCCTAGTCCGTTATGGAGAGCCCTGAATCGGTAACCCGAGTTCACTTTTGTGTGGAGAATAGCCTCGGTTTTATGTAATAATAACAGGCTTGGCAATCGCCTGTTTTGGATTGCCACGTTCGCGATTCACGAGGTGATTCACTATGCACGTAGGTGTTATAGGGACCGGCTATGTGGGGCTCGTAACAGGGGTCTGCTTCGCAGAGATGGGCAATGACGTCACGCTAATGGACATCGACGAGGCCAAGATCAGGAGCCTCATTGACGGGAGGGTCCCGATTTACGAACCCGGTCTTCAGCCGATGATAGCCAGGAACACCGGCGAAAAGCGGCTTCACTTCACCACGGATCTCGAAGCGACCATAGATCGTTCACTCATCAACTTTATAGCTGTAGGGACTCCTCCGGACCAGGACGGAAACGCGGATCTCAGCCAGGTCTTCACCGTGGCCCGAGCCATAGGCGAAGCCCTCAAGACCTATAAAATCATTATTACCAAGAGTACGGTGCCGGTGGGTACTACGCACAAGGTCAGGGAAATCATAGCCTCGGAAACTAGCCACCCATTTGACGTGGCTTCCAATCCGGAGTTTCTGAAGGAGGGCAACGCAATTGATGATTGCATGAAGCCGGACAGAATAGTGATCGGGGTGGATGACGTCCGTGTGGGCGAGATCCTCAAAGAGCTATACGCGCCGTTTGTTCGTACGGGTAAGCCTATGCTGGTTATGGATACCCTTTCGTCGGAAATGACCAAATATGCAGCCAACGGCCTTCTGGCCACCAAGATATCGTTTGTGAACGAGCTTTCCAAGCTGTGCGAGAAGGTCGGGGCAGACATCGAAATGGTCCGGAGCGGTATAGGCTCAGACCCTCGTATCGGCACTCAGTTTCTCTTCGCCGGGATAGGGTACGGTGGGTCCTGTTTTCCCAAGGACGTGGATGCCCTGACCAGGACCGGTTTGGAATACGGAGTCAAGCTGAAGATTCTCGAATCGGTTCAAGAGGTGAACAGGGAGCAGAGGGCTCATTTTGTGAACAGGATTCTAGGCCATTACCAGGAGCAGTCTCTGGAAGGGAAACATTTCGCGCTCTGGGGCCTGAGTTTCAAGCCCCGGACCGATGACATCAGAGATGCCCCGTCCCTGGAGGTAATTCGCATTCTCCTTGAGAAAGGCGCTCGAATTACAGCCTTTGATCCGGTCGCTATGGAGAATTGCGGGCGGATTCTCGGCGATAGAATAGATTATGCTCCGGGGAACTACGAGTGCCTCGAAGAGGCGAATGCCTTGATCATTGTCACCGAGTGGAACGAGTTTCGCTACCCCGATTTTGAGAAGATCAAACAACTGCTCTTGGAACCCGTCATCTTTGATGGCAGGAACCTCTATGATCCCAAAAAGATGGCCGAACGGGGATTCGTATACTACAGTATAGGACGGTGAGCAGACCGGGCTGCAAGCATCCCTCGCCCCGTGACCGTACTCAAGCCCGTGCCCCAAGAATAGTAAAGACTGAAACTCCTGGTTGGGCGCCGTCGTTCCACAAGAGCGACGCCCGCGGTATCCGTAATGGCACAGCGAACGGTAAAAGCTAAAGAGATAGTCCAAGACATCAGATCTCACATGAACAGGGCTGCCCTGATGGAGAAGTACCACATCTCCGCCGGCGAACTTGCCCTGTTGTTGAAAAAACTAGTGGAACTGCGGGTGCTCGCCACGTCCGAGGTGGAAGGAATTGCGTCGCAAACCGAGGCCGCGCCGGCTCATGTTTTCGAGTGTCCCGATTGTGGCACGACAGATGCCTCAGACTTGGACGAATGCCCTCACTGCGGAGCAATAGTCGCGAAGATCGAAGCCGAGATGATCGATGAGGAAATAGTGCCTTCAGCTAGTGAGATGGTGGGCCAACCGGCAGGTCTCCACGAAAATAAACCGGTGGTCGCCGCTCGAGAGGTCCCTGTCCCGGCGCTTTTTCGAGTCTGACTTACTGCGTACCGGATTCTATCACTCAAAAGGTGTTGCGACGCTGACACAATTGAAATGGCGGTTCGAAACCGGCGGATGGGTCTCTTCTTCGCCTGCGATAGCCTCCAATGCGATCTATTTCGGGAGTTGGGACGGGTGCCTTTATGCCGCGGATATTGAGACGGGCGTGGAGAAGTGGAGGTATAAGACGAACGGCCCTGTATCTTCTTCACCTGCCGTAGCAGACGGTCTGGTCTACTTTGGGACTTCCGACGGCCAGTTGTGTGTCCTGAACGCGGAAACGGGAAAACTCATCCGGAGTTTCAGCATCGGCGGGCCGCTCTCGTCGTCGGCTGCCATTACCGATACAATGATTCACTTTGGCGGTTCGGACGCCAACCTTTATGCCATCGAAAGAAAATCCGGATCGACAAAGTGGAAATTCAAGGCAGGCGGGTTGATATCTTCCTCGCCTGCGCTAGCCGGCGGATTGATTTTTTTCGGAAGTTACGACGGAAAGGTTTACGCGGTCGATAGTGCTTCCGGCCGATGCCGGTGGTTCTATAGGACAGCCGGCCCTGTGTCTGCCTCTCCTGCCGTAGCTGAGGGCATGGTCTACTTCGGGAGTTGGGATGGAACTTTCTACGCGGTGGACTTGGAAAACGGCCAGGAACGGTGGAATTTCAAGTCAGGTTCAAAGGTGACCGGCTGCGCGGCCGTCGGTTATGGAAACGTCTTTTTTGGGAACGTGGGGGCCGGAGTGTACGGGGTGGACATCAGGACCGGCCAGGAACGCTGGAGATCGGAAGTTGGGGGCCCGGTTTCTTCCTCACCCGCCTTGACACATTCCGACCTATTATACGTTGGAAGCGCTGACCGCTGTCTCCACGTGCTTGATGTGGAATCAGGCAAGGAAAGATGGATGTTCAAAACCGACGGTGCCGTGAACTCGTCGGCTGTGGTGCACCGAAAGGTTGTCTATTTTGGGAGCGACGACGGCCGCATGTATGCGGTAGCATAGACGTCCTGTCACTTATTCTGAATTCTCGGGTATTGGCTCGAGGTGGGGCAGCGGGGGCAGGGAAGCCAGGTCATTAAGGCCAAAAACCTCGAGAAAGCGCCGGGAGGTCCCATACAAGAGCGGACGACCCGGCACGTCCTTACGTCCCACGACGGTGATCAGCTCGCGTTCAATCAAATGTTTCAGGGTACCCGCACTCTCTACTCCCCGAATCTGCTCTATTTGGCTTCTGGCGATGGGCTGGTTGTAGGCGATAATGCTGAGGGTTTCCAGTGCGGCCCGGCTCAACCGCGATGGCGGCCTGCTTTGTTTCATCTCGCTTATCCACGGTTGAATGGTCAGCAAGGTTCGGAATTGATATGAGCCGGCCACTTTCTCCAGGACAAAACCTCTGGATCTCTCTCTGTACCTGATCTTCGAGCTCATCCAAAACCGATTTGACATCTTGAGGAGAGGCTTCGTGTATGATTCGTGTTATGACGTCAAAGCTCAAAGGATCGTTATGGGCGAAAATCATGCCCTCGACAATGGATTTCAAGCTTTCTCTTTTCAACGCGTTTGACCTCGATGCGTCGCGCGTGTGTTCGCCGGCCCGACAATCGCTCAGGGCCGCGGGGCACGTATCCGATCACGCTGGCCGAATCTCTCATACCATGACAGGAACGCCGGATCAATTCGGAACGCGGACCCAGTCTCTTTCGGAAATGCGGAGCAGCCGGTCGCGCTCGTTCCAGAATCGCCACGTCTGCGTTCGCGATCTGTGAAATCCGGCAAGACGCGGGAAAGAAATCTCTGTTTTGTCAACGTTTTGCGAGATCGGAGGATACTTTGTCCACCGTCTCGAGGGACCAGCAACGACAACCTTTGCCCTGCAGGACTGAATGCACCCGCTGTCAGGATTGACGCGGGGTCCGTTTGTGATAATATGTGTCTTATTATTAGGGTCATTGCGCCCGTTCTTTCAGTCCGGTTAGGGTATTTATATGAAGGCAATTGCCATCGAAGACAATCCCGGGGGCGTCACTCAAGCTGACATTGTAGTGGGCATTCCCTCGTAAACGAAGCCTCCTCTATATCTGTGCCAACGCAGCAGGCAGACAAAGGGCTTTGCAAATACTATGGCGAACGTTCCGCTGTGATTGTCAATTGTGACAATCATTCCCCCGACAATACACGCCAGGCCTTTATGCAAACCCCCACCAAGACGCCGAAGATCTACCTGTCCACGGAAGAAGGAACCAGGGGGAAAGGTAACAACCTGCGAAATTTATTTAGTAAAGCAGTAGATCTGTCAGCCAAGGCGGTCATAGTGGTGGATGCTGACCTCAAGAGTATTACGCCGCTATGGATACGGAACCTGGGGGAGCCGCTCTTTGACGAATACCATTTCGTTTCCCCTTTGTACGTCCGCCACAAGTACGATGGTACGATAACGAACAATCTCGCCTATCCACTTACTCGCGCCTTGTACGGTCGCCGAGTCCGACAGCCGATCGGAGGGGATTACGGGATTTCGGGGGAGCTAGCTCGAATTTATGCAGCAGAGGACTTCTGGGATGACGCCATAGCCAAATTTGGGATCGACATATGGATGACCACCACGGCTTTGAGAAATCGAATGGCCGTCATCCAATCCTTTATGGGAAGACCGAAAATTCATAAACCAAAAGATCCGGTGGTAGCGGTCGACGACCTGTTTGCTGACGTGGTCATTACTATGTTTGAACTCATGTGCCGTTACGAGAGCTTTTGGAAAGAGGTCAAATGGAGCCGGCCCACCGCCGTTTTCGGGTTCGGCATGGGCGAACTTGAAATGCCCCCCCAGTGGAGCCAGACATAAACGTTCTGTCGTCCAAATTCGGTAATGGGCTCTCCGAGCACTGGGACCTCTACAAGACTGTTCTCGAGAGTCAGAATATTAATAAGGTTGAAGAGGTCGCGAGCTTGCCCTCTGAGTGTTTCGAATTTCCGACCGGGTTGTGGGCCAAAGTCCTCTACGATTTTGCCTTAGCATATAAAAATCGGAAGGTCGCTCGGGAAGACCTCGCCGGCGGGCTGGCCGCTTTGTATTATGGGAAGACGCTCTCCTTTGTATTGGAAACCCAGGCCATGAACACGCAGCAGGTCGAGGAGTTTATCGAGGACCAGTGTGTCCAATTCGAGAAGAAACAAGTCTTATTTGCTGGAACGCTGGTTTTCAGGATGATGTTGTGAGCATTGCCTAACATCTTCAAAGGAGCCTGAAATGGCAAAGATACTGATAGTTGACGACGAAGAAGGCATCCGAATGCTTTATGCCATGGAATTGCAGGATGAGGGATACGAGGTCATAACTCTCCCGGACGGCAAAGACCTCCTAGAGGTGGTTGATACGCAAGAGCCTGACTGCATCGTGCTCGATATAAAAATGCGAGAATACAACGGCTTGGATCTGCTTCAACAGATCCGAAGAAAACACTATGATCTTCCAGTGATTTTGAATTCAGCCTATTCGAGCTTCAAAGTGGACCTAAAGGCGGTTGCGGCGGACTATTATGTTGTCAAAAGCTCTGACCTGGGTGAACTTAAAGAGAAATTGAAAGTAGCGCTGGAAACCCGCATACCTCAAAAATAGAGATAGGCCTCGGAAGAGTTCGACAACAGGCCGGGCCGAGCGCCCGGTTTTTTTGGGCCGGTGTCTGAATACAAAAATTAGTAAGTCGATTGCTGCACAGGTCATGGCGCATGACGTGGCCGTCACGCTCGGCGGCCAAGGAAGGCTTTTCGAAATCAACCTCATGCAGCCCTTGATCGCTCATAATCTTTTGCAGTCGATCGGGTTACTTGAGTGAGCGGAAACCGCGCTTGCGCTGAAGTGCATCAAGAGAATCACCGCGAACGGAGAAAAGTGCCACGCTAATATTGGACAGAGCCTCGCGATGAGCACTGCGTTCGCACCGATAATAAGGTTCGAGAAAGTCACGGAGGTTGCCAAGCAAGCGTTTGAAGAAGGAGAAACTGTCAGAAGGATCGCTTTGCGCAATAAGGTGTTGCCCGAAGAGGATATCGATAAATTATTGGATGAACTCGTCCACGGCATTCCCTGCCAGTGCCTCTACCCCAGCGTCGCGCGCTTTCCATCAAACATCCATTTTTCCTAATCCTCGCTAAGTCGCGTTTGGCTCGCGCTATTTTTGGAATCGCGAAAAATACTGCTAATATAAAGGGCTTTAAACTCTGAGAACGCGGAATCACCGGCCGCGTATTGTGGAATGTTTGCGCGATCTACACAATAATTTCTTGACTCGCCGCGAACGGGATGATAGGAGCCCACCACGAAGGAGAGGGACTCCTTCAAGAGCGCCGCGGACGAAGCGGAACCAGGGCGCGCTGATCTGTTGGTCATCATTAATTGGCCGGTTGATTATTCCCCCGATTGATATTTAAAATTCCTGTGTGAAAAAGGAGTGGCACATGAATCAGAGTGCGTCTCACGCCTCCGCCGGGACTTTCCTGGATTCTTACGACTTCAATCAGAATTACCACTATCTGAAGAAGCTCATCCAGGATCTGAAAGTAGAAAATAGCACCTCTGTAAGGAAGGAAATCTTCGGGGAGGATGAACGCGAATGTGACTTGACGAAGAAGCAGATGAAGCAACTATTTCGCTTTCTAAGGAAAATTGAGCACCATTACGAAGAGTGTTGTTCGCCCCCTATTCCGGAGGAGCTTGAAAATTCTATAAGGATGCGGGACAGTTCCGAATGGCTTCCCTGGGAACTGGAGGCGATTGAAAAAGTGGATGCATGGCGCGACGAACTCGAAGAAAGAAGGCAGAATGCTCGGCAGATGCTCCACACTGCTCTGGAGAAAGTGCGAAGGGGAGAGAATATCCCCGGTGACAACGCGACGAAAAAGGGGGCCCGCCTGCATTGAGGTAGATGACGCGGTGGCGCGTGCGCTGCTTCAACCTCGGACAAGGCGTTGATGTGATACGTAGGCTGCGCATGTCTTAGACCGTCTGTTGATAAGGTTATTGGATGGGGATAATCAGACCCCGGTCAAGCTGGACCGGGGTTTTTTGCTCCTACTGTTAAGAGTCAACCCAGGGGAGCAGACGCCGCTTCAGACCCGAGTGCAGCCCGTATCTGGGAAAGGAGTTGCACCTACTACAATTAGTACCATTCTTAATACAACGAAAGGATCGAATTGAGTATATCGGGAGGTGACAAATGAACCTTTCAAAATTACATTGTATCTGGTTGATTTTTTTGGGGCTTATGATTATGGCCCCATGGGAATCGGTGTACGCAGTTGGCGAGGATTCCTTTGTAGAGGCGGCTTGTTCCGGTCACGCAGACATTGTCAACTTATTCTTGGACAACGGAATGAACGTCAACGTCAAGAATCCCAATGGAATAACGGCTTTAATGTGTGCCTCTGCTTACGGTCATCCGAAGACGGCGGAAGTCCTACTCAGCCGGGGGGCAGATGCGAATGCAATTGATGAAACCGGTGAGACTGCATTGCTCAAGGCCTCATGCAAGGGTCACGCTGATGTCGTGGACCTGCTTCTGGCTAAAGGGGTTGACGCAGAGTTGCCTCAGAAGCAGGGGGTGACGCCACTAATGTGCTCTTCCTTTCATGGCCACTCGGGCGTAGTAGACCTGCTCATTAAAAAGGGAGTAAAGATTAACGCGACTGATGGGACCGGTGAAACTGCGTTGCTTAAGGCTGCATGCAAAGGTAACGTTGATGTCGTGAAAATGCTGATGGATAATCAAGCAAATTCAAATGCTCGAACCGATGAGGGTGTAAGTCCCTTGCGATGCGCTTCAGCCAAGGGCCACCTTGATGTTGTGAAAACACTTATGGAGACCAAAAATCCGTGACAAAATCATGAAGAGCGGCAACTATTGACGAGACTCGTTTGAAAGACGTAACGAATCGCTCGAAACAGCCCCGCGAAGCGGGGAGCAATTCTCGTCGAATTAGGGCCGCTTGTTTCTCGGCCGCAGTACCGGTAAAAATCAGCGCTCGTCTGGAAAAGCCTTGTAAGTGGCAACGTTGCAATTCACGCTTGTTATGGCTAGCCCCAGTGGGGAAGGATCTTGCCTTCACAGGAAAGTTTGATTTCCCCCGGCCACTGAATTATATAGTAAAGACCCAACCGATAGACGGAAAACCAACCCGATTACGCGGAGGCACGATGGATCAATTCAGGCCTAGGGAGGATCAAAACCCGGTCCGAGATATACAGCGAGGGGTCGAGGATATAAAGGCGCTCATGGACCGCTTTCTCAAGGGCCGAGGGACTTGGCTCATCATTTTGATCCTCATAGTACTCTATTTATTGTCAGGAATTTATATTGTCGGGCCGGGAGAGAAAGGGGTGGTCCTGCTATTCGGCAAGTTCCACTCTCTGACGGATTCCGGCCTCCGTTATCGGCTTCCGAAGCCATTCATGACGCACAACATTGTTGACATCGCCACCGTACGTCGCGCAGAGATCGGGTTCCGGTCTGACCGAGCCTCCCGCTCGCGCCCCGTCCCGGCGGAATCGATGATGCTCACGGGGGATGAAAACATAGTCGATGTGCAACTCTTCGTTCAATACACGGTCCAGGATCCTGTAAAGTTTCTTTTTGGGGCAAAAGACCCTGAAAACACATTGAGGGCGTCTGCGGAGGTGGCCCTACGAGGAGTCGTGGGAGAAAAGGACATTGATTACACCATGACCGAAGGTAGGGGGGAGGTCCAGGACAAAGTTAGGATAAATCTCCAGAAACTTCTCAATAATTACAATACGGGCCTGCTCGTTACCCAGGTCGGCCTCCAGGAAGTGGATGCCCCCACCCAGGTGCGGGAGGCTTTTCATGATGTGGTCAGGGCATGGGAAGATCGCGAGCGACTCATTCAGGAGGCCGAAGGGGTCAAGGCAGATGTGATCCCCAAAGCAAGGGGGCAAGCCCAGCAGGAAATTCTGGAGGCCGAAGCATATAAGGCTCAAAGAGTCATAAGAGCCAAGGGCGACGCGCAGGGATTCAACAATGTCTTGGCTGAGGTACACAAAATCCCCCAAAGTTACGCGGGAGCGCCTGTATCTGGAAAGCGTGGAAAAGTTTCTGCCGGCCGCGAAGAAGTTCATAATGGAAGGCGGGGGCAACGGCGTGTTGCCACTGCTTCCACTAGGCCAGCAGGAGGGTAACGCGGCTGCGCACCCCACGCAAGAATCACATCCGCCGGCAGACAAGAAAGGGCGGTAAGGAACGGAACTATGGTCAAACTCGGCATCATTGTAATCGTTGTGCTTGTTTTGTTGATCCAGTCGACTTTTATAATCTCCGAAGGGGAGCAGGGACTGGTCCTCCAGTTCGGCAAGATCGAGAGGATCGTTCAGGAACCTGGCCTCTTTTTCAAGTACCCGTTTATTCAGGATCTCGCCCCACTAGAGAAGCGGATTCTTGCCCGCGGAATCTCGTCCCAAGGAATACATAACCCTGGACAAGAAACGCCTCACAGTGGACACGGTTTCACGCTGGAAGATCGCGGAGCCCAAGCGATTTTATAATGCCGTACGAAACTACGACGGTGCGACTTATCGGCTGAACGACGTAATAGATGCCGAGTTGCGCCAGGAAATTGCCAACCACAACTTCACGGATTTCATACGGGAGAAGCGCGAGGGAATTATGAAGCAGGTCACCGAAAGGACGGCTCAGACTGCGAAGGGCCTGGGCATCGATGTCGTTGACGTACGAATCAAGCGAGTGGATCTGCCCGAAGAAGTTCAAAACAGCGTCTTCGCCAGGATGAAGGCTGAACGGGAACGGATCGCCAAGGGTTACAGGGCTGAAGGGGACGAGCAAGCCCGTAAAATCAGGGCCAACGCCAACAAAGACAAAGAAATTATCATGGCGGAGGCTTATGGCAAGTCCGAGGCTTTAAAAGGAGAGGGGGACGCCGAGGCCACCGCGGTTTATGCAGCAGCCTATGGCAAGGACGAGGAATTCTATTCTTTCCTCAGGCACCTGGAGGTTTACAGAAAGGTATTCGCGGCGGACACCACCTGGCTGCTCAAACCTGAGTCGGATCTGCTGAAATTCTTCAATTCCATGAACGGTCAGTCAAAATAATCGAAAGATTCGCACTTACGTTCTGTCAGGTGCGGACTGACACCCGGCGTTCTGCGCGGGAATTCAAGATCTCATAGTGGAATCATCTATGTAGGGTTTCCCGTTTGGACCTCTTGACTTCCTCTGTCATTCCCCTACACGCTCAAACCAGTGTGTGCCGGACGAATGTCACTGCATTCTCCGGAACGGCTCTACCTTGAGAAGCCTGCACAATTCTTCCATCGGGCCGTAGTCGAGCGCTTCCACGAAACGGTCTATCTTGCGGGCCTGCTCCAGAACTGGATGTCGGGGAGGGACGGCCAACAATGCTTGTTTCATTTTGTCTGCAACCTCCGGAGGAGTCTTGCCCAGCGCGGCCACAGGCCAGTCCGGATACAAGGGGGTGCTGCACGCTTCCGAGACCTCTGGATGTTTCAACTCATTCAGCACGCGGAAATCTTGCATGTTAATCTTGCCTTCACGTTGCATTGTTTCGAGTATGTTGTTCCGTACTGTGCCTACATCCGCCTTTTTATCCAACACCGCGAAAACTACTTCATCATGAGATTCCCGAGCAGACTCGAGCAGTTTCGCCAACTCCTTCTCCGGTGTAATCCCGGCCTTCACTATTTCCCCTTTTTCGAACAGCCATCCGCCGGGAGATGACAACTTCGGACACATCAAGACTTTCCCACGAATATCAGGCAGAGAGTTAATTCCGCTATCCTTCCGGGTGAATATCACCCCGCACATCCTGTCTCCCGAGCTTTGGTATTTGACCGTGACCAAAGCCTTAGCCTTCTTGAGAACTTTGGCTCGGACGTAAAACCATGGGTTCGTGAATATGAATGCCGAGGGCTCCCGATCGCAGAAATCCAGAAAATCTGTGAATGTGAGCGGCACAACTGTGACCTTATCGCCAAGCTGTTCGCTCAGGTAGGTTGCCAAGGGCTCCCATTCTTTCAAGGCAGTCTCTGGCCCACGCTGAGCCAACATTCCTATCTTGATCTCAGCCTGAGCCGCGGACACACCTAAAGCCACTAGGACGATGAGGCACAAGGTAATAAATCGTTTCATGAAGCCTCCAATGTGTCCACCCCTCATCTTGGGACGACAAAAGGTGTTGGGATGTTTCACGCCGGCAAGGTCAATCGTTGCGGGCAGATTCTCAGCCCATTTGCCGCCAGTCACCTGTCCTGCAACTGAGGGACAACAGCCTCGTGAACTCGCTAAGAAGCTTGCGGTCCCCTTCTGAAATGCCGATTATTTCGTAACCGGCAACGATATATGGTGTGATCTTCCCCTTCGTCTGGACCCATTTGCACTCGACCCGTATCAATAAGGGGGCAGATTGAACGAACAGGTCCACTGGAACCTGAAATGTCTTAACTTGGCCTACAGATGCCTCAATCCCTGCCACCCTCAACCCCTTTTCGGAGATGTCTCTCAATACGCCAGTATTTGCGCCCTCCATGTCGCGTACGGCCACGTAAAGCGGGAAATCGGCGCGGCAGTGGGCTCGCGGTTTGATTCCGTCAGATCTCTCTTTGTAAAACGGAGAACTCTCATAAAGCTCAGCGTGGCTGATAGCTTTACTCGCTACGAGCCGTTTGAAAATCGTGTCGAGGGCCTGCGACGAGAGTTTGTACCTTCACCTGCAATTCCCAGTCAGCCATACCTGATCGTAGATCGCTAATAATTGCCCTCCCGTTGATTTGCCGCTTCTCTGCCATGGCACTTCCCCTTTGGATACTTATTATATCGCATGTTTCATTCTGCCCACCCAAGCTTTTTGTGGTAAGTCTAGTTCTCTCGCCGCACAAAGGCATGGTTGTCTCCGGGAGATCCGCGAGGACATTGCGGGCCGTTTCTTGTCAGAATTACGCATTGGGCTAAAAAAGCCCATTTATTTCCCAAAGAATTTCCGTGCATTGTCGGGATTCTCCGTGGCCATCACATATTACAAAGGCCGAAGCGAGCAATTTTAGCCCACATTCCTTACTGGAGTCTTGCTGTAGGCCATGACCCGGGTCCGAGATCCCCTAAAGCAGTCATTCCCCGTAGCCACAAAGCAACCAGGTTCCCCGCACGCCATTGAATTTACAGGGAGTTATTTTCCTGATGACGAAGTTGGCACGCGACTTGCTTTCCTCACATACGGGACCTGAGGCAATTGATCGGGAACAGCAATTAACCGCCTCTCCCTTTTGAGCCTAGACATCAATTGATAACGGGAGAAATAGCCATGCCGGTCCAGGAATTACCCTCCGACGTTTTTCCCGACGAATGGGAACACGTAGCGAAACATTGGGCTCCTGAGCAAGATTACACAGAGTCAATTCCGGTAACAACCACTGTTTCGGATGGTATGACAAGTTCGGGCAGCTACCGGGTAACCGAATTTCAGGTCGCCTCATTTCACTCGTTGCTGAATGCATTACCTATCCCGGCCATTCTGGTGGACCAAACCTATTCCATCGTATTTGCAAACGAGGCGTCCGAAAAAATCAATGTTGATAGTCGGAAAATGCGGGGTGGCCCTTTCTTCGCAATGTTTCCCAATCATCGTGAGGGTCTCGCCGTTCAGGCGGTAATAGACAAGGTCTTTTCCGAAAGAAAACGCCAGGTCTGTGACACCTCCTTGCAAGTCAAAGGGAGAAGGATGTGGGGCCGAATGCATTTTCGGTCGCTCAGGTTTGGCGCGGCGAGATTGGTACTCGTTCTTATGGAAGACCTGACTGCTGAAAAGAGGCGGATATTCCTTACGGAAAAGCATGGAGAGATACTGCGGCACGCTCGCGATCAACTGGAGAAGGCCGTAGAGCAACGCACTGCAGAAACTGGCCGCGACCGATACGCGGCTGCTGGAGGAGATTTCCGAACGACAACGAGCGGAAGAGGAATTGCACAAGGCCCATGACGAACTGGAAGAACGCGTGGCGCAGCGTACTGCACAAGTTGTTGGAGACCAATGGACAGCTCAAGCGGGAAATCGTCGAACGTAAAAGGGCAGAAGAAGAGCTGCTCAAGCTCGCCAAGCTTGAATCCGTCGGGGTCCTCGCGGGCGGTATTGCCCACGATTTCAATAACATTCTCACGGCCATTCAAGGGAACGTGTCTTTAGCCAAGTTGGCTTCAAAGCCGAGGGACAAAGTTTACAAGTGGTTGGAGGGAGCGGAAAAGGCGTCGACGCGGGCTAAGGACCTGACGCAACAATTGCTCACTTTCTCCAGAGGCGGCGAGCCGGTGAGAAAAGCCACCCGTGTCGCGGGCATAGTCAGAGACTCATGCGAGTTTGCGCTAAGGGGTTCCAGTGTGCGTTGCGAATTCTCCGTTCCCGATGACGTATGGACGGTTAACGCTGATGAGGGGCAGATCGGCCAGGTCGTCAGCAATTTAATCATAAACGCCCAACAAGCGATGCCGCAGGGGGGAGTCATTGATGTGAGGGTGGAACATGCTGCGATAAAGTCTGAAGACGGCCTGCCGATCTCAGAAGGCGACTACGTAAAAATCTCAGTTGAAGATCATGGTTGCGGAATCCCCGAAGAGCATCTTTCAAAGATTTTTGATCCTTACTTTACCACAAAGGAAAAAGGCAGCGGCCTGGGGCTGGCGACATCCTACTCCATAATCAAGAAACATGACGGCCTCATCACTGTGGACTCTGTGCCGGGACTCGGCACATCTTTTTATGTCTATCTCCCGAGGTCTTTTGACGAAGCAACCGCGACGGAGGGGGCAAAAATGAAGCTGGTCACGGGACGGGCAAAGATATTGTTGATGGACGATGAACAGACAATAGGGGATCTAGCGAAGGAAATGCTCTCCATGCTGGGTTACGAGGTGGATGTAGCAAACGAAGGGTCTCAAGCCGTGAAGCTTTACCAGAAGGCTTGGAAGACGTCGGATCCTTACGATCTCCTGATTTTGGACCTGACAGTGCCGGGGGGGATGGGAGGAAAAGAAGTCATTGAGATACTTGGCAAATCAGACCCAAAGATCCGCGCCATTGTTTCAAGTGGTTACTCAAACGACCCGATTATGGCCAATTATAGGAAGCACGGCTTCACCGGGGTTGTGGCGAAGCCTTACACTGTGCAGGAACTTTCCGGGGCAGTGAACCAGGCGCTGCTCATGGAGTAAACCGTGTAATACCAGCACGCCTTCACAATTTGAGCACAAACTGCTATTAAGATCCGTTGAAATACAGCGGACTCGCTGCTCAAACTTATGGAGGCAATGCTTGGCTTCGCTCAAGCCGGTTTGTAGAATAGTTCTCGGCGCTTTAGCCATGCTTCTGGCTTACACTTTAATCCTGTACCTAGTCCGGCCGCAAGTATACCGCAGTCAGCACCACTGGCAGGACAATGTTATAACTGCCCAGCGATACATCTACAGTTCGTCCCCGCACCCCGTTGTCGTGGTGGGGTCTTCCATTTCCACCCGTCTGCTCGAACTGCCACCGGATTACTACAATCTCGCTTTCGGGAGCGGATGCTCCCTTACGGGCATCACCATAGTTCTTCGAAAGGCGGATTGTCCCCAACTGGTCCTCATCGAAACAAACGTGTTGATGGGGGTTGACCGGGCATTTGTGGCAAAGCTCTATAACCCCGTCCTGTATCCTCTAAAGCGGTAAGTGATTTCCCTTCAGGAGGAATATAATCCGTTAAACGTTCTCATGACGTTGTGGTTAGGAAAGCCGAGTGAAGCACCGGCTGCGAACGGAGCGAAGAGCCAACCGCAGGTGCCGCGCGATGTGCTGCAAATTGCCATTGACAGAGCGAACGCGCCCATTAACGACCATTTTCGAAACGAGGTCGGCAGCCAACTCGATACGCTGGATAGGCTTGTGAAATCGCTCATGGCAAAGAAAAGCGTTCCCGTTTTCTATTGGATGCCCGCACACCCGGAAGTGTCGGCAGCCCCCATGAATCAATACCAACGCAGTGCGCTCCTGAAGCGGTTTCCTGATGATCATTATCATTGGATTCCGGATGTGCCCCCAGATCGATACCAGACGACGGATGGAGTGCATCTTGGGCCGTCCGAGGCCCTGGAATATTGCCGCCACTTCGTGACCGCGGTGGAGTCAATTCGCAGCGAAATCGGCAAAGATCCCGAGGAGCACCTCACGCCGTCGCCATCTTCACGCTAGAATTGGAAATAGATGAACGCGGAAGGGCTGCCACTGCAACAGATAATAGCGAAAAGCATGGCAGCGTACAAACAATCCTGCACGATGATGTTGAAACCGCCGAAATGTTGCTTGAGCAGGTAAAACGCGTGGTACAAAGCAATTGGGATGCAATACAACAATATCCATCGTATCTTCCCAACGTCATAGAGTCCGCCTGACGCCCCGAGGGCCTTCACGTAACTGACCACCTGATGGAATTCAGTAAGCTTGAAAAAGAGCCATCCGAAGGTGACAAAGCAGAATACAATTAGTCCCTTCACCAGATTGAAACATGGGTGCCGCCAATTGGCCAGCTTGTCGCGGAACGGCCGCTCGAGCATCAACAGTGTCCCATGATACGCGCCCCACAGCCCGTAGTTCCATGTGGATCCATGCCACAATCCTCCGAGAAACCATCACTATGAACAGGTTGACGTACGTTTCTCAGGGAATCCTTGCGATTGCCGCCCAGAGGAATGTACAGATAATCCCTCAGCCAAGTAGATAGAGATATGTGCCAGCGTCGCCAGAAGTTAGAGAACGTGGTCGAAATGTACGGAAAATTGAAGTTATCAGGCAGCCCGTACCCGGCCAGTCTGGCCACTGCAATGGCTATGAGCGAATATCCCGCGAAATCGGCAAAGATCTGAACAGAATATCCCAGTAGGAATATCAACAGGTTGGTTGGCGAATAAGCGATGAAATGCGGATAAGCCAGCCAAAACGTCTGGTCTTTGAGATTGTCCGCTATGACCATCTTAAGGAAATAGCCCAATATCAATCCCTTGGCGCATAGCTGCCAATCAATGTCTTTGAATCGCTTGACCCCAATCTGGGGCATGAACTGGTGCGCCTTCATGATAGGGCCTGAAAGTAGCGTCGGCAAGAAACCGATGAACAGAAAAGTTGCGGTTCCATGCCTCCAGAAGCGGCTTCTGTTTTCCCCCTGAAATTGCACATTGATCTTGTTGCGCAACGCGTCGACCAACAGAGTAATACCCTGGAATGTGAAGAATGAAAGGCCGATGGGCATTGTGAGTTCGCCGATCACAGATCCGATTCCACTTGTGCCCCCAACCTGGATGTCTAGTGTTAAAGCCAATGCTTTTCCGTACTTGAAAGAAACTAGCAAGAACAAATTAAGGATCACTCCCACGGTGGTGGACAAAACCTGCAATCTCCTGTCCCGAGCATTGAGACACAAATAGGAAGCAGAGAAGTTGATCAGCGCCGAACTTATGAGTAGCAGCGACCGATAATGGTTATCATAACCATAAAAGACAAGGCCGGCAGCGATCAGAACGAGTGGTTGCCATTTCCGAAAAGGGGGAAGATAGTAGACAAAGAGGGTTAAGATGACCAGTATGATGAACTCAACACTGACAAAAGACACGCACTGGACCCCTGAAGCTTTGAATTAGGGTTTGGGGATTGCGAAAACAGATAGCTTTTCCTACTTTTTGAGTAAGAAGTCAATATGCCTTGGTACCAAGCACCCGGACGAGTCCTGATTTGGAACACTGCATGTCATGCTGGCGGAAGCTGGAATCCGGAAAGCCATTACTGAACCGGCCTGGGAATCCTTGACATCAGGCTTTCCCGTGTGCTTTAATTAGAAACTTAAGTCACAACGGTGAATCTGTGTGGCGATTTGTAATGCGGTCACGGGGATAATCCTTTGACGCACCTGTGAGGGCCGTTAACTCAGGCGGTAGAGTATCTGCCTTTTAAGCAGAGAGTCGCTGGTTCGAGCCCAGCACGGCCCACCACGCGGCTCTGTGGTTTGGGCGCTCAGTTGTGCGGCCCGTCGAATATGTTTCCTGACACTACTGATGGTCACAGACACGTCCCCATCGTCTAGCCTGGCCTAGGACACCGGCCTTTCACGCCGGCGACAGGGGTTCAAATCCCCTTGGGGACGCCAACAATATTACTTAGTTACTGTTTTGGTCGCTCGTCGCGATCGTTTGAATGTACCACTTTTGTACCACCTTTTGAAAACTCGGACCGTGAATCCGGGTTTTTCTTTTTCGGGAGCTTCGCTGTGAAAGAGGATTTCGGGTCATCAGTGGCCCTTTTCTCGTCCGACGAGCTTGACCGACCTTTTGCCGGCCGTCCATCGACTTGTCCTGACACCTTTGAACCGCTTTCCGATGACTTCCTTCTTTTCTTCTCTTCCCAGCGGGGCAACCAGATGTCCGTTTCCTCTTCGGGGTCGATGTTGAACTTGTTGTCGATGCAGTGGATCAAGAGCTTTTTCCTCTTGTTGAGGTATCGGCCATCGACTCCATTTTTTCGCCAACGGTGACCGATAATAGATTTTCTCACTTCGTCCGGCATATCCTTTGTGGCGTTGCCCTGCCAGACGTGCCGGACGTCGTGAAAGGTTACTGGAGGGAGACCAGCCTCCCGGACAGCTCGTTCCCAGTTTCGTCTCATCTGAGTCCGCGGGATCGGCTTCCCATCTCTTAGGAAAACGTTGTCCGTCTCGACCACTGTCTCTCGGTTTCCCAGAAACCTCTTCCAGGATAGGCACAAGGTCTTGGTGAATCGGAACGTTTTTTCTGCCCTTCTCTTTGGTATCCACTACCGCCAAGCTGATGATTCTGTTCTTAAGGTCCAGTTGCCAGAGCTCAAGTTTCCGCATCTCTCCCTGACGCATACCAGTGTAGTATGCTGTCCAGGCTATCGGCTTGTACCAATCCGGCAAGCCCTTGGCGCCCTTCTCTGAGTCCCCCTCGACGATCCTCTCGAAGTCCCGATGAGATACGTAGACATCATGCTCACCATCGCTTTCGTCCAGCCGGTCAACATCTCGGCAGGGATTCTTCTGGATCAGCCCCTTCTCGATCAGTGTCCGGAAAACCTTGGAAAGCGCGCTGACATCTTTATTGGCCGTGGCAGCGGTAACTCCGTCCTCGTCCATTCTTCGGCTGCGAAAATCTTTAATGTCCGATACGTTGATCGACCCCATCGGCCTGTCCGGACCCAGCTTGAGCATGAGCTTCTCGAACTGCTGCCGCAACCGCTGCCGGTACAACTCATCCTTGGATCTGACGTCCGCGGACTTGTCGCACAGTTCACATGCCTGGAACAAAGTCAGTTCCTCCGCACGTTCGGCTCCAGCAGCCGGGGGAGCAAAAGATAAACCTGGTAAGAGCTTGTTGACGTGTATGCCAAACAACCTCGCTGCAGTGGCCCTGATTTGCTCATTCGCGATCACGGTATGATCTCTAGTCCGCAAAGCCAGCTCTATAGTGTCATTGATGATGTTGGCTTGTCTCTTGTCTTTGAGGCCAGTGGAGGTCTCAAAGAACAATGCCTTGCCTTCGTCTTTCCTCTTGAACCTAATAGACCAGTACAGGTCCGCGTCTTCTCAGTCCCATTCTCGCATCCTTTCCCTGATGGATGCCAGAATCTCAGTCTCAGTCCCGTTGTTCGTCCCTTTTGTACTCCCCTTCTCGCCTCCTTTCTTCGGTCTGCCTGCCGTGAAACTTCCTGAAAAGCGTAAGCGAGATACCCTCGTTTCGTCAACACCAGAAGGCCCCTGGGTTTTCGTTATTTCGGTCTGTGTTTCAAAGAATCGGGAAATATCTTCTGGCCGAAACCTCCTCTTATTTCCGACCCAGTGAAAGGCCAGGCGTTTCTCGTGGCAGAGCTTGTGAATCGTCTTCGCTGAGCAACCCATCCCGCGTGCAGCCTCGCGGACTCCGAGCGTCTGAGAAGAGATAGCAGTCGTGGTGGCGGAAGGGTTTGTGGAAAGGGCAGTGACAAGATCGCGTACGCCCGCGACCAAAGCGGGAATCTGGTCACAGCACCCCGGTTGGCTCGCTCGGGAATTATTTTCTTCCAAATATTCGTGTTCCTCTGAGCGATCCACTAAATGATCTGCGGTGCAAAGCGAACAAATGCCCGTGTCAAACCTCTTGTCGCAATCAGAGTGAAGCTCACAGGCAGGCCGGCGGCTTTTCACCTGGTATTCACAACTGGGCTCGGGGTTCCTTTTCGCGTAAGCCTCTGGCAAGGGTTCTTCATGAACACGGACCCACTCGCGCATCTCGTCGGTGGACAATAGATATTCTTCTTTTTTAGTTTTACAGTGCGCACTCACGCTTGCACGCTCCTCTATCTCCATGGTTATCAAAGCAATCGGCAGGTTTTTCAGGCCAGTATGACGGCTCTGATCGCGAGTCACGAGCGCATCTTGGCCCGTAGCGGTCCGTTATATGGGAGGTCGGCTGCCCTGCCTGGAAGTCGAGAAATTCATGTTTGTCAGAGTTCGCAAGAATCACGGATTACGTCCTAATGGACCGCTGTGGAGTAGCCGTCCACATCGACCAGCGCTTCCATGAAGGCGAGATCCATGAACGTACGCGCATTCAAAACCTCGTCCTGAAGGCGAGCGTTTTTGTTCTGGAGTTCCCGAATGGTTACCCTTAGCGCGCAGCTTTGCCCACGCTCGGCCTGGAGATGTCGCCACCACATGTTCTTTTGCTCTTCCTTGAGATGGATCGTAGTCTCGGCCCGTACAAGCGCCTGCCGATAGCATTCGTTGACCTCGCGGTAACTTGGGAGCTCAAACTCCAGTTCGTGAACGTAGTCGCGGCGTGCCGCCCGCTCTGGTGGTCGAGGCTGTTTGTTCTTTGTGTGTCTTAGCCGCTTTTTCATACCCTTACCTCCTGACGATCGAGTCCTGCCCTTCGAGCAACATTCCGCTCTCTGAGGCTTGTGGACCGTTCCTACGTTGGCCTGCCGAGCGACTTTGTCGCCTTAACCGCCGAGACCCTCAACGGTTAACGCAAGTAACAGAAACTCAAGATACTACAGATACTACATGCCTGTCAAGAAAACAGCGAGCCCAGTGGCCTTATTCCTTGACTAATGGCAGGAGATACTGTAACGTGTGGATCGAAGAACAGCACATCCCGAAGGGAGAAACAGTAAATGGGCGACCTTAGACATTGGGGACAGGAAGACAAGAGAAGACAGGAAGACAAGAGAAGACAGGAAGCACTACCGTTTCCTAAATTGGACGATTTTGAGCCCATAGGGGACCAAAGGCGCGGTGGAAAGCAAGCGGTGAGTGTGAACGCGAAAATGGGGCGGCTGGTGATTTACCAGCACGCCTACAAGATATTCGAGACCCGTACAGGCCGTGCCCCAATAGAGTATGTGCAACTTCTGCGGCACCGCTCTTATCCGCATGTTTTCTGGATACGCGCTTGTGGTGAGAGGGACAAGACCGCTCGGAAGATCCATACCACTGGGGATACCAAGGTAATTTCCGCGAAGAAGCTCATCTCAGAAATCGGGAAAGAAGGCATGGATACCGAACAATACTATGCCGATTGGGATCCCCAAAACGGCGCGTTGTATGTGGACTTGAACCGACCCGTCTAGGCTTCTCCTACCACTCTCTCCCAGAATCCTCAAAATACGAAAGCGCCAGCGACAGTATCCTGGTGCTTATTTTTTCCGGCACCTTGAGGCCATATACTATGAGCGGCTGAAAGGCACCTCCGAATACTAATGGACCAAAAGGAGCCATCACGGATCGAGACGCGCCGCGAACCCGGCACAGTCCTGGCATTATGCCTTATTTTGGCGCTCATGTCCATGGCGATCTTGAAAGGTATTGACATGTCACATAAAAGGTGCTACAAAATAACCAGCAGGCCAATTAGCAGGCATATTGCAAGGTTGATAATACCTGAAGATGCCAAATGGGCCACCTGGCAGCGTCCAGGATAATCATGGATGCGATGGAAAGGATTGCTGAAGGAAGTGGCGGAGCAAAAAGAAATGAAAATCCACCCCTATGCCCAGATATTGCCGCCCATGTCCGACAAAGAGTTTGATGCCCTAGTCCATGACATCAAACGCAGCGGTCTGCAGGAAGAAATCGTTACTCTCAAGGGCGAGATACTGGATGGGTGAATCGTCATCGGGCATGTGGACAAGCGGGAATCGAACCACGCTACCGTGAATGGAACGGGGAATGTGGATCCCCGCAATAAACAGTTAGGGAGCGAACGATGAAATTTACAGACGAAGAAATCAAAACAATCATACTTTCAATATGGCACGAGCGTGTGCTGGAAGACGTGAAATGGTTGAAGGATATGAGCGCAATTCTAAGGAGAGATATGCGGCCCGAGGGTGAGGCGCTTCTGTTGAAAGTCGCACGTGGTGACAGAGAGATTTTCCTTGCCTTAGTGGCGGTTACAGTTTGGGCACGATCGTTTCGGGATGATTACTCGGAACTTCTGTCTGATGTTGTGACCATAGCATCGCTAGTACCATTGGAAGATTTGCGGAAGTGGTGGCGGGACGGCGAGTGTAAACTCCAGTTCTTCATGGAGAAACTTATGCCTGATCCTCTCGTGGCTATAGAGCCCGCAGGCAACTGTTAAGGGATACAACGATGAAACTTACAGACGAAGAGATAACGGAAATTATCACATCAACGGTAATCGGTCCTCTCATTGATATGGACGGGGCAATTCAAGACTTTCGTGAAATCGTGGACGAGTGGAGCGACGATCTAAAGGCGTTCCTTGTGACCTTAGCAGGACATGACAGGTCATTTCTCGTGGCTCTTGCTCATGCCGTGATCGCTATGTGTCTACATGCCGAAGACAGCATGGTAGACCGTGGCCTTGCCGGCGCTGATTGGTATCGAGGCGCAGGTTGTATCGAGGCGTACTGGCAAGAAAACGGTAATGGCAAAATCTACGACGAAGAATGGTTGTCCTTTAAAGACCGGTGGATGGCGTCCAAACTCGAGGCGTCAGGGGTGTGCAAACTTATCGAACGTTGGAACGAGAAACTTGTTGGCGACCAGCAGGCGGGACTGCCCACCGTCAACTATCTGATCCAGGATCGCGTTGAGGTAAAGAAGGCTCTGCGTGAGATTTGATCGGCGTGCCGGATAGATCAAGATGTGTTCCTGAGGTCTGCAACTGCGGGCCTTGTTCTGCGGCGGTATCCAGGTCGAACTCTGAAGGTGATCGTAGGGCAATGCCGGCCGCCGGATCAACTTCATTGTAAATGCCTGTTAAAGCCACGTTCCCGATGGGACGAATTAACAGCGGCAATCCGCTAAGAATCAGGTTTCTAGCATCCCGTGCTACGGGCTGAGTGAGTCTGCATTCTAGGGCAAACTCACTCGGATATTTTTCAACGTGAAAACCACTACATTACACGTGTACACAGGACACCAGAAAGGTTGCGAAATGAAAAGAGTTGACGACCTGTTGGCAGAGGTACCGGAGTACGAGCCTGGATCCGTCGAGCCGGTAACTCCAGAGAAATTGGAGGAGATGATCGCTGAAATGAGATCGTCTTTGCAAAATGGGTTCGCTCTAATAGAGAGCGTATGGGCTAGATGCCTGGGTAATAGGGAACTCGCGACGAGTATTGAGGATAAGGATGAGTTCGCGGAGATACAGGAGGCAGCAGGGAAGCTCGCTTATATTGCCAATGACATCTACCAAATGTCTCAAGGACAGTAAACTGAACTGGCAATCATTAAATCTCTGGACGAAAGGGGTTCGAGTCGGCAATTGCACCTGAAGAAGACTACGACGATTCCGATGACCGCTGGATGGAGGCGGAATACCGGGAACGCGAGGAAATAAGTAAAGAACTCTCTAAATAGCAATGTCCACGTGAAAGGAAAATCTACATGTCCACTACCAAGAAAGTCGAAGACCCTGAGCGCCCCGCGTGTTTCGGGCAATGCGCCTACCCTGATGAAGTATGCGCTTACTGTAACTATCTCGATGCATGTGACATGCAGACCGAGCTGCAGAAATTTAGTGGTCTTCCGGACTAGAGATTCTTCGCAGGGAACCCCTGAAAATGCTGGTGTTTCGCCCACGGTTTGGAAGGCAGAGCTTCGACTCACACGGCCGCGACCCAGCGCCGGCATGAACGAGGCCAAGGGGTTTGCCGATCTGATCATCCCGTCGGATCACATAAACACCCCCGCGAGGCGCAGGGTTGGGACGGGGAGGTCTGAACTGATACAGAAATCCCTCCGGTACGACAAGCTGGCCGCAGTGAATTTTCAGCCCGCGTCTCAGAGCATAAGATAGGAGACACATGGCGACGTCGATTTCATGAAATCGTTGACGAGGAAGATCAGTGTACATGGGTTCATTGAGGGACATCCGAGGAGAAAGCCTGGCAGAGCAAAATCGCATAAGAGCTTTGATGAAAGAAGGGATTACCTTAAGCCGAATGAGCCAGGAACAATACTCCGAGTTCATCGAACAGCTTCTTCGGCAGCCTCCGGTAAAGTTCCGGGATCTCGAAGGAGGGCGAAGCCGGCAAGAGTTTGCCTTGCTCTGGGCTCGCAGTGCGTGGGAAGACCACAGGAAGGCCGAAAGGGATTTGATACAGCTTCTTGGCCTCGCCAAGGACTGGTACTCCAAGGCACCCTTCCTACACCCAAAGAGAATGTTGGATCTCGTCTGGCGTCACGGGTGTGCAGCATGTGAATGGATGGAAGAGGGGCAATGCATCCAGTCCGAAGGTGAGGACACGATCCCCGAGTTGTGTCCAGGTTTCAAGACGTGGAGACCGAGAGGGACATGATCCTTCGCTATCGCGTCTTCTTTAGAAAAACAGTTTTTTCTCAGTCCACAATTGTGGACGGCGTGGTTATCGGCTTGATCTCCCGTAAGCTCTTGATCCGGATTCAGCCGCATGTCTTTCCGATGACTGACGTCTCAAAAGTGAGGAAAATGATCTATGAACAATGTCGTACATTTGCATGAGCGACAGATAACCGATGACTTTATCGGCTACACGAGTGGAATTACCGGATCCCAAAGCACAGGGCCATGTTCCATAGCGTACCTTCTGACAGCACCGGATGGGAGTGAACTCGCGAAAGAGTCGATCAACACCAGCATAGTCGGCACTGGTCACGATGCTGAATACCTTGCGGTAACGCTCTTATCGCGTGTGGTAAGGAGCCGATTTGCTTACATAAAAAATCTCTCGATCTTTTGTAGCGATCAACTCGTGGTCAACCAACTGTCCGGCCAGTGGCGGATCCAAGTCGAGCAACATCAGCAGTTCGTAAAGAAGATCACTTCAAACCTGAACGACATCCGATGGGAAATTAACTGGATACCCCGTGTAGAAAACAAGATCAAGGGTTGGCACTGGGAAACGCATCAAAAGAGCCGTGAAGCAGAGACTCAGGCTCGGATCTCCCAAAGCAAACTCTGAAAGGCAGGGGTCTTGTTGAACTTACTACAGATTTCATTTTCCATGCCCCAATGCGGGTACTTCCTCGAATGGACTGTACCCAGGTACTACAATCGCTATCGAAGTATCTTTTCCTTCTGCTTTTCTTCTTGGCTGGAGATGACTGCAATAACACCATGACAGTCGTAAGGATCCCAGGATGTACATGGTGGGTGTATGGGGGACTATAATCTTTCTCTTTTCCTTTACGTCTTCTTAGCAAATAGGATTTTAGGATATGTACCAGTTAGATAACCATAACGACAACATAAGCTTGATTTAGGTCTGTTTTTCTTCGGCAATGAATCATATCAGCATATTGTATATACAAAACTGTAATAACAAGGATAATCAGTCATGAACAATGGACGCTGGGCACTAGGAGGCTGTCGGACTTAACCGGCCGGGTCTTCTGGGGACACGTGTTTGGTCGAGAGGTTGATATTGTGGGGGTTCGTAGCATTTTCCTCTTGGGTTGCAGGGCCATTCCGTGCTACATTCCCTTTACAAATCAGATGGTTATTCAAGGTGCGCCTTACATGAAGGTAACATTTGCTGAGGTTGATAGAGAGACTCTCTACCTGTTGCCGCCATCGATTCAGGACTGGTTGCCGGACAAGCATCTGGCCCGCTTTGTGGTCGAGCTTGTGGAGCAAATCGACCTACGGCCTCTGAGAGCATCCTATTCTGGCCGTGGCTCACAGCCGTACAACCCGGAGATGCTGGTGGCACTTCTGTTTTATGGATATGCTACGGGAGTCTTCTCAAGTCGGAAACTGGAGCGAAGCACCTATGACTCGGTGGCTTTCCGCTACATCGCTGCCAACAGCCATCCCGACCACGATACCATTGCCGAGTTCCGCAAGCGGTTTCTGCCCCAGTTAACGAAGATATTTGTGGAGATACTTGGTATTGCCCACCAGATGAAGGTCCTAAAGCTGGGCAAGGTCAGTATCGATGGGACCAAGGTTCAAGCCAACGCATCCAAACACAAGGCGTTAAGTTACGGCCATGCCTGCAAGCTGGAAAAGCAGCTTGCGGCAGAGGTGGTTGAATTGCTCCAAAAGGCTGAATCCGCCGATAATGCTGATATTCCTGATGGCATGGACATTCCTGCTGAGCTTTCGATCCGCCAGGAGCGCATCAAGGCAATCAAGGAAGCCAAGGCCGAGATCGAGCGGCGTGCGGCAGAACGGTATGCAGAAGAACAAAAGGCATATGAGACCAAAATTGCCGAGCGAGCCGGGAAAGAAACAAGAGACCGGTAAAAAGACCGGTGGTAAAACACCGCAGCCGCCAACTGCCGGTCCAACGGAAAAGGACCAGGTTAGTCTGAACGACAGCGAATCACGCATCATGCCGACATCCGGGGGCGGCTTCGAGCAGGCCTACAACGCCCAAGCCGGTGTGGACACGGAAACCCTGCTGATTGTTACCACTCATGTGAGCCAAGCCCCTAACGACAAGCAAGAACTGGAACCGGCCCTGACTAACCTGAAGCGTTTACCACAAGCGCTTGGGACCGTTACGGAGATCCTCGCGGATAACGGCTATTTCAGCGAAGACAACGTAACACTGTGCGAAAAGAATGAGGTCACCTCTTACATAGCGGTCAAGCGAGAAAGCCACCATCCTTCGCTCATGGACCGGTTCCAAGAACCGCCGCCCTTGTCTGATGCCGCCAACGCCGTGGACACCATGAAGCATCGGCTCAGAACAAAAGCGGGCAAAGCCGTTTATGCAATGCGCAAGAGCACTATCGAGCCTGTATTTGGCATCATCAAGTCGGTCATGGGCTTTCGCCAATTCCTCTTACGCGGGTTGGACGCAGTGAAAGGCGAATGGGATCTCGTTTGTATCGCCTTTAACCTCAAGAGGCTCTACGCCTTGGCCAAATAGGTTGAGAACGGACAAAAACAACCAAAAGAAACAAATAGGGACTTTTCGTAAGTCCTTTCAGGCCGGAATTTCGGCCCGGTCAACTTTTAACTGATACGACCAGATCCATTGCAGCTGTTTTTATGAAAAAACCGGGCGGGAATTATGGGTAATCTCAATTCCCAGTCCGACAGGCTCCTAGCGCAAGAAATCATTCGTCACGTGGTCCCTTTTCTGGGACTCTCTCTGGACGAACTCAAGGTCCTGGAAGCCATCCACAACGTATCTCTGAGACAGCAATACTTCCGTGGGAGCCTAAGCATCGATGACCTGAAGACTGATGTGCCCGATGATAAAGTCAATGCTTTCGGGAGGCTCCATGAACTTGGGATTCTTCTCCCTACTCGAGAGCCTGACACCCACATCCCGAATCTGTATGGACTCCTACGATTCTACCTTCTGCTAACCGGCGAATCGAATCCGAGAAAGATTACGAAGGAAAGGTGCGGCAAGGCTGAGAAACTTGTAGAAGTCATCCAGAGAAACTTCGAAACAGCGAAGCTTGCTCTGGTCGATCTCGGAGTACCCGTCCCTGAATTGCTTCCTCGCAAGACAGTAAGAGTAGGTCGCACAGTTCCGGTTATGAACACCCTTCTGAAACATCGTCTCATTGAAGCTTCGATGCATGTCGCCATTGACCACCTGAGTACTCTGTCGGAATTTACCGTGTTCTTGAGAGCTCTCAACATGACACTTGAGCGGAACGTCATCTCATGCCCAATATTCTCCATAGACCGGGTTCATTTCGGCCATGCTCCTCGTGGGTCTCTGGGATTGCCCATGAACGAAAAAAGCATCAGGTCGGCTCTGAAAAGTCTGGAGGCGCAAGGATTGATATCTGTCACTCGCCCGTATTCCACGTCCAAGACGGGGGAACTCCGCATCAACGTTCCCGGTATTGCAGCGGTTCATGCCAGGGACCATAAGAGCATTCGTGCCTACGAGCTGTTTATCACCACGTGGGAACTGGTACGGAACCTCGACGTGAACCTGGCCCTAAAGTTTGACCGGATTCTCGGCACTACGATCTCGGAGATAATGGCAAATCTGTCCTACACCCATAAGGATATCCATCTCGAAATTCACACCGCACTCGGGACCCATCCAGACACGGTGAAGGTGAAGGGGCATTGGAGCGATGGCTCCTGTCCCACCGCGGCTGAGACCCACATGGATGGCACAGACGATGAACCCAGCTTTGGCATCCTGATCGATGACGACGGCAGTATTCTCTATAATTGTTGGGCGTGCCAGGATGGAGAGGTCAGGCCGATCTCGCATCTGTTCAGCAGAATCGCGGAGACTTTCGAATTTCCCCACAAAGCTCATCGCATCTGTATCTCAGCATCGAAGCTTGTCAGGATGGGTGCGATCCAGATACCGGAGTTTGAACGGCCAGAGGTGATAAGCACTGGCGTATTGAGAAAATATCCCCTTCTCACTCGGTACGCAAAGGACGGTACTGGTTATCTGAAAAAGTATCTTCACGCTCGTGGCGTGACCCTGGGTGCATTCGAGCATTTCCGAGTCCGTTACCTCCCTCCTGACGGAGGCAGAAACAGAATTCCAAAGACCTTAGCCACCGAATTTGCGAATCCTGACGGTACCGTGGTAGCTCTCCGGTTAAGAACCCTCAAAGCAAAGGGAAGACAGTTCACAACTATAGGTTCGTTCGGCTGTTCCATGTTCGGTCTTGCACAGGCTGACGTGAACCGCCCCCTACTTGTGGTGGAGGGAGAGATTGACGCAGAGTGTTGCTTCTCGCATGGATTCACCAATGTGGTTGCTACTGGTGGAGCGACGCGAAAGACATCGCTCATCGCTGATGTAATAAGACGCTGGTCGAACCAGACGGTGTACCTGGGCCTGGATCGTGATTCAGCAGGGCAGGACGCGCAAGGGCGACTGATCGAGGCCCTAAAGGCCGATGTGCCCGAGTTGTACACGGTGGATTGGTCCTCAATCTCGCTTCCGACACCCATTTGTACCGAGGGAGGAACAAGAAACACTTGTAAAGATGCCGGCGATATTCCGACAAAAGACCAGTTCTGGCGTGTCATCAAGAATGCTCGGTCCATAAGGATCTGATACCAATGCGGTTTCTAACAAGTGACTCTCATATAAGGAAAATTGGTCATTGAGCGTAGTAGCTCCGGGGCATTTCCGAGTGCTCTCAAATGGTCACATAAGACATCCTGGAGTTGATCGAGAGATTTGAATGCCTTGTTGGGTGTTGCCTTTTCTCTGAGATGCTCCCACACATGCTCAACAGGGTTGAGTTCCGGGCTATATGGAGGTTGAGGTATCAATCTGATGTTTTCTGGAATTTTGAGCTTTTTTGACACGTGCCATCCGGCCCGATCAATCAGCATAATCACGAAGAAGTCTTTGAAGTCTTCGGCGACCTCTTGTAGAAACAGGCTCATCATTTCAGTGTTTGCATAGGGAAGTATGAGAGAAGTCATTCTCCCCAGAGCCATGCAAACCGCTGCGTACACGTACAAGAATTTCCTCACAATCTGCCGGGGCGCTTTTGGGCGCATACCTTTGGGAGCCCAACAGTATCGGTAATCGCTGATCCGACCGAATCGGCCCTCATCCTGAGACATGATAACAACCGGCTTTGTGTCTTCCGGATCTCGTTCAGCCAGGACCTGGGCTACTGTGTTGGGGAATTTTTTTTAAAGGTTTCCTGTTCTCCCTTCTTGGCTTGCACATGACTAGGTCGGGGCTTTATTCTGCGCCAATCGTTTCTGTCCAAGAAACGGTACACCACCGAGTGGTGGAGAGGATTGCCCACGTGTTCCTCCAAGGCTTCCCGGATCTGGGCCGTTGTTGCTATTTCCCCCGTCGCGGCCCTCTCGAAGAAAGGCCTCAAAAACAGGCTTTCTTCCTCCACCGTCATGTGCGCGTTTCGGCGCCCACCTGTTCCAGGACCCAAGATGCCCTCCAGGCCGGATCGGTTGTACGCCGGAATCCAATTGTGTACACTGTGAATCGAGACCCCCGTATGCAGGGCTATCTCCTCAGCTGGTCTCGGATCCACCGTCGCATTCAAGATTACCAGCAATTTCAGAGCGGTCCTGCGATCTTTTGTACTCTTCAAACGCGCCCGAAGCTCTTTTTCTGACACATGCGGACAGGCTCTAGTGATCCTTCCCATAACTACCTCCCAAAAGCTCGGACGGAGATAGCACAAATCCCGACCTAACGCGAATTAAAATCATATTCTTGTCCGCGCATTGGTATAAGACTCCACACGAAAATCGCTCAGGATTGTTCTCGCGAAGTTTGAGAACATGTGACGGCACGAACCCTTCTCTGGGGCCTTTGTAGCGTTGCTCTAATCACAGGACTCATTATGCGACACCGGATCCTTCTACTCCCAGGCAGGTGCAGACCTCATCATGATCCGTTCCGACTAAAATTCCTGTCGATTCGTGGTTTTCGCCGATGCTGATGGTAATGGAAGAGAAGCAGGACTTGCTCACCAACTATTTCATACTCGAGGACTTTAGCCATTTTCACATCCCTGCCCACCAAGTGGTCGGAAACCCATCGTGAGCAGGAGGGAAAATCACTCCGATTTGGGGGTGAAAGGATCTTCTTCAGTACAGGTCCATGCTTTAACCGGAGCCGTCGAGCGGAGGTTCACATGTAACTGGAATACATCCGGCCTGGCATAGTGCCCCACCGCGTCCAAGTCGTACTTGCCCCTTGCAATATCGTCCATATCCAGGTCAGCGGTTAGTATGCACGGACCATCAAAACTGGGGCCGGCAAGTACTTGGCCTAGCGGTCCAACGATGCAGCTCCCACCACGCATGAGCACTATTTCCGGGTCGTCACCTTGAACCGCACCGTAATCTTCGGGGCAGTCTTTTCTGAGCAGATACTGGCAGCAACTTAGAACAAAGCAGCGGCCCTCAAGGGCAATGTGCTGCATCGAAGCGACCCACGTATCCCGATCGTCCGCCGTAGGCGCACAATAAAGCTGTACGCCCTGAGAATACATATAAGTTCTGAAAAGGGGCATGTAGTTTTCCCAGCAGATCACTGCACCTATCTTGCCCACTGGAGTGTCAAAGACCGGCATGGTGGAACCGTCGCCGAATCCCCATACCAGCCGTTCCATAGCGGTGGGCATGAGCTTACGATGCTTTCCCAGGAGTTGGCCTTGAGGTGAAAAAAACAGCGCCGTGCAATAAAGAGTTCCTCCGTCCCGCTCAATAACTCCAATAACAAGGTACACGCCTTGTTTTTTGGTAGCTTCTCCAAGAATGCGGGTGGCTTCTCCGGGAACTTCCACAGCACTCTCGAAGTAACGCAGATAATCATCTCTGCCATAAGGAAATCGCATTCCCAATCGGGCTCCGAAGTCGAGCCCCTTGGGATATGCTGAAATGAAGGCTTCTGGAAACAGAACCAACTGGGCTCCTTTTTTTGCGGCATCCTCAAGCAGTTTCTCAGTCTTGGACAGGGTGGCTTCCCGGTCGAATACCGCTGGGGAGTCCTGTACCACGGCAACTCGGACGATCTTCATGGCAAGATGCCTCCTGTATGCAAGGTCTTGAGCAGGCTTTTGCCGGCGTTGAGAAATGCCCCAAGCTTCTTGTGGCATGCGCCGCGGCGCCGAGGATAGAACCACCATTGACTAATGAATGACATGGATTTCGGGCTTACCGCAGCACTTCTTATACTTTTTTCCACTCCCACATGGGCAAGGTTGGTTTCTGCCAATTTTCTGTTTCCTTTTCTTCGTGCCGTAGTCACTTTCTGGCCTGAAACAAGCCCAGCCTTCCATCACTGCCACGGTGTCTTCCACCAAACGATAGGAACGAAATTCTCTCAACCGAGCCAGTGTTGACTCTTTGCCTTGATCTAGCGCCCCGCGAACGTGTTGAGGGTTCACGAAAAAAGTATCAACCAGCTCTTCCTGGAAGCTCTTCACAATGTCCTCGTAGAGTTCCTCTGGATACAGATCCATGGTGCAAGAGACGAGGCAATCCCACACGTGATGGGGTTCTCTGGGCAGCTTCTCCCGGAAAAGGGTAGCGAAGTACTGGATCACGGAGTCCCTTGTAAGCTCTCCGGTCAACACAAGGGCTACGAGACTCCTCAGGGCTGCCCCACGAACTGTACTCATTGGCTTTGGGGTTTTCAATGAGGGCCTTGATAAGCGAATCATCACCACATGAGACTGAAGCAAGCATGCTATCCAAGTCTTCCGTTACCACATCGCCCGCCAAATCAAAGGGCAGCTCACCTGGGTGTGAGAAAAATTGTACCAGGGGTCCATAAGCCCTCTTCTCCCGGAACTGGGACAGCAGGAACATGGCATAGATATGGGCCATGTAATCTGGGTCAGAGGCTAATTGCTGAGGATTGTCCGCTGCTCTTTGGATGATGTCTACAAGATCGGGAGTGATGTCCTCCTGCTCCTCAATGGCCCGTGCCAAGGCCCTGCGAGGAAACGCCCCGGTGTAATACTCCAGCTCTGCAAGAATTTCCTTTATTTGCATAGTCGCATATCCCCTGGATGGCGTTTCTGATGAGCGTCTTTTCCCGGGAAAGTAGTGCGACCGAGCGGAACCGTCAATCTTTTCTTCCGAGACCACGAAAACGTGGTACGTACCCCTAACCAGGAGGTTCTCAGATCGCCGTAGAGGCGCTTTTCCGAGACGAAGAATACTCTGGGCAAGGCCACAATCGAAGATTGCCCAAATTCGTTCTCAGGACTTCCAAGAGCATGTGACTTCATAAACCCAGCTCTGGGGGCCATTTTCCATGCTACGTCCTTCCGTCTGGACCTTGTTTGGCGACTCGATCCAACGTGGCAACACTCATTATCCGGCTTGTTTCAGTCTGTTATTCGAGGGACGTCAGACGGTTGCTACAGAAGATAAACTCCTTCTATCTTACGCGGGAAAACGGGTGTGAACACTGGTCATATGAGATCATCGATTTCAGTATCGTCGTCGCACAGCCACTCATGCTCGCAGTCTTGGCACCGGAACGTAAACGGCTCGTCCTTTTTGAAGACCTCTTCGTCAAACTGCTCGAAATCAATTCCATCTTCATCTTGATCATAGCGCCGCATCAAGTGGCGAAGCTCATACATCGAGATTCGCGTCCTGCGGCATTCGGGACACTCGATAAGTTCCATGGTGTTCTTCCTTTCGACCTGAGATTGGCCAGGGGCCTCTCAAGAAGAAAGACTTGTCAGACAATTGCATTAAAAGTCAGAGCCAGCTTTGCCAGGCACAAACGGCCCGCAAGGTTTTCTACCCCCCCCCCGCAACCGTGTGAGCAATTGTCCTGCCAATAACCTGAGCCCACTGATGGTCTTTCAGGAAAGAGACCGACACTTGTGTCTCCCGACGAAAGGAGATCCCCTTGAACCCATTCGAAGAACAACTTTTTTCCTATGCAGACCTCACATCTGTAGCCCCTTGGCTCAGTGAAGAGGCTTGCCGGGAGTTCGCTGCGGCCGGCCTGTTCACACAGCGGATACTCTATACAACGGATGATGATAGCCGTCGCATGAGCGTGTACGATTTGATCACGCTAACAGCAATCCAGCAATTACTTAGGTGCGGGATTACCGAGGATAAGTTGCGGCAAGCTTTCTATACCCCGGCGAGCTTTCGATGTGATGACTTCCCGGACGAAGACCTTATTTTTCTGAGCACAGGATGCGTCCGCGGACAGGAACTCTCCCGTTTCCTGGAAGTTGCCTACGCTGAAGTCACGATTCTGGTGCGGGTTCCATTGCTTGGAGACGCAGAAATAGAGTTCATTCCGAACGAGCTTCTCTGCCCGAAGGATTACAGAGGCGAGACTCTCACCGGCGTAGAGTGCAAGGCAATCCGCGAACTGATAAAGGGCAATATTGCTTCCGAAGAACCTCCAACCCCTACGTACCAGAATGACGGACAGATACCGCCTTCGGCATAAAATTCTTCCCAAAATTGTTTTTCTTCATGGGTGGCTTTGCCAAAAAGAAGGGACGACGAGATGCACCATAGCAAAGACGATTCACGAGGTACTCCCGTTCAGGCAGTCTGGGTAGCTCTTTTCCGAGGTATGAAGCTCACCCATGTCGCTGAAGACGATTCGAGGGTATTTCTCCTGCAATCAATAAATTGGGGAACCCACTCGACCGAGGTCGTTGACGCAGTGACAGGTGAAACCCTCATTTTTCCCTGGAATGACCTGGAATTCCTTGAGCCGATTGAATCGAATCTGCCAGGGTTTCCTTCCAGCCCGAAGACTTCAAAGAGACGCGGCCCAGGCTCAAAGTAATACTTTCTTTTCTGTCTTTCAAACGACTGGTCTGCACTTCCAGGCTCGCACTAGAAGGTGATGGCGAATATGCTACCACGGGTCACTTCACCTGGAGCAGTGTAATTCGAGCATCTATCAGGACCGAGAGATTCAAGATAAGAGGACATGGAAAATTCATTTACAAAGCATCTTATTCGGCAAGGGGACGCGAGAGACCTCAGCTTTATTCCGTCTGACAGTATTCATTTGGTCTGCACGAGTCCGCCTTACAGCGACCTCATTACGTACCCGGAGACGTCCGGTCAACTGGGGAATATAGCTTCATACGATGTTTTCCTTGATGAACTGGATAAGGTTTGGGCTGAGTGTTTACGGATTCTTGTTCCGGGTGGCCGGATTGCCTGCGTCGTGGGAGACGTCTGTATTTCACGACGGACAGGCGGCAAGCATCATGTACTACCACTTGCCGGCGATATTCAGGTCCGCGCTCGCCGGATCGGCTTCGACAATCTCAATCCCATCCGCTGGTTAAAAGTTACAAACATTAGACTCGAAGCCTCCCGATCATCCCGGTTCCTCGGGAAGCCCAATTTGCCGAACGGCATCATCAAGAATGATATTGAAACGATCCTGTTTCTCAGAAAGCCCGGTGGGTATAGGCGGCCTTCAAAGTGGCAAGAAGAGAAGTCGTTCATTCCAACAGATGACTATGCGAAATGGTTCCAATCCGTCTGGACTGACATCTCCGGCCAGTTGCGGAGTAGTCATCCCACCCCGTTTCCCCTTGAGATCGCCAGAAGGTTGATCCGCATGTTCTCATTTGTGGGAGACACCGTGGTCGATCCTTTTGCCGGTAGCGGGACTACCGCGGCTGCGGCTCTTGAAACCGGGAGAAATTCCATATCAATCGACATTGAGCCCAGCTATGTGGAAATCATGGAGCAGCGTCTCCGAGAGAAAGGAATTTCATCGTCTCAGTTGCAGGTGAATCCGTCATCCGAACGTCATGACGTCCAGAGAAAAAGAGGGTTTGGATCTTAGCATTCCTGGGACGCTCGCATTCAACTAGCCCTTTCTTGGCTCCCAATGGGGAGACTCTTCAAACCTTTAACGGTGCGACAATAGATCTGAAATGGAGGACTTGCGGGCGCCTATGAGTCGCCCGCAACTCTTGGTGGTTGTGTTTCTCTTACGGGCATCCGGTCTCCAGTCATTCGGGCCGGCCATCCTATCGGTAGTCTCTCCAGAGTCTTTCCCTGAGAGACCCATCTTGTAGGAGGCGACCATGAAAGCCGACTTTTCAGAATCTCAACCCAGAGTGGACACATAGCACGCGATTTCATCCACTTGGCTTTTGGGCATCAGAATTCTCCACCATCAGACACTAGACCCGAGGGAATAGCGGCCCATGTGGTCCTTGAATCCTTCGGGGATCAGGATCGACCACTCCCGGTAGACCCCGCCGTACCGATCAAACCTTTAGTGAGAGTTCTAACCGAAAGCCTTCTCGGGATACCCAACCTGGTAGCCGATGCAGATGGCAGAATAGACGGCTCAAGGTTGTACAGAGGATGCCGCGTGTGGTTGAGAGGAATTCCAGAGCGTCAGTTCATTGTCCGTGCGATTTTTTGGGACGAGGGGGAGGCAAGGGTTAGGGAACTAGGCACAGAAATTGAGTATCTCTTGCCCTGGGACTGTCTTCGGTTTAGCGGTGAACGCGAAGAGTAAGCCCGTCTTTCTGATGTCCACACGGGACCAAGAACCCTATCCATCATCTTTTTCATGAGCCGGAGCGATAAGCCGGCTTCCACTAAACCGTCTCTCGGTCTCCTCGCGGCCGGTGCATCCTTCGCTCGCTGGGAGTCCACATAAAGCCCGCGGCTCGTCGTGCCTTGCTGCGGGCTACTTTTTTGTCCTTATCATGGCGTTTGCTGATTGACTATTCATCCCGGTATGGATATAGCGAGAGCACTTCCCACGACCTGCGCTTGCTGTAAAATCCGTTGATTGTAAGGAGGGTATTATCATGACCAAGGCTGAACTCGTTTCTGAAATCGCAAAGAAGACCAATGTCACCAAGAAAGGAGTAGAGGCGGTTCTCAAGTCCCTAATGGAATCCGTCCAGCAGGCTCTAAAAAAAGATGGGCAAATAAGGTTAGACGGGCTCGGCACCTTTAGGGTGATTGAAAGAAAGGCGCGAACAGGTGTCAATCCTCAAACCAGAGCGAAGATCAAGATTCCTGCTACAAAAGCACCGGCCTTCAGGGCCGGCAAGGCTCTCAAGGACGCGGTGAAAGGGGACACGAAGAAGTCCGGTAAGAAGAAGTAAGTAGCTATAGGACTCGATTCCATATGAACAAATCTGACCTTACAAAAACCTTGAGTAAAGAAATGGATCTCCCGATTCGGAAGGCCGAGGAGAAAGTGGACAAGGTGTTCGACACCATGTCCAGTGCCCGCATCGCGGGAGATCGAATAGAAGTGCGGGGTTTCGGATCATTTACCGTACGAGAGTACCAAGGATACACGGGCCGGAACCCCAAGACAGGAGAAACAACAGTCGTGGAGGAAAAGAGGCTTCCGTTCTTCAAGGCAGGGCAGGACTTGCGAGAAAGGCTGCATAAGAAGTACCTGTCGGCCGAACAAGACCCTGTCCCTCGCATCTATAGATGAGAAATATGATGATGCATTTTATCGTTGATGCAGTGCCGAAAGATAACTACATCTTAGAGCTGAAATTTCGTACCGGGGAAGTTCGGCTACTGGATATGAAACCGTATATTCAAGAGGGCGGGGTGTTCGGAAGGCTTCGAGATGAAAGCAAGTTCAGTCAAGTGAAGGTACAGTCTGACCTGGGAGGACTTGAATGGCCGAGTGGATCTGATTTTTGTCCGAACACAGCCTTCCTGAAATCGGAACCGTACGCCGCGAAGGTGCGCCCAGGTAAACGAAAAACCAATCCCAGGACCGCTGCCCACGCCCTTGAGGAGCTGAAGAGCATCGAGTCAAAATCCTAACCGGGTAATTTCTGGTATCTCGGACAGGATTGAATTGCTGGCCGGATATTGGAACTTGCTCTTTGTGAACGCTTTTCCTCATGGACAAACGGTCTCGTGCAATGGGACTGAAGCGTGGTCCTCTGCATATGCTCAGCGGTGCCCACCTCTCGGCCGGTCTTGTTTCGAGAGAGTTAGCCTCGCACCCCGACCTACTGTGAACAATACAAAACCAGCCATACCAAATGGGGCATCATATCCGTCTTTCACGTAAATGCCGTGTCAAACGCGCCGGCATGAGCTGAATCAGGAGAACGTAAAGGCGGAAATAATGAACCAAAGCCAACCGCGCCCTAACAAAGACTTCTCTATAGACTATGATTTAATGAACTTCATCAACGATGCCGTGAAGAGCGCAATCGAAGACACGGTTCAGAATACAGTGGACAAGGAACTCTTGCTCATGGTCAACGGAGAGGGCTTCAAGAAACGGACAGAAGCCTTAATTGATGCCAGACTACATTCCCTTGTGGAAGGGATCGCAATCAGGACAAACGGTGCGGGCCCAGGTAGAGGGCACGTGGGGAAAAGCCATCGGAAAATCAGCCTGAGCCTTCCAGAGACCTTGTACCAGCAGGCAAGAGAGCTTCAAGGATTCTTCAGTTGTCACGTTGCTTCTGCCCTGGAACTATACTTGAAGCTCCAAAAAGGGTAGGAACGTTGTCCTCACCGGATATGGCTGGTTTCCGGTCGCGAGATTCTCCGGATGCTCAAAAGGGTATGTCCCTATATGAGCCCTCGGAATTTATACGGGTCCTGATAACAGCCGGCGATCACTGATTCTGCGCTTCATCAGCCTCGTCTCCATTTAGGGGAGGCATCAATCCAGCCTTTTTCAGATCCTTTTCAAGCTTGGAATGGGCGGCCTCCATTCGCTCTGCTGCTTTTCTCAGTAATAGCTCCGTGCGCTGTCCCGATTCATTGAGTGTACGAAGCAAACCACTCATTCGCATGGCCCTGGCCCTCAGCATATTCTCGGTCTCTTGCAGAAATCTGCCCAGAAATCCCGAATCGGGCGGTAGGACGGTCATATCGCTCATGGGCTGAGCCCGTAGTCGCATCCGTGGTCGGAGTATCATCGTTTTGCTCTGCCATTTCTTCCTCCTTTTGCCAGTGAGGGACTGTTTACAACTTGAGGCAAACCGATAGCTTTCTTGCCCATGTGAATTTCCTTTACTCTCGCTTCTTCCTTCAGGGCTTCTATTAATGCCTCATGTGATATTTGATCGGCCGGTTTGAACTGAAACTGGATCTTGACTACCTTGAAATCGCCAGGGGTCAGACACTCGGATATTTTTCAGTTCGCCTTCCAGTTCCTTTTCCAGATCAGACCCTATCTAAGGATGAGAGAATCTTCTTATAGAAGATCGCCACACCGTCAGGTCTTAGATAGCCGAATTCGAGTCTTATAGTTGAAGCGGCGCAACGCAGCGCGATCGAGATCGATTAATCTGTTAGTGGTAAATATCATGGATGCCGCGATAGGATTCCATCGAGGTCAGAAACTCATTAACCTGGCTGACCTCCCAGGAATGTGCTGCCCTGTCTCGGCTTCCGATGAGACTGTCCAGCCTCGTCCAACACCAATACAGCCTCTTTCGTGGCGGCCTCTTCGAAGCAAGCACGGATATTCTGCTCGGACTCGCCCACCCATTTCGATAGAATGTCGCTGGCCCGTTTGAAAACGATCTCCTTGCCCAAATGCTGCGCTATGAAGCGGGCCAGAAAACTCTTCCCGGACCCCGGAGACTCCGATGGAAAAGAAGAGACATGGAAGCTGCATCATCATTTCTCCGGGTTTTGAGGTATTCGTCGAAGGCCTCAAGCTCTTTCAGCAGACTCGCGAGATCGACACCGGAGACGTTCAATCCTTCGATGGAAAAGCTATGAGGATCGATCTTAGGGATACGGACGGGCTTGCTGTCCTCCATTGATCAGGCTCATGGTGGCCTCCAGAGAGAGGATGATTGCGTTATAAATCTCCTCTTTGGAGTTAGAGCCTATTTCAGCCGCCTTCTTCACAGCCTGTTCGATCACGCCGGCACTGACATCGAACTTAGCCGCCAAATCGTCCATGTCAGAGGTGCTGAAAAAGGCATCGAGACGGTAGTCAATTAGAATAGTCTCCCATATTCGCTTTCTTTGCACACGGGTGAAAGGTTTGAAGCCGAGGCTGAAAGAGAAGCGACGCGCTACGGATTCCTCGATCCCAGCTGATGGAGTTTACGGTCCATATCATTCGGACACCTGGTGTTTCCAGGATGTCATGGAGCCAGCGTTTGTCAGAGGTCTCACCAAAGAAGAACCAGGAGTGGCGTGTGCCGAGCACATTGTCGGCGTCATCCGCGATAATCAGCGCGCCTTCACCTTGGCTTGCCATGTTCACGCACGCGGTAAAGGCTGCCTGGCGTTTCCAGCTTTTTTCTTTTCCGCCGTGTTCCACAAGATAGATGGGGAGCCCAAGTTTCTTGCCGATGCCGTACGCCAGGCTCGTCTTGCCCGTACCGGGCGGGCCGTAGAAAATGACGTGAGTGGAGCTTAGGCGGTTTCTCCTTGAGCAGATTGAGGATGTGCTCGATAACCTGAGGATCAACGGTATGGGCGTCGAGAGGAACAGGATCAGGATCCACTTTTCGGAAGAATTCAGTTTTGATGTCCGCATCAGAGGTATTTTGCAGCAGATTCACAAAACCGGAATCCATAGAAAGAGAGCGATGGCGATCAGAGTCCAATATTCCGATCTTGGAGAGTTTCCCATTCAGGGCATCTCCTATTGCCGGGCTGTTGGAGCCGAGAATGGTTGCGAGATAATTCCTGCCTGCAAAACGGTCGCATTGGAGATGGTATTGAAAAAGGCTCTGGACCTCTTCATATGTTGACAGCGACGAAAAGGAACAGGCAAATCTCTTTTTCAAGCTCGTTCAAATCGAACATCTGCTGAAAAATGGCCAGGTTTTTCTCGATGTCGGACGTGCCGGAGTATCGGAGCTCATTCAGCCGTTTCTTAAACAGACCCCGGAGAAGATCAATCACTGCGCAGTTGTTCATTCTTGCTGGTTGTGACGAAGAGCAGGATCCACGAGGTGGGCAAAATCTCGGCTGTCACGAATCTCCTCGTCTAATCTCCGATTCAAATCGTCGTTTTCGTTCCTCTGAAGTCCAACATTGAGACCAAGAGGCAGACAGATCTTCTTCGACAATTTCAGGCCCCAGCAGCCAATGAATAGTCTCCAGAATCTCGTAATCCAGCTTCGGGTAACGAGCTAAGAGGCGATCCATGTAGAGCAGGACGCGGCTCAGCATAAAGCACTGAGACTTGTCTTCTGTGGATAAAGAGCCGGTACAATTTCTGACGCGCATACGCCCTCCCGTTGCTCGAAGAGAAACGGAGTCCTCTTCCTGATCTTATTCAGGTCTCCCGTTTGGGAATGAAAACCTGCCTCCTCGTGCGCGTCATCATCAGCCCCTTCCACGTGTGGCGTGATCTTTAGGAGTCCACCTTTTCAAGGTCAGAACGAAAAAACCGCCGCAGCAACGCTGGACGGGACTCCTCACGCTTTAGCTGCACTTGATAAAGCGCCCAGCAATCTGTGCTCAAATCGGCGCTGATCTAAGTTGGCCATAGAACTGGGAGTTTGTCAAGGGCCTTGCCATCCACCGACGGTACATGAACAATTCTTCGTTATTCAGCATGAGTTACGAGGAGTTCAGCAGAAAAATGGCAGCATGAATCCCGAGGACCACCGTGTGCCCTGGAAAGCGAAATCACTGCTTTCGCCCCAATTTCGGACCCGAGAGGTTTTCCTCAGAAGAAGGTCCCGGCTGGACGACAAGCACATCGGTCTCTCTTAATCGTTCGCTAGTGCCTAAAGGGATGGCAGACAAATAATATACGTCTTACTCACGTGACGTTCATCTTGAAGACGCTCTCGGGCCTCTCCGATGGCGAGTTTCATATAGCATTGCAGTGAACGCGCCGAGAGGCACGTCGAACTTCGTCATCTCTGAGCAGTGGCTCCGAAATGCTGGACCGGAGGGCTTTGGTGTGGCCAATGGCTTGACATATCTCACTATTGTCATTATCTGGAAGCAGAAGCACTTCACCTGCATGGATTCGCTTGAGGTGGCGCAGTGGAACAGCAGAATATTATTAGTATTGCATACCTCTACCGCTCAATGAGTTTGCAGCAGGACCAGTGCCGTCCGATTCGCCCCAAATCGATCCATCTTCTGAAACTGGGGGACTCGTCGACGTATCACCTGCTCATACCACAAGCTCCTCCGTCCTAATGGCGATCCATCTCCGGTAGTACATGATGGAGATCAGGTGACAAACAAAATTGATTTTTACGACATTCTTGGATTTCTCATCCCCGGAACTCTTCTGGTGTGCTGGGTTCCTATCTGTTTTCCTTCGATCTCTTCCATGGCATCCGCCTTGAAATTTCCAAGTGCCTTTGCAGTGATAGCGCTGACAGCCCTATCCGTCATGCTGGGGCACTTGATGCAGGCCGTAGAAGAAAGTATTATTGAACCGGCCATTCAGAGGACATGGGGGGGCGGAATTCTCAAAGAGCATTAACGCAGGGCATTAAGGGGTATCTCTCGCAAGATGCTGAAGACAATCAGGGAGAAATTTCGTCAGGTCGTAGGCCCTCAAACTTCTTACCGATCTATTCTACTATGCGTTGCAACGAACAGACGCTGCAAATATTGGACAGAACCACCCGCTTCAACAGTCTTTACGCTTATCACCGAGGTCTCATCGTTTTCTTCCTGATTGCCACGGCGCTACTGGCAATCTCCACGATTTGGGGACCGGCTGCCTCTTGGACGACACACCTACAAATGGGCGCCTTTGCCGGCATATTAGTGCTGCTGATTCTTGTTTGGTATCGGACCAATCAACGAGACACTTACTACGTAAAAGAAGTTACTTTTTACGGTCGAACGGGTGTTAGATGAGGCGTCTGCCAAACCTGCAAATCTAGACCGATCCACATGCACTTAGGAGTTATCAATGGCGAACATAGCGCAGGACGTGATTTGGCCAGCAGACAGTGAGATAGCCCTTAGGATTGTAGTCTTGTACGTCGGACAGGGATCATCTTCGCTGGTTTTGGCAGCCGACAGTGGGACTTACAAGACCGTACTGGTGGACATCAACCTTGATTATAAAAACAACGGCATCGATGTCCCGCGGCTCATCAAGGATCTGCTTGGCGAGAAAAGTCTGGATGTGTTTGTAAACACCCACCCTCACAAGGACCACCTGGCAGGAGTGGTCGAGTTGGCTGACGCTGTCACCATCAAGGAAGTCTGGCATTCGGGCCACGTGCCCGGCAAGAAGCACATTGACGCGTATCAGGCTCTGAAAGACATAATCGACAAGGTTAAGAAAGGCGATGGAACAGAGACAGAACTCGCAGGGAGCAGGACTCCGATGGGCATAGGCGAGATTGAGTGCTACGTCTTGGCTCCCGCAGAATATGTCAAGGAAGACATCGAAGGGGAGACCCCTGACCAGCGATATAATCGAATTCATGAGCAATGTGCTGTCTTAAAATTCGGAGTTGGGGACACATGGATCATGATCCCCGGAGATGCTGATCGCGACACGTGGGAAAAGCATATCGCAGCATATCATGAAGAAAGGTTGGGAGCCGTGATCTTGGTTGCCCCTCACCACGGTTCGCGGTCGTTTTTCAAGAAAGATGAGGCAGACGAGCCTTACCTGAATGCATTGAAATTGATCGCTCCAGATTACGTTGTCATTTCTGCGCCCCAATCTGATGAAAGCCCCCATGAGCACCCTCATGAAGATGCGCTGGCCATCTACCGCCAGCATCTCAGCAATGACGACGACGTGCTGCATACCGGCGCAGAGAGGCTGTGTTTTATTTGCGACGTTTTCCGAGATGGCAAGTACCAAATTCGAACGGACAATGGAGAACTGGTGAGTGAATACGGGCTTGGAAACAGTGAAGGTGACAACGGGAAAAAACAAATTATCCTCGGAGGCTCATTGACGAGAGTAGACCGACGCCCCATGGGGGATGATCAGCTATGTCCCTAAGTTGGATCACGCTTTATCCCCTCTACTACATTGAGGAAAGGAGACTTCTTACTCAGCATTATCCTCGACTGGAAGTTGACGAATCCTTGTTGCGTCAAGGTCATCTCGTTTTCCACGGACCATTGAGGATAAGGCCTCCTGGAGGTACCGCTACGGTACCCATTTCTTTGATTTACCCTGAAGGGACCCCGTTTGAGCCTCCAATTGTTTTTCCGTTAATTTCTTTGCCCGAAGCCGGTAAGAAGCCTCAGCCACAGACTCTTTGACTATCGACACCAAATGCCGGGCGGGGCTCTGTGCTTGTTTCAGCGTGAGACGCGGCTCTTGGAAGGGGGAGACACCATCCGTGGAATCGACTCTTTGAGGAGGGCCGAGCAATGGTTCCTGGGTCACCGCACCGGACATTGGCCGCCGGACACAGCAGAGAGCGAGTTGGAGACCCACTTCCGCCACGTAGGGGACGCCCTACTCTCAGAGGTTGCTTATGAAATGAATCTTCAGGGATGTGGCCGCCTCTTCTTGGTCAAAGACTTTTTGCGTTTGACGGCGAAGGTGGTGGACGGTCCACCACCCAGAATTCTGACTGCATTCACTCAAGAAGGCCAGATCATAGGGGTTTTCGACGCCAGAGCCGACATCTCCAGGCTTTTCCCGTGGATTAAGTGGGATCTGTGGACCCCGGAGAGAATAGCTGGAACAAGTGAAGTCCCAGGGAAGGAAGACGAATGGGTACAAACCGGATACTGGTGGTCCTTGCCGCATGAACCGAGACCGTTTCATGACGGTCGTGGCCTCCTAAGGGGACTGGAGGCAACCGCCCCGAATAATGATGCGTGGTCTGCCGTTTCTGGACTGCTCAGGCAAGAAATCAGCTTGGCGAACTTGCACTTTATAGGATTTCGATACCCCGGCAGTAAAGGTGATGTGAAATGGCTTCTCACAGTGGTTGAACGCGGTAAGAGGACTCCCACTCCAGCCATAGACAACACCCTTCAGCGGAGACAGTTTGAACTGTCCCCTGTTCACTGTCTGCGTACGTACGCGGTCAGGCCTGCCGAATTGTGGCTTCGAAATTCTGGCGTCATAAGCGACAGCATCTCTAACAAAAGAGTTGCACTAATCGGTTTGGGCGCCCTTGGCTCCACCGTAGCGTTATTACTTGGAAAGGCAGGTATAGGCGGATTTCGGCTATGTGACAACGATACGTTGACCCCGAGTAACGTGTCTCGTCACGTTGGCGGAGTCAACGATTTCGGATCTCCAAAAACACACGTGGTCATCAGGAGGCTTCTTGAGGTAAATCCTTACCTCGAATTTAGGGAAGGAGATGTGTTGGATGGCTCTGCAGTTAAATCGCTTGATCGTCTGCAAGCATTCATGTCTACGGTCGATCTCGTCATAAGCACGGTCGCAGACGAGAGCGTGGAGTCCATAATCAATCAGCTTGCCGTGATTAACCAAAAACCAGTGATATATGCCCGGTCTCTTAAGCAGGCCACAATGGGGAGAATTTTTCTGGTAAGACCTGGTCGCGACGCGTGCAAAGGTTGTCTCGGAAAATATGCTGCGCTTGGTCGATCTGGGACAGAGGTTCCATCTGACTGGATTGATGTGCCGGAATCCGAATCAGACATAATCCTTCACGAGTGCGGGAGGCCGGTTATAGCGGGCAGTGGCATCGACATGTCTTTCGTTGCCACCTTAACGTCCCGGATAGCCTTAGATTATCTGGAAGGCTCGATCATCGATCAGAATCACTGGATATGGTCGTGAAAGCCTGCCCCCGACTTGGATTCGCGTATAGATCAGGAATTCTGCACCCTGTCACTACGGTTGGAGCCGATCACCGGATGCCCTGTCTGTCAGGAACCAGATGTTATTCGATTGGTCATGGAGAAAGAGATTCGCGAAACGATCGTCTCGTTGGCAGCGTCCTCATTGGATACTGAAACGGGCGGCATTCTAATCGGGTACGTCGATGAAGTCCACTAACACTGCGGTTATTATCAAAGCTACCGGGCCGGGTCCAAATGCCACTCGAACAAAGTCTTTGTTCGTAAGAGATACGGATTTCGTTCAAGCAGGAGCTGGAACACGCCGTGTCGGAACACGGATCGAAGGCTGTGTACATCGGAGAATGGCATTCTCACCTCGATCCCGAACCTCACCCGAGTGCCATGGACATTGACTCGCTATTCGGTATTGCCTCTGAGCCACGGTACTTTACACGTTGCCCGTCATGATCATTGCTGGATTGGTCACGAAAACTAAAAAAATCACCCGATTAGGATCGTGGGCCTTTCCAATTGGAGGTCGCATGTGTGAAATCGAAAATGTGATCCTCGATCATCCTTGAGGTCAAATAGTAGTGGCTTTCATTCAACTCCGTGACTGGTTTTCAGGACGGCGGGTGCCAAATTCGTGGAATAGTGATCTGTCATGCAGCGATCATGCGTCTTTTGTAGGCCATGTGGGCATTTCTACGACGGCCCTTTCTGCTGCGCTCAAAACTCCAGCGCGCCAGGATAGGTTTGGCCTGGGAGATGTCTTCTCCGCTTCCACATCAGGTGTCCATGACAGTTCCAGGTTACTGGGCTGGCAACCGCTAGGCATGAGATTCGTTGTTGCCTGATGGGATGAGGGGTTGGAAACTAAGAATGATCTAAAAGCAGGTCTACAGCGACAGATACCTATAATAAGTTGCCCTAGAAATCTTGAGGCTTGCACATATCTCCTTGGCGCTCAAGGTCCTATCCTCGTGCATTCTTTTTGCCATTTTCACTTTGGGATCACTCCCGGCAACGGGCTTTCGACCTCCGTTCCTCCCTCTGGCTCTGGCGGCTGCCAAGCCTGCTCGTGTCCGCTCGCGGATCAATTCGGCCTCAAACTCTGCGAGCTGCAAAGACGTTGAAAATCAAGCCGCCCGATGCCGTAGTTGTGTCGATAGCTCCATCTCGTAGAGATCGGAAACCTCATACCCCTACTCTTCAATTCCGTGACCACTGATACAAGGTGCTGCATTGAGCGCCCAAGCCGGTCAAGACGCCACACAACCAACGTATCGCCGGTTTGGAGAATTTTGAGGCAGTCGTCGAGTCCTGGCCGCTCGTTTTTTCTCCCGCTCGCTTTGTCGGTGAAGATGGGCTGGCAGCCGGCTGCTTTGAGATCACGGATCTGAAGGTCCAGTTCTTGGCCGTCCGTGCTGACGCGAGCATATCCAATGTAACGTCCCATGCAGTGCCTCCTGATTCGGGACGTCGAGCTGTCTCATAAATGAAGGCGCTTGTCAAGAAGCTGAGACTTTGGTTTTGAGACGACAAGAGAGACGGTAAGTGAGACTCGGAACACAAGGAAAATCGTACAAAGGAACCTCAGATCGTTGGGCCTCATCAAATGAACGTTGGACTAAGCCGCTTCGCGGCGGTGCGACGCGTGCCAGCGCGTTCGATAGGCCGCCTTGGATGGGGGCTTATTCGTTGGTCTGCCTGGATTCATGGGTTCGGATACGCCCCTCGTGTTTGGTGTGGAAAAGGCGTAGCATTTCCGATTGTTGAAAAACCACGACCAATGGAGGTCACGGATGGAAAAGCTACGCGATGAAATGCTATCAGATTTGGCGTTGAGAAACTATAGCACGAGGACGCAGCAAGCGTATCTCCGATGCTGTTCCAACCTCGAAGAGCACTTCCGGCGATCTCCGGAAGGATTGGAGGAGCACGAAATTCGAGCGTTCCTCGTGTATCTGACCCAGGAGCGCATGCTCTCCGCCTCTTACCTGAAAATGCACGTGGCCACGATCAAGTTCCTTTATCGAGTCACCCTCAACAGACCTGATCAGGTCCAGCATATCCCCTATCCCAAGATCCCGAAGACCCTTCCCCAAGTCCTCACCAGATCTGAGGTTCTTGCCATCCTCCAGGAGATCCGCTCCGTAAAGTGTAGAGCCATCGTCACAACAGCCTATGCGGCGGGCATGAGAATATCCGAAGTGTGTGCGCTGCGTGCCAGGGGTGATATCGATTCCCAGCGCATGCTCATCCATGTGCGGAGCGGAAAAGGAGGAAAGGACCGCTGCGTCATGCTCAGCCACCATCTCCTCGTCCTGCTGAGGGAATACTGGAGGCAAGCCAGGCCCACAGGATCGTATCTCTTTCCTGGCCAAGGTTTAGATCAACCCATCATGCCCTGTTCCGTGCGGGGGGCCTTCAAAAAGGCCGTACAAGCGGCCGGAATCTCCAAGCCCGTCACCTTTCACACGTTAAGACACTCCTTTGCCACTCACCTCTTGGAATCCGGGACCGATCTCCGAGTCATTCAGGCTCTGCTCGGACACGGCTCCATCCGAACCACCACACGCTATACCCACGTGAGCCCTCATTGGATCGGTCGCATCAAAAGCCCATTGGATATGTCCGACCGGCCTTAACATCACGGTACGGTGAGCGACATGAGCGCATGCTCTGCTCTGTCGGAGGTGGCGGCCCCAATAAGGCCGCGTCTTGAGCTCGCGGAGATCTTTCGCAGCCATGGGGAACACTATCGTACAGAGTATTCGGTCGCCCCTGAACAGGCAAAAGCGATGCGTGACATTCAAGCCTGTCGCACCGCCGCCCTCGGCGGCCATCTGGACGTCTGCGATGAGGGCTGCGGGTACCAGCGCATCTCATACAATTCTTGCCGCAACAGGCATTGTCCAAAGTGTCAGGGCTTGCAGAGCGCAAGGTGGCTCGAAAAACGATTTGACAAGGTCCTCCCCACACCGTACTTCCATATGGTCTTCACGATTCCCCATGAACTGGTTGGAATCACCCTCCAGAACCGCAAAACCCTCTACAACATCCTCTTCCGAGCAGCGGCTCAATCCTTGCTCCAACTGGCGCAAGAGTGGGAGCGCTTACGAGCGCATATAGGATTCACCGCCATTCTGCACACCTGGAGCCAAGACTCCAGTTCCATCCCCACCTCCATATTGTGGCCACGGGCGGCGGCCTGGATCAGTCAAAAATCCGATGGATCCCGGCTCGAAACAACTTTCTCGTCCCCGTGCGCGCACTTTCCAAAAAATTCCGAGGAAAATTCATCGACCTCCTCAGGCAGGCATTCGACACCAAGGTGCTCAGATTCCAATCGAGCAGCCGACATCTTCTCGATCCCGGTGCCTTTGAGCGCCTCATGAAGAAACTCTCCGGCATCAAATGGGTCGTCTATGCCAAACAACCATTTGGCGGAGCTGAACAGGTCTTCCGATACCTCGGACTCTACACGCACAAGGTGGCCATCTCCAACCACCGCCTCGTGGAAATGGATAATGGTGAGGTCACCTTCCTGGCACGAGACAACAACAACCCCGGCCTTAAAAGATCCGTAACGCTCCCTGCCGGAGAATTCATCAGAAGATTCCTCCTCCACATCCTTCCGCCAGGCTTCGTCAAGATCCGACACTACGGACTCATGGCTCCTCGCAACGCAACAACCAACCTCGATATCGCCCGCAAGCTTCTCGCACTCTCTGCGCACCTCCCTAACAACGCCATCGGTCCGCGTATACAAGCCGCCACATGGATGGATCTCCTATTCCACCTCACGCGAATCGACCTCGCCGTCTGCCCCGCATGCGGAGCCAAGCTGATCCGCCACCCCTTGACGAGCTTTGAGCACCCCGCGGACTCCCCTGCCCGCAGCGGCCCCAATTTCCAGGACTCGTCATGAACCCGCTGCTCTCTTCAGACTTGAGGTTCCCCATGAACGCGTTTGCCGGCAAACGTCCGCCTCTCCAAGTACACCATAAGCCCGAGATTTACTGCATCTCCCTCATTACAGAGGCTCCAAACCACACAGCATTGCTCGTCTGTTCGCCCCACTTTCGCAACACACACCTCAAGAACGCACTCACGTCCCAGAAATCGTCCCGCCAGGCTAACTCCCCAACTCATTGAATCCCCATACCCTCAGCAGCCTCCTTTTCCCCACCCACGCGGCTTAGTCCAACTAACGTTTGTGAGAATGTGCTTCGCAACTCTCACAAACGCCTATTAGTTTGATGAGACTTCACCGGCGACTGGACAGGTGCCTCTCTTCTTTTGGCGGACTGAATTTCTGTCTCAACTCCTCCAGCAAAAGAATACGCTTGCAAGTCCCATCAGTTCTGACGTCGAACACGTTGAGAATCGGATCAAAGAGGGGAAGAACACGCTGCGCTGGGACAAGACCAGTTGCCACCGCTTCGCCACCGCCAGGCCCGGTTGCTCATGGGAGTCTTGGCCTATAACCTCCTGCACATCCTCAGGCAATTCTATCTCCGCGGCGAGGAGGTGAAACGGTCAATAGAGTGGCTCATCAAGCGTCTGATCAAGGGCGGAGCGAAAGTCGCGTATCACGGTCGGAGGTGGCCTGTTTATGTGGCTTCAGCATTCGCCTTGACCCGATACTACCAAGCTGTTTTCGGCTGACAAGAGCGAACGTGAAAATTGGTTGACGGAGTCGCCTCGGGTGAGGTGCGCTCACAAACGGGTGGAAAACCCCTTTTTCAAGCAAGGTAGTTGTAGTTGAACTCCTCGGAGACTCAGGGGAGACAACGGGCGGCATTTTGGGGTCGGAGGGGCAGTCGAGTGACCGATCACCGGCCCGAAGATCTCCGAAATGGCAGGGCCGCCGCATAATGCAGGCTAAGGCACAAATATATCCTTATGATTCTGAGGGAGTATGATTACTGGTGCGGAAGCGTGCAGATATGGGTAGCACTTACGCTTCATTAAGACAAATTTGCCCACAGTAATAAACGCTTACAAGAGTGGGGAATAGACCTCCTCGGCAGGATCCAAGCGGAACTTCACTGAAATCTCTCTAAGGATTGCAGCACTGTTGCGCGCATGGGTGGCCTTAAACTGTTCAAAGTTCGAGAAGTGAGCCTTCTTAACCCGTCGGTCTTCGATAGCCCGCTCAATGTCGTGCCCAAGGGCAGCTATTTGGAGAGCTTCATCAGCATCAGAATCAGGTCTCAAAAGCCATTGCAGTGTGTTTTCATCATGGATAGGGCCTTCCGGCACCTCCGATTGCGAGATAGCCGACTGGATTCTTTTTTTTACACATTAGGATAGAGGTGGTTTTCATTGGCCTTTTTACTGCCCGTCAGGAATCGGGTTGCCAATCCAGAAAGCCGGCTTGTCGGAACGTCAAGTGCTATTCCCTATGACTTATTCCACGAATAAAGTTTTCGGTCATGATATGGGCTTGGTCGTCGGTGTACTGCCGTGGTGGGTGCTTCATGAAATAGGCTGAGGGCCCATGCAAAACCCCAGCGTTTCCTCTGTCAAGAGCGAGCTTGCAACAACGGATAGCATCGATTACCACCCCCGCTGAATTTGGGGAGTCTTCGACAGATAACCGGAGTTCGAGTTCAACCGGGATGTTGCCGAACACTTTGCCCTCAACGCGGATGAAGCAAACCTTGTTGTCCTTAAGCCATGGAACATAGTCGCTGGGCCCAATGTGAACGTCCTCATCCCTTAGAAGCCGTCCCAGCATGGACTGAACTGCTTCCGTCTTTGATGCTTTCTTTGAAGCCAGGCGGTCGCGGTCCAACATGTTGAGGAAGTCCGTGTTACCTCCGATATTCAGACTGGTATGTGCGTTCGAGCTTCACTCCTCTTTTGTTGAAAAGATCCACCAGTGTTCGATGCACGATGGTAGCGCCAATCTGGGACTTTATGTCGTCTCCAATAATCGGAAGACCTCTTTCTTCAAAGCGCTTGGCCCAGGTAGGATCGCTGGCAATAAAAACGGGAATGCTGTTGATTAGTGCTATTCCCGCGTCAAGGGCGCACTCGGCGTAAAAGCGCACAGCCTCCTCCGAACCGACAGGTAAATAGAGAACGAGGATTTCTGCGCCCGCCTTCTTCAAGGCCTTCACTAGGACTTCTTTGTTCGGTTCAGGCTCTTCTGCCAGAATAAACGTGCGGCTCTCATCCTCCTGTCGCATGTGACGGGCAAATCCATCCAAGACGCGCCCCATTTGTACCTGTAACACCGGAATTCCCAATATTCTTGCAGAATCGCGTAGTACAATTGGGCATGGCGAATACGGCCTCCGACAGATCCTTCCCCACTTTCCTCCTGTCGACGTCAAACGCTGCCACCACAACAACATCGAAGGGTTTGAAACCGCCAATATCCCAGTGCATGAGCCCGATGCATTCCTCGGGAAGTTGGGTCCTGTAATAGTGAATCCCTTGTATAAGAGAGCTGGCACAATTACCCACACCTGCTATGGCTATTGGAATTGATTCCACACTCGATACCACGATCACCTCCGACCGTTCCCGAAAAAAGGCTCGGTGTCAGGACGGTCAATCTTTCAGACTCAAGAAATTGATTCACGAATTCAGGCCACCCTAACACAATCCCATCCTGAGCGGGAAGGAGAATGAAAGCTTTCTTACATGCCAAGGAATCGCAGGCCTCGACGTTCTGCGTGAGACTCGGCTTCTGGACGTCATTGTAGAGGAGTTCCGTGATCCATGAAAAGCGGACGATATGCGTGTCCCCTGGCTGGTGGACCACCCCAAGAATTTCTCCAAATGCAGGTAAGGTCAGAAAAATGCCTTCGCAGAACCCCTCGTTCGACGACTGGCAAACGAAACCCTCCGATCGATTTGTTCTTAAATTGATGAATTGCGGGGATCGCTCCGGAGTTGACGCATTTCGCCTGGTTGAAACCATGGATGATAACCGTGTGCTCCATGGTGCTGAGGGTTGACTCTTGGATTCTCAGACCCGGATTATCTCGCCGCACCGTCCCTTGTTTTGTTCACCGCATTCTTCAAGATGGCTTGTGAAAACTGGATAATTCCAGTTTCTTCGACGTCAAATCGACGTGCACTTTACAGGGTTACAGTGCCCTCTCTTTGGGACGGGGACCGGAAAACAGAAACCAGGACTTTCGTACTTTCAGGAACTCGGGGAAAATCCTGTTAATTTCACCAGAAGTATCTACTTGATTATCCACAATTTTAGTGAATCCGCGGTCATTCCAAGGGACGTTCAAACCAGGAGACTGCGGGGAGAACCTGTTTGTGAAAAGTGTCTCCCCCGTAAGTTCCCAGTTTGAAGGCACATTCGTATAATCTCGGGAACCAAGGGGGGCGCTACGACTGCCGGTCTCAGCCTGATCAGGGATACGTTCCGTTCATGCTGTGATATTCCTTCATTAAAGAGTTGACGGGAGAATCCTCGAACCTTCCTTCTGCATGTTTTTGATGTCCTTTTTTTTGGGGAATGCTTCTTCGGTTATTGTATAATAACCATAAAACTGGTAAGCCCCCGGCTTTGCCGGGGTGAGTCCCCAAGGTTTGACCGTGCGCTGCAGTAGCAACCAGTTCCACGGTCATGTTCCGAACTTCCATGCTGGGATGCTGTGGTAACCGGACACCCGACCCACCAGCAGAGAATGCGGTCCACTAGCAGGCGTCTTTGAAATATGGCTCCGAGGTCTTATGTGTTGCATCGTCGAACCGAAAGTCGGAGAAACGTTGAAGCTTGGCACAAAGGCCAAGCGCCCTGAAGGGCGCTCTTCACCGGCCCCTTTGAGGGGCTAACAGGAATATGCCCCCGGCTTTGCCGGGGGTAATTTAACTCATTTGCTGATTAGGCTGCAAGAACGACGTCCAAGGTGGAAAGAGCGAGGTATTGATGGCGCCCAACGAGTTTAAGCGAGAAGGCTTCAAGAGGAACGACCAGTCAAGGGCATTCCATTTGGGTTTTGTAAAGGTCCCCGTACACGAGCAAGACTGTATCCTCTTAATCGAGGTGGAAGATATATTTTATATCAGTGGGGCTGGTGACTATACAACTGTTCATATTTCTGAAAAGGATTTACTATGTACTCTCACTCTGAATGAGTTGGAGGAAAGGTTACAGGATAGGCTTTTCTTCAGAGTTCATCGCTCTTTCATCGCCAATCTCAATAAGTGCGAGTCCATCTGTTTAGGCCGGAAGGGACGATATCTTCAGTTGAGCGACAGGGCAAAGACAAGAATACCCATTAGCAGAGGGAAGGCGAAAATGCTGCGTGATCTGATCGGATTTTAGCGACATGATTTCATCAGCGCACATTCATCGGCGTATTAGGCCATTCACCGTGAGTTTTATACAATTCACTGAAAAATATTGCAACACACGGATTCATACTTGCGTTCTCTCGTCGAGCTGCTAGATTATAGTTACTGGAAAAGAATCTAATAAGTGGCTACCCCACGGATGGGACTGCTACGCTGCAATGAAATCCGTCTCTTTGCAGCTAAGCTGCCAAGTCTGATGACTTGGCTTTTTTTGTTTTGGCCCTATTTAGTATGCCAGGGCATCAACCGTTATAGGGTTTTCTCGTTTTAGGAAGCGAGAGGGCAGTATCCGAGTTCGAGGCACACAGGCGGCGACACCGACGGTGCTCATCCCATCTGATGGCACTTCGGGAACCTGACAGGGCCGGTCGTATTGGGTGCAAAGGTCTGTCGTCGAGGACTAGTGAAATTGAACGAGACAGATGCCACGAGGGCATGTTTCTCAATGAGGTGAGAACAGATTAAGGGAGATGCCAGGACGATAAAGCCCCTGGAAAAGACATCTTCATAAGTGGCTACCCTACGGATGGGACTGCTATGCTGCAACGAAATCCGTATCCTTGCAGTTAGGCTGCCAAGTCTGATGACTTGGCTTTTTTGGTTCTGGGCCCCATTTAGTGAGTCGGGGCATAAACCGCTACGGCGCTTTGTGGTCAGGGCAAACCATTGGGGGGTGACTGTGCGAGTTCGAGGCACCGAGGGGGAGGAGCAGACAGTACCCGTTCGGGGAAAAACTTGAGTGCTTCATGCCGGCGAACGGCACTCCGGGAGCCTGACACGACCCGCTCCGCCGGACGCAGACGTCTTTCTCCGTGGATTGGCGACCTTAACCGAGGCGGATGCAACGTGAGCGCGTTGCGAAAGGAGGGTGAGAACCGATCATCGTGCGTTGTTTCTTTTGTGTGGGGTGGCACAAACTGACCTAGCTTCAGCAAGGAGGGAGAAAAATGGCACCAAGCAGTGCGCTGTACGAAAAAATGGTTAACGAAGCAGTTGGGGCGACAAGGTCCGTATTTAACGTCATCAAGGAGAAACGAGGCGGGACTTTCAAGTTTACCGACTGCAAACCTTACGTAGATGCCGTCAACAAAATGAAGCCGCTCGAAGCTCAGAGCCAAGAGGTCTTTGACCTGCACGTGCAATCCGTCAATGCTCATTACGAAATTCTCACCGGTTTGACGGAAACCATCCGACCGGAGGATGATCCTTTCATAGAACATTACCAGACACCCCCGATTCTGGAGATTCTCTATGATGAGGACCCAGGGTTTAAGGCCTCGATGTGGAAGTTCATTGATGCCATTGCCCAAAACAAGGCCCTCATTGGTCTGGAGTCGGTGAGGCGCTACGGCGGTATGTACGGCTTGACATGCGTAGTAGACTTCGCCTTGTCTGTCGGCTCCGTGTCCAATTTGGTTAACCGCATTCTCCGCCAAATGGATATTCCAAAACAGCACAAACAGACCATTCTTGCCTCCAAATCCTGGGGGATGAATACCTCTTACGGTCTGTGCGGAGCCTTCCGCGCTGCCTGGAGTCCGGAAAAACCGCTGCCGAGGCAGAGCAGGCTGAAGTGGACCAGCTCCAGTTCATTTATCGGGAGCCAGTGGCCGCTCAGGCCAAGCTTATGGACACCCACAATTTGGGCGGACACGGGCCTCACAGCTCTTTCGACACTCGCAAGTACATGGCCCAATATAAGGAGAAGATGAAGCCGGCGGTTGTGGCAGCGTTGAAAAAAGGCGTACATCCGGCCAACATCACAGCAGTGCCGGCCTTTTGTGTAGGCGAGATTGGCCACCATATGGCCCAATCCGCGTACAATATGTTCAAGGACGATATGGCCTTTGGGATCTATGAAGCCATGATGGACGTCTTTGAAAACACCATGCGTGCCGGCATAAAGATGAATGCCTATAAAAGCGAATGGGATGTGTTGGCGGTGGCAACTGGGGCGCCGGCTTGTGCAACGGCTTACCTCTTGTGGCTGGACAGTTTTACTGTTCCGATGGTCGTGGACCTGCTCACCAAGCGCTTCCACAATTACGCGGCCATGCATCCCAACCGTGGCGAGGCAGATGAGTTGCATAATGCCGACTTTATCGACATTATTACTCGCGGTGAGAAGATCCTAGACATTGCCCCGATTGGCAGTGGTGGAAAGATCAAGAGCATCCCCGTGGACCTCAGCCCCATTGACAAGCACGAGGTCGTCTCGAATCCCCAACGTTATACCTACCCGGCCTGTGCCATCACCCAACGCTTCGCAGCCTTGATGAGTATGGCCGACTTCCCCTGTTATTTGACCCCTGAATGTACCACGGCCACGCTGATGACAAACTGCATCGCCCTCAACCCGGCGGTACCTGGTGCTCCGGTGAGAGGCTGCAAGGGTTGCGCAGTATGCACTCTAGTCAAACGCAATGTCCCGTATGTAACCGGCTTCTTGAAAGGCGAAAAGGGTTATTGCGAGTGGCATCTCGCAGTCTAGGAGTAGACCTCGTGTCTTGAGTTGGACAACCTTATTGTAGGCGGGGATCGAAAGGTTGTCTTCCGATCCCCGCCTACTCGAAGCGCTAAGCCTTTTGATACGGAGGTGGCACTATGGAGCAGGTGAACCTTATTAAGCGTTTTATTGCTGAACTCATCGGCACTTACGTGCTGGTCTTTTTGGGCACGGGCTCGGTTGTCACGGCAGTTCTGGTTATCAAGGGGTGGACCCCTTATGCCGGTAATGATTTCAGCATAGGACTCGACATTGCAGCGTGGTTTGCAATAGGGATATCGTTCGGTATTGCCGTACTTGCCATGATCTACGCATTTGGCCATATATCCGGAACACACATAAACCCCGCGGTGAGCGTTGCTCTATGGGCGACCGGCCGTTTGCCTGCAGGCGATATGGCATCCTATATTATCGCGCAGCTCATTGGCGCAACCCTGGCATCGATAACTCTTGTGATCATATTCGGTTTTCGGGCGGTTGAGACGGGCCTTGGCGCTACCGGAATGTTTGCGGGCGTTTCCTATGGCCAGGCAATCGTCTGCGAGGCTGTCGCCACCTTCTTCCTGATGCTCACCATCATGGGCTCTGCCGTAGACAAACGGGCTCCAGCGGGATTTGCTGGGCTCATAATAGGGCTGATGGTGGCGGCTGACATTACGGTGACAGGTAACGTGACAGGATCGTCACTTAATCCAGCCCGTACGTTTGGACCTTATCTTGCTGATTCTCTGTTCGGTGGGCCAAACTTGTGGTGGCAATTCCCCATATATGTCATAGGGCCGATAGTCGGAGCACTCGTCGCGGCTTTCCTCTATGACTATATAGCAGAGCCAAAGAAGGAGTAATGACAAAGACCACCTGAATGGTAAGATCTCCGAGCGGGGGAACGGAACTTTCTCCCCCGTTCCGCGCTTCAGCGCGCGTTCAGACTCTTTTCCCCACAGGGACCACTGAAGCGCGGGGACGGAATGCCTCACTGCGGAACACACCTGGATCTGTATGAGTGCCTCTACGCATTTGGGGTCGGTTCAACCGATCTCAACTCCCTTGTCATGAAGTGATGCCAAGGTTATACTATTATTACAAATTGAGGTGCCACGGCCGAACCGCCCAAGATCTGAAAGACTGAAATCCGGTAATGCCATGAATACCAGCCTAATAAATCTTTTAGGAGTTTCCGGCAGTCCTCGCGTTGGCGCAACTGATTTCGCTGTTAAGGCAGCCTTGAATTATGCGAGGGAGAAATATCACGTAGAAACCGACTTTTTTTCGGTCCGAGGGAGAAAGATAAATTTCTGCATACATTGTGATTATTGTGTCAAACAACAAAAGGGGTGCGTTCACAAAGATGATGTTCAGAAGCTGTACCCCCAATTGGAATGGGCCAACGCCTGGATAATGGGAAGCCCGGTTTATCAGGGACAGATAAGCGGACAGTTGAAGGTGATGCTTGACCGCTGTAGAGCGCTTGTGGCGAAAAACCCGAAAGTTTTTGAGAACAAGATCGGAGCTGCTATCGCTGTCGGTGGGGATCGGAATGGAGGCCAGGAACCCACTATTCAAACAATAATAGACTTTTACATCATAAATGAAATGATTCCTGTAGGTGGTGGATCGTTCGGAGCTAATCTGGGTGGCACAATTTGGTCTAAGGACAAAGGAGTTCAAGGTGCCGAAGAGGACACGGAGGGACTCAAAGCCACTTTCAGAACGGTGGATCGTCTGATCAAGGTAGCGTCGTTGCTCTACAAATGAGTCTTGAACACCTGAGGAGAAAAACAATGCCTCTGAAAATTGTATGGGCGATAACAGGCTCTGGGGATCTCATCTCCGAAGTCTTTGAAGTGATGAATGAATTGTCTCAGGAGAAGGACTTGGAAATCACTTCGGTTTTGTCTAAAGCCGCCATTAAGGTGGTGAATTGGTATAAGCTCTCAGACAAGTTGAACAGCATATCAAAGAAAGTCCTTGTTGAAGAAGACGCTAATACGCCGTTCATTGTCGGGCCATTGCAAACCGGCCAATTTGATTGCTTGCTGGTTGCTCCGGCGACGGCAAACACCGTGGCGAAGGTAGTGAATGGAATTGCAGATACAATCATAACAAACGCAATATCTCAAACCAACAAAACAGGCGTAGGAATATATATTCTTCCCGTTGACCAAAAGAAAGGGAGAACCATAACGATTCTTCCAGGCGGGAAAAAGCTCGAACTGACGATGCGGCATATAGATGTTGAAAATACTGACAAACTTAGAAATTTGAAAGGCATAACCACCCTGACAAACCCCGGCGAAATAAGAACTGTAGTGAGCGGATTATTAAATAATATGGTGCAGAAATGCAGATAACAGTTAAAACCGTTTGTAGGGTGCATTTTGGTTTCCTGGATTTAAGCGGCGATCTTGGTAGATTATACGGGAGCATCGGGGTTGCCTTGGACAATCCCAGAACCATCGTTAAGGTAACAAAAGCTGAACGACTTATTACGGAAAATGGCAGCGAGAAAAACGTTATTAGCTTTGTGGAAAGGTTTTCGCAACATTATCAGGTGCAGCCAACAGTGAGAATTCAATTGAAAGATAGTATTCCTGAACATACGGGACTTGGTTCCGGAACGCAGCTCGCATTGGCAGTCTCGACGGCATTAGCAAAGATTTGTGAAATAGATCCAAACGTACGGGAAATGGCCGGTATCACTGGGGAGAGGAAGACGATCGGGAATAGGTGTTGCCTGCTTCGAATCCGGGGGTTTTATCATAGATTCCGGCCGCAAAAACGCTTCCAAAGATATCGTGGTTACCCCGCCAACAGTTATCTTCAGGCACGATTTCCCTGCCGACTGGTGTTTTGTTCTCGTCATTCCGGAAACAGAGAAAGGTTTATCTGGAAGAGAGGAAGACGAAGCGATGAGCTGTTTCAATTCTTCCAGGCGAATTTCTGAAGAAGTATGCAGATTGACCCAGGTTAAGTTGCTGCCTTCCCTTATTGAAAGAGACATAGAGGAGTTCGGGAAAGCTCTCACTGAAATTGATCTCAGAACAGGCACGTGTTTCGCAAAGGCACAGGGAGGTATTCACAGAGGAAAAATTGCGGAGGATTTGGTTCAATTCATGCTCCAATGCGGGGCATATGGTGCCGGGCAAAGCTCGTGGGGGCCGACGATATATGGTTTGGTGGATGAAAGAAAGGCACGGATCATAGCGGACAACATGGAAAGTTTTCTCGCCAAGAAAAACTTGAGCGGAAGAGTCTTTCTTTCCCATTGTAGCAATAGAGGCGCCGAGGTAACTGTGAGCGATTAGGAATCTGAGAGGGCGGGAAGAGGAGTGATCGGACAAGGAACGAAATGCCGGATTTAGTGTTCGACGGACTGCAACCTGTCATCCCTTCAGATCGTGGAAGCAGGTTTTGAAGTGCCGGAGAATGCAGGCGCGCGCTTGACGCCGCCGAAGTGATCGAAGTCGCAGGATTGCTCATTCGACACCATTCAAGTGGGTTATGAGGGGGTAACGGAAATGAAAAAGGTTTTAATCCAGTTAGACTGCGACCGGGCTGCCAGCAGTTTCGATGCCATTACGGCCTATGATGCTGGCGTCGATCACGTACTCCAGTATGGAGCGGTCATGCCGGATGAGGTGGTCGGTCTTGTTTATGGTGCCATGTTTACCAGGAGCATAGAAGATTTGAAGAACTCGGCCGTTTTTATTGGGGGCTCCAGTGTGCCCAAAGGCGAAGCAACGCTTAATGCGGCGAAGGCTGCCTTTTTCGGCCCTGTACGAGTATCCTTGATGCTTGATGCCAATGGCTGCAACACCACCGCTGCTGCTGCCGTGGCCAAGATTCGATCGAAAGGCGATTTCACGGGGAAAAAGATAGCCGTGTTGGCCGGTACCGGGCCCGTCGGGCTGAGGGCGGCAGCCTTGCTGGCCCGGGAAGGGGCGCTGGTGACGCTCAGTTCTCGCAGTTTGGCGCGCAGTCAGGCAGCCTGTGCCTCTATCAAAGAACGGTTCGGTGTCGAGGTCAGTCCTGTCGAGGCCGTAGATGCCGAAGGAACTGCCCGCGTGCTTGATGGGGCCTATGCAACTCTTTGTTGCGGCGCGGCCGGGGTTCTGTTGGCTCCTGAGTCGATTTGGGCGAAGCATCCCACTATAAGCGTGTTGGCCGACGTTAATGCCGTCCCACCCCTGGGCATCGAGGGGATCGAATCCACTTGGGACGGCGTGGAGAAACACGGGAGAATCATCTTTGGCGCCATTGGCATTGGCGGCTTGAAGATGAAGATCCACCGAGCCGGTATCGCCCGACTCTTCAAACAGAATGGCCTGGTGCTAGATGCCGAAGAAATCTACGCTACAGCCAAGGAAATCGAGCAATAATGCGTATTCTCATGGTTGGTGTCAGCACGCGTGCCATTGCCGAGTCAGCAGTACGGGGAGGCTACCAAGTCTTCACCGTGGATTATTTCGGTGATCGAGACCAGAGAGAACTGGTTGAGAATTATTCGCTTCTGCGAGACTTCAACCTCGGTTTCAGTGCATACGCGCTCCTGGAGGCCAGCCTCCGCCTGGAATTCAGTTCGGTAGTGTACATCTCCAACTTGGAAAACCACCCCAAGGTTGTAGCAAAACTGGCCCGAAAGAGCTGTCTGCTTGGCAACGCTCCAGATGTGTTGCACCAGGTGCGTGACTGGCGGCGATTGAGGCAGTCTTGCAGCGAGGAAGGGATTCCTTGCGCGGTCACCTTCTTGCCCGGAGAAGAGAAGAAGGCTGCTCCGGAGTTCCGGTGGCTCAGGAAACCAGTACGAAGCGGTGGCGGGTACAATATCCGATTTTGGGCTGGGGAACCGTTGACTGAGGCTCACGTCCTGCAAAGGTATATAGAAGGACGGTCTGCCTCGGTAGCTTTCGTGGCCGATGGGAAAAGGAGTGTGGTTATCGGGCTTTCGGAGCAGCTCATCGGGCGGGCGGAACTCGGAGCCCGGGGATTCGTTTGGTGTGGCAATCTTTTGCCGTTGCGGCTGGATCCGGAAAATAGAGCGCCGTTCCTCGAAATCGTAGAGAGCATGGTGGCCCGGCTCACTCGCCGTTTTGGTTTGCGAGGGGTGAATGGATTGGATCTTGTGGTAGCGAATGATGCGGATGGTTGTCCCTGTCCATTCCTGGTTGAGGTCAACCCGCGTTACACTGCCTCTATGGAGCTGGTGGAGAGGGCTCACAGGCTCAACATTTTTTCACTTCACCTTAAGGCTACGGCCGGCCAATTGCCCGAATTCTCCCTGGCACAACACCTTGAAGGCCCTTTCATAGGCAAGGGGATTGTGTTCGCCGGACGGACTTTGACTGTGCCAAAGGTCATGGGAGGCGTAGAGCAAGGGAGAAGAGATATTCCTTTCCCCGGTGACCGGATTATGGCTGGCCGCCCAGTCTGCACCGTGCTCGCTGAGGGGGATGGGCGAGAGTCGTGCTTGGACAACCTCCTGGCAAGTGCAAGAGCCGTTAGGGATGAGATCGGAGATGAACTGGGAGAACGCCGTGAGTGAGAATTTCACGCTCGTCACAGGACGCACGATCAAGCAGGCAGCGGGCCTGCACAAAGGGAAAGATTCGGATGCATATCACCGGAGCACCGCGCTGGCGGAGATGAACGCAGAAGACATGGTCCGCCTGGGGATCGCAGACGGACAGGTTGTCCGACTGCGGACCGCGGCGGGCCAGGTCGAAGTACCCGTGCATGCGAGCGCACTTCCTCCAAGGATGGTGTTCGTTCCCATGGGACCCGTGGCGAATTCACTCATTGGACCGGAGACGGAGGGCACAGGGATGCCGAGCTTCAAAGGGCTTGCTGTGGAGATAGAACCGACATGAAGAGGGTTGTCGAGAATGTGACGTGCACTTTTTGCGGCTGCCTCTGCGACGATATTGTCGTTGAAGTGGAGGACAACCGGATTGCCCGTGTGCGGCGAGTCTGCGCCAATGGTCGCGGGGTCTTTCTCCATTACGATCCTACGCCCAGGAAGCCTACCGTCGCCGGGCGAGAGGTTGAATGGGAGGACGCCATTGCTGAGGCAGCGCAGATCCTGGTCCAAGCGGACAGCCCGCTCATCTATGGACTCAGCTCATCGGCCAGCGAGGCGCAAAAGAAGGCGGTCGAATTGGCCGACTTCCTCGGAGCGATCATCGATACCACTTCATCCGTCTGTCACGGCCCTACTGCCCTGGCGACTCAGGCGGTCGGCGAGCCTAGTTGCACTTTGGGGGAAGTGAGGAATCGTGCGGATTTTCTCGTCTTCTGGGGGTGCAATCCAGCGGCCTCTCACCTTCGTCACTTCGAGCGCTACTCTCTGAAACCGGAAGGCACGTATGTCCCCAATGGCCGGCAGGATCGGATGGTGTTTGTGGTTGACGTGCGCCCCACCGCGAGCGCAAAGGCGGCTGACTATTTTATCCAAGTGCAACCTGGTGCCGACTTTGAGGTATTGACGACGCTCCGAGCGCTGCTGCGGGGGAAAGAGATCGAGGCAGAGTCCGTAGGTGGCGTGCCGCTGGATCAATTGAGGGATCTGACAGAGCGTATGAAGGCGTGTCGTTTCGGGGTTTTTTTCATGGGGATGGGGCTGACCATGAGCCGAGCGCGGAACCATAACGTGAGAGAGCTATTTACCCTGGTAGCTGAATTGAATCAATATACCCGCTTTTCAGTCATACCGATGCGAGGACACGGCAACGTGGCCGGCGCGGACCAGGTGCTCACCTGGCAGAGCGGTTACCCTTTTGCTGTAAGTTTTGCGCGGGGTTACCCGCAATATGGGCCCGGTGAATTCAGTGTCGTTGACGTGCTGGCGCGCGAAGAAGTTGATGCCGCATTAATTCTGGCCTCTGACCCTGTGGCGCACCTTCCAAATGTTGCTGCTAAACAACTGAAACGTATTCCCACCATCGTCATCGATCCGACGTGGAATCTGACGGCACAGATGGCGCATGTCGTCTTTCCCACGAGTTGCTACGGAGTGGATGCGGCCGGCACCTCTTATCGAATGGATAACGTTCCTATCAGACTTCGTGCGGTATTCCCGTCCGCGCGCCCCACGGATGAGGCGGTACTGGACCAAATTATCGAGGCAATAAAACGATGTTAGGAATACTTAACGGCAAGGTCTATGATCCCTTGAACGAGATCAACGGCCAGGTTCAAGACATTTGGGTGAAGGGAGGACGTGTTGTCTCCTTGCATGATGTGGATCGCGAGGACGTGGAGACAATCGACGCCACCGGGCTGGTGGTCATGCCTGGGGGAGTGGACGTCCATAGTCATGTAGTCGGCTCGAAGGTGAACGCCGCCCGTAAGTTTCGTCCAGAAGATCACTACGCCAGCACACGCGAGCGAACAGATCATACGCGTTCCGGCTCTGGTCATACCGTTCCCACCACATATTTGACCGGATATCTCTACGCGGAAATGGGATATACGACGGTTATGGAAGCTGCCACCGCGCCTTTACTGGCGCGACATACCCACGAAGAATTGGATGACACCCCCATTCTGGACCTGGGGGTTTTCATTACCATGGGCAACAACCACTTCATCATGGAATGTATTCGTGATGGGCATTTGGAAAAGGCCCGGGACTACGTAGCCTGGCTTTTGGGCGTCAGCAAGGGCTACGCCATCAAGGTTGTCAACCCCGGGGGCGTGGAAAATTGGAAGTGGGGGCGTAACGTCAGCGAACTGGACGACGAGGTGGTCGGCTTCGGCGTCACCCCCCGCCAAATTGTCACCACGCTGGCCTGGATTAGTGAGGAGTTGGGATTACCCCACCCGCCCCATATCCACGGTATCAACTTGGGCCGGAGCACAAGTGCCCGCACAACCATGGAGACCATGGCGACGCTTGAAGGGCGCAGGGCTCACTTCTGCCATCTTCAATTCCTCAGTTATGGCAAACAACCGGGGAAACTTCACCGCTCTGAAGCCGAACAAGTATCCCGTATGGTTAACACGCATCCCAACCTCACGGTAGATGTCGGTCAAGTCGTTTTCGGTCAGGCCACCACCATGACTTCCGATGCTCCCCTGCAGTATGGCATGCACCGGAGAACAGGTAATAAATGGCTCAACGAAGACATCGAAAACGAGAGCGGTGGTGGCATCGTTCCCATTCACTATTCGCGCCACAATGCGATCAACGCGGTGATGTGGCGAACCGGATTAGAATTGTTTCTGCTCATCGACAATCCGTGGCAAGCGCTTCTTACTACCGACCACCCCAATGCCGGGCCCTTCGTTCGCTATCCGCAAGTGATCAAGCTATTGATGGACCGCGACTATCGAGCCATGATATTTGAGAGCATCAACCCCAGAGGGCGCAAGGACGCTCTACTTCCCGAACTGGACCGCGAATACTCCTTGTACGAGATCGCGACTATCACCCGTGCAGGCACCGCTCGCGCCCTAGGCCTCAAGAACAAAGGCCACTTGGGTGTTGGTGCTGATGCGGACATAACCATTTACGCCGATCTGGAAGACAAGGAGGAGATGTTTGCCCGTCCCCGGTATGTGGTCAAGAACGGTGTGGTTGTGGTGGTAGATGGCCGGGTCGTGTGCGAGCGGCGGGGACGGACACTATACGTCGCGCCGCAGTACGATCCTGGAATCGAGGCACACATCCGGGCGCACTTTCGCAGGAATTACACGATCTCTTTTGACAACTATCCAATCCATGCAGAGCATTTCCCCTATCGCGAGATGATCCTCTGCCGATAAGAAGTCATGTCCAGCCTGAACCGAGTTTATCTGTGCTTGGGAAGCAATTTGGGGAGTCGGCAGGGCAACATCCTGCAGGCGCTCCAGTACGTCCAGACTCGCACTTCCATAATAAAAGCGTCGTCTTTCTATGAAAGCGAGGCGGTGGGATACTCCGATCAACCCAAGTTTCTCAATGTCGTCTGCTGCTTGGAGACGGAACTCTCTCCCGGCGCCATGCTTCATTTCTTGCAGTGGATTGAAAAGAGGATGGGCAGGCCTGAATCTTTTCGAAGTGCCCAACGCCCCATTGACCTCGATATCCTTTTCTATAATGACTTAGTCAGCCGCGTCGATGCCTTGGAAATCCCCCACCTTCGTTTACAGGAACGGGCTTTCGTCCTTGTCCCGTTGGCGGAAATTGCTCCGGATCTGATGCATCCAGGTACTGAAAGTGACCGTGAAAGAGCTGTTGCGAGGGATCGACCGGAAAGGGGTCATACGGGTTGAGCGCAGCCTCAAGCTGCGAATCGAGCACGACGTTCAACAGGCCGCACCACTCGTGCCCATTAGCTTGAGTCGAGCAGGGGTCACGAACCTGAGCCGGATCATTCAGATAGCCAATGGCAGCCGAGGTGTCTTGTTTCATGCTGAGTTAGATATTTTTGCCGACTTGAAACCCGAACAGGCCGGTGTTCACATGTCACGCTTCAGCGATGTACTGGAAGCAGTCACGGCTGAAATCTTGCCGGAACCCTCGCCGGACATTGAATCACTTGCGAAACGACTGGCCCAACAGGTGGTGCGCACGCAGTACGCCATCCGATCCGAAGTGCATATCCGGGCGCATTCCCCGATGATGAAGGTCACCCCCATCTCGGCTAAGCCGGTGGAAGAACTCTACACCTTGATCAGCATGGCCTCCAGCACCCAAGAGCACACCAGATGTCTGGTGGGGGTCGAAACCGAGGGGATGACCGTTTGCCCGTGTGCGCAGGATATGGTCCGTAGCTACTCAAGAGACTTACTGCTGGAAGAAGGGTTTACGTCGGCTCAGATTGAACGGATTATTGACATTCTCCCTATGGCTTCTCACAACCAGCGGGGACGAGGCACGTTACTGATCGGCTCTGAGATGCGCGTGAGGGCAGAGAATCTCGTGCACATTGTGGAGGCGTCAATGAGTTCGGAAACCTATGAACTTCTCAAACGCACGGATGAGTTTTTTATTGTCAACAAGGCCCATCGTAACCCGAGGTTTGTGGAAGGAGTAGTGCGTGAGATGTTGCGCAACGTGGTAGAAATTTATCCTGACTTGCCCGATGATGCCTTCGTCTTGGCCAGGCAGGAAAACTTCGAAGGCGTCCATAAACACAACGCCTTAGCCGAGCGATTTGGAACCTTCGGAGAACTCCGTCGAGAGATGATAAGCGGTGACCATGTGATCCGACACACAACTTTGGAAGAATGGCTTAAGGGATAAATCATGTACAGGCTGGAAGTAGGGAAAGGTTGCTTGGTATCTGAAAATGCCTGATTACCTGTTTGTGACCGGCAAGTTGGCTGCAGATTCTCTTATGCTCACGCTGAAAAAAATGGAGCCTGACTTCGAATATGCGGTGGAGGTTCTCAACATTTCTGTGGCCTCCTTGATGACCACGCAGTGGATTGCCCGACACCTCTCCAATGCCCGAGGATGCCGACAAGTCATAATTCCCGGCCTTTGTCAGGGCGACCTATCGGTTGTTCAGGAGCGCGTGGATGTCGAGGTGATCCGCGGTCCCAAAGACCTGAAGGATCTGCCTGTCTTCTTCGGCCGTGAGTGGGTCCGCGAGGGGTACGGCGAGTATCATGTGAAGATCCTGGCCGAGATCGTAGATGCCTATCGCATGTCTTGGGATGATATCTTGGCCATGGCAGAACGTTACCGCGCCAATGGGGCCGACATCATCGACTTGGGTTGCCCCGCTCGGGGTGGATTCGAAGGAGTGGAAAAAGTAGTGGCAGGGCTGAAGCAGCGCGGTTTCATTGTGAGCCTGGACAGCTTCGACAGGGATACTACGCTCGCAAGCGATGAAGCCGGCATAGACCTCTTGTTAAGCGTCAACTCAGCAAACTTGGATTTGGCCCCCAGGCTGCACTGCAAAGTGGTGGTTATCCCCGACTTCGGAGAAGGGCTGGAGTCATTGGAGCGGAACGTTGCCCAGTTGAAGGAGTGGGGCGTACCTTACATCATGGATCCAATTTTGGATCCCATTAATTTTGGCTTTACGGACGCTCTTTATCGATTTTACGAAACGCGGCGGCGTCAACCAGATGCCGAGATGCTGATGGGCTTGGGCAATCTTACCGAGCTGACCGACGCGGATAGCATCGGCATAAACGCCCTCATGGCCGGCGTGATCACCGAGCTTCAGATAGACTACGTCCTCACTACCGAGGTAATAAGTTGGGCTCATGGGGCGGTTCGCGAATTAGACTTGGCTCGCAAGCTGATGCATTACGCGAACCGAAACCGGATGCTCCCGAAGAATATAGACGACAGTCTGATCACGATTAAGGATCCGCCCCATGAATTTTACAACGAAGCGGAACTGCGTCGCATGCATAAACAATTGCGTGACAAGAATTTCCGCATTTTCACCGATAACCGGTGGATTTCCGTTTTCAACCGTGACGTGTTTATTCGCGGCACCGATCCTGACGAGATTTTTGCTCAACTGAAGGTTACGGACGCGTCTCATGCTTTCTACCTGGGGCGGGAACTGGAGCGTGCTTTCTTGGCTGTGCGGCTGGGCAAAAAATACACCCAGGAGTCGAAACTGCGTTGGGGCTACTTAAGCGAAAAATGGAACACAACATGAAATATGTTGAGCGTCGTGCCGTCGGTATTGATCCGGGTACAAAGAGCTTCGACATTTGTGGAATAGAAGGGGATCGCCTTTTTTTGGATAAGTCCATTCCCGCCTCGGAGGTCGGCGCTGATCCGCATGTGCTGGTGGACTTGATGCAATCAGCCGCTCCTTTAGACATGGTCGTGGGGCCCTCTGGCTACGGGCTGCCTTGGGTCAACGTACAGACATTGAGTCATGGCAAACAGACCTTCTGCTTCTCAGCAATGAGCAAGATCGTGGTCGAACCACTATAATCGGGGGTATGCGCAGAATGCTCGACCTCCTGAAGGGGACAGCAGGCTGCCGATCTACTTCATTCCCGCTGTGATCCATCTTTCAACCGTGCCCCCGCATCGCAAGGCCAACAGAGTCGACATGGGCACGGCGGACAAGCTGTGTGCCGTGGCGCTAGGGATATTCGACCAGTCTCGACGCCTAAACCTCGATTATGATGCAACTTCGTTCATCTATGTCGAACTGGGTGGTGCGTTTACAGCAGTGATCGCCGTGGAGAACGGGAAGGTAGTGGACGGCCTTGGCGGCACTTCGGGACCCCTCGGTTACCTGGCTTTGGGTGCCATGGACGGTGAATTGGCCTATCTCCTTGGCGACTTTCATAAAGAACTCCTTTGTTCCGGCGGCATGGCCTACATTGCTGGGCATCCGGGGTCTGGCACCTGAGGAAATCTTGGCTCACACCCGGACTGATACCCAGTTGCAGTCTTGCCTGGGAGGCATTCTTGGAGAGTCTCGTAAAGTGTGTGGCCGCTGAGATGTCCATCGTTTCGTCGCCCCGGGAGATTCTGATTTCCGGCCGCCTATGCCGCACCCCGGAAATAAGTGAGGAGGTGACCCATCGTCTCTCTTGTTTCGCGCCGGTCCGCAGGGTGGAGGGCTTCGCCCGCGTGGCCAAAGAGGCGGCACAAGGAGCAGCCCTCATCGCCGAGGGATTGGCTGGCGGCATGCACGAAAGAATGATAGAAATTATGGGGCTTCGCGATGCCGCAGGCACTTCTCTGGATCATCTCTACGTGGATGGAGCCGACACATTGAGGGGAAAATACCTGCGGTTAAAGCACCCGGACGAAAATCTTGGACCGGATTAAGGGGCGTGAATCAGGTGTACATCAATAATGTAGAAATTGAGGACACCTTCGCTGAAGCCTTCGAGATGTGGGCCAGCCGGCTGATCATTACGGCCGTCAACGAGCACTGGGCCATGACGGCGGCTCAAGTTGCCACAGGTTTCGCTACGTCTATTATCGCTTGCGGTTGCGAAGCTGGGATCGGCGGGGTCACGTCTCGGGACCAGACGCCTGACGGCCGCCCGGGTGTTCCGTCCTTTTCTTTTCCATGTCCGGCAAGGACATGGAAAAGCTTCTCATGGCACGCATAGGCCAGTGCATCATGACTTCCCCCACTTCTGCTTGCTACAATGGATTGGAGGCAGATACGAAAGTGAAGGTGGGAGGCAAGCTGCGCTATTTTCGGTGACGGGTTTCAGGGCAGTAAGTTGTTAGAAAGACGGCGGTTATGGCGGGTGCCGGTAATGGACGGCGAATTCGTCATTGAGGAAAGTTTTGGTATGCAAAAGGCGATAGGTGGCGGTAACTTCCTCATTCTTGCTGATAGCCAACAGACCGCACTGGCCGCAGCAGAGGCTGCGGTGGCGGCAATACGTACCGTGCCTGGGGACTATTATGCCTTTTCCCGGGGGGATTGTGCGAAGTGGCAGTAAGATCGGTTCGCGGTATAAAGGTCAAAACGTCTCAACAAATACCGCTTATTGCCCTACCATTCGGCGCCAGGTAGATTCAGCATTGCCAGAGGGCGTTAATTCCGTCATGGAAATCGTGATTGACGGCCTGGACGAAGCAGCGGTGCGCGAGGCGATGCGGGTGGGAGTGCTGGCTGCGTGCCAGGCGGGGGTGGTGCGCATCTCAGCCGGAAACTACGGCGGCAGGCTCGGACCTTATCATTTTCATTTGCATGAAATACTGGGTGAGAGTAAGGCCGACAGTACCACTTAGCGGGCCGAACCAAAGCATGATCAATAGGGCACCCTGGGAGGTTGTTCATTGAAGCCTAACCTTCGCCTTGAGATTGAGAAGTTGTATCGTGAAACATCTCAAGAAAGTTCGGAACCGGGAAGGAGCAAATATTGGGCTGCGTGTCGTGTGTCGGACTTATGAGAGAATCTGCAGACGGACAGGATATCGTTACGTTGCGTATGAAGGAGCCGGCACGATTCCTATTGAGTGCGACAACATTTGTCCTGACCTTTTTGTCAAGCGCAACTTGGCGGAGATCAAGGCTTTGCCCGCATTCTACGGCCGGCGAAAGGTAACGCTTGGTGAGTTGTTTCGATATAGATGGCGAGTATTCAGACTGAATTATGGTCGAGGGCGACTTACGGCATGTAAAGAAGATCGGATTGCGAATGAGTCGGGGGCAGGATCATGGTGCGGGGTGACGTGGGTCTGCATCTGGGTGCTCATATGCGAGGCGGTGAGATCATAGTTCAAGGTGATGCCTCAGACTGGGTAGGCGCACAAATGCAGGGCGGGCGTATCTGGATCAAGGGAAACGCGGGGCACCGTGTGGGGGCGGCTTACCCGGGTGAAAAAATCGGCGTCAATCGAGGGGTGATAATCGTCGAAGGCAATGCCGGCCGAGCAGGTGGGAGCAATGGCTCGTCGTGTGCTCATTGTTGTTCAGGGCGATGTGGGTGATTTCGCCGGGGCACAAATGATCGCCGGTTCGATCATCATTTTTGGCCGCTTGGGGGAGTGCGCCGGTGCGGGAAATAAGCGGGGCTCTATCGTGGTTTTCGGTGGGTCCCGGAAATTCTTCCTACATATAAGTATGAATGCACGCTGAGCGTCCGGTATTCCTGGGTTTTATTTGCAGCGCATGCGTGGGTGGGGGCTGATGGTTCCCGTGGAAGGGGCTGATGGAAATTTCGACGCTATAGCGGCGACATTACATCGGTCGGAAAAGGGGAGATTCTCGTTTATGCTAAGCCTGAATGATCGAGCTTTGGCGATCGTGCGGCACATGATCGCCGATGCCGAGGCATTGCAATTGGCAGTGAAGCGGCTCAGCAACGGGGCAACAGTGCTGGATGCAGGAGTGAATATTTCCGGATCACTGGAAGCTGGACGGCTTTTTGCTGAGGCCTGCTTGGGCGGAATGGGGAAGGTACATTTCTGTGAAATCAATTATGGCGAGTTCTCGTTTCCCGGCGTGGACGTGGCAGTAATCAACCGACGCTGGCATGCATGGGAGCACAGTACGCTGGATGGGCGGTAAGAGGTGAAGACGAGTACTCACCCAATAATTTCATGGCCATGGGTTCCGGCCCGGCGCGGGCTTTATTCCGGGGAGAGCCGCTATTCCAGAAGTTGGAATACCGAGAGCCGACGGATGTTGCGGTGTTGGCCCTGGAGAGCCGCAGGCTTCCATCGGAACAGGTAGCGGAGTGGATAGCCGAAAATGCCGGGTCTCGCCGGCCCGGCTGTACCTTTTGGTAGCTCCCACTGCCAGTCTGGTGGGATCAGTGCAAGTGTCGGCAAGAGTGGTCGAGACTGGTATGCACAAGATGTATGAGGTCGGTTTTGACATCCACACGGTGCTCTCCGGCTTCGGCACCTGCCCACTGGCGCCGATTGCACCGGATGACCTGCAGGCCATAGGACGCACCAATGATGCCGTCCTCTATGGTGGGAGGGCGTGGTATACCGTCCGTGGGGACGATGCTCAGATTGAAAACCTTATAGACAAGACTTCCATCCTCGGCATCAAGGGATTACGGCACATCTTTTTACGAACTTTTTCAACGCTATCAGGGAGATTTCTATAAAATTGATCCATCCCTTTTCAGTCCGGCGGAAGTCTTCATTAATAATGCGAGTCAGTGGTCGTTCCTTTCACGCCGGGCGTGTTGACTCTGGATATAATAAGGCGGATGTTGTTGAAATGAAAATTGGCATTCTTGGACGACGTGGCGGTTGGCACGTGACTGCTTTGCAGACTGCGCTGGCCCGGCGTGGCATCGATGCTCCTTGTTTCCCTATTACCCATTTAACCGCCCGTCTAGCAGCAGTACCCCGGCTTGTCGTCTTCCCGCGATCCACTGGACAGTTACGACATTCTTCTGGTGCGCGCCATTCCCGGCGGATCCCTGGAACAGATCATATATCGCATGGATGCTTTGCATCGTCTGGCGGCTGCTGGAATTAAAATCGTCAACTCACCCTTAACCATTGAACGATCGGTTGACAAATACTTATACACTTGACACTCATGGAGGACGCAGGCATTCCCAGCACCGCGAACGATCGTTACCGAACGGTTGGATGAAGCGATGGCCGCGTTCCATGAATTAGGGGGTGACGTTGTGGTCAAACCCCTTTTCGGTTCTGAAGGACGGGGCATGGTGCGTGTCACAGATGTTGATTGTGCCTACCGGGTTTTCAAAGCGCTCGAACTGGGAAACTATATTTACTATCTCCAGGAGTTTGTTCCCCACAATTGCGAGGATATCCGCGTTCTTGTAATTGGCGGAGAGGCGGTGGCTGCGATGGTGCGCCGGGGAGAAACTGGAAGACAAATATCGCTAATGGGGCGTCAGCAGCGCCATATGGTCCCTGATGATACCCTTCAGGAGATGAGTATTAAGGCAGCGAGGGTGTTAGGGGCCGTCTACGCAGGGGTAGATATCTTGCCAATTGAGGGCGGGGGATATACCCTGACAGAGGTAAACGGTATCCCCGGCTGGCGGGGACTCCAGTCTGCGACTGGGGTCGATGTGGCTGAACTTTTGCTGGATCATATATTGAACAGGGCAGAGATGGTTCCTTTGTCCGCGGATGAGATTGCTTGGGCGGCACAGATAGCCTGTCTTTTGGAAGTGAACGCCTGGAAGCCGGGCAATGTGACGAGGCTCCAGGACTTCCCGGATTGCTGCTTTGAAGATTTCTCGCTCAGTGCGGTAGCCATCGGGCCAGCCTTTCTGGAGGCAACGCATAAACCTGTCGGTATGACCATATTACGGGCGGTGAGAGATACCCACAGACTGGTAGACACAAATACCAATCTAGGAATGGTGCTCCTCCTTGCTCCCCTCGCGAAGGCCGCTGGGATGGGACATTCCGATGCGGACTACGAGCGGCCGCAATTCAGGTGCTGGAAGATCTGACCGTTGATGACGCCTGTATGGCCTATGAGGCCATCCGTCTTGCTGCTCCGGCTGGATTAGACAAAGTGGAATGCTGCGATGTGTATGATTCCAAAATAGACATCACGCTGTGGGAAGCCATGAAGTTTGCCCAAGACCGAGATACCGTGGCGAGAGAATATGTCACAGGTTTCGATTTGACCTTCGATCTCGGGTACGCCACATTGCTGAGATTATGGGAAGAAGGATGCGGGTATCGGAGTCTATCGTCCAAACTTTCCTCACCATTCTGGCCCAGGTTCCCGATTCGCTGATCGAGCGAAAGAACGGGTTGTCGGTGGCCGAACACGTTTCGGAGCGGCAAAGCGGGTTTTAGAAGAGCGGCGGGGTTTTCTCCCACGGCGGTCTTAAGGAGTTGCACAAGCTTGACCACACCCTTCGGGACGAACGACACCGCATGAACCCAGGTACCACGGCGGACCTTATGGCGGCTTCGCTCTTTGTTTTCCTGACCGAAGGTCGGTGCCTTGGATCATTTTAAGGATCTCATCCGACACTGGTGAATATGTTAGCGGTGCCGTTTTATGGCTTGCAAATCTTGTCGAGTGATCCAACCGCGATGAAGAGATGTGGCAACCAGCACACCGCTTATGTTCATCGCTGCCAGATTCTGTAGATCGTGAAGCGTGCGGACTCCTCCGCCTGCAATAAGCGATAGCAGAGGGAAACGGTGGCTGGCGGCCTTCAGGAGGGACCAATCCGGTCCACCACCGGTGCCCACTTGATCCAATGTCAGGATAATGAACTGCGACCATCCTTCCCGAGACAACAGGTCAAGTGCAACCAAAGGGTCCTGGCCATGCAACGAAGAGCAACGAGAGAGCACTCGGCCTTTCACTATGTCTACGCTAAACAGCAGCCGCTCCGACGAGAGAGTAGCTTCTTATGGCTCCTAAGGCGTCTAAATCCGCAGAGTTTCGGAGCATATGATCACCCGAGCAGCCCCTGCCTTCAGTATCCTTCAAGGCGGCGGCCGTATCGGTGATTCCAGCGTCTACCCAGAGTTCGGCTTTGAGTTCCATTGGCCAGTTCTTCAACAACATTGTCCTGAGCTCCCGCGCCCCAAGATAGCGTCTAGATCGGCTATATAGAATTCATTGCAGCAGGTCTCGTCTTGTAGCGCCTGGGCAACGGAGAGAGGCTTTGCGTCAGGAACAAGGATGCTGTGCACCGGGCCGTACTGATCTCGTTCGCCTCGTATGGCCTGCACCACTAGGCCATTCATTAAGTCTATTACGGGGATAATGCGCATGCGGTCATCACCTCCCAAGGTTCTAGTTCATGAATATATGACCGGCGGTGGCTGGCAAGGGGCAGAACTGCCGGTTGGGTTGACTGCTGAGGGGCTGGCGATGCTGCTGGGAGTCCTGAGGGATTTTCAGTCGTGGGGGCGTGCTTACGTCATCACGACCCTCGATAATCGGTTGAACGACTTTTCTCTTACTGCTGATCGAGTAGTGAGCGTGCATCATGAAGAACACCTTTGCGTGTTGGGTGATCTGGTTTGCGAGGTTGATGCAGCATTGATCATTGCTCCCGAGAGCGACAGCATTCTGACCCGGTTGAGTGCTTTGGTGGAGAATGCGGGCGCGCAGTTGCTGGGAACCAGTTCCGTGGGCGTGGCCATTGCAGCAGACAAGTGGGATTGTTTCCGCCGCTTCACTGAGGATAACTTGCCCACGCCGAACACATGGCGCGTCAGTTGCACTGAAGCGGTTGCAGCGGCTCAAGAATTCGGATTCCCGCTGGTGGTCAAACCCATTGATGGAGTTGGCTGTGAGGGGGTCAGTATGGCTTCGGATTCCTCGTCTCTTAACCTGGCTCTTGAACTAATGGGCTTCCAGCACAAAGATGTTTTGCTGCAACGATACCTGCCCGGCACCCATGCCAGCGTCTCGCTGTTAGTCTCTGGACCGGGCGTGATGCCCTTGAGTCTGAATGAACAAGTAGTGAGCATAGGCATCCCGTTTCTTTACCAAGGCGGGGTTGTGCCTCTGGAACATGGCCAACGGCTGCTCGCGCTGGAGCATGCCCGGCGCGCCGCATCCCTGGTACCCGGGCTTAGAGGGTACATCGGGGTAGACATGCTACTGGCCGACGAGGAGTGTTATGTGATCGAGATCAATCCACGCTTGACCACCTCATATGTGGGCCTGCGCCGGGTCATCAACTTCAATTTGGCGGAGGCCATTTGGCGCGCTTGCTGTGAGGATACCCTTCCTCAAAAATCGATACTATCTGGAAGGGCCTCATTTCGCAAGGAGGAATTCAGTGCAGTCCGACACGCTTAACGTGGTGGGTTGGGATGTTGGCGGCGTCAACATTAAGGCTGTGCGCCTGCTTTGGCACGAAAAAGCAATTGTGGACAGCACAGTTGTCGTCCGTCCTTTCGAGATTTGGCGGGAACGGGAAAACTTGTCCACCGTTCTAAGTGAAATCGGCGATGAATTGGGTATCGCGGCAACAAGAGCAATGGCACTGACCATGACTGCGGAGCTTTCCGACACATTTCGCAGCAAACGAGAGGGGGTGCTTTCAATCCTCGATGCAGCAAATCAAGTTTTCCCCAATATACTAACCTATCCCCTCAGCCTGGCAGGTGATTTTGTGCAGCTTAGCGAAGCACGTAGACATCCAATGGATTTCGCCGCGAGTAATTGGCTCGCCAGCGGGCTATACGTTGCGCGCAGGCATTCCGACTGTATCTTGGTGGATGTGGGTAGTACGACTACGGATATCATCCCTATCCGGAAGGGTCGTGTAATCAGCCAAGGGCGTACTGATATGGATCGCTTGGCGTCCGGTGAACTGGTCTATTCGGGAATCTTGCGAACGAACCCCAATACCATAGCCAGTCAGGTTCCCATGCATGGCCGGATGTGCCGAGTCGCGGCGGAATACTTCACCGTCATGGCCGATGTCTATCTCCTCTTAGGATATATATCTTCGGAGGGCTACACATGCGTTACTCCTGACGGTCGAGCCAAGTCCCGGCAGGCGGCTCAGGAACGATTGGCACGCCTGATTTGCGCCGACGGTGAAATGCTGAACGAAGAACAAGTATTTAAATTAGCACGATATCTTTTCGAGAAACAACTGCAACAACTGGCTGAAGCATTGTGCCAAGTTCTCTCGCGAGCTGAGAATGGGTATCACGTCCCGCTGGCCGTGGCGGGTGCAGGGGCTTTTCTGGCCGCTGAAGCAGGCAGGCGTCTGGGTATCAGTATCTTAGACTTGGCGAAGGAATGGGGGGAAAAAGTCATAACAGCACTTCCCGCTCAAGCTGTGGCATACCTCCTGGCACAAAAATGCGATGAGGAAATTCCATGATCGAGGTCGTAATCAAGGTTGGCGGGAGCTTGAGCCGTGGAGACAACTTGCAGACCCTGTGCCGGCTGCTGGCGGAAGTAGGACGCCGACACCGCCTTCTGGTGGTGCCTGGAGGAGGTCCTTTCGCGGACACAGTGCGGGACTGTGATAGCCGCTACCGACTTGGCAAGACCGCATCACACTGGATGGCTGTCTTGGCGATGGATCAATTCGGCTATCTCCTTTCCGACCTGATCCCCCACAGCAAGCCCGTGCGTGGTCTGCAGGCCGCCCGCAAGATCGCTCTTGCCGGGCGGATTCCACTACTTCTGCCATTTGATCTTCTTAGGAGAGCTGATTCTCTGCCACACAGTTGGATGATCACTTCCGATTCCATCAGTGCCTGGGTAGCCAAATTGGCTGGAGTGACTAAGTTGGTACTTTTAAAGGATGTGGACGCCCTTCACATCAACGCCCGCACACGCAAGGGAGAGGGCAAATTATTGGACCACATTACCTTGGATCAACTGGCCGGTTGCGATGGGGTAGATCGGTACCTGGCGACCATTATCAGTGACGGCTGTCTGGATCTGTGGATCATAAACGGGAATAAACCGCATCGCATGGAGGAATTGCTGGCAAAGGGGGAGACTAGAGGGACCCATTTGCAACGATCAATTCCTTCAAGCGCTGTACCTTTCGACGGTCCACAAGACCGGTGACGCGACCGCCCTGGCACGCGGCCGTCCTGACACCGATGATATCCGCTCCGAATTTGCAAACGCGTGGTATATCCTTTTCCTCCAGTGAACCGGCGAGCGCACAAAGAAGATTAGCACCACGGCACTGCGCTACAAAATCCTGCAGCTGCATGTCGCTAAGATTCGTCAGCAGCGTACCATCACCTTTCAGTGCTGTGTCCAGCAGGCAACCGTCAACACCGGCTTCTGCGGCCACAGCATGCAGGGAAAACGGCGGCAGCGCTTTGACCTTGTGGGCGTCGGCATAGGTTGCCGCGATTATCCGCGTGTGAGGACTGTATTCACGCACTGCCCGGCACACCTGTTGAAGGACGAAAATAGCATCGCGCTGGTGCTGCGTGCCAAGCAATCCAACTTTGATGTATTGGACCCCGCAGACAGAGGCGCCTAATGCGGCCAGAGATGTTGTACCCGGCAGATTCGAGGCATCCCCGATGGTGGCACTTACTCCCAATTCCCGAGGCGTGAGGTCGCGCACGCGCTGAATCACGTGCGGAAAATTGGCTCCTAGAGTTCCCTCCTGGGGGTTCTTGACGTCAATAATGTCAGCCCCACCCTCCACGGCTGGAGCGACTTCCTTTTCGTTCACTACACTGACCAGAAGTTTCACTTTGTGCCTCCACACGCCAAACAGCCCATTCTCTACAGCACAAGGAGTGAAAATGCCCTGAAAGACGCTGGACGAAAACTCTCCCTGCACCTGGGTCATCGTAAGGTATTGTATCATCTTTAATTGTTTCGGGCTTGAAGGAAAAACTAATTTGGCATATAATTTTACGGAATGTTTGCGCATTCGGTATGTTCGATCCACCAGCCACCCCCTGAACAAAGCATATTCGGACTCAAGGTACAAGGAAACATCACTCGATATGGGACCCCTCTTTTGGCAAAATCCGTATAACCACTTGATGAGGCCCAAAAATACTTTCTTCTTGCCAAACGGATAAACTTTTCAGGACAATTCCAATCAGGACCTCTCTTGAGCCCAAGGACAAGATTGAGGATGTGAAACCATGATATGGCAGAGAATGAAGACGCGCAAAGCAGTCGAGGGATTTGCCGTGGAAACCCGGGAAGGGCTGATCTTTACGGTCAAAGGCCTAGTCCACCCTCTCGATCGATTGATTGCTTACCTCCGGTTCATCCCTGACTCCAAAGGCGACCGGAAACGAGGAAAAGCATCCTATCGCCGGGTGTACCGGTTTGAGGAGCAACGAGAAATCTTGCAGTACCGATTTCCAGCCTACATCAATTATGACCCCGCTTTCGGAATTCAATTGCAGGGAGTGCCGTGGCAGCATATACGCCAAGTCTATGATCCCTGCCATCGGCTGGCGAATATCCGCAAGAGGGGGGCCGCAGACCCGTTGGAAGAGAATGCGCTTGCGTTTGCCAACCTGTTAAAGGACACGTCAGGTGTTCCGATGGAAAGCCTGGGGATCTCCGGTTCTCTGTTGGTTAGGCTGCATCGCCCGGAATCGGACCTTGACGTCATAGTCTATGGTGAGCAGGAAGGGCGGGCTGTGCATGGCGCACTTCGTCAGCTTTTGAATAGATCCTCGGGGCCGATTCGCGGCCCTGACATGGAGACACTGATCGCTCTGCATGCCTTGCATCGAACAGATACCCCGTTGTCTTTTCCTGACTTTGCCCGGCTCCAATCTCGCAAAGTAAATGAGGGCTATTTTGCTGGAATTCAATACTTCATCCGTTTTGTCAAACGGACCGAGCAGTACCAGGAACGGTACGGCAATCCCTCTTTTGAGCCACTCGGAAGAGCCACGATTCAGTTTAGAGTGAAGGATGACCGAGATGCTATCTTCACCCCCTGTCGCTACACCATTGAGGACGTGGTGTTTTTGGACCGGGGACCCGAGGCCGATCTGCGGGAAGTGGTTTCCTTTCGGGGTCGTTTCAGTGATCAGGCCCGCATCGGGGAACCGGCGGTCGCCAGGGGAAGCCTGGAGCGAGTAATTCTGAGTTCCGGTAGATTTCACCTTTGCCTTACCATCGGCGGAGAAGGTGGGGATTTCCTGTTGAGCCAGGCTCCGACAACCTTGCCGTGAGCAGGGAGTGGCTTGTCATTACTCACGGAGTGTACGGCAGATGGGGCTTGACGAGGAATCAAGGACTATAAGGACTGGAGCATGAACGGCAAGTGACTTTTTCGCCACCTGCCGAGTTGGCTCCGCCACACGGTCGATTGAGGATACAGGCAACAGGGAAGAAGTATATTCCTATAGGCTGTGAGAGGATTGCTCAGCTGACTCGTAATCGGTCAACAAGTTTTCCCGCAATCTTTTCATATTGTGAACCAGGTGCAACCTTCCTTATAACTCTGTAATTCTCTTTCAGTGTCTCTTCTATCTTAGGTGCGGGCAAATGAGATGATCTTGTGGCGAGTATAAGACTCTCCAGAACGAGGGGTTGCGCCCTATTGATTAACTTTATGGTGTCATTTATCTGGATGTGAGTTGGTGTGGACTCTATGTGAAAGCTGTTCTCTTGCTCTTTGATGTCCTTTAGCCTGAATTCTATAACTGAGGGGACATTCTTGATAACCGGCGCATTAATTCTTGTTGAGTGTTCATAGGCTACTCTTGCTTTATCGAAGAGCGATTCATAAAAGATCATTACATCGGATACCAGGTTCACTGCGAACTCCCTTACTCTCATGATATTTTTTAGGGTTTTGCTATTCTTATATATTTCCATGGCAAGTGTATCGAAATTATCGGTCCAAACTCCCAGGGGTGCTGAATGGGGATGATTATTGTCGTGATATGTCGAAACAATCACCTCATAAATCCAATCCTTTTTCATTCCTATTTTCTTAAGCGGTTCCATCCCAATTTCTCATTTTGCGGTCTGTTGGTGCGCCACAAGACCGTTTTTGAACCCAATTTAGACCGGGCACACCAAGGACGTGACTTCCGAGCATAATTCGTGGGGTGGTCCCGTTTGTCAAGACAAAAGAAAATGAGGTTTTCTTAAGGTGCAAAAGCGTAAATCGTTGTGATCTCAATCGCAAGATACAAGTGGCGGGACCACTCAAGCTCTGATGAGGAGAATCTGGTCCCAGGAAAAGCGATCAGGTATGGAAACATTGGAAAGCATGGCGCCACCACTCATGGGCAGTCACACCGAATCCTAGGACAAGGCGACGCTTATGGCAAAGTTACTTCGATGAGCTTTTACTTTGCAAAGGCCCTCTTCGCAGCCACATCAAGGGCCTTCCATATCTTGCCCATCCAGTCAAGATGCTCGGGCTTCATGAGGCATGTCCTGAGGCACGTCACGCAATCCTGGTCCCATTCGAGTCCCAGCCAGTGGTCAACGAACAGGAATTTAGGCAGAATTGCTTTTGCCAGGTGCAGATTGTCCGAAGCAGCCTGTGTGAAGAGAATCTCTGAGAGGCGCGAAGCCTCCGTAGCACTCCCGGCCTTCGGGGCCCACACCACTATGTCTAGCTCCGGCGCGAACCCCGTCATAAATCGGGGGTCCTTCTGAAGCAATTCAAAGAGTCGCAGCGCGGCATTCCGGCATTTGGCAAGATCGTTGGCGAACGCTCCGCCCTGGACCAAGGGGAGCAGTCGTTGGGTAGCCCACAGTGCAACCGCGGAACCACCGGGCCTTGAGCATTCCAGACTGATTTCACCCAAGTGGAGTTCAGAAGAAGTGAAGTACGTATAAGGAGAATCATGTTTATAGAACCGACCCACGGAAGGGTCTTTGAAGAGCACGCATCCGCACCCGTACGGCTGAAGCCCGTGTTTATGCGGGTCCACCACGATGGAATCAACGTCGCTCAGTCGGTCATAAGCTGCTTTAGTGTCAGATCTCAAATTGTCCGCAAGTACAAAGTAGCCGCCGTATGCTGAATCAACGTGAATTCTAAAACCGTAACGGGCCTGGAGTTCAAGCACCTCGGGTAGTGGATCCACGGAGCCTGTTGCGGTAGTGCCTATTGTCACAACCACCGTACCGACGTCCTCTTCTTCGAGGACCTTGTGTAGGGCATTCGGATCCATCCGGGCCCTACTGTCACAAGGGATCTGCCGGAAAGGAATGCCCAACACACCGCAAATCCGATGGTGGGTGTAGTGGGCTTGCTGTGAGGCCACTATGGTCTTGCCGGGGCGAAGGCAGCCGGATACCCACAGCGTTTCCAGATTAGCCATAGTCCCGCCGCTGCAAAGGTGACCTAGATGGGTCTTCCATCCGAACATTCTCGCGATTTCGCCGACTGCCTCATTTTCCATGGCTGAGCTGGCTCGCCCCCCATCAAGCGAATGGTTGTTTGGATTCATCCAGAGAGATAACGTGTACGCCAGGCGTGCCACAGGATGAGGCGGCTTGATCATTTGCCCGATATAAAAAGGGTGAGGATACGGGAAATCGTCCTGCATTCTTTGCGCAGCTTCAAAAAGCACCGTCCGGAGAGCATTCAGATCGACGGAAGGACTGAACTCCGGCATGTTTCCAAAGCTTGCTTCTAATGTCTCCAGGGCGCCTTGCAATAGGGTTATGCTTTTCATTTCCAATGTCATGTAACCACTCCTGGTTCAGGTCGCGTCCCCTGATATAGGAACATAGCTCATCTCCCATGGTCGAGGCGAGTTTGATTCTCTCGCAATCTATCGCCACATTGTTGTGGTATTGCAGGGTCAACGAATCTCCCAATGAGGAGCCGGGCTTGATCCCGGCGGAGAAAAAACCAGTTGTTCGAACTCGCAGGTCATATAATAAGTTAAAGGGTCTTCCAAGCTGCAATAAAGCTGTATGACCTCAATATACTTCAGGCAAAGCTCCTTGAGCCTCGCTTTTACCTCCCGCAAAACGTCGGAACCGTACCCCTTGGTGCCAATCCAGCCGAACGCCGTAGGGTTGCAGTGCACTGTTGTTAATTTTGAATGGGGTTCGGGAAATCGCGGCCCAGGGTCCGCCGGCACCTGAAACTGAGGATCGAGATCGATGTTGCCATACAACTTTCGTATGAATTCCCTATGATGCTCGGGTGCGTAGATAGGGAACGCCTCAGGTTTTCTCAGGTATCGAAAACAGATTAGCCGGAATTATGGGGTGGTGGCCATTCTTGGGGTCTTTGGAGCGGTCACTGGTCGTTCGATGGTTCCGCCGACTCCAAAAGGCCGCAGCATTGTCTCGTACCGAGCTCTCATGGAAACAAAATGCTGCCACTTTGATGGAAAAGCGACTTTGCTCCTCTTCTTGAGGATACGTCTCCGCAGGCTCTTCAGTCAACGTCAATTTTGAGAGTGGCTTTTCACTCGAACGCGGCCTGGTAGCTATCGGCCAGCGGAAGGCTTCCAGGATCAAATCTAGCTATTTTCGGCATACAGTAGGGGGGGGGCGGGGGGGCGGTGGCCCCCCGGGCGATCGGCTCACCCATGGAACCCGTATCAATGAGCAGGCTGTTGAGGCCGCTGTTCCGCAAGAGGTCTCGAATATAGATACATTCTTCACCCTTCGTATCGAGGGTACCGATAACGAGGACTGTTTTCTCTTCCACGGCATCATCCTGAATTATACGGCAGTCTTGCCATTTAGGTGGTTTTGCGGGTCGCTGAACTGTCGCGGGTTAGCTCCTCCAATCCGAGAAAGCCGCGTGTGGTTCGCACAAGGCCCCGGAGAGGCAAAACCGTCGTTATGTTGACGAAAAAGCCTCTTTTAGCCGTTTTGAAGCATACCGCTCCAGACTGCTCCAGGTCAAGCGTAATCTTTCCGGTCGCGCCTTAGCCGAGCGCAGCTTGGCGGTATGGCCCCAAGGAAAGGGATGAAGGTACACGAACATACCATCTCCGACCATGAAGCAGGACTTTCGCTCGAACTTTGATTAGACGCTTGATGAGCCACTCTATTGACTGTTTAACCCCTTCGCCTACAAGATCGAATTGCCTGAGCACGTTCAAAACGTTGTCCGCCAGGGCTCCCATGAGCAACCGGGCTGGGTTGGGAGCAAATCGCTGGCAAGTCGTCTTATCCCAGCGCAGCGTGTTCTTCCGCTCTTTGATCCAGTTTTCAACGTCGCCACGACCGTTGTATACGTTAACGACATCCGTAGTAAGGAGCCGCGAATTGGCCGCAACGAACCCGATCCCTCATTTCACACTAGGGGTCTTTTCCTTGCTCCGTCCTATTCTAGTATTTTTCCTCGACATATTGTCCTTATATTGACCTGATCTTCCATCAAAGCGTCCGGTCCAAAATAATTTTGTATTGTCGAGCAAACACACCATCGGCCTCTAGCACGACCAATGCCTTACACCCAACTCCGAACTTCCCCCGTACTCCTACTGATCTCCGCCACAGTTTCTCACGCCATGTCAGATCTTTTCTCTTCCTATAGACCTCTGCATTGACTTCTGCACTTAAGCGAAATAGGGAATGGCGCTCATTACAGAAGCGGGGTTACCTTGAAATCGGTTGAACCGTCGAGTCAGGGCTTCCTTGAGATCTTGCAGCTTCGGAAAGAACTTGTTGTGGGTGATGGCCCTCTTGGTTTTCCTCCAGATGTACTCGACTGCATTGAGTTTCGGTGAATAGGCAGGGAGGAAATGGAGTTCAATGAGATGTTCCTTGTCTTTGAGCCACTCCCAGACTTTCGGCGATTTGTGATACGGTGCGTTGTCGGTGATAAGGTGGATCTTGATTCCGCGGTAGTACCCCGACGAGTTGGCTGAGAAATTCGATGAACGTCTCTGCGTTGAACACCTTTACGAAGCGAGAATGCCACTGTGGCTTGGCACCGATCCTTACTGCGCCCATGACTTTGATGCTCTTGCGGACAGGAGGAGTGAGCACGTGGATTCCGATACCGACGAGTGCCCATGTCCTGATGACAGTGCCGGCCTGCTGAAACACCGCTTCGTCCTGATAGAGCACTACGCCTCGTTCCTTTTTGGCTTTTTTTTAATGGCCGGAAGTTCTTCGAGCCGCCAAGTCTGCTGGGCCTTTTCATCGGCTTTTGACAACTTTTTCCCTGGATACTGCACGGAGAATCGCAGCCCATGAAGTATTTTCCCCATGTGGTCAGGATGGTATGAGACACCGAACAAGTCTCTTACCAGCTTGACGATAATCGGAGTGGTCCAGACACCGGTATCCAGACCAGCTTCCAGAGGACCTGCTGCAATGATGCGTGACAGTTCAGCCTTTTGCTCGTCGGTCAGCCGAGATTTTGCGCCCTTGAAAGGCCCTTTTACCAGTCCCGGGATTTTCCTTGCTCGGTACCGGTGAATCCAATCCTGAAGGGTTCGCCGTCCAACCCCGATAACTTGTGCCACGTCCGTCTCTCGATTGCCTTGAGTGACCAACAGTAAAGCTTGAATCCGCAGACACATGTCGAGGTCCTTTTGAAATCGTGCATCCTGATAACGGGCCATTAAATCCTTCCGCTCAGGCTCCGAAAGTCTCAATCCAAGTTTCGGCATCGGTTGTCCTCCCAAGAGACAGGTTTGAGAGGCTCAATATCAAATCGTAGGTCACGTGTCGCGTTCTTTCTCCACATTGCTTAGAACAAAATGGTGACCTTCTCGGCGCGTAAGTTAATGCAGGGG
>CAWHDO010000025.1:0-145415 GCA_963828085.1 uncultured delta proteobacterium
CTAGATCTCCGACTTTTTAGGCCGCTCCCGTGCATCTGATTACCCTCGATGTCACTTCATTTCCTTCACCATATCAGATGCTTCATCGGAAGAGCATACATTTCTACGTGGTCCCCCCGCATTATCCGGGCACAATCCCATCTTTTCTGAAAATGTGATGACCTCCACGCATGCGCTCCACAAATGCCAATCGGAGGAGCAGTCGGCGCAAATAGTCAAACTTGAGGTCGGCGTGTGAGGCGCCTCTCAAGAACTGCTAGAGCAGTTGCTCGTATTTAGCTATGAGGCTTGGCGATCAAGACAAGAAACCCTTCTCTTCTGTTGAAGACTGGGACAATGAAGATCCTGTCCGCATCGAAGCCGCGAAATGACGTGACCACGCAGAGGCACGGTTCTCGTTGGTCCTCGCACCGTGATCGGCACTTCTCAGGGTTGGCCCGTGAGCTGGTCGGTGTCAAGGAGAAGAAAGTTTGCAGATTGCAATTGCATTTGTGTGTGATGTGAGGAGGGGGGCCTTGTCCAACGTCTCGTGAAAGGTCCCTTTATCGCAATCGAGTGCCCAAAAGCGACTCTGGTCAACGATTATATATGATGTCCCTGGAGCTTCCTAGGACAGGTACCGCTAACGCAAGCAGTCCCAGGTAAGATCGTGTGGCTCGCACATAAGCCAACGGCGGACTTGAGTCTCTGTTTGTTTCTATTTTACCTCTTCTTAATTTTTCGGAAAGCGCTCACCGGGAAGTTTGCGACCCCGCGCCTTGCCGGGAGGCCGGTCCTACCGGTATCACGTGGCCAGCGTCCCTGTGAGCCAAGCTTCGGACTGGATAAACGGCCTTCCCGGTGAACTGTTACCATTTTTGGTCCATGGGCCGTCAGCAAGTTGGTGACACTCTCGAACCCCGCTAGCTCAGCCCTAGCGAAAGCAGTCCTTCCGTCTTTATCCTCTGCATCGAGTTCAGCGCCCTTTTCTATGAGAATTTTGACCAAAGCCACCTGCCCGCTCTCGGCAGCCCTCATAAGAGCCGTACCGCCGTCGTTGTCCCTTGAATTAGCGTCAGCGCCTTTTCTTAGGAGTAAAGACACCACATCGACATGACCTTCCTCGGAAGCGTACATTAAGGGAGTTTTGCCAGAATTATCCTGAGCATCAATTAGTGCTCCATTATCCAAGAGCAAGTTGACAAGTTCGCGGTACCCTTTGGCAGATGCAAACATCAGGGGGCTCGCCCCATCCAACGTCACAGCATTTACGTCAGCACAATTTGCCACTAAGAGACACGCTGTTTCGATATGTCCTTCCGAAGATGCTTCCATTAAGGCTGTTTCCCCGGATTGTTGACTGACATCGGGGTTTGCTCCATGGAGCAACAAAGTCCTAACCGCTTCTGAATGACCTCGGTATGAGGCTGACATTAAGGGCGTCCTGCCATATTTGTCCTGAGAATTTATGTCCGCGCCGTACTCCAAAAGTAGCTCCAGCACATCGACTTGCCCGTGAGAGGCAGCAATTTCCAGTGCCGTTGAGCCGTCATTGGCCTTAGCATCGACCCTTGCGCCATAATCAAAAAGATAACTCGCGGCTAGTTCATGACCCTTCATCGCGGCCACCATTAACGCCGTATATCCCCAACGATTCTTGGCATTAACTTCTGCTCCAAGGGCCAAGCGGAGTCTAACATCTTCTGTGATGCCTTTACGACAAGCGGACATCAAAGGCGTGTCACCTTGGAGATTGAGTATATCAGTGCAGACGTGTTTCATCCCTTCGAAAAAGTCATCGAAAAGACCCATAGCGAAACCTCCTTTGGCGGACGATCAGCTCCAAGGCAAGAAATGCAGCGGTTCCCTGCTGGAAGAATTAAAATGAATGGGCGTGGGTTTTGGAACAGGAAGTCTTATTTGACTACTCGCTGAGCTCGCTTTACCCATGTGACATCCAGTGTGGTACAGCATTTTGCACTTTTCAGTTACACGCAGCGGCAAGCTAAAACTCATTACATTTCAGAATCTTCCCGCCTTTTTTCTTCAGAATCGCCATCCCTCTTGTTCCGCTCAACAGCGAAAAACGCAACGTCTTTGGCTATTTCTTGGCAAGTGATGGTTTCTACAAGCACACCGGTACCGACTGCCCGAATGAAATCAGTCTCCGTGTTTATCCGCCAATGCTTATCTCCCCGGCGAGCGTGCTGATAGAACAGCAGGAAGTCACCTGGCTTCATTGCGCCGAGTATGATTCGGATCTCTTCCGGATTGACTAGTTCATACCGATCTGTCTCCCCGGCAATACCTGTATCTGGATCGAGGAAAACGATGACTCGCTCGCGGTATGTCATTATCGTTTCGCCGACTCTATCGAAATACGACTTCCGGAAGTCCTGCCGCGTTCGAAATCGACGATTCCATTTAAACAGATTCTTGTGGACGTCGATCGTGACTTGAGCATTTCGTGCAAGCAGTTGAATTTGATCAAGATTGTGGAAGTGCTCTATCACCTCTTTGGGCAGGGGCTCTTGGGTTCCGTTGATTCTTAGTTTGTAATCTTTGCGGTCAGGGCGATATAGAGCAACGTGTAGGATCTTAGTTATCGAGCACCTCGTGGAGAGAAAGAGAATAGCCCCCCATTTGACGACATCTCGTTTATCCCCGTACCATTTGTCACGCACGGCAGTCTCCAACCAAAAAATGTCACATCAGACTTCACAATCCGTTGGGGCCCTTCGGGGGCCCTGGATTTCGGAGGACACGAAAAAAGGGGAGCTGGAGGATTCCCAACTCCCCCGTAATATTATCGTCTTAGTTGTGACATTCCAAGGGGAGTTGAACCCCTGTCCCCAGCGTGAGAAATACCCTACATAGAATCGTCGAGGAATGCAAGAACTGCCGTAATTAGAGCCAACAAAAACGCTTTTCTTGCGATTAACCTCTTTGCAAATTGTAACCTTTCGAGGGGAGAGAGTCTGACTCTTGGACCTCGTGCCCATTTCTTAACTACAAGGCCCGAAATACCTATCGGAGCCCCTGCAATCGCGAATTCGCCGGCACAGGATTCTGTTTACCTCTCCCTCCCTCTGTTAGATTCCGTTTGATACTGCGCAAGTAGCTCACGGACGGCAGGGACCAAAGAAGTAGGTATTTCCATCACTGTCTGAGCCTGATCTTCGAAAGCAGCTTCGTCCTCTGCAACCGCTTCGTCTTCAGTTTGCTCCTCATAGTGCATAAGGACTTTTCTTACGCGCTCTTCATCCCACCCTGGCGGGAATCGGTTCTGTTTCATCGTTTGCCCTTTCGACGGCGACGCCGTCTATATGCTGTGAGTGGTTTCTCCCGCAACTCATAGGCAGTGATCACAAAGACACTGTCAGGTGATGGACCAGGTACGTAGATGACTCGTAAATATCTCCCACCCCGGGTCTGACCGAGAGCCACGCGAGACGCCTCGCGCCCTGGCCGATCTTCTCCTGAGCTGCTGAGGACATCTACGACTTCCTCCTCAGTGACTCCATGGCCGTAAATATGAGGCTCCCCCGTTTCAGGGTCAAGATAGAAGCGAACTTTCATTGACCGGACTCATCAAATTCCAGGAATTCGGAGGACACTCCGACTGATCCGGTGACCACGTGCTAAGAAACAATCCCCGTAACACTCTTCACAATCCTAAAGGGCCTCTTGAGGCACTGGATGCTGTAGCAAACAAAAAACGGGGACGCCGGGCATTCCCAGCTTCCCCGCGTTCGTATTGTCCTGTTTTTGTTTCGTCCCCAACAGGATTTGAATCCCTGTCGCCACCGCGAAAGACACCTTACATAGGATCGTCGAGGAACGCAAGAACTGCCGCTATTAGTGGGTATGCCTTGAGTCACGAGGGGCGAAAGATTGTCATTGCGAGGGCGTAAGGCCGTGGCAATCTTCCAACCAGCAAAAACAGATTGCTGGTGGGACCGGCATCTTGCCGGTCGTCTCTAATAGACAGGCTGAAAGCCTATCCCACCGATCACTCCTCGCAATGACATCGGATCTGCGATTTCCCCGCGTAACTCAGGAATTACATCAGTGCCGCAAAAGGCTTTTCTCGCGATTAACCTCTTTGCAAATTATAGCCTTTTTCCGTACTTATAAATTTATGTCTGTAAGCCGGTATGTGTGCTACTCTATTTGGCATAAGGTTTTCGACATCGCAGCCGAAATAATAATTTTCTCTGAACTGCCTACAGGAAACCGGCCCATGCCTGCCGTGAATTGTTTCTCAACCATCCTGATCTCCTGCACAAATCCGGATCTTGACAGAAAATTCGTTCGAAATCTGGGCTGGTTTGTGGGGGCAGGTCGAAAAAAGGTAGTTGCCGGAAATGACAGCCCTTCGCAATAGCATTGCCGTCAAAATCGCTCTGCTGGTGCTCGGCAGCACTTGCCTCGTCCTGGCTCTAGTCCTCGGGGTTAATTACGGCAGATCCAGGGAGTTGATCAGGCAAGAGGCTGAGAAAAGCGCACGAAATCTGACTTCATCTCTTGCCAGGGAGATCGAACAGGAATTCCTGTCAGTTGCTCAAGCGGTGGACGATTTGACTGCTTTCCTGGCGGCGAGCACCTGGGATGAGCAGGCCCTACTCAATCACATCGAACGAACCGTGACCAAAAATGGGAAGGTATTCGGATCCACTGTGGCTTTCCTGCCCTATGCCTTTGAACCGCATCGGGAGAGATTCGCTCCCTATTTCTTCAAGGCGGAAGGAAGGGTCAAGTTCGAGCAGCTTGGAACTGATTCGTACGATTACTTTTCCAAAGACTGGTTTCGCTCTCCTGTTAGGCTGAGACAGGCTATATGGACAGAGCCGTACTTTGATGAAGGCGGGGGCAATACACTCATGATCACGTATGCGTGCCCCATGTTCGACAAGCAGAAGGAAAACTCAACAGAGCCCGTAAAGGCGGTCGTAACGGCTGACATCTCGTTGAAAAGCTTGAATGATCTTACCAATGCCAAGCAAGTCTATAAGACAGGATTCCTGTCGGTGATCTCGGACAAAGGGACTTTTGTCACCAATCGAAATCCCGACCGAGTCATGCGCACGTCGATTTTCGATGCGGCAGATGAAGCAGGAAATCCACAAGCCAAACAGTATGCAGCAGCCATGCTAACTGAGGAATCGGGTTTCTATGACATTGGTCCGGGCTTGACAGGCATCGATTCCTATCTGGCCTTCGCGAGAATAAACCCGCCCGGGTGGACGCTAGCCGCCGTGCTGCCGAAGAAGGAACTGTTCGCCGAGGTCGAGGCCCTGTTTCAAACAACAGTCCTTTTGGCAGGGGCTGGTATTCTACTGCTTGTTTTCGCTGCGGTTTTCGTTGCACGCTCTATCAGCAGTCCTTTGCGCCGCATGGCCGATGAAACGGTTAAGGTTGCCGCGGGTGATCTCGACATCGACCTTACAGATATTCAAACCTCCGACGAGGTTGGCCAATTGGCACGTGCTTTTACCAGGATGACGGAGGGACTAAAAGACAGGGATCGCATAAAAGACACTTTTGGTCGCTATTTGACACAGGAAGTGGTCAAGCGACTTCTTGACTATAAGGACGGGCTCAAACTCGGCGGAGAAATGAGAGAGCTTTCCATCATGATGTCGGACCTGCGAGGATTCACAGATCTCACATCAACGATGAGCCCTGAACAGGTGATCAAGTTTCTGAATCGATATCTGGGCAGAATGGTGGACATCATCTTGGACCATCGAGGGATCATTGATGAGATTATTGGAGATGGGATTCTGGCCTTCTTTGGCGCACCGGAAGCGCTGGAAAATCATCCGGAACTGGCCGTGGCGTGCGCTCTGAAGATGCAACTGGCGATGGAAGAGATAAACGCTCAAAACGAGGCCGATGGTTTGCCGCATCTCGAAATGGGAGTGGCTGTAAATACGGGCGAGGTTGTGGTCGGGAACATCGGGTCAGAAAAACGCGCCAAGTACGGAGCTGTTGGTGCACAAGTCAATTTTACGGGAAGAGTGGAATCCTTTACCGTAGGCGGACAAGTTTTGATCAGTAAGGGCACGTATGAGAGGCTCTCAGACAAACTCGATGTGAGACAAGTGCTCGAAGTTGAAATGAAAGGAGTGCCTGGGAAGGTTAATCTATACGACGTAAAGGGCATTACCGGCCAATATGGGTCTTATCTGCAGGACAGAGATGAGACATTGACCCGAATGGGTAACGGGATAGCAGTTCAGGTGTTCCGTCTTGACCAAAAAATGATGTCCGGGAAAGGAGAAAGCGGCCATATTACATACGCTTCGCTCATCTCAGCAAAAGTGATGTTCGAGAAAGAAATTTCACCGTGGGAAGACATACGAATGGTTGTGGAGCGAAGCCCAGACAGTCGAGCGAGTGCAGAAATCTACGGAAAGGTGATCTCGGTCAATCGTCTGAAGGATGGCATTGAAGGCATCGTCCGTTTCACGTCAGTCTCGGCTCCCGCGTACGAACTGATTCGTAAGCTTCTTGGTAATAAACATAGTTCCGGTGAAGAACAGGGGAGGAGTCTCTCATTAGCGGAAGCCCATAGTGAATCCCTGCCGCGCGGCAAGAATTCTAACCCCGGTCACAATGTCTAAGAAGTTCCAACTATCCTCGGTGCAACGTCGGATCAATATTATTCTGGTCCCTCCACTATTTCGAGATCCTCTTCCGACACAATGAAGGGCTGGAGTTGTAAGTCATCCTTGGCGTAAAAACACCACTGTCCTTCTTGCGGACCCCAGTAGATCTTGGATGAAGCTTGCCACCTCATAACTTTACCGACCTGCTCAAGGAGCATGGGGTTACAGGCTTCCTCATGCTTGGGCATAAACTTTGCGTAGATAATATCAAACGCTTTCATCGGGTTCCTCCTCCTGTTTTCCGAATATGTCTTCAAGTTGTTCCGGTGAACTTACATTGTAGCGGAGTTGCTCCAATAAAGGAAACGCCGCTAATGGGAGGGATGGCCCGGCGTTTTTTGTCACCGGCCATCCACGAAGTCTATACCCTTGCCGAAAGTTTTGTCCGATTGGAGGTAGCCTGACACCGTCATTCCGGCGGAGGCCGGAATCCAGTCTTTTCAATCCCGCGGGACGCGGGACTTCTGGACCCCGTCCCGCGCAGAACGCGGGATTCGCCGGGGTGACGGGTGGTGAACAGGTCATTACTTTTGGCAATGGCTATAAAGGCCGGTTTCCATCAAATCTCTACGGCCTTGCCTTGGTACAGTCTCCCTCACAACGCTTCACACAACACGGAGCAGTGGTCGTTTGTCGGCACAATTACCGCGGAAGAGCAGAGGCCCGGGGAACTCAAAACGCAAAAGGTCTGTCACCCCACTTTATCGAGCGTGTCGAACAGAGACCTGATCTCTCGTTTGATCGCTTTGAGTTCGCTCTCCTTTTTTTGTATCTGATTCACAGTGTCCTCCCTGTACACTCGCAGTTCCGCTTTGGAAAGCTTCCCTGAAGTGCCGTCCACCTGCACCCCATCCGCGAGAACTTTAACCACCGTATACACGTCAATCGTTTCTCCGTTTGGGGCCATACTCACGACCTGGTCGGCGAGATGGATCGTGTGCATGCGAGGTCTCCTCTCAAATATTGACTCTCATATCGAAGGCATCATTGGGGCGACACACTGCGACGGACGACCGTCTGACCCCGGACAGAAACTGTCACCTCCCGATTGCGCTGGAACGAGTCTGCGCCCATTGGGTCAAAGAAACATATCCCTGACTGTGTAATCGCAACTTCGAGAGATCGAGCGGAAACACTGAGGCGTATCAGCAGCGCCTATCCACGATTTGCCATTCCACGACGAAGGATTCAACTTTCTGCGACACGTGGGTTTCACCAAAGTGGAACATCAAGTGAGATTCAGGATCGAACGAAACCCCGCAGTCGGCACACAAGATTTCGCTTCCCGGTTCGGGGAAGCGGGTGAGCGCTACCGTGCATCCGCAATGTGGACAGCGAGCTTTCATGGTCTGCTCCTTTGCAAGAGAGGGGTCGGGGCCTCTCTATTGTCATGCGGCAGGTCTACCCCTCCTCTTCCGCCCAAGCAGTTCTGGCCATGCGTCCACCCGCCCTTGAACAAGCATCTCGTCTCAATGCGCCTCAATTTCTTGCATCGGCTTGGCACGACCGTGAACCACGGAACCAGCGAGGCAGTGCAGGTGCGTCCAGCATATGGTCGAACTCCCCCTCAGACCTGGAAGGACGCCCTACTCGATCTCTCATCGGGCGTGTGCGTCGCCGGACAACGCTTGGCTCAATTGGTGTCACATGGTCCCACCCGGGGTACACATGGTTTTAAAGGATTCAGACGACCGTCCGGTTTCGCTTGAGCCAAGATCGTAACAATCCTTAAACGCTACTCCGTCTGGACCGCCCGAAGACTCTGCCCCTGTTGCGCGCCGTCTCCTCACCAGCAGAACACTGCCGAAGAGTATGACGCCCAAAGCGATGATTACTATGGCGAAAACCAGTTCTGTAGACATGTTGCCCCCCTTATCCATCAAATTGATCCTTGTACACTTAGACACACCAGCGTCCGAAAGGATTTCACAAGAGCATAATTTTGTGTGCCCCTGCCCTCCTCTCCGGCGATAAGCGTACGCGACATAGATCGCCGGTTGGATGCACCGATTCTCCTCAAATTCCAGCGATCTATTGGCGGGGGGCCATAAAGTAGTTGGTCCAGGGCTTTTGCATTAACGAGCCTCTCCTGCACGAAGTCCGGAGTTCTGTCAATGCCCTCATTTGGTAACGGACAGGGCGGTTCCAGTTATGACCCCGGCACAGAAGAAGAGTTGGGCCATCTGATCTTCCGGCTGCTGAGAAGCAGAGGCGGCGCGGTGTCTGATAGATATTTCGTAACACTTAGCCATTACCCATCGTGATAACTCCTTTTTTGCCTCATCACTTAATATCACTGTGGATGTGCGTTGGTCCAAACTCTCAGCCGTTTCGAGTAGGGCTCGTCTGAGGTCGGCTTCTTCGATTCTCAGTGCGGTCATCTCATTTCCTTTCGGTGGTGTAGGTTATAATCCTTTGGTTTATTGGGGGAATCAGTGAACATGGATTTGCTCGTTATGTGATGCGGCCGTCCACAGCCCAAGATGAGGTGAACTGTCCCGCCATTCGACAAACTGGGATGTAATTGATTTTCGAGCATAGCGTACAGCCGTGCGTTTACTCAGCATGGCCGACGACCTTCGCTGTGTCAAGGAAAGGAAGGTTTGCTGCCCCTTATTGCCTCTTTAATTGATGTGATGTGGAGAGCTTGCCGAAATACCGCTTGTAACCTAGTCCATGAGCCACTCTTGCCCTGCACGAATTAATTACGTTGTCCCAGGAACTTACGCTCGATGAGGGCTGTGACATACATCAGCGCTGGCGAGTATAGACATACTCAAAAGCCAGAAACTCCTTGGCACCTCTGCCGATTGTGGCGTCAAGAAAAGCTGGACAACCTGACGGTACTTTTCGACCTCTCCTATCGTGAGCCGATACCTAAATGCAGCATTCGTTTTTTCCCCCACCGCGGTGCTACAAAGCTGTCTCCGTACAGCGTTATCCCACGTTTATCATGCGCCTTGCCTTCGCCCCCGGCTTCGTAGCTCTTTTCATGCATCACTTGTGGGGCACGAGTGTCCAGCGAGAAATACTCGTATTGCTGGTTGACGGCGTTATAGTTGAACAAGGCAATACGTGTGAATGACTCTCCCCCGGCCCCCTGCGCTAGCTCCATAACCTCTTCCAGAAAGGCGCCCCCTACCATACGACGACGAGCAATGGCCGAAGGTAGATTTATTGCCTCGGCGCCGGAGCCACGGCCACATCCGTTGCTGAATGTTCCACGTCCCGACCATCTGCTGCATCAGAGACGAAGCAGAGTTCTTGTCGGCAGTGCTCGCTGGGACGTTCTGGCCTTGTGCGCCGGAGATAAGGGCTATGCAGGACACTGCGCAGATTACTGTCAACGATAGAATGTGTACGGCTCGATTTATTGGTGTCATATTCCTTTACTCATCTTCAATAATTTCGGCGCATGATTGCCGTCCTCCTGATTGTCGAAGTCTCAGTCGTCGATCGCCTGGTAGGCTGAGGTCCAGAAGTCGAGATGGACACCTGGAGGAATCGGGGGAATCCCGGACGCGCTGGGTCATCAGAATAGCTACCATGTCCTCCTTGGGGTCCGAATACCAGGACGTGCCATAGCGGCCGTCCCACCCGTACCGTCCGGGGACCGCGGCCAGGTCCTCGCGCCTGGTAATCGGGGACACGCCGAAGACCGGGCACGTCGCCCCGTTCGACATGGCCGGCCATGACTGCGTGCATGCGGTCGAGCCGCGCCGTGGACAATCCTGCGTTGCTCATCGCCTGTTCCCTCCGTTCCGTGTCAACCTATCTTGATGGTCGCCTGGGCCTTTTCCGTCGCCTCGCGGGCCTCGGTCGAGTTCGTGTATATTAATTTGTCTAACTGGGGCTAATATGGTTTCCAGGTAAACCCGCTTTTAGCGTTTTGCATTCAAATTTTAGCTGGTTTCGGGTTCGCACAGATATTTTTCGGAATTGTTCACTTGACAAAGGTGTGCAAAGCTTTTCGGGAGTGTGCTGTTCACAAGGCTGGGCTGTGAGCAATGCGATTGGATCAATTGGTCTGAGATCTGGAAGGTGTGAGCGCACAGGAGTCTGACGGGCGACGAGACGGAAGCATTCCGGGTTCTCGCGTGTTTCGAGTGCGTTTCGATATGGGAGAAGGGCACCACGAACCTGATCACCGGGGATCACAAAGCGCTGCCGAAGAATGCCGGGAATCGCAAGGCATCTCGTTGTAGAACGGCTTGATGACGTGGAGAAGGAATGGGATGATGCGCGCAACTTTTGATAGAATCCAGAATCGCAGACATAATTGATGAAGGCGAGGGAGGACTAACATCCCGGTAGTGATTCAATGTAGGCACAAGCATGATTCCAAGGTGAATCTGCACTGAAGTAATAGGTTGTGTTTGGCGGCGCATCGAGATTATGATCTTTGCGATCTGATTGCCGAGCCCGTTTTCGGCGAGCGGAAAGAAGGTGCGATTATTATTGGAATATTGGGAATATGACCACTACCTCCCTTCAATTTGTTAATCTTATCAACTCAGACGGTAAGCGCGCTTTTGGCTTGGTACAACCAGTGACACCGATCTTCAGGATCTTAGTATTGATGAGCAGGTAGCCATTTTTGATGCTAGGACCCTGAAAGATCCTGCCATAGAGAATAGCATTGATTTCGTATTCTTTCGCCGCTTCTCGGACGGACGCTCATCGCAAGTCGCGGCTTACGTCATCGACAATTCTGACGAAAAACTGAATCAGAAGCAACTGAGCGAAATCCACTTCCGGGTTTGGCTTCACGGAAAGGTACTTTTGCTGTATGTCGCCTGGCCTAGCAAAATTGATCTTTTGTCATGTGCAAGAGGGCCCGACTTTTGGAAACAAGAAAAACGCGGAGTGCCAATACAATCCGGCAAAAACAATCGATGAAGCGGCATTCGACGACGCCGCCAAGATCGCTGGCGCATTACCGAAGTTTTGGCACTGCGCCTGATTGATGGCACTTTTTGGGACGAACCCAGCAATAGCAAGCTGGCTGACTACAACAAGGCTGCACATCAATTATTGATCCAAGCAGTTGTCGATGCTGATGACGAACTCGACGGGAAAAACAAACCCATTTTGAGGCGCCTGCTGCTGCTCATGGTGTTGATTAAGTATCTTGAAGATCGCGGGGTGTTTCCTCCCGGATGGTTTGGAAAATTCCATAAAGAGGCTCAGAAACTTTTTCGAGGGTACTTGATGACGGCAGTCCCGATGAGGTTCACAGGCTCCTGGTTTGCCTGGAAAAAAAATTCAACGGCGACGTCTTTGCGCTCCATGAAATAGGCCAACAAAAGCTTACCAAAGAAATTCTCAAGGAATTTTCCGTTGTTGTAGAAGGAAAGACGATCAAAAAACAGCGCTACCTTTGGCGTCCATTTTCTTTCAAACATCTGCCAGTCGAAATTATCAGCCACCTATATCAGAAATTCGTCAAGGGTAATGATGGCGCCGTTTATACTCCTCCCATCCTGGCATCGCTGCTGCTGGATCATGTGATGCCGTACGAAAAACTCACGGGCAAAGAGAGAATTTTGGATCCGGCCTGTGGCTCGGGAGTTTTTCTCGTCGGAGCCTTCCGCCGCTTGATTAACATATGGGGAAGTCTGAATAATTGGCAGCGCCCTGAAGCTAATACGCTAAAGGAACTACTCAATCAGAGTATTTACGGAATCGAGATCGACAGAGACGCAATCGATCTGACGGTATTTAGTCTGTGCTTGGCTGTCTGTGACGCATTGCAGCCAGATGTAATCTGGCAGGATCTAAGATTTGACCGTCTCCGGGGATCAAATCTGATCGAGGCTGATTTCTTTCAGATACTTCTCGACCGCCGTCAGGGCAAATCCACCGTCCTTGACGCCGGATTCGATGTAGTTGTAGGAAATCCTCCGTTTCGTTCCCCGCCTTCTCCAGCAGGCACGAGACTCGATAAAGAAAGGCAAAAGGAAGAGACAGAACGGCCTGGATTGCCAGACAAACAGACAGCTTATTTGTTTCTAGAGCACTCGTTGAGGTACTTTGTCCTGGCGGCCGAACCTGTCTAATTCAGCCTTCCGGGTTCCTTTATAATGTTAACCCGAGCGCCTTCCGTAGCTTCATTTTCCGAAAATATAAGGTCAATACTATACTTGATTTCACGTCGATTCGCAAACTCTATGAGGCCGACGCCAAAACAATTGCGGTCTTGGGACATGCAGATGATGTACCGAAAAATCACTGGATCAAGCACTGGACTTTCAGACGAACAGTGAGTGTACAAGAGAGAATCTGTTTTGAACTAGATCATTATGACCGACACAACCTCTCGCAGGACCAGGCAGTCGAGGCGGACCTTTACGTCTGGCGTGCCAACCTCCTTGGAGGTGGTCGATTAGTTGATATGGCGCGGCGCTTCAGCAAAATGCGCACACTTGCTAATCACTTGGAAGAGAGGGAGGGGTGGGTTTTCGGGGAAGGATTCATTATCGGAACAGGCCCGACACGCCCGCGGGCGCCCTTTCTGGAAGGCCGGCCTTTTCTTCCAACTGAAGCCTTCACTAGTCGCTCTGGGATAGACAAGTCACGGATCACTAAAGTCGAAGAAACACCATTCGAATCCCCACGCACCGAAAAGCACTTTAGCGCCCCGCTGGTTTCTGATAAAGGAGAGCGCATCTCTTCCCATAGCTTTTTGGGAAGACGGGCCTCTTGCGTATAAGGCGAGGATTGTTGGAATTCACGCGCCTCAATCCGAGAAATCCGAATTGAGCGATCTGTATACCAATTTGAGTGACCATCTCGATTTCTACAGGTTCTCTGCACGATTAAAGGGACTGAGGCGTTAGTGAGCAAGGCAACTGCAATTCGCAAGCAGGACATCGACCAACTCCCGTACCCCGATGATCTAGGCGATCTAACTCTGTCTTTTTGGGAAGATGCCCTGCGTGAAGATGTCGAAAAATATATGACCAAATATGTCCGTTTGGGTCAAAATTCAGAATTGTTGAAGAATGGCGCAGATAGAAACCAAATGCGAAATTATGCCAACATGTTCATCCGGATGCTCGGGAGTGTGTACAATAATCTAAAAGCTTCGGAATCCATCCATATTAATGGACTGGCCTGCCAACCATTTTATTTTGGCGAGCGCCCGGATTTCTCTGGACTTGGTGGAAAGTTACAGGATGGACTCGGGAAGCTGATCTATGACGACAAGACAAATGAGAGTCTGCGAACAATTAAGATACTGCGATATTACTCTGAGAACGTCTTTCTGATAATCAAGCCCGATCGATTGCGCTACTGGATTCGCTCGGTGGCCATTCGTGATGCAGACGAGACGCTTGTCTACCTGCGCCGGCAGGGGTATTGAATATGGACGGACAGGGTCCACTGCAACGGCCTTATGGCAGAATTACTTCCGGGATCGAAAAGAGCAGGCTTGCTCTGCAAACGATCAATTTTGTCCGTCAACAATTGCCAGCATGGAGGGATGACCCAGATCGACGCCACGAAAAATCAGAGCCAAGGCTAAATCTCCAATTATGCAAGTTTCTCGAGCGACGTGCACGCAACGATTTTCCGATGGTTCAATTTGTTGAAGGAGCATCCAAAGTGGCCACAGAAGCGTTGACGTTTCTGTCGTGGCAATTGACTACTCTGCCTACGAACCTTTTATCGTTTTTGAATGCAAGCGCCTTCCTGCACCTTCCCGAAGTCGTGAAAGAGAGTATGTTACCGGAGAAAAAAGAAGCGGCGGGATTCAGCGATTCAAACTCGGACTCCATGCTCCAAATCTGGAAGTGATAGGGATGATTGGCTATGTCCAGAAGCACTCTGCGCAATATTGGTATGGCCAAATTAATGAATGGATTTTTAAGCTTTCCCAAGGAACCACAAAAGATGGTTGCGTTTGGAATAAGAATGACAGGCTGGATCTGCTTGAGGAAAACCCTTCGACGGGCCTGGCTAATTGCAAGTCAGTACACAGCCGAACCGGCGGCGTAGCGAAACCCGAACTCACAATACATCACCTCTGGATTGTGATGAATGCTAAAATCCAAAAAAGGTCCAAGAATTGAACGGAATTGTTCACATTCCTTTTTCGTTTCTGTTTTTATGTGATCCCAAGTAGTAGTTTGTTACATGGCCTGTGAGGTTTACCCCCCAAGCTTTGATTTGCCCGGACTTTTCAGGCTGATCCCGTCCCGATTGTCTCTCAGCCTGATGTGACATGAAGGGAGCCTGGAGCAACGACCTGTGCAACTTGCAGCATATTACACGTCGACCCTACTACCAAGCTTTCGTTTGCCCGGACTTTCCCGTCAGTACCCAGTGTAATCAAGGCTGTCCTGCTCGAGTTCTTTGATGATCTCATCGGTCAAAGTGGGCCTGATTGTGGGGATTATCTCAAGAAAAGTTCGAGTGGAAATGCGGTAGTCTTTTCCAACTACGTATTCCCGCTCGAACGCATGCTGGGTGACCTTCTGGAAAAGGTACTCTATATCTGCCGGCGTGAACAAGGGAATAGCCGCCACTATCTTGTCCAGATCCACTTCTCCGTGATTTGTTGTGGACAGGTAATTCCCGAAAATGGTGCGGCGACTTTCATCGTCCAGCGCGCCTACGGGGATGATACAGTCGAACCTTCCCGGTCTCAATAGTGCCGCGTCCATTTCACGAATGTGATTTGTGGCGCAAACAAGCAAAATTCTAGCCCTCTGCCTTTTCAAAAGAGGCACCTGCTTAAGGAACTCGTTGGTTATTGATTTGTCGATGCGGGAAGCCTGCTCACGGTGCCCTGCCAGCTCTTCAAATTCATCTATAAAGATGACCGCTTCGTCGAGCTTACCGGCCTTTTCCATCGCATTCTTCAAATTGGTACCCACGCGGTCCGCTCCGTCCGCAGCAAGAATGCTGGGACTAATCTCTACGTACCACCATTGAAGCACCCCGGCGATGGCACGGCCGAAATGCGTCTTGCCCGTACCCGGAGGGCCGAAGAATATGATTGTCTTGGGCGGGGTGACCCCGTGCTTCTGAGCCAGGTCCGCTACGGTAAGCGGAAGAATGATTCGTTTGTTGACGATTTGCTTGGGCGGCTGAGTTTCAGAAATGGTATCCCACACGTACCTGTCCACCAGCCGCGCGCCGAGTTCCTTGAGAAGATGCTCTTTCTCCGTCTGTTCCAACGCTGTGTGGATGGATTCGCTATTCTCGATATAATCCAGGCAAGCCACTTTTATCCCGACGTCTCTTCCGAGCCGCTCGGAAAGATACCACTTGTGTTGTAGAATATTCATCCACAGCTCCGCGGCGAGTTCCGGCTCTAATTTGCGGCCACTGTAGTCAAATATCCGGCCTGCACATTCTTCCGGAATCGGAACATCAGCCACTATTTCCATGGCGGCCTCACTTTTTCTCATGTGCCTGTCTGTTGATAAACAGGCACTTTGCCGAGAGACATGAGTCGTGTCCGCTCTTCGCGGGACGTGAGTTTCTCTAACGCCTCCCTGAGTATCTGCAATCCCCATTTCACGCGGTCCTTGGGGAACGCATAGGAATTCAAGCAAAACAAGGCAAACCGATCCTGCTCTTCGGGAAAGGGAGCCAGTTCCTGATACGAGTCCTTCATCCATTTCAGTATGGGCGTGAAGTCGTAAGAGTCGTCCAGATTAAAGCTCTCTCCCTTCAATACGAGAGACCGCGTCCGCTCTCTGGCTCGCTTGGCTCTCGAAAGCGGATTACGCAATGGCAAGCATCTCATTGTACAATCCTCCTTTGGCTATCGGAAATACCTATATCTATCGATGTCTACTAAAACACCTGTAACGTTTGTTCTTTGTGCAGAATTTATGGGTTCTCTGTTAATAAACTTCCGGAATGAAATGGGCAGTTTTCAAGGGACCGAATGTCATTCTTAATTGAAAGGTCATGGAATCTTAGCATGATATTAACGAATAACATGTAAAGTCTGATTGAAAATGTTCCGGCAACGTGCTACTTCGATGCCGAAAAAAAAGAGGTTGGCTTTCTGGGGTAGTCAGCCGCGTATTGGAGTCGAATTGTCTTCTCCATTCCCACCCAAACTAGAAGCTTCCATAATACGAATCAGAAAGGAGGCGTTTTAGGTCATCAACCATGAATTCCAAATACAGATTCAGCGGTGGCCTGACTCAAGGAAATCGATTTCGATCACAATCTAACGGCATTGTCGGAGACAAATCAGGGTTCATCCCCGCTCACTCCGACAGCACCAGTCGATTTCGCAAGCGATCAAGCTCACGAAATTCAAAGAAACTGATGGAGACTCCGAACGAATTCCGAGAAACCAGCGCAAAGAAGATAATTGTGTTGGACACCAGTGTGCTGGTCCATGATCCGGAGTCGCTCGACATCCTGCGAGGCGATGACAACACTCTTGCCGTTCCTTGGATCGTCCTGGAAGAATTGAACCAATTGAAAAACAAACCTAATATTGGCTGGGACGCAAGAGAAGTGATAAGGCGAATTGGAACAGCTGGCTCGGATGGACTAATTGTTTCAAAATAGAGCCGAAACCAAGCAAGAAGTATTTCAGAACGATCTTCAGAAAGATAAAGCCGATCACCAGATCATTGCGACTGCCAGGGCACTTCAGGTGAATGCAAACTGCAAGACCGACGTCCTGTTGATGTCTCGCGATACAATAGTCCGAGTCCTGGCAAGGGAACTTGGAATAAAGACCGAAGACTATCCGTATAATCGAGTAAATGCGCTATTTCAATCTTGCTTCAAACGCATCAATGTTCCCGCGGGCATCCTCTCCGAAACTGGGAGAAACCTTTGAGCACTGCCTCCAGGATCTCGAACCCATGCAACACAACGAGGGAGTAGTTTGCTGGAGCAAAACCAACGGGGATTGGGAGGAATCATTTGCCGCTCTGTTCAAGGGAGACCATTTCAAGATTGTCCCATCTCGACATAGGAGCCCTGGGATTAGAGCCTTTTTCGCTCGATTCCAACGGCAACGGCGCGGACAGAGATAAATCTCACGGCAAGGATAATCGAAAGAACTGGTCACAATACGTTGCCCTCGCACAGGTCCTTGATCCCACGATCAATCTAGTATTCTTGCAGGGCGGCGCGGGTACCGGCAAAACCTTGATAGCTCTCGCCGGTGCATTGGAGCAGAGAAGAAAATACACCAACATCGTCATAGCACGCCCTATGGTCCATTTGGAAGATCGAGACGAAATCGGGTTCTTGCCTGGAGGGCTCGAAGAAAAAATGGCTCCGTGGACAGAGCCCATATTGCAGGCTTTTTCCTTTTTGGCAGGCGTCAGGCCCGAAAACGGAGATCTAATAGCAAAGCTTCAAGAGAACAAAAAGATCATTATTAAGCCACTCGATTATATTCGGGGAGCTACTTACCACAAGTCTTTCATAGTGATCGACGAAGCTCAGAATTTGACCCCTCACCAGGTAAAGACGATTATTACTCGCGGCTGGGATCGAATACAAAGATGGTCTTCACTGGAGATCTGGGACAGATAGATCGGAACCGCAGATTGGACCGCAAAACCAGCGGCTTGGCGTATGCAATGAATCAGATGGCAAATCAGAGCATGGTGGGAATCGTCAATTTCAAAGATACTGTTCGTTCGCCCCTGGCCAGCTTGGCGGAGGAGCTTCTTTAGTATCCCGAAGGACCGTGATGAAGTTCGCCAAGAATGATGTCCCTTTGGCCGTCCGATGACGAGAATCCCGAAGACGCACCGTGACGTGTGTTTCGCCGTCATTCCCGCGCACGCGGAAATCCTCAGGACCGGCCTCCGTGCCGGTCGTTAATTCGCCGCGGGCAGGGACGCCGGCGCTACCGGATCGGAATCCGGGGTGACCCCGCGAAACGCGGGGCCGTTCCCTCAAATCGGATAAAGATTTTGGCAATTGCGATAACCGGCTGCCAATGAAGCGCGACGTAGTCGGCATTCCGAGTCGATGCGATTGTCAGCCATGTTTATGCGCCAACATTACCTCAGAAGGGAAAAGCATTTGTTGATAGTATTCCCTAACTTCAACGGTGAATCCGTGCTGCTTCAACTTATCCGTCAGTCGCACCCCGCGGCATCCTCCCATGGTCTTAGGCGACAACAGGTAGATACAGTCGTACAGCCTGCTGCCCATAGTTTCGCCCTCTGTCATATTGACCAGGACCAGCTTGCCCCCCACTTTCAGGACTCGCTTGAACTCCGCTAGAACTTTATCCATGTCCTCATAGGAGATCAGGTCGAACATATAGTTGTTAACCAACACATCAACTGATTCTCGTCGAACTGACAGATCAAATGCCGTGCCGATAGTGAGGGAGTAATTCGCACCAGACATCTTCTTCATGCGATTTTTCGCCTTCTCCAGCATTCCCTTGGATAGATCCACACCGACATTATGGCCGTGAGGATTTCTTTTCACGATTTCGTAGAAGGCAAGCCCTGTGCCGACAGCCACTTCTAGGATGTTCTGACCATCTTTAATTGCAGCAAGCTCAATTGCCCGACTCCTGGCACGAGACTCCGTCAGCCTTCCCCAAATATCATAAATGTTCGATAACTTGTCGTAGACGCGCCCGATTTCTGCTTGGGAAATCCTTGCGTCGAGCTTTCCTTCCGACAAAAGGGGCGTGTTACTGCAACAGGAAATGCCACAGCAGGAAATCGATAGCTTCATGGTTACCTTCCTCGTGTTGAAAGCCTACCTTCCGTTTAGATGGTTTCCAGATAAACCCTTTTGGGGGTTATGTGCTTTGGATTACGGTAGTGTTAGGCTTGTGCTATCAAGGATGCCCTGATGATTTTTTTCTTTGAGTACCCGCAGGATATCGCCTTTGTCAATGGAACCTGTCAACCACATCTTCAACTCTCCGAATTGAAAAATAGCCAGCATCTATCACGACACTAACACTTCTATGGTTTTCTCGACCCGCGGGGAAGCCCGTCCATCTGCATGATAGCTGTGGAAGGTTTGCGGGTCCGACATTGTGCCTGGTGCGCCTGACTCGTAGCTTAAACCAACCGCACTGCCCGCGGCCGGTACTTGGATGAACGTGGCTGGTGGTCAAGACCGCACATTAATGAAGGGAGAAAATTGTGAAAAACGTACGAAAACGGCATGTCGAAGTTGATGGAACTGCTGGGAACCGCGACGGTGATAGCTTGGAGCTTATTCCTTGGGCCGATCGGCGCAGTGTTTATTTTCATCACAGCGTGCGCCTTTATCTCAGACCAGCCTGTGGCTGCAATCGCTTGCGCCCTGGTGGCGACTCTGCCGCTCATGTTTGGGGCTGCCTGGTCCCTTGTGGCCTGTGTCGGCCTTATCATGTCGCGTGACTGGCAGATCGGAGACCGGGCAGTGAGTGTGCGCGGTCCTGTCAAAGACGCTGTCCCGCTTCCTTAAGTCAGAAACCACAGGTGAGACATCGAAGAACGTCGCGTGCGAAGTGCTCACCGCTAATCAGCGCATCGGCGCCACAAAAGACAGGAGAAGTTGTCATGAGAATCGATAAAGGTCCTGAGATTGAAGAGATTAGACAGAGTGTCAGAACTGGAAAAGTGGTCAAATTCAGCAACATTCACGGAAAGGAAATACAAGGAGTCGTGCTGAGCGCTCGATTCGATCATGAGTTGAACAGATCTGTTGTTGTGCTTGAGGAAGAAGACACCCACATGCTCTGTTTCGTCCGATATCGCCATTTTGGCCGCTGGTCATGCGGTGATATTGTCAAATGGCAGGTGGAGCGAAACCAAATTGAAGAACTGCGCCGAGAAGCATCCTGACACGTGAGACAGGCTCTCTAAAGATTGCTTCAGGCCTCTGGTTCAGAGGCTTTTTTTTGTTTTCAACGGCTCATGCATCTGACCCTCTCCAAAATGAGGTAGCATTTTTTGGCCCGGAGGTGGAGCCTGTTTCTCTGATGAGAGGAAAAGAACCTCCTGCTTGTTCGGTTATTTCAGCGGGCGCTTAGGAGGCAATTCAAAATCGTCCTTAGAATTCATAAAAAGGTCCGTCCCCGTCCAGGAGGTCCGGACCGTCGAGTAGTCCGATGACAATTGTCTGGTTGTGATTCCATCGCTCTATCGTGTGTTTCTCCTCAGGTAAAGAATACCAGGCGGGTGAGATCGAAGTTATATTCCACCTCTTCCGGGCGGACAAGCTCATTGGGCAAATTCCAGGCGATGATCGGCACTGCTTCCTCGTGATGTGAGCCGTGGTTGCGATAGCCCCCTGGAAGCTCCTCGGACTCCCCGGCCAAATTCCCAAACACTGTATCCCTGTCTCCCCCCACCACGATATCACCGATCCTGTCCGCGGGAAGATGGTAGCGTGCCGCGGCCACCTCCCGAGATAGGACTTCCTCAACGCCGGGGAGAGTCGAGATGAAGTCCAGCACATCTTGTCGGTCGCCGGCCTCATCCACGTAGACATAGGACACACCACCGTGCCCGGCATGATGTTGCAAGAGCCGGTCCGCTACCGGGGACAGGGCAAAAAGCACCGGCAGCTCGGCCTCCCGGCAAATCTTGCGGAGGTCCAGGCAGCGCTTTTTTGCGTTCATGCCGTGGTCGGCCGTGACCAGTAAGGTCGCCTCCGGAGCCACCCGCGCTGCTTCTCCGATGAAATGATCAAGGGTGGACAGGTGCTTCAGGGACTCCTCCTCGGCAGGTCCCCACCGGTGCATGGCGTAGTCCGTGGTGTGCACGTAAATCACTCCGATGTCAGGCTGGTTTTCCAAAAGATCGATGGCGACTTTCCAAAGCCAGAAATTGATTTCGCTGGAGTAGATGTCCGGGGGCATGCCGTATCGTTGAACCGTCTGGGGGCTCGGCTCCTGAGCCGCGACACCTACCTGTACGGCATCCCCGAGGATACGCAGTGTCTTGGCCTTGCTGGTCAGCAGTGCTGAGTGCAGACCCCAAGCCCTGACTTTCTCGAAAAGGGTGGGGCTCCTGAGGAACGACGGATCTTCCAGGAAATGCGGAGACCCGGTGGCCTGGTCGAAGTAACAGTTCGCGGCCACTCCGTGAGTTTCGGGCCAGGTCCCGCAGACGATGGAGATATTGTTCGCGTTGGTCAGCGTGGGATATACGGCGCGGCCTTCCTTGAACAGGCCTTCAGACGCAAGCCTCTTCAGTTGCGGCATATCCGAGCGCCGGTAGTAATCCAGGCCAAAACCGTCGAGCATGGCCACGAGATGGCGTGTTCTCTTAACGCTCAAAGCGTCAACCCTCCTTCCCAAAAACGATGTCTCGGACTCCAGGGTGATCCGGGTCGCTCAGTACCTTTTCGGTGGGCCCGGTCTCCATGATCTTGCCGTCCAGAAGGAACAGGCTATGCGAGGATACCCGCGAAATGCGGCAGCCCATTCTGTAGAATCCCCGACTCTCGGGCGAGGAAAAGCAGGGTCAATAAGAGGATTCCCGCGCCGAGCCACAGAAACGACGCACACATCGCCCCCAGTACGCGATCACGTGGCGAGAAATCTCCGTGCGTTCTTATTCTCAGGCATCCGGGATCGGGCATCCCTCATTTCACTGCTTTCACGGGGACATTGACGGCAGGATGAAACACATGTCGGAGCTTACACTACCATTTAATAGCTCCGATCTCGGTCCTGCGAGAAGAAAGCCGCTATTCGATCTCGTCGATCTTCTTGTTCGCAAGTCGGATTATATCCGATGGGACACGGCAGTAACCCAAGGGTTCGGCATAGCTCTGCCCTTCGCCAATACCCCACTTCACAAAGTCTTTGACTGCCGCACCTTTTTGAGGATCCGAGTACTTTCCATAGAGAAGGACCCAACTGTAAGTCACCAATGGGTACGAGTCCGGACCTGGAGGATCGGGGAAAAACATCCGGAGATTTTTGGGCATATCAGCCTGGGTGTTGGTTAAAGTGGCCTCGCCGTTTGCAAGCACGGGCTCGATAAACTTTCCAGCTTTATTCTCCAACCTCGCCATAGCCAATTCTCCGCGCGCGTTGCAAAACCGTATTCAACGTACCCGATGGCACCCTCACTTATCTTAATTCGGCCTGCAACCCCTTCGTTGCCGCGGGCTGTCATGGCATTCGACGGCCATTGAACGACCTTACCGACGCCGGGACCCCGATCGCGCCATTCCTTGTTGACAGCACTCAAGTGGTTGGTAAATGCGAAGGTGGTACCGCTGCTATCCAGCCGGGTCACCAGCAGGATCCCCTTGGAAGGAAGATTTAGCCCTGGATTGGCCTGTTTGATCCGGGGATCGTTCCATGATGTGATCGCACCGGAGAAGATGTCCACATACACATCACGGGGCAGTTTCAACGAGTCATTCAACCCTTTCAGATTATAGGCCAGCACGATGATGCCTGCGGTCGCGGGAATGAGTTTGACTCCTCTCTCGATGTTTGCAATTTGCTCGTCGTTCAAGGCAGCGTCGCTTGCCCCGAAGTCCACTTCTTGATTGATGAACTTCCTGGTTCCCTCCCCGCTCCCTATGGCCTCGTAGTTGACGACCACATCTTCATGTGTTTTCCGGTATTCTTCAGTCCATCTCTTGTACAGGGGCGCCGGAAAAGTCGCTCCAGCACCGGAGATTTGAATTCCTGCGGGCTCAGCCTTTTGAGCTTCCCGTTCGCACGAACACAGAAGCCCCAACAGCAACACCATCATCGTGATGGTGGATATTCGAGGCGCGATCATGGAATTACCCTCACGGCCTAACTGAATTGGCCACTGATGTATTTCTTGGTCAATTCCTCTTTAGGGTCTTCAAAAATCTGCTTCGTGGGGCCGAATTCCACCAGATATCCGGTTCGCCCAGCCTTGGATATGTCGACGGAGAAGAAGGCCGTTTCGTCTGCGACACGCATCGCCTGCTGCATGTTATGCGTGACAATCGCGATGGTATACTTCTCCTTGAGCTCGTGCATCAAATCCTCGATAATTCGCGTCGCAATGGGATCAAGTGCCGAACACGGCTCATCCATGAGCAGAACCGAGGGTTCAGTGGCAATCGCGCGAGCAATACACAGCCTCTGCTGCTGTCCACCTGAAAGGGACAATCCGTTGTTTTTCAATTTGTCCTTAACTTCTGTCCACAACCCGGCCCGAGTTAAGGCGTGTTCGACTTTTTCCGCGATGCTGCCCTTGTAGTGGTTCAGACGCAATCCGAAAGCTACGTTGTCGTAAATGCTCATGGAAAAGGGGTTTGGTTGTTGAAAGACCATCCCGATATAACGGCGAACAGCCACAGGGTCAATATTGCGGGCATAGATGTCTTGGCCGTGGAAAAGCAGCTCACCCTTGAAGCGGAAAGATCTGATCAGATCGTTCATGCGGTTTATGCACCTCAGGACAGTGCTCTTGCCGCAGCCCGATGGACCGATGAAGCCCGTGATTTTTTTGGATTTCACCGTGATATGGCTGTCTCGGACTGCGAGAAAATCGCCGTAATAGAGTTCGTCGATCTTGCACCGGATGGCGGGATGATTGTTACCAGTCGTTATGGGGGGCACAGCCCCCGAACTATCGGAAATAAGGTTGAAAAACATGGCATTACTCCTTTACGGCCTTTTCCCTGCCTATTACTTTTCTGACGACAAGGAGCATGGTAACCGCATATTCCCTGCGATGGCCAATTGCTCGGCTAATTATATTAAGAATGAGCACCAGGAAAACCAAAATGAGTGAAGCGGTCCACGCCAATTCAATCTGATTCTCATAAGGCATGCCTGAGAAATTGTAGATCAGAACAGCCAGAGAGGCCGTTGGTTGCATAAGGTCTAATTTTCCACCCTGGGTGATCCAATAATCACTGAACAGCGCGGTAAAGAGCAATGGCGCGGTTTCGCCGGCAGCCCGGGCCACGGCTAACATTACTCCCGTTATGATTCCCGGCATCGCAGTAGGGATTACTACCTTCAACACCACTTGGCACGGAGTGCATCCCATTCCAAAAGCGGCATCCTTCATGATGCGAGGCACCATTTTCATGGCCTCTTCGGCCGTAAGCATCACGGTAGGGACCATCAGAAGGGCGAGAGCGACCCCGCCCGCCGGAGCGGAGTACGTTCCCGTAAGTAGCACTACTGACGCATAAGCGAAAACCCCGGCCAGAATAGACGGCAAGCCGGTGAGGGTCTTGGCACAGAATCTCGCTACCTGGGATATTTTGCTATCAGGTGAGACTTCCGAAAGAAACGTTGCAGCGAGTATCCCGATGGGAACGCTCAGCAGCGCCCCTAGTCCCACCATAACGACAGTCCCCATGATAGCGTTCCCGAATCCGCCACCTATTTCAAACGCCGTTGGCGGCAATTCGGTAAAGACGTCCCAACCTATTCGTTGGCTACCACGCATGATGAGCATGATTAACACAGAGAACAGCGGAACGCAGGCCACGAGGGCAATTATCCACGCAGCGATATTGAGGATCCCGTTGATCAGGGACCTGCGCTCAAAAAATGATCGTTCCAAGTTCGGATGTGGCACTTCCGGGATGTCGAATACTCTTGAAGGAATGGCGCTCATGAATCAACTCCGAGGCTGGCTTGTAAGAGTGATGATCGCCTGCCCTATTACGTTGACAATCAAAGTGATCAACAGAAGGACTACGGCAGCATACATCAATGCTTGCGTTTCCACTTTTCCGGCTTCCGGGAAATTCAGGGCAAGCAGAGACTGCAAGAGTATTAGCCGGAGAAAAGAGGGACAGCGTAATCTGATTCGAATTACCAACCAGCATCGCCAATGCCATGGTCTCACCCAGGGCCCTCCCAAGTCCTAGCACCAGAGCGCCGAAAATGCCGTGAGAGGCGGTGGGGAGCATGACTTTGAGAATCGCCTGCCAACGGGTGGTTCCCATGCCGTAGGCAGCTTCTTTGACTTTGTAAGGAATGGCAATCAACGAATCTTGGGAAATTGCCGCGACCGTCGGCAAAATCATTATCCCGAGAACTAGTGCTGCTGGAAGCATTCCCGGACCGGCAAGCGATGTAGAGAAGAATGGAATCCAGCTAAGTTCCGTGTTGAGCCACTCGCAATATGGGCGAATGAGTGGAATGAGTACAAAATCCCCCAAAGCCCGTACACGACGCTTGGAATTGCTGCCAGGAGTTCGATAATATTCTTGAATATTACTTGCAAGCTCGAGGGCAAAAAGTCCTGGGTCAAGAAAATGGCTATAACAATGCCGAAAAAGCCCCCCATGAGCAGCGCCAGAAACAGAGTGTACAGGGTGCCCCATATTTGAGGGAGAATACCAAACTGCGACTTATTGGCGTCCCAGGAGGAGGAGCTCAGGAACTTCAGACCGTACTCGCCCATCGCCGGAACAGCTTTCCGGCCAATTTCCCATAGTATCCAGAACAAAATCAGTACGATAAACACGGTGCACAGCTTGGTCAAAACACTGAAACCAGTGTCAGACCAAATCTCGCGCCGCGTAGGGGGAGATGATATGGAATCGTCGGAAACTATTACTCGTATAAGTTGTCTCGAAGGCATACGCTGTCACCGAAGTCGCTAAACTTTCACGATATTCTCACGCATTGTTGTGATTCTTACGTCTTTATAGCCCTGTCGGGCAAAGCAGACCTCCGGGACAGGCGCGAGCCGTATGTCCCGGAAGCGTGCTTGCGACCGATCGGATGCCTGCTTATTCGATATTCGTCGCGGCCTTTCGGACCTCTTTGACAACGTTTTCCGGCAGTGGCAGGTACCCCATTTTTTCACTGATTTTTTGGCCTTCAGTAAGGCAGTATTCGATCATGCCCTTGATTGCTTTGGTTTTGTCGGCATTCGAGTTCTTTTTGTAGAAGAGCATCCAGGTGTAGGTGGCAATCGGATACGAATCCTTCCCTCCGGGGTCAGGAAGCCACGCTCGCATATCTTCCGGCAATTTCACATTGGCGAGAGCCGCCATGCCCGTTTTTGGCGTCGGCATGACGAACGAGCCGTCTTTGTTTTGCAGCAGGGCCATATTTACCTTGGCCAGTACTGCATAGCCGTATTCGATGTACCCGATGGCGCCGGGAGTCTGTTTGATCGTAGCAGTTACCCCATCATTCTTGGGCGCGGCCACAATCTTGTCACTGTCCGGCCATTTCACAGTGGTGCCGAAGTGCGGGCCTTTGTCCCATTCCTGATTGATAGCGCTCAAGTGTTGCGTGAACACGTAATTGGTACCACTGCTATCCGCCCGGCGGACAACCGTGATGTCCAGGTCGGGAAGTTTGATATTCGGGTTGTCTTTAGCAATCAGGGGATCATTCCACTTCTTTATCTTTGCCAAAAATATATTGGAGTAAGCTTCTCTGCTCAGTTTAAGATCTTTTGGACTTCCCGGTAGATTGTACACGAGGACGATGGTTCCCGCGGTCATCGGCAGCAGTTGCACACCCTCTTTTACTTGAGCCATCTCCTCATCGGTCATGGCAGCGTCGCTGGCGGCGAAGTCCACCGTGTGGTTGATGAAATCTTTGATGCCTGCGCCGCTCCCTTTGGCCTGGTAGTCAATGAGGATGTCCTTGTCAGTCTTGTTATAGTTCTTGAACCACGTGGAATAGAGCGGAAATGGGAAGCTCGCGCCGGACCCCGTAAGACGGATCTGGGTGGCCGAGGACGCTGCAACGGCAAATAGCATCAACACGAGCAGAGTGACGGCAGTCAGTGAAATCCGCAAAGCGCAACGAGAGGTTTTCTTCATTGATTCCTCCTTTGTCAAAGTAGCAAAAAAGTAATAACCGACCTCCCCCGTTGATGCGAACCAACCCAAGAAGCAAAATCGGTCAACAGGGCAAACGTCGGATAATCCTACAATAGGAACTGAATGTTAAGTGGATGTTGATGTTTGGTTAGTTGTCGGTGAGCACCAGGTCTGTTTCCAACCAGACGAGGCGCTGAGAGCCCCCCTGCTGCCGTGCTCTGAATTCTCTACTGGCCTTTTGGAGACGGCCGGTTCTCCATACAGCGCTCATCTTTCAGAATGCCGGTGCTGAATGAGTGTGCGGCTGAACAACGAGCTCAGTTAAGTCTCCTTGAATCACGGCCCCGCGTCCTTCAGTTCAGGGTCGGGAGAGCCACGTCACGGACCGGGTATCGCGGCCGGCAAAATTCGTACACCGCTAACAATGCTTTGCTAAAATAATATCAGAGCATCTACTGACAAGCCGCCGGGGATTAAGGAATGTGCGCAATACGGGTGTCACCGCATCCGCACCGTCTCTTAGGCTTAGCCGGGACCTTTCTATCAACAGCCTCTCACGTGCGGTGCAAGTTTGGCGACACGGGAAGGTACTGAGATGGGTCCGAAGGTTTTCCGGCGAACGAGGTCAATCTGAAATGCTTGAAAAATTCTTCGGGAATTTCTTTTCGCGTGAGGATGACGGGCCCGTCAGGCTATTGACCGTCGGCTGGGTGGTCAGTCTTGTGCTGGTGCCGGCAATCATCTACATCCTCTGGACCACATACGCGTCCTATACCAGGCTGGTGAATAGTGATCTGAGGCTCCAACGACTTGTGGGATCAGTATCCCATCTTAATGAGGAATTACACAAATCAGTGCTCATGATGTCTACTACGGGTTCTCCGGAATGGGAAGCACTGTATGAGAAGACCGAACCCCAACTGGATGCCGCGCTGGCTGAAGTAGCCTTGCTGGCCCGATCTGCGTACGACGCGAATTACGCCGCTCAGGCAAAGACTGCCTACTCTCAGTTACTCGAAATAGAGGGAGTCTCAATGGCACTCGCCCGAACCAAGAGGATGGACGAGGCCCGCAAACTGATCTCGGAGAAGCGCTACGAGGACGCAAGGAAATCCTTCGAGCAGGGCATTCAGGCCGTGGCCGAGACCGTAGAAAAACGCATCGACGAAGACGTCCGGGCTACCCGCAAGAGGCAGTTTCTGGGAGCGGTCTTCGGCTGTGTCAGCATGGTGGTGTCATCGCTCGCATGGTTGGGAATTCTCATCATCGTCAGAAACGCATTTGACTGAGCGCAAACGTGTGGAGGCAGAACTGGTAGAGAAAATCACGATAATAGACCAACTGTACAAGCACATAATCGAAACCGGAAAAGCCCAGGTTATCGCCGAGCATACTGCCAGAGTAGCGCATGAGCTGCGGCAACCCCTTGTCGTCATAGGCGGTTTCGCGCGGCGGCTGCTGAAAGAGCGCAGCGGAGATACCTCGCCCACGAGAGAACCGCACATCGAGTGGCTTGGGATTATCATCCGGGAAGTCAAAAGATTGGAAAAGATCCTCACAGGTCTCATCGAGTACACGCAGCGGGAGAGTCTGACCCTGAAGCCCATCAACCCCAACTCGTTGATCGAGTACATCGTTCGGATCAGTGCCGACAGGGTCCGTGGCAAGAAGATAAGAATCCAAATGAACCTAAGTCACGAGGTGGGGGAAATCCTAGTGGACCCCGACCGATTCGAACAAGTAGCAAGAAATCTTATTTCCAACGCTATCGAGGTTGCGCCGGAAGGCGAATTGATCAGGATCGACACGGGGGTGTCACTGCTCAACGAAAAGGCCCGAGAGACCGTGAAGCTCGATTCACGAGCGTATTTCCAAATGCGGGTCTACAACAACGGCGCAGTTGTTCCAGCCGAAGACATTCAAAAGATCTTCGATCCGTTCTCTACAACCAAGGCGTACGGAACAGGAATGAGCCTCACGCTGGCGAAACGGATCATCGAGGACCATCACGGATCGATTTCCGTGAAGAGCGACGAGGCGGGAACCATGTTCACAGCCTGGATTCCTTTTGTTACGCCCGGTCTGCGTGGCAATCTGACAGGCAGCATGAACTTGCAATGAACGAGTCAAGCACAGCATCCCTCGCGAATCTCCGACACTGTCTTTTCGAAGGGGACCGGATCTGAAGGCCGGCTTTTCGCTTCATCATAGGCACGGATATCATCAAGGTCTTCAAGCATTTCGACAACCCGTCGCCATTCTAAAATCGGTATTACGATAGCCTTGCGATTGCCTTTCTCGTCGACCAGGTATTCTTCATGTAGCTCGACCATGGCGTAACCCCGCACGGATGGACGCTTTCCCTCCCCAAAATATAGGGCAAATCCCCCTTTTTAGCAACTCCCGCCTCCCCCCAAAGGACGAAAGTCCACCCAGTTGCACAGACACCACACCTATTTGCACCCGGCCCCCTCTTCTTTGGCCCCGGCCTCTACCCTCGGAGCACCCGGTCCGGCCTCTCCTCAAGGTGGACGATGAACTCGTCAGTGTCAAGCAGAAGAAGGTCTGCTGCCTAAGATTGCCTCTCCCGCGTGATGTGATAAGGGGAGCCTGCCGGAATCAGCGCGTGCGGCGTGGCCCACGTGCCGCACAGTGCTGTGCTCGCGGCACTGTTGAGCAGCACAAATTAAGCATGGTGTCCCCCCCCGGAACTTCCGGAACTCTTGAAATTTTCTTTGACGGGAGGCCGTGTGGAGCGGTATGCTCAAACACCCGAAAGATCCCCTCGTCTCAGAGGGATTGTGTCAATAGTATCTGCCTGACGCTCATCGGATTGGACACGACGACCCATTGCCATCTGAGGAGCCATCTGATGACCAGTAACCAAGCCGAATACCCGAAGAGAGTCGACGGCCGCTCAATTCACGGGAAAACCTGTATCTTGGGCTCGACGGGGCAAAACTTGAAAGAAATCGCTGCCGCCAGATGATTCCAGTTTATATGGGCAAGGACGGTCCTTGTTTAAACACAAGCGGTCTGTATCTCAGGTCACACTACAGCTTCTTGTGAAAGCGGACACACATTCCGGAAAGAATCGAGGTGAAACGATGCATGACTCACAGCGTTTTCGTCTGAGCAACGGGTTATTGGTCGGGTTCTTAATCATGTTTCTCCTGTCAGCGGCATGCCCCGTCTCGGGTCTTGCAGATGAACCGATCAAAATCGGTGTCATAGACGCTCTCTCGGGACCCGCTAAGGCTGCCTTCGGGGGACCGTCGCTTTTGGGCTGGCAGATGGTCGCTGAAGAAATCAATTCGAAAGGTGGGCTTAACGGACGATCGATAGAAATCGTGGCACGAGACGATCAGTTCTCCGACGTAAAGGCGCTGGCTGAGGCCGAGCAACTCATACTCAAGGAGGGAATCCACTTTCTAGGAGGGACCTCCAATAGTGCATCTGCTTTGGCAGTTTCAAACCTTGCAAAAGAACATAAGAAGATCTTTATGGTGCACGTCTCCCGAAGCGATCGAATTACCGGAGAAAAAGGCCACAGGTACGTTTTTGCCGCGTGTCCCAATACTATCATCGAGGGCAAGTCCGGCGCGCGTTACGCGAAGTATAGAAAATATCTCAAGTGGTACATAGTAGGCGAAGACTATGAATATGGCCATTCAATAGCTCGGAACTTTTGGCAAGAACTACAGAAGTTGCAGCCGTCGGTGGAAAAGGTGGGGGAAGCTTGGGTGCCCCTTGGGACCGCAGACTATTCTCAGAACATGCGGGAAATAATCGCCAAAAACCCGTCAGGGGTATTGGTGGCCTTCGGGGCCTCAGGGATGGCGAGATTTATGTCGCAAGCCGTTAAAGCGAGGGTTTTGGAAAAAACACATCTTTTCCTCAACCTTATGGCAGATCCTGCGGTGAACGCACAATTAGCTGATACCCCTGTGGGTGAAAATGCCCTGGGAAGCACCAGCTATCTCTGGTATTACCCAAGCACGCCCGAGAACAAGGCATTCGTGAGGCAATATTACGAGTTCATGAAGAAAAGGGGCGAGTCCGACCCGATTCCACCTGGATCCACATTCTTCTCAGGATACTGCGCTGCACGTTTTCTCACCGAAGCCATAAAAAAAGCAGGCACCGTTGATACAGAGAAAGTCGTTGGCGCTCTTGAAGGGATGACGATTGACACCCCTATCGGTCCGATCACAATGAGATCCTGCGATCACCAGGCGACGACGCCGGTGTATTGGGGGCGCATGGAGCGTGGTGAGGTGCGCGGCCTTCCTATTATTTTGTCCCCATATAGTGTACGTGCAGAAGACCTGTTGCCGACGTCCGCGGAAATTGCTGATCTCCGGAAGCGAAGCGCTCCGTAGCGGTGAGAATAGATGCCGAAGGAGATCTTGGGGTAGCTCTTTACGAGAGCCTCGGGCCTACTGCGGATTCGGAATTCCAGGTATATAGCAGTTCTCGAAAGTAATCACGGATTAACCTGTAGGTGCCACTGCTGGCTAGTCCAGCAGTGCTGTTTCATTCGGGCAAAACTTTTGGGAACTTCTATACCATCCCCAATTGTGCCCATCCTTTCTCTTTGGCACTAACTTTTTCCTTCGGAGCACCCGTGGGTGCCCGTCCAAGGGGAACGAATAGCTGTCACTGTTTGGCACGCACAAGAGGAGAATAAAGATGGCCCAGATTCCGTACGATGAACGACGAACGCGTGAGGAGATGACTTCCCTTCAGTTGCAGAGATTGCAGCAAACCCTGACCTACGCCGGCGACAACGTTGCCTTTTATCGACGGCTTTTTCACGAGCACCGCATCACCCCCCAGGACATCACCTCATTGGACCGGGTGTCTCAACTCCCTTTCTCCCGGAAATCGGATCTAGTCGAGAACTACCCTTACGGAATGTGCGCGGTAAAACCGTCCCAAATAGTCAGACTTCACGCTTCCTCCGGTACAACGGGCCAACCGATCAACACCTATTACACCAGGAAAGATCAAGAAGATTGGCAGAAATGCATGGGCCGCAACTGCAGCATCGCAGGGATCACCAAAGACGACGTATGCCAGATCGCCTTCAGGTATACGCTTTTTACCGGGGCCTTCGGGCATCATCTTGGGGCCGAGAGCTGTGGAGCCATGGTGATCCCCACGAGCTCAGGGCAGACAGAGCGACAGATCATGATGATGCAGAACCTCAAAACTACAGTGCTGCACTGCACGCCTTCGTATGCCCTCGTTGTGGCAGAGAAGCTCAAGGAACTCGGCATCGATCCGAAGGACCTGTCCCTGCGCCTGGGAATTCATGGTGCAGAAACCCATGTCCGAAGAGATGCGCAGGCATGTCGAAACGGGTCTCGGGGTGACAGCCTTGAGGGATTACGGTCTAACCGAGTTGGGAGGCCCGGGTGTGTCCATAGAATGCCCGCACAAATCCGGCTTTCACATCAACGAGGACTTCTTCTACCCCGAGATCATAGATCCCGAAACGCTTGATCCCCTTACACCCGGAAAAGTCGGCGAACTCGTCTTCACATCTCTGCAGAAGGAAGCCATGCCCATGATTCGGTATCGCACCGGGGACATTACCCATCTCATGTACGAGACCTGTGGCTGCGGACGAACGTTAGCCGCGCCATGGACCTATTCTGGGACGGACTGATGATATGCTCATCGTGGGTGGAGTTAATTTTTTTCCTTCTCAATTGGAGAGTATCCTACTGGGATTTCCCGAAACCGCTCCGCACTACACGATCCGACTAGGGAAAAAAGGGTTCCTGGACGAGGTATCCGCGGATGTGGAAACCGTGCCGACATTCTGGGGCGAGGCCGACGCGGATGCGCTGGCCCGGGTTACGGAACGACTGGAGGCAAAAGCCAAAGACTTACTGGGGTTCAGGGTGCACGTCAAATTGACGGCACCACATTCTGTTCCCCGCAGCGAGGGTAAGAGCAAGCGTGTATTCGACGAGCGGTGACCGAGTGCATCCGCCTAAGGAGGTGAATATGACTGCCGAAATTATTTTTCGAGGAAAAAGGATTCTCGCCGTGGATGACGAACCCGACGTGCTGGCGCTCATCACGGAGGGACTTCATGACGTCGAGGTCGTGACCGCAGGTGACTTCGAGCATGCCAGGCGGATCATAGAAGGTGAGAAATTCCACTTGGTGCTTCTCGACATCATGGGTGTGAACGGATTCGAGTTGCTCAAAATGTGCACCGAGCGAAAACTGCCGGCCGCGATGTTGACCGCACGGGCCATCACCATTGACAGCGTGAACTTGTCACTGAAACTGGGTGCGGTCTCTTTCCTGCCCAAGGAGGAGCTCGCGAACATGCGAAACTTGTGGTCGAGATCCTGGAGGGGCTGGAGCAAGGAAAAAGCCATTGGAAGAAGCTGTTCGAGCGATTTGGGCCGCTCTTCAAAGAAAAATTCGGGATATTCTGGGAGCGGCTGGACAATCCAAATCCACCTGACCCCCCTATCTGGTACGCTTGACGAAACATACCCGTCCGGGGGTGTGGTGTGCCCCACATCGCAGATGACAGCGCGATCCGCTGCAAGGAAAAGTTAGAGCGCTATCCGTCCTTAATGTTCGGCTACAGCCTATGGCTCGCCGACCTTAAAGGGCGGCTCCTTGCCCAGTGGAACCCCCTCCTCGGCCATTGCCAACAACATGGCGACCGTCACGTATGTTCCAGTGACCGCGGTAAGGTCCACGACCTGCTGCTCCCCAAGAATCTGCTTTGCACGGTCAAATGTTTCGTCGGAGACCTGATGCTTTGTGGAGAGTTCCGTGACAAAATCGTAGACCGCCGCCTCGTCCGGTTTCATGTTCGCCGGTCTCTTGTTAGCCTTGAGGTCAGCCACGATTTCCGGGGAGAGTCCGGCCTTGATCGCAAGCGGCGCGTGTGCGAACCATTCGACCTGAGATCGCCACAGCCGCCCCGTAATCAGGATGGCAAACTCATTGAGCCGCAACGGCACTGATGTGTTCCACCGGAGATAATCAAGGAGGTCGAACATGCGTTGTCCGAGAACCGGACTGCGCAACAATGGATTGTACGGACCGCCCAGTCCCACGCTTGATATCTTCATAATCTGCTCCCCGAGCGGTCTCTGTGCCTCATTCAGTTGTTGCATGGTGAGTTGTGGAAAGCGTGGCGGCTTCGTTGCCGGCGACAAGTTGGCTCCTATTGCACCGAACACCAGCCCTCCAATCACAGCAACAGTCAAAGAACATAGAAGTGTCCGCCTCATTGTAATCCCTCCCTATCTCGAAGTTTCCAGGCTCCGCACAGCAAGCCGGCCCGGCATTTTCTCAGTCTGGCCGATGAACTCGTCGCTGTCAAACAAAAGAAGGCCTGCTGCCACCGATTACCTCTCTGGTGGGTCAGGTGGAGAGAGCGTCCGCCGTAAGAACCCATGCCAACCGTGGTACCAGCACTAACAACGCCAGGAACTTCAAAACCTTCTTTCCACGGCTCTTTAAGATCACCAGGACACATTCCTCTACAACTTGCGTTGTGCCTTTGAGTTTCAACGAATTAATCGAGGTTAGACCGCCGTTACCCGACCGCTCTACCCCGACTATTGCGTGGGCATGGAGTTTGGCACCAAGGATAAGACCCCTCGGAAGGTTCTCCTACAGCGAAGAAAATCCCGACCCCGGGCCAACTGCGCCGGTTCATGTCTTGCTTTGATGAACCTAGAGATGGATTCCCGGCAACTCGGCCACCTGCCTACTCTTTCCGTACAACAACACTAACAGGGCTTTCCCTCGCTTATGCCAAAACTCCGCCGATTCCTTGAAAATGTCCAGGGCCATCTCGAAATCACGTGGCGAATACTGCGCTAAAGAGTCAAAATGATCGTACAGGATCACGAAACCGTCCTTCTCATGCCATGACATATCGGTGAGGCAGTCTGCCAAGGCGTCCCAGTTGTTACCGAAATATTCCGGGAAGCCAAGAGCCCGGGCGACTTGTTTCAAAAATTGATCTTTATCGCGAACGTCCTGGCCTTCGAGGTGGAAAAACGCGAACCCTCGTTCGCAGGTGAGTTTATCCAGTTGTTCCACCGATGGGGATTCTTCCAGCAGATAGACGCCTGATGTGCCCGGATCTTTGAGCATCTCCGACAGCCTTTTCACGGGTTACTCCTTAGTCAGCCTGAATGTCTTGTAATGATCGTCGGTATAGTAGAATTCACCCCTTGATCCGGCAATGATGCGACGAGCACCCCTGTCTCGCCTGCCAGGAGTCTTCACGGTGTATTCGCTGTAGTATCCTCGCCGATGGTGAGGAAGCCGCCCCTCCCGATTGCTGAAAGTGATGCCGTCCCTGGGGTAAGGGAAAGGTCCGCCTTGTTTGATGAGACTCAGAGTCTCCCTGGCTTGCGGAGGCAGGTCGGACACGGAGATAGTCGGCAGTTCCGCAACGTTGCTCTGATTATTGCTCACGGAATATGCCAGCAGGGCGTGGCTCACGGTGCGGTTGGCTTGAGCGATAAACCAAGGGGCTAACCCAACCAGGAGGGCAATAAGAAAAACGAGTCGTTTAGAGAGACTTAGCATTGCGCGTCCTTTGACTGATCCCGGCCCATGTGTAGGTTTACGTTTGGCTATGCTCCCGTCTTCACCGAGGGGTCCGAGAAACTGCTTCTTGGTTCAAGCGTGGATTTCGATCGCGTTTACTATAGATGCACTTGCCTCTGCTGACTTTTGAGCCATTCACTTTGGAGAGGCTATTGAGACTCGGCGCACCAACGCAGCGTCAGAGAATATCTTGCATTTCAAGATCTGACCCTTTTGTGCTAGGTCCGGTCCAGAGCCTCTCGGTACCGCAGCCAGCATCTGCCCCATGTTATACGGCTTGCCGATAAAGCCCCAGGCACCTGAATCCATGGTCTCCTTTTTCTTGCCATCAGCGGCGGCCCCAGTGGAAATAAGAACCTTCGCATGGGCATTAATCGCCAGAATCTCTTCGAGACACTTCTCACCGCCCATTTCCGGCATAACCAAATCCAAGATTATTAATGCAATTCGGTCTCCCCCTCTGGCGTAGATCTCCACAGCATTAGGTCCACTGTCAGCGGTCAGCACCGTGTATCCGGCTCTAGTGAGCAACTTCTCCCCAAAATCTCTTATATATTCCTCGTCATCTACAAGTAAAATCGTTTCAGTTCCACTCCGGGGAATTGTTTTCGCGGCAAGGGACCCGCTTTCCGGCTCAACGTCGCGTATCGCCGGCAGGTAGATCTTGACAGTAGTGCCGTGGCCAAGTTCACTCTCGCAAGTAATGTGGCCGCCATGTTGCCGCACAATCCCGTATACCACGGCAAGCCCAAGACCGGTGCCTTTGCCGGGTCCTTTGGTCGTAAAGAAGGGCTGGAAAATACGCCCTAAGGTTTCCCTGTCCATACCGCGGCCCGTATCTGAAACAGTCAACATCACATATTCACCAGGCTGGGTTTCAGGGTGGTATTTGCAGTACGTCTCGTCCAGCGATAGGTTGCTGGTAGCAAGGGTCAGCTTGCCTCCATCCGGCATAGCCTGTTCCGCATTCACTGCCAGATTCATCAATACCTGCCCAATTTGTCCTGGGTCTGCATAAATGGCCGCTAGGCCACCGTCCAGATGTAGCTCAATCCGGATCATTTTCGGAATAGTTCGATTCAACAGTTTCTCTATCCCTACCACCTCATCGTTCAGGTTCACAGAGCGAGGGTCGGTTTCCGCTTTTCTACAGAAACTAAGCAGGTTTCGAACCAGCTTCGCCCCCCTGTTGGAGGCTTCGGCTATTTTCTGCAGGTCCGCATAATACCGGTCGTCTATATCTTTCTCCGAGAGTAGCAGCTCTGAGTAGCCTTGCACGATGGTGAGGAGGTTGTTGAAGTCGTGAGCAATTCCTGCTGCCAAAATGCCTACTGCCTCCATTTTCTGGGCCAGGACAAGCTGCCTTTCAAGCGTCTTTTGCGGAGTGATGTCTGCGACGAAAAAAAACAGAGAGGATTTTCCTAAATAATCCATCCGACTGGGCCAAATAGTCACTTGAAAGCGCTCACCACTCCTCTTAAGCCCCGCCACTTGATAACTTTGAGATGTCTCCAGTCCTTCCAGCATTTGCTTCCCTATGCCTTGAACCAAATCTCTGTCCTCAGGCGCAATAAAGGTCAGTGCGGATTCACCCAGTATTTCATCCGGGCCTTCGCAGCCCATGATTTTGGTGAGAGCCGGGTTAACGTAAGCATATTTGCCGTCCTGCACAATACAAATCCCCACTGGGGACGACTCAATCAGAAGCCTCATTCGCTCTTCCGAGACTCTAAGCGCTTGCTCGCTTTCCTTTTGGACGGTGACATCCACCATGACGCCGATCAAACCAGCTAGGATGCCGTCAGGATCGAAAAAAGGTGCTTTGTGGTTAAGCAGTGTACGTTGAGTCCCATCGGGGTGCGGCATAGTAAACTCAAAGAATTCGACGTGGGGATTGCGAAATAATTCCAGATCATTTTCGTGCCAAATGTCGGCCAGTTCCCTGGCAACTACTTCATACACAGATTTTCCCACAACTTCTTCTTTCGGCAAACCCACCAAGGCCGCAAACGACTCATTACAGCCTATATATCGGCCCTTGACATCCTTATAGAAAACGGGACTGGGAATGGAATCGAGCAACGTTTTCCGGAAATCCAACAAATTTCTCAATGACTCTTCAGCCCGTTTGCGCTCGGTAACATCATCCGATATTCCCAGAATTCCTATGGGCTTTCCGAGGCTATCGCGAAGAAAGGTGGCGGTAATCTGCTCCCAACGGATGGAACCGTCCTTGTGGTATCGCGCGATTTCCTCCGTGCGCGATGTATATTTCTCCCGTGAGCCGGACGCCTCCAACGCCAGCACTTCCCGAAAAGCCTTGATGAGTTTCTCCCGTGATTCCGGTGCTAGGCCGTCCAGAGGGCTCATTGCCATGATTTCTTCAACCGGATAACCGAAGACTTGGGTCACGGAAGGGCTAACATACGTGTATCGTAAATTCAGATCTACGGTCCAGATCACATTCTTCGCCGTTTCCAACAAGGTCCGGTAAAAACTCTCCGTTTGGGCGAATTCGTTCTCGACCCGAGTACCTTTGTCGATTTCCTCTTGGAGGAGATCATGCTCGGTTTCCCAGTGGGCAAAAGGATCGCTCGCCCGCCTCAAGCGGGGTTCCGGCTCCCCGATTCTCCGGCGCATCTCATTCAATTCAGTGATGAGTTGATCTCCGCTGCTGGCTTGGTCGCTCATGACACTTTCTCTCGAACAGAGGATATCTTGTACAGTTGTGAGCCGAACGTCTCATTATCTGGCAACGAAAAACAAAATCCTGCCGCGGGATTGGAAGAGAAATACCGTGACCGACGCGCAACCTCCCCGGATGTAAGTTGTTTCTCTAAAAAAACTCAAGCCGCCGGCGCGGCTACACCTTTTTCTTCGAGCCATCGAGCCTCTTTCGGCTGGAATATGATGTACGTACGTGCGCGAAGCCCCAGCAATGAGTTGGCGCACCTGAGCCGCGCGGAGATGACTCCCTCCATCAAGCGCTCCACTTCCTTTACAATACTCGCCCACCATACGGTTCTACTGTCACCAGCCTTTCTTGTTTCCTATAGTAGCTGATGGCAGCGTGAAGCCTCCCTCCCCATTTTATTTGAAGTGCCGTAGTTGACCAGGATGCTTACCATGTATCATTAAACAGGCAGCAGATCTTGCGTACGGCTCCCCAAGAAATTTGTAGACAGAGTTGGGACGGCCCACTGCGAACGTTGCACAATTTGTACCAGTTGCCTATAAGTTGAGGATCGACCTTAAAGCGGCTTTCGCTCCTGCCGAATTATACCAACTCCCATAGCTGGAGAGCTACAACCCAGAATGAAAATGCTCCAGAGATTGGAGCGGCACTTTCATGTTCCGTCGTGACCGATAGGTCATGGTAGTTCATAGGAATACGCCTTCAGGCGACTACTACGTATGCACATTAGTGGGTGCTGCTTCGCGCAGGTCCCATCCACTCAGGAATCACCACGGCAAATTCCTTGAAAACGTGTTGCTCCCAAGCAAGTTAGTTCATTTTCGCTCGGTTTCAATCCGGCTCTGTCCTTCCAAAAGATCCCGCACCAATTCCAGAAGGTTTTTGACGAGATAGGGCTTCTCCACTATGCGGTCCACGCCGCACTCCAGCAATTTCTCTTTCTCGTCAAGCAAACCGCCCCAGCCTGTGAGAAGAATGAAAGGCGGTTTCGGAACGCCCCTTTCCAAAGAAATTTCCTTTAAAGTTTTCCCCACGTCCCATCCGTTTATTTCTGGCATGCCTAAGTCGCAAATAACCGCGTCCACGTGCTCATTTCTGAAAAGGTCAATGCCTTGGCGGCCGGACAAGGCCGTCAGGACTTCCTGTCCACTTCGTGCAAGCCCGTTTCTAAGCACCCACACACTGTCCTCTGAATCATCTACCACGAGAACACGATAGGAGCATTGAGAACGATCTGCCGGGGGCCGGTCCATTTTCTCGGAACTTTTCTTTTCCAGGGGGAGCTTCACTGTGAACTCAGTCCGATGCTCCGCAGTACTTTCTACAAAGATTGCACCCTTGTGTCGCTTAACGATACCGTAACTGCTGGATAGACCCATACCTATTCCGTCAACACCCTTGGTACTCCAAAAAGGTTCAAATATGTTTTCCAGGTTTGCCTCAGCGATTCCAACGCCGTTGTCCTGAATTCTCAGATAGACGTGATCGATATCGACAGATGTTGAGATCTTAATGTCGCCACCGCTTGGTAAGGCTTCAACGGCATTCTTGATCAGGTTGACCACAACCTCGAAGATCTCATTTTCCTTACCTCTGACCAGGCAGTCCTCGCCCAAATTCCGATGCAAACGGATTTTTATGCCTCTTTTTTCGGGATTGGTTTTCCAGTACCGGTTTCAGGATTTCAAGGGTTTGTTCCACCGTAGATGAGAGGTTAAACACCTTGCCGCCGACTGTTGCTTCGCCGGTACGAGCGTGAGCAAAATCCTGGAGACGCCTCACAGTATCGGCTCCCGCTAAGGCGCTTTTGATGATTCTCTTGATATTAGTCTTAGCTTCCGAAATATTGTCCAGTTCCAGGTCCGCCAAGATGTCATATGCGGCATTAATAACAATCTGGAGCACGTTGTTGAAATTGTGCGCCACGCCGCTTGCCATATCTCCAACAGCCTTGATACGGGCCGATTGCATCAGCAACTCGTTCGTCTTTTTCTCACCGGTGATGTCCCTGACATAGACGGCTACGGCGATAACGATCCCTTCCAAACCCACTACCGGGAACAAATTGTTGTCGTAAAATTTCCCGAATTGCTCGGCTTCGAAGCGGACGGGCTTGGCCGAATGCATGACTTCATGAAATCGACCTTTCCGAACGCCGGCGAATCCATCCGGTGCGAGTTCAAAAATCGATTTGCCGAGTAGCTCGACTTCCGGTAACGAAAATTGTCGAGCGACCTGTTTGTTTACGGCCAGGAAAGTGCCGTCAGCGCCCATTAGAAACGCCATGTCCGATGTGGCATTTAGAAGAGCTTCAACAGTTTCTTTGCTTTTGAGCAATCTTCTCTCTACGCCCTTGCGTGCGGAAATTTCCTTATGAAGTCGCTCCGCTACCCTCTCCAGCTCGAAAGTCCGCTCTTTGACCAGCTTCTCAAGGTCTTCCTGATGTCTTTTGTCTTGCAACCTCCGCTTTCTTTCAAGTGTCAAATCTTCGATGAGAGCCAAAATTAGTCGTTTTTCGCCTATCCTGATGGACCGAAAAGTTGTACGGCCCCATATTCTGTTTCCTTCAATTTCCACCAAGGATTCGAGAACTCGCGGCTTTCTTGACAAAAAGACCGCTTCTACAACCGACAAAGCTTTAGCGGGATCGGAATCAGAGACGAAGAGTGCAGCGACAGGCTCACCGTGTATCTTCTCATAATTGGGACTAATCTTTCGGCACGCTTGGTTGGAAACGACTACGCGATAGCAGTCGTCAATAAGCAAGGCAGGAATTGGCAGTGCCTGTATAACCTTGCCGAAGGTAGTGGCCCAAATTCCTCCTCTAATATCGAAGCTGCCGGAAGAGCTAAGGCTCTTCGTGAAAAGGGAGTCGAGATCGATTGTCTCCGTGACCATCCGTCCATCCGGATCCACAAATTTTCTCTGCATTGGACGAAAGTCCGTCGGATCTTTGTCAGGCATTATCACTCTCGTTTCGATTTCGTCAAATTGGCATTGGCGATTCGAGGGGCTCGAAAGGTGACTATTCTTGAAGGCAGCGTACCTCAACAGGATACGGATCCGGCTTTCTCAGGGACTCACATGGTGTCCAGCAGTGAAAGTGTCACGCCAGCGGTAAGGTCACCGTAAAGGTCGAGCCCTTGCCAGGAGTGCTGGAAACCCGAATATTGCCGGAGTGCTGCTTTACAATAGAATAACTTGTGGATAGCCCCAATCCGGCTCCCTTGCCCCCCGTCGATTTTGTAAAGAAGGGATCGAATACCTTGTCTAGGTGCTCATCCAATATGCCATGACCCGTATCCGAAACAATGATCGAAGCATCCTTTCCATTTCTTTCCACAGTGGTGGTAAGTGTTCCTCCATTGTGTTTCATGGCGGCGAATGCATTGAGGAAAAGATTCATGAGGGCCTGAATGAGCAACGAGGCGTTGCCGTTTACGACCAGGGGCTCAGGGTGAAACGTGAAAACAAGCTCAACGCCCTGATCCTTGGCCTGGTTTACGATTGTTTTCTCCGATTGACTCACCAACGGGATCAAGTTCAGGGCGGTCATTTCAAAGTCTGTCAAGGGCCTGGCCAGCGCCAACAAGTTCTCTATTATGACTGATGCTCGTTGTATCCCGGTTACAATCTTTCTTGCGCAGTCTTTGCGAAGAGCCTCCGGAACTTCGTCATCCGTCAAAAGTTGGGCAGCCGAAGAAGATATGGCCAAAGGATTTCTAATCTCATGGGCAATGCCGCCTGCCAGATTACTCAAGGCATCCATTTTCTTGGCATGCTGCAAAAGCTCCTGCGAAAGCTTCTGCTCGGTCACATCACGGACAATTCCCTGGCGTCTCAAAATACTTCCGTCCTGTGCTCTCCGGAGGGTGGCTGTTATAAGGCACTCCATTACAGTGCCGTCATTCTTGCGCAATTGCATGGCATGGTCTTTGACAGAGCCTCTTTCTTCGACCTCTCTCTGAAATGTTTGCCATATTAAAGGGTTGACGACGTTTCCAGGTGCCCTGCCCAAGACCTCCACTTTTGTACAGGCGAATAGTGCCAGGAAAGACGGGTTCACATCTATAAATCTGCCCTCGCTATCCGCAATATAAATTGCGTCCCGAGATTCCTCGAACAAAGTTCGATATCTCTTTTCGCTCTCAGCCAGTTGCTCTTGAGCCTTTTCACGTTCGGAAATCTCTCTTTCGAGCTTTTCATTAGCAGCTTCCAGAGCTTCGCGCCTAGCTCGCTCCTCCTGAAACACCTTGGCAAGATCGCGAGCGTAGCTCAACAATTGTTCCGCGGTGAGAGCTTTATCGGTTATCTCATCGTCTTGAACGGACAATGACTTAATATGACTCATGGATGAATGACTTCCATTTTACGCTGCTCGAGTTCGAAACTGCCCGAGTTGATCCGCCAATCGATGCCTTTTATAGCAACCTCATTATAAATGCCCAACGCCCGGTCGGCAAATCATTTTTTCAGACTCTGAGTGCTTACAGCGATCCTTCGCAGACGGGAATAAGCATTCTCTCGATGCGATCTCATCGGTTCTTCTGATGCTTTCTACGACCTTGTCGCTCATGTGCGGTCGATTAGGATCGACCGAGGATTCTTGAATTCCTGGCATGAATCATGCAAAAACCCTACCCGTAGCCATTTCTTGGTCGGGTTCATTGCAAGTTTTATTGGCCGTAGATCCTGCGATCAGCTTCTACGGCCCCTTTTACAAACAAATCCTGGCTAGAGTGTCCCAGACCTGTGGACTGCATCACGTCGGCTGAGATACAAGATGCCTTTCGCTGAGCAGGCCCGACAATTTGTTGTCTTCATCGGCCTGATACACGTCCGGAAGGCATTATCCAAGCTAGGTAGCCCGCAAATTGTAAGGAGCAATCGCCTGATTAGTCGCGTTTCCCCAAACAAATCTTTGCGAAAAGCCCCGGTTTCCTCATCTCCCCCCTCTTTTTGCTTGGCCGGGGCTTTACTTTTCCTAGGGTCCTTGAACAGAGCGGATGCGAGGTTCTTTCATGCACAGGCTCGTGATTGATGGGTTATGAAAGCCGTCGGAGATCAAGTTTGCGGTTGACAATACTTCCAAATACCTGAAAATAAGACGACTCTCTATGGCCATTTCTTGTTTGCACGCATACTGGGAATTCTTCCTCTCTACCATTGGATCCACTGCTGTGGAACAAATTGCATAAATATGGAAACCGCGCTATGGAAACTGTGCCATAGTCTTGGAAAGAGACAGGCCAGGACGCGAGAATGAACGAATCAATCAAACCCAAACCTTCAGCCCGAACTCTAGTTTATATCCCCATAATACACACTCAGGCCGATATGGGCACGCTCAGGGATCAAGTGAGAAAAGAGTCGCTCAAAAAGCTTGGGAGATCCGGATGGAAACGGAAAGTCACTCTGATCGACAACTTTTGGACCGAAATCGAAAAAATAGTAGAGGAATTGTCGCTCCCTTTGAAGCGCGTCCGGATTTATCAGGATGGGTTGCCTGTTACCGGGAGGGAGTCCGAAATAGTGGCTGAACTTGCTAAGTCAGGCAGTCGAAATCACTCTTTGCTCCTTCGCCTCATCAAGGGGGGGGCAACAATCACCGGGACCGAATCGCTTGAACTCCTCTTAGAGGAGTACGACCACGTGAAGAAAATCCTTGGCACGAAATCAACTGCGATCAGGGGTCCTGAAAAATCTGTAAGCGCCTCAATCCTCAGAAGGCGCGACAACTTTATTGCCAATCGTATCAATGCGACGCTGCTGCCGGGAGAGGTCGGTATAATCTTCCTTGGCATGCTGCACTCATTAGAGCCGTGGTTAGACAAGGATATTCAGGCTCGTTTATCCGATCCACACACCCATCAGGCGCGGGGGTGAAGAGGCCTAAATCGGAATCGATGGCTGATTTCAGGCGCATTTCTTTGGTTCGGACTAGAGAGGGAGTAAATGTCAACAAGCGAGGCCCGCATTCTGATTGTTGATGATGAAAAAGACTTTTGCGAGATTCTGTTCCACGTCATGAAAAAAGAGGGATTTGCACCAGTGGTGGCTCACGACGGTGAAACAGCCCTTGAAATGGTCAGGATGGGTATGCCCGACGCGCTGCTTTTGGACGTGAAGATGCCGGGTTTGGACGGGATGGAAGTGTTGAGGCAATCCAAGAAAATCGACCCTGATCTTCCAGTCCTTATGCTTACAGCTTACGGCGGCCTCCATGGGGCCGTACAAGCAATGAGGGAAGGGGCTGTCGACTACCTGGCCAAGCCCCTTGACAACCGGGAGCTGGTCGAAAAGCTCCGAAGAGCCCTCGCAAACAGGAATTCCAAGCCAAAGAAATCGGCTGCAGGCGTTGGCATCAGACATTCCTCGATGCTTCATCTGGAAGAAATAATGGGACCAAGCGATGCCGTCCGAAAGATTATCTCTGACGTACGGCTCGTGGCAGCCTCCAATTTTACAGTCGTAATCCAAGGGGAAACCGGAACCGGCAAAGAACTGGTTGCACATGCGATTCATAAGGCGAGCTTGAGACACGAAACTACAATGGTCCCGCTCGATTGCGGGGCCATCCCGGAGACCCTGTTCGAGAGTGAGCTATTCGGCTACGAAAAGGGAGCATTCACGGGTGCTACCACTCGCAGACCTGGCAAGTTTGAAATGGCCCAAGGCGGTACTTTGTTTCTGGATGAAATTGCGAACATGCCTCTCAGCTCCCAGACCAAGCTGCTTCGGGCGATTCAGGAAAGGACTTTCTTTCGGGTTGGGGGCAGAGACTCCGTGACTGTGGATGTCCGTTTAGTGGTGGCAACTAACCAGGATTTGAACACCGCTGTGTCCCAGAGCAAGTTTAGCCGGGATCTACTATATCGTTTGAGCGAATTCACCATTCTGTTCCGGCCTTGCGAAAACGCAAAGAAGACATCCTACACCTGTCCAACCGGTTCCTTAGAGCTACAAACGCCGAACTGAACAAAAAAGTTAAGGGTTTTTCGGATTCTGCCTTGCAGGTCCTCCTCGAGCACCGATGGCCTGGAAACGTGCGTCAACTGAGGTCTGTTGTTAGACGAGCTGTGCTACAGGCGGGAGATCTGATCCTACCGGACCATCTCGTTCTCGATGGACTGAACCTCACAGCCGCGCCGGAAATTTCTCCCGCCCAGAAGTCCAGTGGGATGGTCTTTCTTTGAGAGATATCATGCGCAGGAGCACGGTAGATTTGGAGCGCCGCGTTTTGGATGGGCCATTAGAAAAACCAAGGGTAACAAAGCGGAGGCGGCCCGTATATTGCACATCGATTACAAGACGATTCACTCTAAAGTAAAACAATACGGGATAAAGCTTTATCCGGAGGAGCACGATGACCAAAAAGACTAAACGCACCAGCGATAGCGGCGGTGGCGGAGGCCTTGGAGGCTTTTTTGGCGGACTGGCGGAACTGGTGGAAAAGCTCAATGAAATTGCTGAGACTGGTAAAGCAAATGTCCGGGACAGGCGAAATTCCCGATATGGGCAAACAACTCAAGGGCGTGTACGGGTTCAACGTGAAGGTGGGGCTAGGCGGTGACAAATTAAAGGTGGAGCCGTTCGGCAACATCAAAAAGGACGTGAAATCAGGGCAAACAGTGGTTCAGGAGGTGCGAGAGCCCTTGGTGGACGTTTTTGAAGAGGAGGGTCACACACTTATGGTCGCCGAAATGCCCGGGATAAGCTCTGGGGACCTGAAACTGGACTTGAAGGATGACGTGCTGACCATATCCGCTAAAAGAGGAGACAAGAAGTATCGCAAGGAAATCCTCTTGCCCAGGGCCGTGACCAGGGAGAAGATGATCGTCTCATGCAACAACGGAATACTTGAGATCAAATGCCTCGACTAGAAGGCGGAGACATGCAAATGGGAAAGACGAAGTCGCCCACAATCAAACTGAAGGTGACAGAGGCACTCAGCAAGGACATGGGACGAGCGTACGCTCGCATGGGGCCTGAAGACTTGGAAGACTTAGGCGCCTCGATTGGTGACATCGTAGAAGTCACGGGAAAGCGAACGACGGTATGCCAAGCCATGCCCGCATACAAGGAATGCGGGGTCAATCCAGAGATCCAATTGGATGGCTTGTCGCAGGCAAAATGCAAAAGCGGGTATGGACGAGAATGTTGTAGTGAAGAAGATCTCCTGCCTCCCTGCGGAACGTGTGGTTTTGACTCCGCTAATGTCACGCCGTCAGAGAGGGACCTGGAATACATCGGCGAGCCTTTTGGACGGACTGCCTACGTATGAAAGATGATGCGATAAGAGCCACGCTCTTCGGCAGCCGTTTTGCGGATTTCAAATTGGAGAGCACCGTCCCCAAAGAGCCGGTCCTAATAAACCCTACCACTCAACTCGTAATAGGAAGGCTGAAAATGGTGGCAAAACCAGCGACGCTGTCGTACGAGGACATCGGCGGTCTCGGGCAGCAGCTTCACCGCATACGAGAGATGATCGAGCTACCGCTGCGGTATCCGGAAGTTTTCGAACGCCTGGGTATTCAGGCTCCAAAAGGAGTCTTCTTCACGGGCCTCCCGGATGCGGCAAAACACTTATCGCTCGCTCCATCGCCAATGAGACGGAGGCGAACTTTCTTTTCCGTAAGCGGACCTGAAGTGGTCCACAAGTTCTACGGTGAAAGCGAGGCCCATCTTAGTCAGATTTTCGCAGAAGCAACGAAAAAAGGGCCCGAGCATCGTTTTCCTCGATGAGATTGATGCGATCGCTCCAAAGCGGGAAAAGGTCGTGGGCGACGTGGAGAAAAGAGTGGTGGCGCAGCTCTTGGCATTGATGGACGGACTGACCAGAACGGCAGAACGTCATCGTGATAGCCGCCACCAACATACCAAATGCTCTGGATCCTGCGCTCCGGCGACCGGGCCGTTTCGACCGAGAAATCACCATTCCCATTCCGGACCGAAAAGGAAGGCTTGGAAATTCTGGAAATCCACAGTCGAGGCATGCCTCTTGGCCAAGGATGTAGATATGGATCATCTCGCTGAGATCACTCATGGGTTCGTGGGAGCGGACTTGGAAGCGCTGTGCCGTGAAGCTGCCATGATCTGCTTGCGACGAATTATGCCTGAAATTGATTTTGCCATGGCAGGTATTCCGTACGAACAACTCGCCAAACTTGAAGTCCACATGGAAGACTTTGTTGCTGCTATGAAAGAAGTTGAACCGTCGGCAATAAGGGAGGTCTTCGTTGAAGTCCCGGACGTGCGCTGGGAAGACGTGGGGGGCCACGGAACGTTAAGGATCGTCTTTCAGAGGCGGTGGAATGGCCGTTGCAATATCCGCATCATTTTCGAGCAGGCGGGAACAAAGCCGCCGAGAGGTATCTTGCTTTCGGGGCCCCCCGGTTGTGGCAAGACACTGTTGGCAAAAGCCATAGCCACCGAGAGCAAAGTTAATTTCATTTCGGTAAAAGGGCCGGCTCTACTTTCAAAATACGTAGGAGAATCGGAAGAGGCTGTTCGCGAGGTATTCCGCAAGGCCAGGCAAGCTTCTCCGTGTATCATATTTTTCGACGAAATCGACGCGCTGATTCCTGCCCGAAGTGGGGGATCGACCGATTCGCACGTGTCCGAAAGGGTACTTAGCCAGTTTCTGGCGGAAATCGACGGCATCGAAGAACTCAAAGGTGTCCTGGTGCTCGGGCGCTACCAACAGGGCCGATATCCTGGACCCGGCGGTGTTGAGACCGGGGCGTTTTGACGAAACCATAGAGATCCCCATACCGGATGGAAAATGACAGGAAAGAAATCTTCCGAAGTGCACCTTCGAAACAAGCCATCTGGAAAAGGGAATTGACCCGGCAGAATCTGGCATCGCGAACAGAAGGCTTTAGCGGTGCGGAAATAGCGTCAGTCTGCAATAAGGCCGCTCTCAGCGCCGTGAGACGTGGAGTAAACAGTCTGAAGGGCAATCCGGATCGAGAGATCACTATATTGATCAGACGATCTGATATTCAAGCGGCTCTGGCTGAATTCAGTGAGGATTGAGTATGACAAGCGCACTCTATCTTTTTTGCCTAGCCCGCGGCGGACTCGTGCCACTACTCGACGGAACCGGGATAAGCGGCACTGAAATCCTCCAGACGAAAGATTTCTCTAATGTCACGGCAGTTGTTTGCGAAGTGCCAGAGGACGAGTTTGCCGGCTCGTCCGGTGAAACCAGGCTTCAAGACTTGGGGTGGGTGGCCCCAGAGCAGTCCGGCACGAGCGGGTGATCGAGGACGTTATGCAACATTCCCCGGTACATCCCTGCTCGGTTCGGAAGCCTTTTTTCCTCTGTGGATACCCTTGCTCGACTCGTGGACAGCAACCATGCAACCATCAGCCAATTTCTTGACGATGTCGCGAATAAAGAGGAATGGGCTGTTAAGGGATCCCTATCCAAGACCAAAGCACTGGAGGCGATTGTTTCCGACAAGGTAAACGCCCTATCCGAAAGTTTTTCCTCATTAACTCCAGGAATGCGCTACTTCAAGGAGCGCCAAGTCCACGCCGTGGCAGAAAAAGAACTTGCCGGTTGGGTGAGAATCGCCTGCAAATCTGTATCGGATGAATTGATTTGCCACTCCGTTAGCTGTCGGCAACGCAAAATTATTAATCTGTGCCAGGAGGAAAACGATAAGCAAACGGTTGTGAATTGGGCCTTTCTCGTGGATCATGCCATCGTCCCTGATTTCCTCAATCGGATCGAGGATGCCAATGCCCGCTGCAACATCAGGGGTCTATCTTTTGAGCCCTCGGGCCCCGGCCCCCGTACAGCTTTTCTCCTTCTCTACCCATGGAGTCGGAGAAATGGAGTACCTGATGTATTGCATATTCTCCAAGAAAGATGCCTCGCGAATAAACAAGGCGCCGGTCGGCATTGGCGGAGGCCCCACCTATGTGGTTGAAGAGAATGATCTGAGTGCGGTGGTTTCCCGCAATTTCTTACAGTGAAATACCCAGGGATTCTTCCACAATCCTCACTTATCACAATGTAGTCGAATCCTTGCACGATCAATTCGGGGTGGTTCCACTCCGCTACGGCACACTCGTTGGAGAAGAGGTCGAGATCAACCGCTTACTCGAAAAACACGGTGATCGCTACAAAACCCTGCTAACGAAATTGGACGGTTGCGTGGAAATTGGTATGAGAGCAATCCTTAATAGGGTGGCACAAACGACCGACGCACACCATGAGGCTTCTGTTTTGTCTCCAAAGAATTGTGCCGGACAGGCGGGGGTACTTGGCCCATCGGAAGGCTCATCATGATGCAGAGGCATTGGTGACTGAGAATAATCAAAAAGTGATCGAACGTTATCGCTTTCCCTTTGAAGGTTTGTACGTGGGCTTCAAAGGCGAGACATCCAAATCAATACCTTTTGGGGGCCAACCCAGCACAGTCTTCTTGTCACTTTACTTCTTAGTCCGGAGACAGACAGTGGGAGCTTTTCGGAAGGTGTACACCGGTTGAAGTCCGGAGAAACTACAAAAATAATGCTTAGCGGGCCTTGGCCTCCCTACAACTTCGTCCTGCCTGAAGATTATTGATCTCAGATCATAGATTAGCAATCGCGTATGCTGACCCTGGGATAACGTGTAACAAATCTATCAGCGGTTTCCGATCGGTGATGCCATGACCACTAAAGTCGTTGAAGCGTCAGAGGAATGTTTGAAGGATCGTCACGAAAAATTGTTCGAGATGCTCTTGGAGGCAATCCCCTCATCTGTGCTCTTAATCGATCGTGACATGCGCATTGCCACTGCAAACCAAAACTTTCTCCAAAAGAGTCGCAGACTTAGGAATGAGACAATTGGACGTAAGCTGGGAGACCTTTTGCCCGCAGCTATCATTGAGTACATGGACATCTCAAGTTCGCGTTCGGCAGGTCTTCGAAAACGGGAGGGCAACACGGGGAGAGCGACTGATTTACAGGGCTCCTGGTATTCCGATGACAATCTATTACTACAGCATTCTCCCATTCTCGTGGAGGGGCCATGTAGAGAACGCCATCCTCTTGATGGAAGATGTCACCGAGCAGGTTCGTTTAAGCGAAGAAGTACGGAGGGCGGAACGTCACCTGGCCAGTGTGGTTGAGAGTGCCACGGACCTCGTTCCTCGACGGACTCTACTGGCAGGGTTTTGACCTGGAACACCGCTGCGGAACGTTTGTCAGGTTATGCGCTTGAGGAGGTCCAGAAAACTCTCTTCTTTGACTGGTGCGCTGAGGAGCATCGCCAGGAACTTAAAGAAGTATTCAACAGGTTCAAGTCGGGAACCAATTCCCAGACCGGTGAATGGGATATGGTGACCAATACCGGCAAGCGCATCCCCATAAGCTGGGTCATGTCCCCCATGAAAGATGAAACAAGCCGCCTGGTTGGAGTGGTAGCAGTCGGGAGAGACTTAAGCGAACACAGAAAACTCGAGCGGCAACTCAGACAATCGCAAAAGCTTGCGGCTTTAGGCGTAATGGCCGGAGGAATTGCCCACGAAGTGAGAAATCCTCTGGCAATATGCTACTCCGCGGCCCAGTTTTTGACCGAATGTGAATTCAAATCAGAATTTCACGGTGAGTGCGTTGAACGGATTCTTGCCAACATACAAAAAGCCTCCGTCATCATCGAAAACCTGCTCAGATTTGCACGGCCCTCGGCGGCTACCGATATGACGCTGGTAGATATAGTCACCATTCTTCAGGACACTCTCAAGCTTGTGGACAACCAGGCGAAAATACAAAAAATCGCAGTTTGCTCGAATATTGGTATTCGACAGGCCATGGTTCGAGGAAATCCCAGCCTGCTCCAACAAGTATTTTTGAACCTTTTTCTTAACGCAATGAATGCTATGCCGGAAGGCGGCGCCCTGAGCGTATCGACTGACATCACTGACGAGGAGTTGATCGTGAGTATAACAGATACAGGATGCGGGATCGGAAAAGAAGACATTGAGAATATATTCGATCCTTTTTACACGCTCGCTCCGGTTGGGAAAGGGACGGGGCTTGGTCTTTCCATATGTTATTCGATTCTGAAGCAGCACTGTGGATACCTGCAAGTGGATAGCTCCGAAGGAAGGGGCTCTACGTTTACCGTGAGGTTGCCGACTGTCGGGAATTAAATGTCATGAAGGACCCAAGCGAATTATTTCTGATAGTCGATGATGAGCCGGACATGTGCTGGCTACTGGAACACCTCTTGAGGCAAGGAGGATATTCCATGAAGATAGCATTGAGCGGGCGGGAAGCCGTCAAGCTGATGGAAATCCACAAGTTTCGCGTGGCATTTGTTGACCTTAAATTGGATGACATGGAAGGACTTGAACTCGCGCGCCGCCTCAAAAGCGCTGACCCTTCCCTCAAAATAGTGATGGTTTCCGGTTTTTGTTACAAGGACGACCCGACGGTCCAGAAGGCTCTGACGGACGGATTGATATCCGATTTCATTCCGAAACCGTTCCTTCATTCGGACATATTGAGATGCATCGAATTTGAGCGCTCTTTGCCGTCGAATGAGGGTTAGTTGAGGACTTCATTCCTCAAATAGGGAAACTATTCCATAGCACCCGAGCCAGATCTCATAATTCAAGCCACAGAATCTGCCGAATTGCCTTCACCCCCGCATAACTGATCTCCTTCTTTCAGCCGCTCTTGATGCGGATAACAAGGGATGATAATTCTCACACGCCCGTCCATTAAACTTGGCACGAATCTAGCAACTACCCGTGTCAGGCATGCCAACACAAAAAAGCCAGCAATGGCGAAATCAGAATTCCAAAAACGGAGGGTTAAAATGGCCAAGATAGCGAAGTCTACGGATTCTTCTAGTCTTGCCGAGGTAGTGGACAGGATTTTGGACAAGGGTATCGTGATCGATGCCTGGGCCAAAGTGTCTCTCGTCGGAATCGAACTGCTGTCCATCGAAGCCAGGGTGGTCATCGTGTCAGTGGAGACTTACCTGAAATATGCCGAGGCGATCGGACTCACGGCAAGCGCTGCTGCCCCTGCATGATCGTTGTGTGCCGCCGGGGTTTCCCACAGATCGGGGGGGCCCGCCCCCCAGCGCTCATGCGGGAAATCCCATGGGCCACCGCTAATCAGTAGGAGCATCGGGCGCCTCATCAAATGGGATGAGGCTTTGAATAAACAAAGGAGGAGTAATGGGCACTCTGACTCAAGACATCACCCGGCTTTGCGGTGAGATAACGACCTTGCGCGGCAATCGCCAGGCTTTCATGGCGGATGTGGCCGTGCAGACTCATGAGATGAAGGCCGACGTTGCATCTATGCAAGCAGGATTCCGTGACTCTCATGCAAAGATGGCGGCCGGAACGAGAGCGGATCAAAGGAAGTTTGTTTCAAATCTGGTGGCTAACGTGTCCGGAATGCTTGTTGGCTTTCAAAAGGCGCACGCACAGATGGCCGCTCACACCAGACACGACCATGCCAAGTTTATGGCGAGTATGACGACTGACGTGCACCGGATGCTGGTCGGGTTTGACAAAGCCCACAAAGAAATGGCCGAAAGAACGAGAAGTGAAAATGCAGGCTTTGTGTCGGCCATGACAACCGACGTTTCCGGTCTGCTGAAAGGGTTTCCGACGTAATCTGTCAACATCGGCCAAGCACGAGAAGTCCCAGAGAAAGCGGTTTGTCTCGAACATGAAGTCCTCAGTGGGAGCTATGAGACAGGAATTTGCCGCTGACTTGGTTGGTGCTCGTCAGGCATGGGGAACGCTTTCGCCTACAGGTCGCCGAGCCAAAGAAGAGAGCGAAAGACAGGCGAGAGAGGCACAATTGGCCCAGCAAAAGGCAAGAGCTGAAGCTCAGCTGAGGGCAAGGTCGGAAGTTGAACTCAGGGCCAGGGAAGAGACTGAAAAAACAAACAAATCCCCTCCTCAACTATGGGGAAAAAGAAGGACAAGAAATAACGGCCTGATTCATCGGCCACGAATCAAGGGAAGACGATGCCTGAGTGACGGCAAATCATACAGAAATGGCAGAGGTAACTTGCTCTTTCTGTGGCGGCACCGGGAGAGACCCATTCGGGATCATGTCTTGGGTTTCAAAGTGCTGCGTCTGCGGAGGTAAGGGCGTTGTGCTGGTGCGCACGCCCTGCACTCAATGTCCCCACTGTAATGGAACGGGGGCTGTGAAAACCTTGACCTGCACTGTTTGTATGGGGACGGGCTTTGTTCCTCTTCCTTCCGAGCCGACCACAGTATGTCCGGAATGCAGGGGCTCGGGGGATGACGCATCGGCCCCGGCGATGGCCTGTCTAAAGTGCCGCGGCCGAGGGTTCGTTACCAAAAGTTCAACGTAAACCGGCGTTGGCAAAAGGTGCAGTCACCGCCAACGCCGCAAACTAACCTTATCAAGGGCTGCTCTGAGAACGGGCAGCGGCACGATCATCAAAGGGAGCGAAAAAAATTATGAGTGGCGCAGACTTGAAGTTAGCATCTGTTGTGACGGAAGTCATTCCCACAAACGACGACAGCCTCGTGCCCGAGCCAAGTGACCGGTTCGTGTGTACCCCACACGTGGAAGAGCTGACTGATCGTGCCATGGCCTATCTTGAGGTGGGTTACTCAGTTCATTTCGCAGGGGCAGCCGGGACGGGCAAGACCACTTTGGCTTTTCATGCCGCGGCGAAACTGGGTAGGCCGGTTATCCTCGTCCACGGAGATGACGAATTTGGGAGTTCCGACCTCGTCGGTCGGGATGCGGGTTACAGAAAATCAAAACTTATCGACAACTTCATTCATTCGGTGGTTAAGACAGAAGAGGAGATGCGGAGCCTTTGGGTGGACAACCGTCTCACAACGGCCTGTCGAGATGGATATACCCTTATTTATGATGAGTTTACCCGGTCGAGACCCGAAGCGAACAACGTTACTCTTGAGTATCCTGGAGGAAAAAATTCTTAACCTGCCGAGTTTGCGCAGGACCGGCGAAGGATATCTCGAGGTGCATCCGTCATTTCGCGCCATTTTCACCTCGAATCCCGAAGAGTATGCGGGGGTACACAAAACCCAGGATGCTCTTATGGATCGCATCATTACCATTAATGTCGACCACTACGACCGCGAGACTGAAATTGAAATCACCATGTCGAAATCCGGAATTTCAAGAAAAGATGCGGAAGTCATCGTAGATATCGTACGAGAGTTGCGTATGCTGGGAGTTAACAATCACAGACCCACAATTCGTGCTGCCATAGCCATAGCGCGAGTGCTTGCCCACACAGGGGCACACGCTCAAGAAAATGACAGCACATTCGAATGGCTTTGCAGAGACATTCTGAGCGCTGACACAGCAAAGGTGACTTGGGGCGGGGAATCGCTAATGACCCAAAAGGTCGGCGAAGTGATTCTGAAGGTGAGCAACAAGCGGAGGGGAAACCGTAAGTCGAGCTGAGATGCGCCCTCTGGATAGGGAGACTGCGTCATGATGTTGATCCGAACAAAAGCAAACTCCAGAGGTTTGAGGGACATTCGCACCCGCTCGGGAAGAGTTGATCGTGTCGGAATCCCCTATATGGCATACATGAACATAAGTTGTCTGGAGATGGAGAAAGCCAGAAGGGAAAAGGAAAGACTCAGCGCACTGGGCAGAATCACGAGCATAGAAAAGAGGCTCAGGGAGATAGAAGCAGAAAAGGACCTTCTCCTGAAAAAACTCGGGGAGCGGACCCAAGACGCTCCACATAAGGCGACCAATCTCAGAGAACGTAGCAATTCAGGGCAAGAGCGGTTTCAGACTCAAGTATTGAACCCTGCAATAGACCAACGCAGAGGTGTACATCCGGAATAAGGCAGGTGAAATACCATGTCCGCTATCAAGAGCCTGCAATCAAATAAAGACGAATCGCAACATTAAAAGTTTCCGTTCCTGCCGCCAGGCGACCGGCGCTCCGACGCACTGTCTGGATCAGGGCCGGATGCAGATGGGAGAGGCCAAGCGATTGTTCAGCAATGAGCGAGGGCTCTGGCTGTGCTGTGGTCTGAGGGCACGGTTACGATACCGTACCGCGTCTGCCGGGCGATCGCGAATCGCGACGTAGGTCTTGAACAAAATGAGGCTGGTTCAGGGAACCCCCATAGGATTTGTCTATGGCAGCCTCCATTGGGGACGTTCCCAACTCCTTCCCAAACAACTCGACAACAAGAAAAACTTAAGGAAAAAGCCATGAAAGTCAATTGCATTTCTTGCGGCCACAATATGATGCTGGACGAGGCCTATGACGATTTCGAGGGTCTGATCAAATGCTATGTCTGCGGGGCCTTGCTTCAAGTAAAAACCTCCGATGGCAAGATCAAGTCCGTGAACTTGACGGGCAATCAGTGCCAGACTCCGGCGACCAAGGCCGATGTAGATCTCGGGGCCTTTCGCTGAACCGGCCGACATCGGATTCAGCGCTTGGCGGGTAGGATACACCGAAGTTGCGGATGTTGGACTTTTCACTCATACGGGGTGCAGAGATGGAAAAAACGACACCAAACATGTCCGGCGCGAAAGCGAAGGTACCTCTACGCTTTGGTGCCAGGTGCACAGCAGAGGATTTATGGATGCCTCGGCATTAATGGCGGGAACGTCTACACTCTTGGCGATGGAGACATAGCCGCGGTTGTCAGCGATGTTCCCAATCAAAAAATCCGCCCTGAGCGGCGCCACTTCGCTGCTCATCAGGGCGTGTTGAAAAGATTGATGGCGGATGGTGATCTGCTACCCGTGGCTTTCGGAGTAATCTCAAACGGACCCAAAGCTGTCCGTGCAATTCTCTCACGAAACACTCGTGCCGCCAAGAAGCAATTGAAGCGGGTTTCAGGCAAAGTGGAAATGGGATTAAAAGTCGCATGGGATGTTCCCAACATATTTGAATACATGGTTAAGACACATCCTGAACTCAAAGAGGCCCGTGATCGGTTGCTCCGGGCCAACCATGAGCCCTCGCAAGAAGACAAGATAGAAATTGGTCGATTGTTCGAACAGATGCTGGATCTTGACCGAGAACGACATACGGAGCAGGTAGAGCAGCTTCTTGCAACTCGATGTGCCGAAATCTGGCGCGGCAAGTGCCGTGATGAACGAGAAGTGATGAATCTGTCCTGTCTTGTCGGTCGAGGCCTCCTGAAGGGATTTGAGGCCGGCGTATTCGATGCTGCCAGTCACTTTGACGACAATTTCGTCTTTGACTTTAACGGGCCATGGGCTCCTCACAACTTCGTTGAGCTTGAAATCGAAGTTTAACTCCAGAGCGGACAGAGGACTAACATGCTTATAGCCGACGACCTCTTGTTGTTTCCCGTTAATGGGGTTCTTTGGATCTTCAACGAGATTTACAATGCGGCTGAACAAGAACTCCATAATGAATCAGATGCCATAACAGGGCAACTGCAGCAGCTTTATACGATGCTGGAAACGGGTAAAATCACTGAAACGGAGTTTGATCGCCAGGAAGCAGAGCTGCTTGATCGATTGGACTCCATCCAAGAATAGGGTGATATCATCGATGACGACGAATGATCTTGCAATGGAAGAAGCAGAGCATCTTTCCCTCTGTGAAGCGCTTGACCGGGTATTGAACAAAGGAGCCGTCATTGCCGGAGAGGTGACCATTTCGGTGGCCAATGTGGATCTGATCTATCTCGGTCTCCAGGTCGTGTTGGCCTCTGTAGAGACTATCCGTGGAAAGGATCAAGGTACCGTTCTTCCAAAGCGGGAACTGCTAAGTGGCCGGGAGGCCGCCCTCAGTTGCTGCAGCAGGTAAGTAGTGTTTCCGATATCGGCCTTTTTTCTGCCAACGGTGGCCAAGTTCCGGCGAAAGAGCGTCGATCACGGAGTGAAAGTATGAGACCTGTACCAGAGACCGATAGTAGAATCCAACTCCTTTGGCGACTTCGCCAGAGTCATGCAAACACGCTGGAAAACAGATGCTAAAGATGACGGTCAAAACCGACGCTTGAATCTGGACCAAGACAGCGTAAAAAATGGTCTAGGTCAACTTGTGCTGACCCTTGTAAAGCTGCTTCACGAACTCCTCGAACGCCAGGCTATTGGACGAATGGAGGCCGGGACCCTCACCGACGGGGAAATTGAACAACTTGGAACAACGTTGATGATGCAAGCGCAGGAAATCGAGCGACTCCGCAGTGAGTTTGGTTTGGACGAAGAAGACCTCAATCTCGACCTGGGACCGCTCGGAAAGCTCCTGTAAGGAGTACTAAAATGGCAATTCAAAGCTCGGCTCGACATTCAATCCAAAGCACCAACCTGGCTGATCTGCTCGAACGTGTGCTTGACAAGGGTATAGTCATTGCCGGCGACATCAAGATCAAATTGGTTGACGTCGAACTGCTCACGATCCAAATTCGGCTTGTGGTCTGTTCTGTGGATAAGGCCAAAGAGATGGGAATGGACTGGTGGGTAAACAACCCCGCCTTTCACCGGCCCAGCCTTGAGGCGCCGGCCCAATAGAGGCGAACAATGAATATGAATGAACCTGACCTGCCAAGTTTCGAGCTTTTTGGCGAGCGAGAGGACCCGGCATCACAGTTGCACGGGGAGGGGACCCAGACCATAGACCTGAGCAATTTGTTTGCTGACTATGTTCGACCTCTGGAACGTTTGATCTCGGAGCCACAAGTTCTTCTACTTTCGGCAGGCTATTGGACGCTCTTCCGATTCCTGCGTTACTCATTGACCGGTTTTATCAGGTAGGCTTTGCGAATCAATCCTGCGCAAAGATCAGTTCGAGCTACAGGAAGATACAAGGATGTCCCTTTGCCGATCTTGTGCCTCTTCCAAACGACGCTGAGAGAGCGCAGGCATTGACCGACAAAATTCAAGCACTAATCGACACAGCTTTTGAAACCAGGAAGCCCAGAGTGGCCGAGGCAATTCTGGAAATAGAAAACAAGAGGATATGGGCTCGCCTACATCTAAGATCGGTCAGGATCGGTTTGGAAACATACGTGCTGTTGACAATGGAAGATCTTACTCACGAAAAGAAGCAGTTAGTGTTGAGTCAGAGACATGACGAAAAGCATCGGAAAGCAAACTACGAGCTTGGCAAATGTTTGGATGAACTGACCGCGGAAGTAGCAGCCTCCACGAGCAGCTTAGCCTGGAGATGGCCGAACACGTGAAAAGCCAGGAAACTCTGCGCAGACAGAAACAGGAGTTTGACGCAGTGTGGACCTGGGTGCCTGTTGGTTTGGCATTTGTCGAGAATGGAGGACCGTTCAGCGTGTCAATCCCAAATTCAGCGAAATGTTTGGATATGAGGGAACGCAGCTTCCCAACAACCCAGAGTGGCTTGTCAGTTTAGGCCAATCTGGTACCAACCCGGGCTTTAATCCTCCGTTAGACGGAGTTGACGCTTTGGGGGTGGCGGATGATCAAATCGCCACTACTCGGAGTTTCGACGTAACACGGAACGATGGACATGCGGAAAGAGTAAATTTTAACGCTATAAGAGCTACAAATGAGAAGATGCTTCTGATTTTCGCTGCAATTGCCCCATCCTGAAACCGATAAGTCGCGGCTGGCCGGTCCGTTCGAACATTCGCGCTATGTCCCGCCAGACGACTAAATGTCCCGCCTGTGAGCTTTTCTCGCCCTGACGTGCCTTTGTTCGCGGCTTCCGGCACCAACTCTCATCAAATTAAACCGCACCTAACGACGGTCGAAGACCAAAACAAACTCGTGAAGATTTACGCTGAGCAAGCCGTACGGCTACACAGAAGTTCTTCAACTTTCTGGATCAACTTCAACGGGCTGAAAGGTTTTGCGAAATAGCTATCGGCACCCGGATCGAGACCCTTTTGAAAGTCTTCTGTCAGATCCTTCCCTGTCAAAATGATTATGGGACAGGCTCTAGTCTGAGGATCGTCCTTCAAAATGCGGGTGGCTTCAAGCCCGTTCATCGTTCCCGGCATCACTACGTCCATTATGATCAGGTCAGGTTTTTGTTCTTTCACCATCTCAACGGCCGTTGACCCATTTCTAGCAGTTAATATTTGGTATCTGGCCCTTGCCAAAGTTGTCGTCAAGAGTTGCCTGACTCCTTCAAGGTCGTCCACAACCAATATCTTTTTCATTCCCCGACTCCCCGTTATCGCCTGGAATTCTTAATTGTTGAGAATCGACGTAGAGATGACTTTGCAAGGAGGACCGGAACCAGTCCGCAGGGCTCCGATTCCTCGAGTCTTCCTATGGCCCGTGCCCTTTTGGCACTATATCTTGGGAGCAGGAATTCACTCTGTCCCCCCTCCGGTGGGAGCCCTGCAAGGTGGTGAGGCAAAGCTTGCAGGTTCCTCGACGGAATTACGAAAAAAAGAATTTTAGTTACGAGTTCAAAGACCACAAATTTTAGTATAGCACCCGTCCTAGCGGTCGACAAGTTTTATTATGGTCAAGAGTTTCCCCAAAAACGTCACCAGGGGGGATCAAATCCACAACTCTCCCTCCTGTTGGCTTAGATTTTTGGGGAAACTCCTGGCCAACAAAGGTATTGACTCCAACGACAATTCTTCCTACCATGCAACTGGACCGCGCTCGCCCTCCTATCGGATGTTTCAACCCTCCTTTGCCAGCACAGCAGAGCGAGAAATTCCGCCAGAATCCGATTGGGACAGAAAGAGCAGAATAACTCTGCCTTGACACTGCAATTGGCATGCACCAGAGGACGAGGGAGTAGTGCGTGCCCCGAGAAACTGAGAAGAGTCGAGTTGGGTCATGGAATCGCTAATAGAAGTCCTCTCTGTAGCCTGCCAGTACTTTAATGTAGATTTTTGTTTGGAGATGTCGGGGGACTTCGATCAGACTCTCACGGTCGGTCTCTCTTGCCTGCTTGCGCTCACGCATTCACATCCTTTCGGCTACAGTTGCCTGGCACATCCCGACAACTCATGCATAATCGGTCTTAATTGCATTCTCCGGCCGTTGGAAAGGATCTCTACCAATTCCCTTCGCTGCTCGCCCTGCCTTCTCAACATTCTCGCGTTAGCAAAACGATCCATTGTGCCCTCAAAGCTATCTTGCCACATAAACTGCTGATCATTCCGAAGAGGTTCGGGTCAACGACGGTCTTCCAAGGTGAAACGACAGCGGCTTTCATTTAACGGCAATTCCCTGGCGCAGCTTATGTTCATCATGGCGCTCGGGATGCTCTCCCTGACCCTGAGGGCTCATGAGCAGCCGTTGACGCGGTAGACCGGAAGGGCGTTGATTTCCGCAAGCCCCGTCTGACCAGTGGTTTAATTTGTGCTTCTGAGCTTTGATTTCAGAGTTTGACAAGGGAGATCTTACTATGAGTTGGAGCATTTATCTTCCGATCGCCGGGATCAGCGTGAATTTCCTCATGTTCCTCGGCTTAGGAGGAGCCGTAGGGTTTCTAGCGGGACTTTTCGGCGTGGGGGGAGGTTTTCTCATGACTCCCATGCTTATTACGGCAGGGATCCCAGCCCTCGTCGCTGCCGCGTCCGATTCGAATCAAATTGTGGGAGCCTCGACGTCCGGTGCGTTTGCTCACTACCGAATGGGTAACGTTGACTTTAAGATGGCACTACTGCTGCTGATCGGCGGAGTCGTTGGTGGAACCATCGGTGTGCAAGTGATCAAGATCCTCAGGACCGTTGGAGGACGCGGACTTCGTCATCAGAATACTGTACAGTGGTACTGATGGGGATTGTAGGGTCTTACACGTTCCTGGAGAGTCTACACAGCCTCATGAAACGGCCTCACACAGCCACGACTGTGGACCCAACAAAAGCATCGGCGTACAAAAGGGCAATTCGCGCTCTCCCCTACCAGATGAAGTTCCCGAAATCAGGTGTGACTCTTTCCCCTCTGCTGCCACTGATACTGGGCGGCTTTGTGGGAATTCTGGCAGCGATCATGGGCATTGGCGGCGGATTCATGATGGTGCCGGCAATGGTATACCTTTTGCGCATGCCCATGCACGTGGTAGTGGGGACGAACCTGCTCCAAGAGCTGCTTATATGTATCAACGTTACCATAATGCAGGCCGCAACTAACCGCACGGTGGACGTGGTGGTGGCAATTATCTTGTTGCTTGGTTCGACGATTGGTGCACAGTTTGGGGCGCGACTGAGCAGGAGACTCAAGGGCGACCACCTGAAGTTAATTCTCGGCTCGGTGATCCTGCTCGTCATGGTTCAAATGTTTCTCAGTTTGATCATTTCTCCAAGCGTCATGCTGGCACACAGAGGAGGGCACTAGGTGAAGATCGAGGCTCACACCATCCCAATGCTCGCGACAACTGCATGCATGTTGCTCGTACTCTCCTCCTCAGTGCCGGCGTTCGCCGCGCCCCGGATTTCAGAGTTGAGCCGCACCGCCTTCGGGTGACAGAGACCTTTCATGGAAGGACGGTCATCATCTCTGCTGAGGTCCCTCGGGGAGCCCGGGCCGTCGTGGAATTGAAAGGACAGGTTCATGAAGAGCATCTGCTTCGCAAGGGCCGTAACTGGGGACTCTGGATGACCGTAGGAGAGATCAAGGTCGAGAAAGCACCTTCTTTGTACCTCGCCATGAGCACCGACTCAAAGCTGCTCTCGAAGCAGGATCCGGAGGACAGATGGGGGTACGGCGCGCTGCGGGAGAAGGTGAAATTCTCCGCATCAAATCAGAAGACCGGCGAAGCAGACTTGTTTGAGCAGTTCCTCCAGCTCAAAGAGAGTGAGGGTCTCTACGGGGTGTTTCCCGGTGCTCTCAAAGTAGTGGCGACTATGGACCAGCTTGTGACAGTCCAAGGACCGCTCAGGCTTCCCGGAAACATCATACCGGAAAACTGTCAAGTGTCTCTCTCCGTCCTCAAGAACGGCAAGGTCCTGGAACGTGAATCGATGGAGTTTCCGGTGGGCAGGAGAGGAGTGGCAGCTTTTCTTGCCTCCTTGGCACAGGAGCGTCCCACGCTTTACGGCCTAATTGCGGTTGTCATAGCCATGGCCATCGGGCTTCTCATGGGGTTCGTGTTTAAAGGCATGGGGGCTCACTGATTGAAAGAGGGATTGCCCCGAAGGAGCTGCCAATCACCGGCATCGGCCCTTGCGAACTCCAGGGCATGTGAGCAGATCCGAGGCTCTCGGCCGAAGTCGGGCGTTTCGGCCTCTCTTGCCAGTCATCACCATTCCAAAGGAGCTATTTATGGCTATTATCACAATTTCTCGGGGATCTTACAGCAAAGGAAAAGAGGTCGCGGAAAGGGTTGCTGCGAGGCTCGGGTACGCTTGTATCTCCCGCGACCTTCTGGTAGAAGCCTCCGAGCACTTTAACATCCCTGAGCTAAAGCTGGTGAGGGCTCTCCACGACGCTCCCTCGGTTCTTGAGCGCTTCACCTACGGCAAAGAAAGGTACTTTACCTACATTGAATCAGCCTTCCTGAGGCACGCACAGAAAGATAATATCGTCTATCACGGACTGGCAGGTCACTTCTTTCTGAAAGGGGTCCAGCACGTGCTCAAGGTCCGAGTATTGGCCGACATCGAGGATCGCATCCGCTTCGAGATGGAACGAGAGAAGATACAGCGGGATGAGGCCCGCTACATTCTCAAGAGCGACGGCAGTGGAGCCTCAAGCTTTTCGGAGTTGACACGTGGGATCCCGGTCTGTACAGACCTGGTAATTCATATAAGAAAGCTGACCGTAGACGATGCGGTGAGCATCATCTGCCACACGGTTGGGCTGCAGCATTTCAATACAACTCCTGAATCCCAAAAGGTGTTGGATGATCTGGTGCTGGCGTCCCAAGTAAAGACCAAACTCGTCACCACGTACCCCAATGTGAAGGTGGCCGCCCGTGAGGCGGTTATCTATATCGATACTCCATCGGCAATGATGTCGGCCCCGCAGGTCGCCGATGCCCTCGCGAAGCTGGCGAGGGAAGTCCCCGGGGTCAAAGATGTCAGGGTGCACGTCAGCCTTCGTAGCACTGATGTTTGAGACAGGGGTGAAAATGCCTAGAAGGCGCTGCAACCACAGCGTCCTTCCTCAAAGCGAGCATGACCGAAGTCAACCCGTCGGACCTGACCTCTCCTTGAGTCCGCCGTTTTCGCTGGCTTACCCCAAGGAGTATCTTGTGGATCAGCCTTTTGCACTCTTATGAATTCTTCTCAGGTTCGCGTGGCATACTGTCCGTTCCTTCAGGCGTGCTAGCCTGTGGGTTTGATCGGGTGTCAGCAGTCCCAGGCGATCTCGGACCAATTTAAGCCTGTCACGAAACATATCCGACCGGAGTTTTACGATCTGGTCATCCAGTTGTGCCAATTCCTTCTCGTCAATCTTCCCCGACCTAAGCATGTCCTTCTTTTCCTTAAGCCGTGACGCCAGGTTGCGTCGGGTATCTCGTGTGCTATCCTGAAAACCGGTGTAAAGTAACTGCATTTCTCGCTTCTGTTCTCCACTTAGTCTCAGCCTTCTTTGCAACACCCCCAGATTGTACGTCCCGTCAAAATATCGTGCCTGGGGGATTATCGTCCGATCCTCCGGCGCTGTTACAATCGATGCAACTGGCACGCAGGTGGTAGTTACACCCGGATTCTTTGCGAAGGCGATGGGGACCAGGACCAATACAAATGCTGTCGATAACGCTGCCATGATTATCTTGTTCATTCGCCGTTCCCCTCTTTCTCGTTTTTCATAATATAAGGAGGAATTTCCGAGGTGCCACATGTATGTAGCCACCGAAGGGATGCCGAAGAGTGTGAATGGGGAGAGCAACCATCAACCGCAGCCGGGGCAATTCTGCAGACATTACGTTGCGGGAACCCTTCGTAGCGAAGAATTCCCGCCACGAGATCCGGGGTCATCGAGGGGATGTCGACCCAAGCCCGTTGAACGCTGCTGCCGACTCCTTTGAAAACATAGCTGTATCCGGTATTGGCTTGTCGGCTTTCTCCATTTTATATTGTTTCACTGTAAGGTCTGATTTCAACCACTCCAAGGCCTTCTCCAGAACCGGATCGGTTTTGGGGTCGACTTTGTCACGAAGAGACCGCCTCTGCTTGCTTTTGTCTTTATTCTCAGGCTTTGCCTCTTCTTCGGCTTCATGTTCCCGCTGCTTTTTCACTGCCTCTTTCATGTCCACATCCGGGACAATGCCGGTCTTCTGAATGTGGCGCCCCTTGGGCGTATAGTAGTAAGCTGTCGTCAATCTTAATCCTGTTTCGTTGTCCAGCGGAATGATTGTTTGAACCGAGGCCTTTCCAAAGGACTTGGTCCCGAAAATGACCGCTCGGTCGTGATCTTGCAACGCTCCCGCCACTATCTCCGAGGCGCTGGCGCTCCCTTCATTTATTAGTACGGCAATTTTGAACTTATAGTGATTCCCGCTACCGGTGGCCTTGAATTCCATTTGCTGATCCTTAACCCGGCTATCGGTATAAACGATCAACGCGCCCTTTTCCAAAAAGAGACTCGCAACCTTCCATGCCTGATCAAGAAGTCCGCCGGGATTATTTCGCAAATCAAACACCATGCCCCGAATGTTGTTATCTCCGCCCATGTCTTTAATGGCCTTGGCAAGATCCGTCTCGGTGCTCTGCTGAAAACTGGTAATCCTCACATAGGGATAGCCTTTCTCAAGAGTTTGGGTCTTGACGGAATGGACATGGATGATGGCCCGTTCGACCGTGTAGTCTTTGAACTCCCTGAACCCCTCTCGCATGATAGTCAGAGTAATCTTGGTTCCAGGGCGCCCTCTCATCTGGTTTACCGCTTTGAGCAGGGTGATGTTCTTGGTCGTCTCACCGTCGATCTTGAGTATTTTATCTCCGGGTTTCAAACCTGCGTTATACGCGGGAGTGTCTTCAATCGGCGACACAATCGTCAATATCCCGTTTTCTAGCGTAATTTCGATCCCCAGTCCTCCAAATTCTCCTGTGGTCTCCACTTGGAGTTCCTTGAACATCTCCTTGTTCAAATACTCGGAATACGGGTCCAGAGACTGAAGCATCCCGTTAAGTGCTCCCTGAATGAGTTCTTTACTCGAAACGTCTTTGACATAATTTTTCTGAACGATGCCCATGACTTCTCGAAAAAGCTTCAACTCCTTGTAATCCGGGGACTTGGCAGCATTCTCTCCCAGAAGAGTCCGAGCCGGCAGGAGAGCCGCTGCAACGATAATCAATATGAGGAGCGTTGATTTAATCTTTTTCTCTACCCTCATGAGATATCCTCCCCCTTGGGTGTTGCTGAAGTGTGCATCAGAAGCCTCCATTGTGAAAGAGTTGAATGCAATTATACGCTACAGGTCCTGACAAGTGAAGATGTCCGCCCAAAGGAACATAAAATGGACAACAAGATTTCTGGAGTGCCCATTCAGTGGAAGGACATGGATTCAGCGAAAACCAACTAGGAGCCTGTCGCGTAACTTCGAACATTGGCGAAATCGTGCTACCGTGGAGGCTATGCCCACTGCTTCGGTGCTCCACCCAGGCTCCTAGGAGTCTGACGTACTAAGTTTTTTCCTTGGCAGCCTCCGAGATATGCCGAGCCAACAGGCACCATCGTGCCACGAATTTGGGAAAGTTCCTCGGAACGCGGGATTGCGCAACAGCCTCCTAGTGGAGATCGGCTGTATAGGGAAAAGATTCAGCACCGTCCAAGGAGTCGCACTCCAATTCTTTAATATAGTGCGCCGAGGAATGCCGTTAGATTCGCATCTGAAAGGCTTTTTCATATTGGCCCGAAGGCGAGCCAGACTTTCATGTTTCTCAAACTGGCTGTGGAGGAACATTTGACGATATTTGTCAATCGCACCAGGGGACCGTTCTGGTCAGTTGGCCCTGCCCCAGTTTTGTTGTGGTCCGCCGTGGCCACCAATCTCTTGGCTACGGTAGCCGCGGTTCACGGGGTGTTTATGATGCCGATAGGCTGGGAGGACATTGCTCATTTGGGGGTACGCCCGGGCGTGGTTTTTCGTTAATGATCGTGTGAAGCTTACTGCTTATGAGATCTTTGACCGACAGGCACCTGCTTGAGATAGGTCACCAAATGGACCTCGGGAAATTGGTGGAAGACGAATAGATTGATCATGGGCGTAAGGGTGTAGTAATACTCGAGAAGATTACGATTGCTCCGCGCAGCAAGGAGATCGGGATCATATTTTTCCAAATCCTCCAGAGCAAAAGCCAGGATTCCCGGCAAGTTCATGCTGACCAGGGCATTGTGAGACTCCTTATCCAGGCATACTACGCACAGTCGAAAGTCCGGGGACCAGCGTGTGAGAGAATTATAGAGGGCTAGCCCTCTCACCATATAGTTTTTATCAAAATAGGTGCAGAACCAACGCATAGCTTTTACTCAATACCCTTTACTTGTGATATGCCAGTATGGATTCGCAAACTCGGTGGGCATCCGCTTCTGTCAGTTGAGGGAAAATCGGAAGGCTCAGGATGTTCGGACACAATCTTTCAGTACAGGGCAATCCTCCTTCCTGACACATGATTCGGCCCCGGTAGGCGGGCTGAAGGTGGACAGGCAAGCGGTAGTGGATGGCGGTGCCGATACCGCATTCTTTAAGATGCTCTCGAAGACTGTCACGCTGGGGATTTGTAATGACATACTGGTGATAAACGTGCGTGACTCCAGGCGCAAACCGAGGCGCCTCACAATTGCTATCAGCGAGGGCTTTGTCGTAGACCCTGGCGACGGATTGTCTATGCTCATTGTCTCGGTCAAGGTACTTGAGTTTTACGCGGAGAATTGCCGCTTGCAGTTCGTCCAGGCGACTGTTATATCCCGGCATTTCGCTCACATTATGTTCCCGCCAACCGTACTGCCGAAGCAGTCGAACCTTGTCGGCGAGCTGAGGTTCATTCGTGATTATGGCTCCCCCGTCGCCGAGCGCGCCCAGATTCTTTGTAGGATAGAAGCTGAACGCGGCAATGTCCCCAAAACTTCCAACTTTTCGACCCTTGATTCCAGCCCCGTGAGCCTGAGCACAGTCTTCGACAACGTGGAGACCGTAGCGTCCAGCTATTTCCATGATGGCCGGCATATCAGCCGGATGCCCGTAAAGGTGCACCGGCACTATAGCCTTGGGCCGCGCATCGAACGACCGGTCCTTGTTCCGAATCGCCACAATTGTTTCTTCGAGGTAATCCGGCGCCATGGTGTAAGAGACCGGGTCAATATCGATGAGAACCGGAACTCCTCCAGCCGCTTCAATTGCCGCTACAGTGGCCACGGCAGTGTGCGATACTGTGAATACGCAGTCGCCCCGTTCTACTCCGCACGCTCTCAAGGCAAGAATCACTGCATCCGTTCCATTCGCCACCCCAACAGAAAACTCTGACCCAATGTACTCGGCGAACTCCTCTTCGAACAGGCGCACCTGCGAGGACAGAATATATGAACCGCTTTCCAGAACACTCTGGATTGCTCGGTCGATCTCCTGCTTGTAAGCCACATAGTTCAGACGTGGGGAAGCGGCCGGCACAAAAGTAGTTGCAGCCAAAAAGGGGCTCCTTCACTGGTATTTGATTAGGTTATTCGTATAGAATGCAATAGTGCGGGACAAGCCCTCTCGAAGAGGTATACGAGGCTCCCAACCGAGTCTATCCCGAATCAGCGAGTAGTCGGCATAGTAGCTTCCAATATCTATGGGCTTACGGTCCGCGGGATACGGCCGGACAGTGTATTCTCCGTGTCCGTCAATTTCGACGATAAGCTCCGCAAGCTGTTTCAGGGTTACGGAAGCATCTCCCCCGAGATTGAAAACGCATCCGTTGGAGTGATCATTAATCGCTGCCAGCAGTAGGGCCCGAACCGCATCGTCCACGAAGGTGAAATCTCGTATCTGTTCGCCGTCCCACACCTCGAAAGGCTTTCCTTCAACCAGAAGTTTTATCCATACTCCTAGAAAAGTCTGGCGGGCATCTTTAATGCGCATCCCTGGTCCATAGGTATTCGTCAATCGCAATACACAAGACTTCAAATCATAGACGTTATTGTATAGAAGATGATAGAACTCTCCGGCCATCTTGTTAATGCCGTTGACGTCAACAGGTTGAAGTGGATGCTTTTCATCCACGGGCAGATAGACGGGGCGACCATAAACCTGTCTGGTGCTTGCGAAGACAAGTTTTACTTCAGGATTGTGTCGTCTGCACGCCTCCAGTATGGAAAGCTGGGCTCGGCTGTTTATCTCAAGGTCTGTAAATGGGTCCTGCATGGAGTCCATGTGGCTGGTTTGACCGGCGAGATTGAATAAGTAGTCCTGGTCTACAACCAAGTATTTCATGCTATGACTGTCTCGAACGTCGGTTATGTTTACCCAGACCTGATCCCGGATATCGGCGATATTAAAGAGATTTCCGCCGTATTCCGGAATCATGCTGTCCACAAGAGTCACTTTTGAGCCCAGAGCCACAAGAGTGCGAGCAAGGTTTGACCCAATAAAGCCTAGTCCCCCGGTTACGAGCACGCGTCGCTCATTAAAGTATTCACGCATGATGTAGGTGCAATCCTTTAATTCTAAAGGGTGGAGCGGAACAAAAAGCCTCTTGACATTGCCTGTTAAGGAGCGCCGGATATTGGCGGCCGTTGCCCGATAACGAACTCTCGAACAAGAACCAAGCCCAGCTTATCCAATTCCGCCAAGAAACTGTCCCGATTGAGACACCATCCCAGGTACTCGGTATCGTAACCAAACTGGTACGGCCGCTGCAGAAACACGAAAGACGGAACTTCAACAACTGTGGGAAGCCTGCCCTGGTTCTACCACAATTCCATCCCTCGTACAACCCATTTCCTCAAGAATGAAAAATCCTCTCAATCCACATCGAAATAAGCGCGGAATGTGAGGTGCGAAACGCGAGTCTTATAAAAAAAACCGGAATGACTTCCTGTTGAAGCCACACCGGCATTTTTTTGCAGCAAGCTGCGTGGTACTATCAGCTCTGACGGAAGCCGCGAAAGGTCGAGTCTCGATCCAAATATAGGCGCCGGGCTTCCTCCAAAGTCAGTTCAAGTTTCCTGTTGTAATAATTGCTGATCAACCTGCTGTTCGCGTCAAGCAGAGCTTGATGAAATTCTTCGTCGGTCAATTCGGTGAAATTTACCGATACCAGGTCTGAATTCAAATGCTTACTCTCGTAGAACTCCTCAACATCCTTCAATAAGCCAGTCTCGATCGCGTGGTAATAGAGAGCGCTCCCGGGATAAGGCGTGACCGGTCTGATAGTTCGCATCTGGGCGCCATCGTCGTACTTCAGCAAGAACTCGACACCTTTGTTTAAGGTCTGGCGATTATCCCCGAGGTTGCCAAAAATGATGTTGAGGCCGGGGCTGATCCCGGCATCCAGGGTCTCCTCAACGCCTTTGACAATCTGCTTGACGGTGAGCCCCTTTTTCATTTTCTTAAGGACCTGATCGTCCATAGCTTCGATGCCGTAGTTGATGAAGACACAGCCCGCTCGCTTCATCAATTGAAGCAATTCAGGATTTGCGTAGTTGAGTCTGCCGTTACAGCACCACCTGAATTTCAGACCGGATCTCAAGAAGTCTTCGCAAAGGGCCGTTGTGCGGTTCACGGAAGACATGAGCAACTCGTCCGAGAAGGCGAAGTACGTGATTCGATAGTTCTCCTGTAGATATCCTATTTCCTCGATAATGCTCTCGCTGCTTCGTGGACGGAATCCCTCGTCCATCCGATAACAGAATGTGCAGGTGAACGTGCAACCGCGGCCCGACAGGATCGGCATCACGAAGTCGGTGACGGAACAGTTGGGCATCCGCAACAGCCGATAATAGTCCATCGGGAAAAGATCGTATGCAGGCAACGGCAGGCTATCGACATTCTCGATAAGAGATCGCCGTTCATTGACCTGCACTCGGTCTCCCTCTCTGAAGGCGATTCCCGGTATAGTACTCAGCGGCCGGCCGGCCGCGATGGCCTCACAAAGTTCGACTGCGGTTTCTTCACCCTCACCCAAAACCACTGCGTCCGCGCCGGTCTTCTTGAGAAAATACTCAGGTTCCGGCGAGGGTCCGTGCCCGCCGAGGACATAAAAGGGCCTGTTTCTTAGCAGCGTTTATGGCTCCAGACAGACCGAGAAGCTTGCGGTGCTGGTAATATCCGGCAATGACTCCAACCCCCACGACGTCGAAGCGGTCGCTGTCGAGTGTTTCAGTCAGGTGAGCGTCGGGATAATGGTGGACATCCTGATTGTATATGACCACCTCGTGGCCGGTTCGCCGCAATACAGCCGCGATATAGGCTATCCCCTGGGGAAACCAGTGGATAAAAGATTCGTTGTCGTACACCACTAGCAGGACTCTTGCCATCCCGCCTCCTGGTAAAACCGTTTGTGCAAGAGTTCCCCGTCCAGCTTGAGTTCCTTCAGCTTGCCCACTATCCGATCCGCGGCAGCGCCGTCTCCGTAAGGATTCACTAGATCCGAAAGGCCCGCCTTGAACTCCGCGGAAAGAGCTTTTCTAATGCCCTGCACAATCTCAGCCCGTGCGTACCCCACGTCTATCACGTTCTTGGCTCGCAATCGACCTTTCTGCCTGTTTCCGATGTTAATAACAGGCAGCTTAAAAGACGCTGCTTCGATAATCCCCGAGGACGAATTTCCAACCATAGCCGCGACATGGCTCATAAGGCTGAAGTAGCCCTGCGTCCCAAGATTGACGGCAATTTGACTGAGATGTGTATCTCGTTCGGCGAACTCATGGATGAGTTTGATGACAGAATGGCTTTGCGTATCCGCGTTAGGGTAAGTGAATATTACAGGGCAGTTCACCTCTCCTAGCGCTGCCAAAAGCTCACGCGTTTGGGCCTCAGTCTCCTCGAATTCGAGAGTCACCGGATGGTACGTCACAAGGAGCGTAGAATCATGAACGGTCAGCCCGTACAATTGATTCAACTCTTGTCGGCTGAGCAAATCGATTGCAGACAGATTGTCGAGGCTCGGCGCTCCGCTGACGACGACGCGCCAGGGCTCTTCCCCCATCTGTACGATCCGACGGGCGTAGTCTGCCGTTGAGGCGAAGTGAAAATGGCTCATTTTGGTGATTGCATGGCGGATCGACTCGTCTATTGCCCCCTCAGTAGACTCGCCGCCATGAATATGGGCCACGGGAATCTTAAAAGACAAAGCGGCCGCTACCGCCGCGAACATTTCGAGGCGGTCACCCAAAACCAGAAGAATGTCAGGACAGAAACGAGCATAGGACTGAGCAAACCCCATGACTCCGACACCCAGGGACTTTGCTATACCCTCGGACGTGTCAGACATTAGCAGCATTTCAATCCGATCGCCGATCTCGAACCCATCTTGTTCTACTGCTTTCACAGTAAGCCCGAACTGATGCGCAAGATGCATGCCCGTGACGATCAAGTGCAGTTTCAGTTGCGGATCTTGCTGCATGCGCCGCAGTATGGGCAGATAAATCCCGTAGTCGGACCGGGCCCCGGTGACGACCCCTATCGTCCTCATCGCGCAAGCCCCAGCGAGTCAGATGACTGGTTTGAGTGCATCCGCTAATTTTCGGGATGACCCGATGAGTTTGGAGATTGGCGTAGGAATCGCAACGGTGGCGGGATCGCCTGTGTCCGCTCCGCGTAGCGCATCTCGTATGGTGTCGCGATCTCGCACATCACCGAGAATTACCTCGACGGAGTCTTTCGCAGGGGATCTCTCCGGCCAACCCCGTGCATTGGAGGAGTTATACCGGATCAGCACCTTTGTTCGAGCTCCCAACGCTACGAGCCGCTCAGCAAGATGACTGCCGATAAAGCCGCCGGCCCCGGTTACCAGGACCGACCGACCGCTCAAATCCCGGCCCGGTTTCACAGATCCCCTTTCGCAAAATCAGTTAATGCTCTCTGGTAGTCCTCCAACCTTCCAATGTCCTGCCAATACTCCCGGACGGGGAAGCTCACCACGCGATAGTGTTCTTCCACGAGTCGCCTGACAAGGTCAGGTATGTCGTAACGTCGCCCCTCTGGGATCAAACTACAGACCCCAGGGTTCATAAGATAAATGCCGGCGTTAACAAATTGCCTAATAACAGGCTTTTCAGAGATTCCCGTAATTTCCACCCCGTCGGATTCAATCACTCCGTACGGAACCTCGATGTCGTATTGCTTCACGGCGATTGTCATATCGGCCGAATTATCTTCATGGAAATTCAACATGGCACGAAAATCTACTGAAGTTAGCACATCCCCATTAATTACAAGCAACGGTTCGCGACATTCAGCCAAATGGCACAGCGCGCCTGCTGTTCCGAGAGGCTCGCCCTCCCCTACGTAACTCAGCTGCACACCGTGCTTCCGTCCGTCACCGAAATACCTTTCAATAACGTCTCCCTTGTAGTGGGTGGTGACATGGACGCTCCGAATTCCCGAGTCCCGAAGCTGGCCTATTATCAATTCCAAGAGAGGTTTGTCACCAACCGGGAGCATGGGCTTTGGAAGAGCATCGGTGAGCGGCCGCAAGCGATTCCCGTATCCTCCTGCCATGACCACAGCTTGTAACGGGAGATCCCCGCCTTCGACCAGGTCGCGGAACATCACCAGATCCACCAAACGCTGCTGATCGTCAAGCAGAGGAATGTGCCTCAGGAAGTCCTGTTTCATGAGACTCAACAGTTCGGGTTCCGACGTTCCTTTCAGGGCCGTGACAGGCTTCGGTTTCGGCTTGCAGGTACGATTCTCAAGAAGCTTCTTCACTGGAGAATCAAGGTCAAATGCCGCCAGTATGGCTCGGCGGATGTCACCGTCCGTCACCGTTCCCAGTAGGTGGTCCTGCTCGTCTACCACAAGAACAATCTCTTTGGCGTTGCGGTCGATGCAGGCCATGGCCTCTCTTATGGAGGCGCTGGGTGGAATGCATAGATCGGAGAGGTCGGTGTACATGATGCCCTCTTTAGTCAGCCGAGATGATCGAACCGGCGCTTGCAACTAATACGTGCGCCTTCCGCCAATTCGGCGGCTACGTTCTCAACCCGTCCCTGACCCAAGTTCTCACTTCCGCAATTGGGACACCACTCTTCGTGGCATAGACAAATTTCCTCGCAATCGCCGCAGATCCGACACATTCCCCTTTCTCTGACCATGCGTGAGTCTCGCAGGATTCTGCCCCTTATTCTGCGTTCTCTACGGATCCAGCGTTCGTAGTCCATTGGCGAGATCCTGTCGGAGTTGCCCGGCCCCTCAAGAGACTCTATGCCGTAACTTCCACTCGCTGTTGTCTTTTTTCCATAGATGAGGTGACCTGAACTTGTCGCAGACTCGTGAAACCGTTCAGGTTTCATGCCGATGTAGTTCATGATCTCGTCGAAATACAGGTCGGGGAACTCTCCATCAAAACGGTGGACCAACGCAACACCTTCCTCGCGGGTGAGGTGCTTGTTTCGTATTTCCTGGGACGCGTCATAGGAGGCCCTTCCGAGCCCGAATTTAATATAGGTTGTGTAGTAGTGCAAATCGTCGCTTTTGTCATCGATGCTGTTGTATTTGCTATACGTGCCCGGTGATCGAAACGGCCTCGGCTGGAAGCCGGTATGTTCAGTCGCGTAGTAATAGGCCTCCTGCGGAGTCCATTTGACATAATAGCCGAGGTAATGGACCTGTATGGGCGTTTTTTCCATCTCTTTGTAATCCATTGGCAAGTAGGCCATGAGGTCCGCCAAATCCAAATTCAACCGGTCTACCAGATCCCTGTACAGTTACACCTCCGAGGTAGATTTCTTCGAGGTTCTGCATTGTGTATTGCGATTTGTCGCGCAACGATGTTTCGTTGTCTGCGATGGGATTGCCGTATTCCGCCTCGTTTTCCCCGTAAAACACCAGTGGAATTTGCCATTTGGCTGCAATCTTGGGCCCGATGTTCTTTTGTCCGAGAATAAAAGTCTGGAAGGGGTGGAGCAAGTTCTCTATACCGAGTTTTGTCAGAAGCCCTAGCACTCTTCCGTTTTGCTTGAAAGTTATGTTGTCGAAACCCCCGACTGCTATCCAATTGAGGTAGTTCTCCAGGCCGTAATCCGTGTACAGCATTGGCGGCCAAGTAACCGTCAGGGGATGCATGCCGTACTTGTATTTCAACAAATGCGAAGCATAAGCACTATCCTTGCCCCCGCTGCCCGGCACAACGCAATCGTAGTGTCCATCGCTCCGGCGGTGTTTGTCCAGCAGTTTCAGCAGTTCTTGTTCTCTTGTTTCCCAATCTGTGCGCTCTTTCTCTTCCGCATATCGACACGCGTCACATATCCCGTCATTGTCAATGTGCAGAGTGGGCGCCTTTCGATCCGGTCTGTGCCTGAATTCAGGGTAAGAACTGGGCCGCTGGTTGGACATCACGCACCGTTTGCAAAAGACCACGTCCGTTGGAAGTCCGTAATATGCTTCAAGAGCCTCAGACATTCTCACGCTCCTCCAAATTCATCTCACGTTGCACCAACACCTTGAGTCGTTCATAGATTCGCAACCCGTCCGGACCACTACGTTCGGGGTGGAACTGAAACGCGAATATATTGCCGCATCTGAGACTCGAACAGAATTCAAGGTTGCCGTACGTACTTGTTGAGAGCTTCACCTCGGGGTTTTCGGGAATGGCGTAGAACGAGTGAACAAAGTACATATAAGTTCCGTCCCGAAGACCGTTCAAAGGAGTTCCTCTCCAAGGGTCCTCCGCGTCCGTCAGGAGTTCTCCTTTGTGCTGAAGATGGCCAGGCCTGAAGATGCCATTCCATCCTATGTGCGGAACTTTCAATGGACCGCGAGGCCCAACGGGATTCTCAAACTTTACAACCGGCCCTTCCACAAGTCCCAAGCCTTTGTGCAGACCGAATTCATAGCTCTCAGTCATCAGCAACTGTAATCCGAGGCATATACCGACCACAGGTTTCCGGGAGGAAGCCACTTCTTTGAGAGGTTCGATCAGGTCAAGTTTGTGCAGCGAATTCATGGCATCACCGAAGGCCCCTACGCCAGGCAAAATCACTGCGTCTGCGGACAGAATATGCTCTTTCTCAGAGGTAATCGAAGCTTGCATTCCCACATGCTCGCAGGCATGTTTCGCACTGAAAAGGTTCCCCATTCCGAAATCGACTATGGCCACTTGAGGGCGACGATTGTTCATATCTTGTTCGGTGATTGAAGACGGCAGTCCAGCCCCGAGTTTCTCAGGTGCTCTTTGATTTCCGGTATTGAAGCATCCTGAATCTTCGGCCCCTGCGCACCCTTGCGAAGGAACTCTATGTTCCCCTCTTCGCAAAAGTCGTGGTGGTTGAGTTCGCAATTTCTGGCGCAGTTATAGTGCAACATGGAAGCGATACTTACTCCGTCCGCTTCTCCGTGAATCACCACGTTTGAAATGTGGTTCAGAGCGCCTGCTCCTCCACTGGCTACAACAGGAACAGAAACGGACTGGGCAATTCTCTTGGTGAGTTCCAGATCGAAACCTTTGCCGGTCCCTTCCTGATTTATGGAGGTCACCAGCAACTCTCCCGCTCCGAGTTTCGCTGCTCGTATAGCCCAGTCGATGGCGTCCAATCCGGTCCTTTCCCGCCCGTAGTCTGTATATTGCTCGTACGTGCCGTCGCGTTTCCTGATCGCCTCGATTAAAACCACTATTGTCGATGAACCAAAGGTCCGGGCAGCTTCTCTTATCAGCTCAGGTCTTTGCACAGCCGCTGTGTTTATGGCCACCTTGTCTGCTCCTGCCCTCAATATTCCCCGTATGTCGTCCAGAGTCCGCAGCCCCCCGCCCACGACAAGAGGCACAAAAATCTCCCGAGCTGTTCGTTCAATGATGTGGTTCAGACTGTTTCGTCCGTAAAGGCTGGCAACAGCGTCGACATATATCAGTTCGTCCGCGCCGTTTTCATAATAGTGCTTGGCAAAGTATTCGGGTTTACCAAGCACACGAAGGCCCTCAAAATTGATACCTTTTACCAGGTTGGGGCCTTTGATGTCTAGCCGTGGTATGACGCGAACGCTCACAGCAGGAACCGGGACCTCTTGTTATCTACGATCCTGAAATTGTGCGACGGCCTTCAGCCGACCCGGCCGGAACACCCACAACTTTCGCATTAGGAGGAACATCCTTGACCACCACGGCTCCGGCCCCGACAATCGCTCCCTCGCCTATGAAGACCAACTGTCTGACAGCAGCGCCGCAACCAATGTGTGCGCCAGCTCCTACCGTCACTGTGCTGGCAAGCACCGCGCCGCTGGCAATGTGAACGTGGTCGCCAATCTTGCAATCATGTTCCACTATGGCGCCACTGTTGACTAGCACATTACGGCCAAGTTCTGCTTCTGCGTTTACAATGGAGCCCGGCAACAGTTGGCAACCCGGCCCGAGCCTTGCCCAGCGGGAACAGACTGACGCTGGATGTTTGACCGTGAAAGGCTCCAAACCGCTGGAAATCCCTTTGTCGAATAATTGCTTCCGAGGTGCATTATCTCCCACTCCTCCGACACCCACAACGAAAAATCTTGCCCCGTCAGCCATAAGTCGAGGCAAGATAGAATCATTACCTAGAATAGGAACCTCTAAGACCTGTTGACCCCAGCGGGCGCTATCGCGGTCAAGAATCACCAGAGACAATGACGAATCACTTGCTAGGAGGCTTTCGATCAGAACCTTTGCGTGGCCCCCTCCCCCGAATATTATACACACGTCCCTGTCATTCACCGTCATTTGGCACGCCTCATACCAACAGGTCCAGGGAAATGACTGAATTTACATCGAGGTTTCGACGGCTCTTGCGTCCTATTATCAATGCCAGATACGCCGGATCAAGGCCCCCTGAACTGCGACGCAGCGTGAGATCTTCGGCTGCTATGATTCGACCCGCCGGAATGCGTCGAGCCGCTACGACAGATTTTCTGGTCGCAACTCTCATCTCCAGTTCTGAGGATGCCGGCCTTTTCACTCCATCCCCCAGCGCGGCCTCGACGACACGTACCGCTTTGACCATAGCTGCGAACTCGCTCGGATTCAAAGAAGCTTTATGATCCGGACCAGGCATATTTTTGTCGAGGGTCAAGTGTTTCTCGATTACTCGTGCCCCCCGGGCCACCGCGGCAAGAGTGACATCAAAGCCTAATGTATGATCTGAGAATCCCACAGGATATCCAAAAGCCCGCGAGTGTATCCATTGCCCTTAGGTTGCAGGACGCGGGGTGAGCAGGATAATCCGACACGCAGTGAAGAATACTCAAATTGTTGTTGCGAGCCTCTTCGATAGCCCGAACCGCTGCCTCGACCTCCCCTAGGTAGGCCATACCTGTCGAGAGTATGATGGGTTTGCCTTTAAGGGCTACCCGGCGAAGAAATCCAATGTTCGGGATGTCGCCGGATGCAACCTTGAAGCACGGCGCGCCCAAGTCGTCCAGAAAGTCCGCACTCTCCTCATCGTGCGGTGTGGAGAGGAAGAGAATGCCCCTCGTGTCAGCATACGACTTGATTTCGGCGAATTCTTCGTGAGTCAGCTCCAGTTGCTTCAGCATTTCGTGCTGACTCGAATGATTGGCGGTGTTGCGACGTTGATACTCGGCCATTTCGGCGTCTGGGGTAACAAGTTTATCAACTTGAAATGTCTGGAATTTAACAGCGTCGGCTCCAGCTTCCAGCGCTGCCGAAATCAACTGTTTGGCCACCTCTAAACTTCCGTTGTGGTTGACTCCCGCTTCAGCAAGGATAAAACAGCGCCCATCAGGTCCTATTTCAAAGGGTCCTATGCTAATCGACTTCATTTCGACGACGATCCTTTAGAATTAAGTCTGCCAGATAAAGATCCCAGGGAGTATCGATGTCCAGAGAACGTTCAGCAGGCATCACCAAGGAGAAAGTGTTGGACGGATAGAACGTTTTCTGCTCCATCAACACCTCATAACGTGTCACGTAAATGGCTCCATTTGTGACGTAGAGGTCAGGCAAGTCCTGACGCCTATATATGGGCGGATCGAACTCCATGAAATCTGATATGCGTCCGTCAGTATCTCTCCAGTGCATCCAGTATGGATGTTCATCCGCTGGCCTCACTGCCACAACTGAGTCAGCATTTTTTTCGCATAACAACTCTATGGCTCTGTCGATGTCCGCGGGGATTCGCAAGGGTGATGTTGGCTGTAGGACCATTATCAGATCAGAGTGATATCCTTCGTTTTCTGCCAGCCATTGCGCCGCGTGCAATACGGGTGCAACTCCGGATGTGTTGTCCTGGGCAAGCTCAGCGGGGCGTATGAATGGCGTCTCAGCGCCGTACCGACGTGCGACTTCCGCTATTTCAGGCGAGTCTGTGGAGACGATGACGCGGTCCAGCATGGTGGCTGCGAGGGCAGTTTCAATTGTCCATGCAATGAGCGGTTTGCCTGCCACGAGCTTCAAGTTTTTACCCGGGATCCCTTTTGAGCCAGCGCGAGCCGGCACGATCCCTACACAGACAGTTCTTTTCGCTGGATTCAAGTAAGTGACCTTTGTGCCAGTGTCTTCACTTGGGACACTATGGGCAGTCTCTACCCCGCGAAACGCGGGGTCACCCCGGACTCCGATCCGGGGTCCAGTCCCGCGTCTCGCGGGATGGATTCCCGCGTTCGCCGGAATGACGGCCAGTACCACTAAATTAGGAAACTACCACCTTTGTGCCCGTGCCGATCCCGGAACAACGCTCACATCATCTTTCATCACCGGTCTTTTCCTAAAATCTCTTCATACAGGGCGACATATCGGCGAGCCGCTTTTTCGCCGGTGAAACAGTCTTCCACTCTTGATCTGGCATTGCCGGACAATTCCCGTCGGTCATCGTGTTCAAGTACCCACGAAATCCCTGCCGCCAGGTCATCGGCGTCGTATGGTTCTGCCAAGTATCCGGTTTTCCCGTGGACAATCATTTCAGAGATGCCGCTCCCCCCGAATGCAACGGCCGGTGTCCCGCAAGCCATAGCTTCCAAGACGGTCTGGCCAAAAGATTCTTGTTTTGAAGGAGCTACAAATACATCCGCTGCGGAATATAACAAAGCCAGGGTCACGTCATCCTGGAGCACTCCCAGGTAGGTGGTTTTCAAGTGCAGGTCCGGAGGATCGCTAGGCTTCGAGGAACCAAAAACCATGACCTCAACTTTGGAGTCCCAGCCGTTCGAGGCCATCTTCCGAGCAGCATCGCAAAGCAATGCATACCCTTTATTCGGATCGGATACAGCCGTGACCGCTCCGTGAAGGATAATACGCTTATCCAGGGGGAGCCCGAGAATCTCGCGGGCCAGTTGCGGGTCGTGGGGCCTGAAAATCTTGTGATCCAAACCGTGCGGAATAACCTCGACTCGGCGGTCCCTGAAGATGGAGCTGGATTTGGCACGATCTGCCAACCACGTGCTGGGAGCGACCGCGGTAATGTCAAGCGTATCCCAATGACGTTTCTTCCGCCGCCACACCCATCGACTGAGGTCCGTCGCCATACTTGAACCGAGTTGAGGACAAGTTCCGCATGAGTCACGATACTTCAAGCAGTCGTCAGGTATGTGGCATCCACCCGTGAAAGGCCACGAATCATGGAGAGTCCAAACAATGGGCTTCCTAAACTTCGGCAGAGCAGAGATTGAAACGTATCCACGGCCGATCCAGTGCAGATGAACCAGATCGGGGGACTCGTCCTCGACTCGCCCGGCCACGTCGTTGTTCAGCCAGGCCAGCGACCAGGGCGTGCGCTTTCGGCGTGGATAAACCGCGGCGGGAAGAGATCCAATTCCCAGACCCGACTTCTTAACTTGTCCAAGAAACGCTTTGGCTTGTGCACTGTCACGTCATCACTGCACTTGCCCTGGACCAGCATCCTAGAATCCACGCCTGCGGACACAAGAGCCTTTTGGAGACGATACACGGCCCTGGCAGCTCCTCCATAGGTGTCAAAGGTACTTATTTGGACAACTTTCACAGCGATTCTTGCCCTTGCAGCCAAGTCACAAAACCCGATCCTATCGACAACAAGCCGAGTGCCCCGGTCACGTCCGCTCAGTTCGGGTCCCGTGGTGGAAAAAAGATGCGCTTCGCGAGCCTCTTACATGACTTAAGAATGTCAAACAGCCATTTCAGCCCGGGATGGAAAACAGGTATTGTCCGGAACCGCCTCAACAAGGTCTTCCGAGTCAAAGGCCGTTTTCTCATGCCTTTCGAATCGAGAATCCAGTTCGCGTCATCGAGCGTGAACACGTGATCCCAGCCGCCCCCGAGCTTCAGATTCCACTCCAGTTCATCACCGCCGAGTGCTCCGGTCACGCCGAACGGATGATGAGCATAGTCGTGATTCTGATGAATTATGGTAACGAAACCGGTTGCGTCAATCACGGGAACCTTAAGAGATCGCGCTCTGTAGACCATCCAGTTGTCCCATCCTGCACGGCCAACGCCGAAAGGAGGGAGGTCCCGGAACATTCCCTTTGGGAAGATAAAACAATCCATGCCGGCCGGTTCTTGAGGCCGCCCATTTTCGGCTGCTCGTTTCCGTAGCGAACCGTCCCAGTCGGGTTCGCCAAAGTCAAATTCTTCCAGGACATCAAGGTCCCAGCGCCGGCCGGTTACGAGGTATTCGCTAAACGGCACCATTTGCGCCACTTTCAGCACGTCAGGAGTAAGCATGATATCCGCGTTGACGTACGCCATTACAGAACCTTGCGCAGCACCTTGAGCCAGATCGAACGCGGAACTCACCGTGGGTGTGTTGAAGCGGTTTCTGTCTATGGCGGGAATATGCTTCAATTCAAACTCTTGGGCAATTTCCAGGGTGCCCTCGTCATCGCCTACGAGAATGACTTCTGCGTCGGAGCCGATCGCAATCCGACTCTTTATCGCATTGCGCTGTATGAGTTCGATACGTCCGCAAAAGGCCTTGGGAATTGTGAAAATGCTTAGAATCATGTCGCTTAGCGGGCCTTGTCAGCCGTTGGTTTCCTTAATGAATATGCTCACAGGTCCGGAAGTCCATCTTTCACAAGCGCTAGTTGGGGGAATCCGCGTGTTAAGGGCATCTGCGATTATTATCAGTTAAGTGTCGTAAGTACCAATCGACTCCGAGATAGACATCTTCTGCAGATGCACAAGGAAATCCCTCTGCGTATAGTAAGTATTCGGCGTTGACAGGGATAGGTTGAAGCCCTTTGTGAAAAGAGTTTATCGGCATGATGGTTCTTGTCAAATGCTCTCCAAAGAGAGGATATTCAAACGAATCTGCAGGCAAAAAGACTGCAACCACTGCGTCCTTAGGTACTAGCTCATCGAATCTCTTCAGAGGATCAAAGTATAGAGATCTAGTCCTAGTAAGCTGCTCCATCCTATCCATAGCAAATATAGATGTCCTGTGCTTGCCTTGGTAATCAATCGAGATGAAGGAGGCTCTTACTTCTGAGCACAACCGCTGTCATAGCAGAAACACAGCCCGCCAAGACTATAAGGACCAAATAGCCACGCAAAAACCGTTTTTGTGTCTGTAGACACACACCAACGATAGGAACAGCAAAAATCGCAGCGATAGCAAAATATCGTCCCCGCCAAGGATCGTACGGCCCGGCGTAGGCTTGGGAGAAGAGAAATAAAACCGCAGCAAGAGCAAGCATTCTAGCGTCAGTTGGTTTGATCACTCCCACTATTGACAGAAGCACTACAGGCCAGATGAGACCAAAGCCCAGAATACCCCAGTAGGAACCATCTTCGTCAGCAGTCGGCGTCTTCTGGATGTTGAAGGGAGCTCTTGTTGCTTCAGAGGTCTCCAAATCTATCCCCAACTTACTCACAAACTTCTCAGGCAGAGATCTAACAAGAGCTTGTGTTCTATTCACAATGTTTATCGGCGGCGTTCCATCCAGCGATAAAAACTCAAATCCAAATCGGATGAGGTTCTTGGTGCCATTTCGGATGATATAGTCAATAGATTTCCCTTCAAAAGAGTGGGTTACCCGGATTTCTTTCGGACCAAGGGGGTGCCCAAAGTTGCGATAGTTTTCTGTGTATCCTGCCGGAAGGATAAATACGCAGAGCGCAAGCAATGCACATATCATCCCAATAGCGAAATTCCGTAGCCGTACCTGCAAGTTAACTCCGGATTGAAACAGGGTATATAAGGCAAGCAGGCCCACTGAAAGCAATGGCAAAAAGGAAGATGCCTTTGTTCCAATGGCGAGACCCATACCTGATGCGGCCAAAGCAAGGTACTTCCATTTATTTGTCTCTCTAAAAGCAAAGAGAAAATAAACAGTTGCTCCGAAATAAGCCGCTAAAATCAAGTCATTCTGCGTAGTGGTCGCTTGCGTTAGCCAATCTATTAATAGGGCGCTTACCATTGCTGCAAATATGCTTTGGGTTCTGTTATTTCCCACTTTATTGGAAATCGCATAGACACTGCACACGGCAACCCAATAAGAAATGAACTGCACCAGTTGGGTTAGGTTTTCATTTCGTCCTGACATCAAGTATGTGTACAGAAGCAATAACGAAGAATTCTTGGGATGGATAACTTGCGCCCAATAGTTGGCATCAAAGTAATCTAAGTTGTGATGCTGAAGATAATAAGCTACTCTGGCAAGATGATAGGTCATGCCGTCCCAGTGCTGAGGCGCAATAAAGACGACGACGATCAAATTAAGAGTCCCAAGCAACAGAGTAGTCAAGATCAAAGGGCTCAAAACTAATTTTTGAAAGAGGGATAGGTATTTTGTGTACCAATTCCTAATCGATGTAATGGCGTGCATTAAAGAAGCAAAACTAAATCTTGGCAAAGCAAGAAATTGACCAGTGTCTCTATTCCAAACGATGACACCACTTATAATGGCAGTGATTAAGCCCAATAATGACCAGTATCTAACGTCGCTCAAGCGGCTCATAAATGACAGTATGTAGCCGAAAGTGACTATTTGGGCTGAACACAGGCAAAAGAAAAAAAGAACGCCCTCTGCGGTTCCTGCTGGTCTCAATGCGCGAAGCAGGAAAAAGCAAGACAAAAGAAGTGCTATAAGTGATAAGACGTTATACACTTCATCTTCTCCCAGGCAGCAGACATAGTGTGGTGTCCCCATGATTGCTTTGCAGCTTTCCTTGCTGCCTAACTCTCTGGAAAAGGCACCTGGGCATTGCCGGTGTAAAGGCTTTGCGGGACAGGACACTAGAGCCGGTTGCAAAACCTCATAGACATTTTCTCAAAGTAACCATGATGCGGGCCATCTGGAAGAAGGCCACGAAAGTTTCCGATCCAACTGAAGGTGCGCTCGACTATATATCGTCTCCTGTATCGATCCCAGAGTCGGTCGTCCTGTCGATTAACATTCCTGTGGTTCTTCCCGTGAGGAACCAGAAGGTTGACACCTCTTTTTCTCAAACGTTTTCGAGCGGAATCGCTGTCGTATGCCTTGTCTCCGATCACTCGTTTGGGCCTAGTCCTCGGTCTTCCCGGCCCTCTTTTCGGGATCTTGATGTCTTGGAGGGCATTCTCAAGGAGTTTGATCTCAGCCGGCGAGGCAGAGTCGGTATAGCTTCCCAGAGGAATACCCTTGCCATCGACCACCACCAGGCACTTTGTTCCCTTGCCCCTTTTTGTGGGTCCGACCGCCGCGCCCCTTTTTTTGCCGGGATGAATGTTGCATCCACGAATGCCTCTTCCCAATCAAGGACGCCTTTCTCGTCAAGTTCCGAGAGAAAGGCTCGCTACATCTCCTTGAGGAGACCGGTCTCATGCCATCTCGTGAGCCGACGCCAACAAACGGAGTAATCAGGATACCTCTTGGGCATGTCTTTCCATCGAGCGCCCGTCTTAAGAATCCTAATAATGCCCTCGAATACCAGCCGATTATCAGCTGGAGGCCGTCCCCCTTTGGGGTTTTTAGGTCGCTGGGCGATCAACGGCTCGATCTTTGCCCATTGCTCATCCGTCAGATAGACCACTTGTTTTCTCACCGGACTTACCTCCGGTGAGTCAAATATACACATTTTTATTAAAAACAAGCACTTAAATCGCGCGCGATTCCGCGCGCTTACAACTGATCTGAGGTTTTGCAACCACTTCTAGTCACCCAATACGCTCTTAAATAAATTTACATGACGATCGGTTACCTTGAGCAAGTCAAAATCGCTTTCGACCTTCCAGCGAGCTTGCCGAGATAGCTCTTGGTGTCGCTCCTTATCTTCCAATACCCACACTATTCCCCTTGCCAAATCGTCTCCATCGAATGGTCTGGCCAAATAACCATTCCGCCTGTGTTCGATCATGTCCGACATACCGCCGATGTCGAACGCAACACACGGGACTCCGCAAGCCATGGCCTCCATCACGGTGTTGGGCAAATTGTCTTGAATTGAAGGAGCTACGAACACATCAGCCGCCGAGTACGTCAATACCATACTTGTCTCATCGCGCAGAAAGCCCAGATAATGACTCTCCAGTCCCACTTCAGGTTCGTGGGCCGGTCTTGATGACCCGAAGACCAACAATGCGGCCTTTTTCATCCATCCATTTCGTGACATTTCTTGGAGGGCAGGTTGAAGATAAGAGAAGCCTTTTCGCTGATCGTCGGCTCCCCGGACATTTCCCGCAAGGATGAGCTGCTCTTCCCATGGAACGCCGATAATTTTACGAGCCAAGGAACGGTCTATCGGTTTGAAGACCTCGATGTCCAATCCATTGGGTATGACCCGGATTGGTTTCTTGCCAAAAAGGGCACTGGACGCGGCACACTTGGCCATCCAGCGGCTCGGGGCGACAACGTGGAGATCCAGATCTTTCCAGAACCGGGCCTTACGCCTCCACATCCAACGACTGACGTCCCATTCGCTCCTTGATGCGAGTTGGGGGCATGTTCCGCATGAATGTTCATAGCTTCTGCAGTCTTGAGGATAGTGGCAGCCACCTGTGAAAGGCCAAGTGTCATGCAGGGTCCATACGATGGGACAACCGAAGGCGACCAGCGCCGTCGTTGGGACAAAGCCCCCGCCGATCCAGTGGAGATGCACCAAATCCGGCTTTTCTCTCCGTACTCTGGCTTGAATGTTGTTGCGTCGCCAGCCTAGACTCCAGTAGGTATTTGAACGACTGCGGTATAATTTGAGTGGGAGCAAATCCAGTCGAGCCGACGCCAGGGCGCGGATGTTGATCAGGTTCTCTGCCACGCTTTTCACGGATTCATCGTCGGAATGGTTCACCTGAACGAGTAAGGTCGAGTCAATTGAGGCTCTCCGGAATCCTTTGTGAAGTCGATACGCGGCAAGCGCAGCGCCACCATCGCGATCAAAGGTGTTGAGCAATCGTACTCTCATGATTTCCCGCCTGATGTTCCCACCCAGGCTCAGTCGGCCTCCGATATCGGAATACTGTGATGCGCGATTAGCGCCTCTCGGCGTCCCTCCGATAACCCCTATGCGAGTCCCTTTGCTTCAGTGCTGGAAGGAACGTTTTTCACATTCGACGTAAACGGAATCCGGCTTGCGAGGTGAATTTCCAAACGAAGAGGTGTCAAGAGCGAACCTTTCCCAATAGGGAATTCGCGACTCCCGAAACGTCATCTGAGAGATTCGTACAAAGCCCACTTCCTCCAGCAAGAGCTTGAGAGAAAGTCTATCGTACATCCACTTGTGAGCCTCGCCCGATGCTCTCGGATCCGTATCTATCTTGAAAATAGATCGAACGGCGCGGAGCAGTCTCTTAACTGAATACTTGCTAAAGAATATCCTCGTCAACACACCAGATCTTTGTCGAAGGCTGGCGGGCCCGTGACTTTCAGCACTCACCGTCGCCAGCAGCAGTTCGTCACCAATTCTTTCTCTCGCAAAATCTCTGTCGATTCGGCCTCCCCTCAAGGCTTCCGCCATCAACCCTCCTGACTTCTCCCTTACCATCTGGTCGAACATCTCCAGAGTCATCCATCGATAACGGTCTACGTTTTGCGTTGTTTCATCCGCAACGGAACGTTCCAGCCAGTACAAAATACTGCTTGCAGATCTGCTCAAGATCTGGGACCACGACCCTGCAGACGCCCTCATTGTTGAGCACTCGAAACACCTCCTTCATAAGCGTCAGTCCTTGCCCCGATGTCAAGTGTTCTAGGAGGTGCGAAGTGTATACTGCGTGAAAGGTGTTGTCGCGGTAAGGCAGAGGCCTTCTGCTCACATCGTGGTTCATAATATGGTCATCGAACAGAAGATCGATGTTATTCCATTCCGCGGAAAAATGAGTGCCGCATCCTATGTTCAGATCGAACAGTCCTTCCTGGGTTCTTTTGAGCTGCATAGTGATTAGGAAAAGATAGGAGAACAGGCATTCATGAAGTGAGCCTCAACTCGCCAGCTTCACTCCGATTCTGCCAGTGTAGTCTATTCTGCTCAAGAATATGGGTACATCGTAATCAACCAAATATTCGTCAACTGCCTTCCGTGCCCCTTGCCAGTGACCGTAATCGTCAATAATGAGGATTCCTCCGGGGGAAAGGCGCGGGAAAGATGTTACAAGTTCGTGCTTTGTAGAAGCATACCAGCCGGTGTCAAGCCTTAGTAATGAAACCCTCTTTGGAGCGGCCTTCGGAATGGTATCTTCCACTCGGCCCTTGACGAAGTGAATCCGAGAGATGTCGTAACCCAAACCAAGCACGACGCTCTGCACATCGTCCAACTCCGCACGACACCAACTAGACCCCCTGTCGCCCGGCAACTTAAATTGTTGTTGAATCTCGCTCGCGTCCTCCCCCTCGAAAGAAACGTCCACCTGCTCGGGCTCAGTCATTCCCTGAAACGTATCGAAAAGATACAGATGCCTGTCGCTAGAGCCCAATTTCAGAAGGGTCCTTACGGCGGCGACGATGTTCCCACCTTTCCAGACTCCGCACTCAGCGACATACCTGGTATGTGGTTATTCACGAGTTATCTGACAGCCTGGATCATGGCTTAAACTTTTTCGGGACTGTACATCGTGTGAGGAAGCACGTCTCGAATGACTTAAATCTCATCCTGGCCGAAATCCGAGGCCAGGGCCAGCCTTTCTTCCTTCACAATCTGGACCACTCGGATCCCGAGGGGGCTCCGCATCGTCCGAATGATACACTTGATAAAGCATTTCAAGCGTTGAGTTCCCTTTACCCAACGGAGTCACCGGCCCCGTCGGCGCCGCCGAGAAAGGATCGACACTGGTGCCAATGGATGGCTATCACTGGAACGAACGAAGGTCCACCTATCGGTTCCTACCCCGAGAAGGGAGATCTCCAACGATTTCGTTGGCTGATCGGATCAGTCGATTCGCCACTCGTGAGAGCGCTGCCTGGACCCTACCAGGGAAGGACTTGATTCTGAAGACGCGTCTCTTGATTTGATTATCAGCAAACGCATCTCTTCTGACAAGCTTAGGATGCGACAACGGGAAGTGCATAGGCTGTAAGTGACATTGCAGTGCTTCTGTGGAAGATTCGAACGTGTGGGTGGAGTTCTCGTCAAGCCCTATGTTTGATACCAGATTAACTTCGGGCACGACGGTTAAGAAGCTTCTTAGCCAGCAGGCGAAGGTCCACTGGTAATCCCAGGTATCTATTTTTCTCCGGAAAGTCTCGTCAAATAAGTATTGCCAATACTTCCGGCTCGCCCTATCCCAAAACAATTTTCTTAGCAATGCTGTTTTTCGAGCCTTCGGCCATGCTTGCATTGCCAGGTCATGATGCTTCCATGCTCTTGCCCACGTGGCCCACCCCCATATGAGAGGGAAAATGGAAAAGAAATAGGACGCCGATTTTCTGGGTGTTATGTTGAAGTTATCTCCGCTTATAGCACCGACACGTTCGTCGCGATCGTATCGGTCGAGCAGTTCCTCACAAAACCGGAAGAAGGTGGGGTGGGGAAGACAGTCGTCTTCAAGAATTATGGCTCGTCCTGCAATACTAAATACCCAGTTCAAGCCGCTCGAGATGCGCAGTCCGCAACCAAGATTCGCGTCGGAATAGTTTCTGTGGACCTCACATTCCCAGTCAACCCGGTCAACAATCGCCCGCACAGCGGCACACAGCTCCGCCTCTCCAGGCCGGTCAGACCGAGGCCCGTCCGCCACGAGAAACAACTGGCGCGGTTTGGCCTCTGAGATTACACGAAACACCCTTTCTGTTAAAGTCGGCCGATTAAAAACGATAAATGCGACTGGGGTGTTAACTCTATAGCTGCACAATCAAATGCTCCAAGCTTCGTGGCTCCGGAACTTATTGGACATTGCAGTAAACGGGGGGAATGAGTGCTCCGAAAATCTGGCCGGTCTTCACTTTGCCCGTAATTTGTGGAGTCGATCCAGCCACAGATTTTTGACCAAGCCGGGCCATTCGGGGAGCCTTCTTCCACTGACCGTTGAGAGGGTCACCTTCATGCCCTTTGCAAGCCTGAATGCGAGGCTACGTGCTTTCTCTCCGTACCAGAAAAGACGATGAATGAGATCCGGTGAGCGATTCGAGCGCCTGGGAATTGACTCAATTATTCTCAGGAGGGTTTCCTCCCGAATGCTCCCAGGAGAAAGTGTTTTGAATCCATGCTTCGGCCGCAAGACGCTGTGCGGGGGTGGGCAAGCCTGCTTCCCAGATCCGAATAACCTCTGCCGCGAGTCCTTCAGCCGTGTTATGGTCGTACAAATAACCTGTCTCGCCCTCTCGCAGGGCCTCCGGAAAGCCCCCCCTGCGCGGCAGAACGGGAATGCACCCGCACGCCTGAGCTTCCAGTGCCACAATCCCAAACGTCTCCTCAATTCTCGAAGGCATTATAAGGAGTGAGTGCCGGCGAAAGGCTGAAGCGATCTCACTTTGAGGCACCTCCCCCCGATACCGAAATCCGGGAACAGCGCCTTCAATGGCTTGCCAGACCGGAAGGCCTCTTTGGTCCAGCATGCCGGGATCCAAGAAATGATCTTCGCCCGTGTTCCAAGGCAGTGTCAGACCGTACGCATTGAAGGTAGCATCAGGAAAACGTTTCCTGATAATCGCAAAAGCCCTTAAGGCTACGTCCAAGCCCTTGTAAGGAACAAGGTGTCCGGCAAAAACGAGGGTGTGAGGCTGACGTTGCTCCGGGCCTCAACTCGAGAAAACATCTGTGTCACAGCCGTTTGGTACTACCCTGAGCAATTCTTCCCTCACACCATAGGACACCTGTTGCATTTTCGAGTAGTTAGAAGCTGTGACCACGGCTGCCCCGGATCGGTTCAACAGATGGACAGACGTTTCGCCCTCGATGGGAGATGGATTGTGCTGGTATACGACTTACCGGGCTCCCCCTCCCATTCTAAGCACATCGGAACGGGAAATCCCGACCAGGGTATCCACTGGAGCCAAGTTCCTGACGGCACTAAAAAGTGATGTCCTGTCCAGCACCCCAAGATAAGGAATCCCCTCGTTAAATCCCAGTGTTGTTTCGGCAAGCCCCACGAGGATCACCGGTATTCCGCAGCGTTTCAGATACTGCGCAAACTCCATGGTGGCACGAAATGCGCCGTACTTGACAGTATCGCTAACCGTCTGTCCATTCTGACATACGACGACGACCTCCCTTGGGCCTTGCCTTGGACCAGTTGTTCTCTCGGGGAGATGGACGATTCCAGGATCTCTCCAAATACTGTACGAAGCGGTTCCGCATTCTGGTGACTATCGACATTGAGCAGCCAATAGTTGGTTTCGGCTACAGTGTCCGGACGAACAGAAAGATAGTGAAATGTTGACTCAGGGAGGCGACAGGCGGCAGCAGCCACTTTCCACAAGAAGCCGAATGGAGTTCCTCGATGCCGAATGGCAATCTGCTCGATGCTACGACGCACAATTCTCTTCGCAAGGTTTGCAAACGGCTTCTCGCATCCATGCCATGCCCATTCCATGATGCGGAGGAGCAGGGCCGGATGGGGTCCGAGCTTGTAGATAAACCAAGACGAGGAGTCGCTCGCTACATCGAGAGCTTGGAGCAAAGCTTGTTTAACCGCCGACCTGTCCTGAAGATCCAGAGAAGGCACCAAGTCCGGAAAGGTATGCGCGTTGAGGAAGTTGATGACAGACCGCGAAGAATCAAAGAACCCCATCTGTGGAAAAGAGTGAGTGCCTTGCGCCTCGTGGACTCTGGTGACACACGTGCGTTCCGGAATGTAGGTGCCCGTGGTGAGAGCCAGCAGCCTCAACCACATATCGTAATCTTGACCGTGACGCAAATTTTCATCAAAAGGTCCAGCTTCCTCCCACGCTTCTCTACGGACACATATGCTGTTCCCATGCACGTAGGTGCACCGCATCATCTCGAGAACTTGCCATTGCTTCTCAGGTATTGGGCGCCATAGATCAGGGGCGGTAACCTGTCCAGTGGTATTGTTGAGCCTCCTTGAAGTGAGTGAAAAAGAAGCGGCAATCTGGGTACCGGGAAATCCAATCTCTGTGGATCTCCAGCTTTCGTGGATCGAACAGATCATCGGAACTGAGCCAACAAATCCACTGCCCCCTTGCGTGGCGAAGTCCAACATTCAGGGCCGACCCTACCCCTCCGTTTTCCTTATGAATAGCTCTGAACCTCGAGTCCAGGGGTAAGTAAGCCTCCAGGACCTCACGCGTCGAGTCGGTGGATCCGTCGTTCACTATGATGGCTTCCCAGTCGGTAACACTCTGTCCTAAAAGGCTACCGAGGGATTCGGGGAGATATTGCGCCTGATTATAGGTGGGGACAATGATACTGAAAAAGGCGTTCTTTTCCACGGGTTACCAAAGGGACCAGACCTCACCGCCTGGGTTAACCTGCCGTTCCTTCGTGCACGAGTAAAACATCCCGACCTCGTGATAAGCGATGGTACTAAGAACAATTTTTGTCACCGTGCTGCTTACGCCTGTCACGAGGTACCCGTAAGGAACGGGTCAATCTGCTTTCCTATCCAAAACAGTGCGAACACGCTCACTACTGTCCGGTTTACTTTAGCGTGATATCCATGCGTTGCGGAGTAGTATTTCCCACTGTTACCGATGACAGTTTGTGTGATCCAATCATATCAGTCGGTTCCGCACCAAAAGTTAGCGGGAGTTGGTCTTCCACCTCCGCCTGGTGTCTTCCGGTCTCCAATTTCTTAGAAGCCGGTCTAATTTCACCGCTTGCCCCGACCACGAGGCGGGTAGCACGTGAGAAACGATGGCAACTTTTCCCTTGGCTCTGATCGGTACGGGCACAGTTGATTTTGCTGGGTTTGCCCGCTTCTCCTCGCAGGTATTGTGACGACTGAATATTCCATCTGCACCTTTCAGGTCTGTCACCAGCGGCCTTGTGGCCGGTAGTAATAACCGGTCACAATGTTTACCACCGTGTCACTGACATTTTCCACCAGATACTCAGGTGGAGGAGTCCATTTCATCTGCCTGCTGAGAGCCGCTCTCACGCATCGAAGCACATTGTCAGGTTGGACTCCGCTGAGTATATTACTTCCACACTCTACGGTTTCCGGACGTTCGGTTACATCCCGGATTGTCACGTTCGGAACTCCGAAAATGGCACATTCCTCTTGCACTGTGCCGCTGTCACTGAGGACGCATAACGCATGTTGCTCGAGTGCAATGAAGTCAAAGAAGCCGAACGGCTCCAAGTAGCGTATCCCGTGATTGCCGTGGGAGATTCTGAACGATTCTAGCCGCTTCCTTGTTCGAGGGTGGGTGCTCACGATGACCGTCAGACCGTATTCTCGATGTATTAAGTCCAGGGCGGTCACGAGTCCCCTCAGCCTTTCTTCCACATCGACATTCTCTTCGCGGTGCATGGTCACAAGGAAGTACTTTCCCGCCTGCAGACCCAGGTCATCGAGAACGGTGGAGGAGCGTATCCTGGAATCAAAGTGCGTAATAACCTCATAGATCGGGTTTCCGGTAACGTAAATACGCTCGCCCGGTATGCCTTCTCTTAGGAGATTCTTGCGGCTGCGCTCAGTGTAAGGAAGCAGAATGTCACTGCTGTGGTCAATAATCCTCCGATTCACCTCTTCCGGAACCCGGTCATCATAGCACCTGTTGCCGGCCTCCATATGATACACGGGGATACCGAGACGCTTGGCCATTACTGCAGCGAGGCCGCTGTTAGTATCCCCCAAGACGAGGAACTTATCGGGCTTCTCAGCCAGCATCACTCGCTCACTTTCGCTCAATATCCGGCCGATCTGCTCACCTAATGTTCCCCTTGCGCCGAGATAATGATCGGGCTCACGCACTCCCAGTTGTTGAAAAAAAATGTCCTTCAGATTTACATCGTAATTTTGCCCGGTATGTACCAATACATGGCGGCAAAGACGGTCCAATCTTTCTACGATGCGGGATAGACGAATGATCTCCGGCCTTGTCCCGAGAGCGGTCATCACTTTCATATGCTATCCTTGTAATTCTGATCCTTCAACCGAATACAGAAGGGTGCCGGCTCCTACGTGGGATATGACTCAGGCAAGATATGGGATTCCGGAAATGCGTGTAAACGCTTCGCCTGATATTTCAGTTAGAGGATGCTAATCCAGCCCTTGACATTGGTCAAGTTATCATCTGAGTAACTCGCGGCCCGGGGGCATTTCTGCCGGACACAAGAGATCGTGCTGCTGAAGCAGTTCGCAGATTTCTTGCGGCGTCGCCAGGTTCGCGGCGGAACTGTACTCACGTCGGATAGGTTCGCTACCCTCGCGGTATTCGCGGAGTTCTGGAAGTATCGGCAAAATTACGTAATAGTCTTCCAGATCCAGCGTCCTATGCGCTTCCTCCTCGGAAACCAGAATCTCATGTATTTTTTCCCCGGGCCGAAGACCGGTCACTACAGTATCTATGTTATTAGCCCCGATTAGAGCCTTTGCAATATCTACTATCCTGGCAGACGGCACTTTCGGCACAAAAGTTTCACCAGGGTTCCCTTGGGCCAAGGCCCTGAAAATCGTGTCTACAGCCTGGTCCAAACTGAGAAGGAAGCGGGTCATATCCGTCGTGGTAATGGTAATTGGTCCGCCTGTCCTGATCTGTTCCTGGAACAAAGGTATCACGGATCCGCGAGACGCAAGCACATTTCCGTAGCGCACACAAATAAATCGAGTTGATTTGCAGTGTAGATTAGCCTGAATAAGAAGGCGCTCTTGAATAGCCTTGGTCATACCCATGACGTTAACAGGCTTGCAGGCCTTGTCTGTGGAAATTCCAACCACGGTTTCGATTGGAAGATCATGTTGCTCGATTGCTCTCACAATATTATTAGGACCAGCGATGTTGGTTTGTACGGCTTCAAACGGGAAATACTCACAGGTAGGTACCTGTTTAAGCGCGGCAGCGTTGAAGACGATATCTACACGGCTCAACACGGAACTGATGGACCGAAAGTCGCGGACATCTCCGATCCTGAATTCCAAGACCTGCTGGAAATTCTGGTAGATTACTTCGTCCGTCGCCGTGACCCGGTGCATGTACTCTGAGTCTCATGGCATGCTGCTTTGCCTCATCACGAGGTACACTATAAGCTTTTGGGGCAGACCAAGTTCCCCTGAAAGTAAACGCCGCACTAGAACCTGTCCTAATGATCCTGTACCTCCTGTGATAAGAATTCTTTTGTCAGTTAGCATAATGATACCTGCCCTATCTCTGTTGATATTGAGTTCTGTCGGATGCCATCCGTGCAATCATGTCAGGCCAAGTGGGCGGTCGGCATCCGGTCGCTTCTCGAAACAGGCTACTGTCAAGGCTCCTGTCGCATACATAGCTTTCATTCCGCTCAATGGTGATCCCGAGGCTGAACGCTTCATTTACAAGTCCTAGTAGGTCATACTTGCTTATGGATCGGAGGACACGTGCCATAGGCCGGTCAAATCCGAATGCCTTTCAAGCACGTCGACGATTATTTCGCCAAGGACCTGTGTGGTAAACCCGGAATAAATAGCTCTGGCATATCCTTGGCCGTTTTCCCCCGCTGGCTTGTGAACCAATCCATTAAGGCAGAACCGGGCCGTAATCCTTGTCCTATTATAGATGTGCGAAGGGTAAGGCATCCTGGACCGGTTGCCTCTCCCAGGAGTTTGGTTCGTCCGTACAAGTCTTCCGCGTCGGGAATATCATCTTCTGCGTAATTGCCCTTGCTTCCGGAAAACACGCAGTCAGTGCTAACATGAACCATCCTGGCCCCACAAGCCCGGCAAAGCCCAGCCAACCGATGCGGAAACAATGAATTCAGACTGATACTTGTCAGTGGGTCCCTGGATAGTTCCAGTTGTTTTACTATACCGATGCAGTTTATCACTGCGTGGGGGCTACATCTCGCGAAAGCATCCACCACCCTATCCGTGTTGGTGGCTTCCACTCCTCCTATGATTCGCCCGCCAAACATGCCAAACTCGGAAAGTCCTTCAGGCCGCCCCCTAACCGTAGCCCAAATCTCAAATCGATCACTCAAGACCTGGACCAGCTTGTGACCGAGCATGCCCGTGCCACCCAGAATCAGAACTCGCATAACGCTCCGCTCCTCAATCTCTTGGTCGACAATCATATTGTAGAGTCATTGCTTCTTTTCCCTTCACGGGAGGAGAATCAATAACAGCACTGCGCTGCCAATCGCTTAGATGTCGCGGCGAACTTGAGGCAGTCGCGGTCCCTGATGTCGCCATAGACGAAGTCCACAGGTTTTTCGATACGACTCCTCGTACACCAAGGAATCGTAAACCCTTGTAGTAAAGCCTGCCTCCTTGAGCAGGTCCGTCGTCAACCCGCCGATATATCCGGCGCCGCCTACCACCAGGTACATTCACTCTCAATCCTCCTTATATGGATTCCTGCTTGGATTTGCCTTCAGCAGCGACCTGCTTTTACATGGCCATTATCCTGGGCCGAAGTTACCTCCTGTCGAGCCGTTCCGCAACCGTTCATGCGTTTTCTTGATCTGATGTGTCGACCAGAGTGTCATCGAGAGCTGCTCTGACAATGCCCACTCCGGCTTGGCCCGGATCTTCCGGTGGTCCGATAAACCCGCTCCGACCATTTAAGATCCACTCATCAACGCATGAAGTTTGAGGCTCTGTTGGAAAGGCCCCCATGGCCAACGCATCAAAGAAAAAGGGAACTTGACCGTGCCCGATACCTGGAGGCCGATGCAATTCCTTGCGGCCCCTAAGAGACGAAGGATTTCATCATGAGTGGGTTCGGTAACCATCTCTGCTAGAATGCCCGTGTCATGGAGAAGCGACTCGGCCTTCGCTGCGACCTCGTGGGTGGGATGGCAAACAATCATGTGAACCCCGTCTCTAGATAAGAAACGTTTGATAAAAAGATCCCTTTTTGCCGTGCACGTCATGAATTTGGAAGGTCAACTCCGCGAACGTCCTCTTTTTTCAAAAACAGTTTCTTCCATGCGTCCCCAAAGCTACACTCGGACATGCGGAAACCCTCATCCCAGAGAGCGACGAACCGAGCATCGAAACCGAGTGCATGTGGTTTCTCAGCGCATCTGAGCGATTCTCTCGTAATAGAGACACAGCTTCGCCGGATGACTCCTCGATCCAGTCGATCCGCAATGACTCGAGCGTTAAGGTATGCAGCCTCATCGACCAAGTCGTCTTCCTCCAGGGCACGCCTGATGGCTTGGTGTATCGCATTCGGATCTTCCGGATGGACGAGAAAACCGGTTTCGCCATCTACGATCCATTCATCCGCGCAGGAAGTGAACGACTGAATAGGGAAGGCTCCCATCGACATTGCCTCGAGTAGGGATGTACTGATCCCGTCAGAGATGCCAAGGCCAATGTAAATTCTCGATCTACCGAAAACCGCGAGCATATCGTCATGCGAGCACTTGGGAATGATCTCGACAGGAACACCGGTTGTAGAACTGAACAGCTCTGCGGCAATTTCGACATCCTCGCCGGCCACGTATATCCCCACAGAGTAACCGCGTAGATACAAGGCACACAATTCAAGGGCCCGCAAGGCGAAAATGGCTCTTCCCGACCAACCTTGATACCCCTTGACTACAATGAGGCGTCTAGAGGAGGGGGGTTCGTTGCGGCGAATCCTGGCCAAGTCCTGCAAATCGAGGCCTCCCGTGTTGGACGGAACCTTCACGATCTCTCCCTTGAAGCCCGCCTCCTTGGCCAGCCGTACGTCTCTTTCGCATTCGCACAAGTAGTATTCAGAATGCTCCAGCACTGCGTTGATTTTTCCCCTATGGGAGGACAGACGACCAAAGAGACTTATGTCGCTACCCCAATTGGTTACGATCCAGGGAGGACACTGGCCCTGCAGTAGCTTTCTTGCCTCAAGGACAAGATAGCTGGAATGCTGGATTTCTAGCGAATGGACGAGCTGAGGTCGAATATTGCGGATCACCTTGGCCAGCCATTTGACCCGGTCCAGGACATGAGGAAACTGCCTTGCAAGGAATAGGTGAGCAAGGGCTTTACCCCTTCTGAAGGGCCACACTGCCTTCCAACGCACGGGGAGAGTCTCTGAAGGACCTTCAAAGGGAGAAAAACAGTGGACCGTCACATTGGTAAGCTCAGGATGGGGAGGCGCTTCGTATGGGGAGAATATGTGAAGGTCCCAATCTTGCTCGTTAAGCAGATTGATCCATCTTGCTACGTGAACACTGTCAACCATCGCCACAAACAGAATCCTCACAACTTCCCTCGCTCCTGTTCCCCGAGTGAGGTCACAAATCTCCTGCTCGACTCCAATGCGTCAAAGTCGATCAGGGATCTCGCCCTTGCATTTTCACGGCAGAATCGGCGCAGTGCGGCATCATGAATAATTCGGGAAAGAGCATCTGTCAAGACCCGGATGTCCGGGTGGTCGACAACAACCCCGCACTCATACTGCCGAAAATACCAGCTGCAAGAACGAATCTACGGGCGAGTGACCAGGATAGGCCTCCCTGAGGCCAAGTACCTCTCCCATTTTCCCTGGAGCAGAAGTTCGGATCACCTCAGGAATCGGTGAATCGAACGCCAATGGCAGGAAGAGGATGTCGGCATTACGCTGCACGGCTGCCACGAGAGACGGGGGCAGATGTGCATGATATTCCACTGGGCCGATTATGCCTTCCTTCTCTATTTCTTCTCCGGGCTGTGCTGTGTAGATGTGCAAGCTGACATCAGACCGTCCGAGTTGCCGAATAGCGGCCAGGAGATTGCGGAAAGCGTCGTAATGGGCATGGTAAACTGAGCCAGTGTAGACTATTCTTATCTCTCCCTGGACTGCCGGCCATTTGGTAGCATCCCTGTTTTCCAGGTCAGCCTGAGAACACGGGTTGTGAATTACAAGAGGCTCGGGCCACCCGTTTTTATGGTATTCGTCCCTCAGGAACTCGTTGGGAACGATTATACCCGAAGCCCCTTCAACCAAACGTCTTTCCATGCGCACTGCAAAAGCCCTATGAGAAGGGTCGGTCCACTGATAAGTGTAATGGTCAAACATATAGGCGTGGAAGGGTATAGCCGCCCATCGGCTGGCAATGCATCCCGCCGGCAGATCGTAGAGATCCCCCGTGCATGCCACTATGGCGTCGACTCGCTCTTTTTTGACAATTTTGAAAATCCGGTGTGCCCGCTGCCATAACGCTGACCAGCTATTGACCCAGAACAAACCAGGGCCTGACCAGGGAAGCGCTCTGACTTCAGGATGCAGATGGTGATATCTGACGGGTAGACGCGGGCAGAACTCCTCCGTACTTGAGTCCAAAGAATAATTTTGCCGTGATATTAGGCAGTAGCTCTCAGCGGGCAGGCAGTGAAGCAGTCTATAGAGCATGATTGCCTGACCGGACCATGAGGGCGGCAATACATGAGAGACTAAAGCGAATCGCATTATCAGAACTCAGCCCTGTTTCGATCAGGGGATTCCAGATAACCACAGATCCTACGGCGTCCCACCTTCAGCCGGTCGGGAACTGGAAGTATTCGCTCCAGCCAATCCCGGGCTCTGTCTGAACACCGCGGAAGAAATCGGCCCCGGACTCGGCGAATCTCGGATTCAGCTCTTCCGAATGGGCGAATCCTTCTCAGTTTTTGGCTATTAAGCATCGTCTAACTGCGGGCGGCACATACTTTCGTAAAATTTGATCACCCGCGGCGCAACGAGCGCGCGGTCGGCTATCTGGCGAACAAGATAAAGATTTTTCTCTCCGGCACGGTCCACTAGCTCGTCATCGGTCATGGCACGAATGAGCGCCGCGGCGATCTCTTCTGGGGAGAGATTTCGGGCAAATAGCACGTTGCTCCCATCCGTGACGAGGGGTTGTATAGTTGCCAGCGGCGACACAATCGGGAAGGCTCCGGACGCCATGGCCTCGAACATCGTGTTGGGTGTGCCATCGATAAGAGAAGGAGCCAGCATGACTCGCGCCCTGCTCATTAGCGTCAGTAGCTCGTCTCGAGGTAGTCTATCGTCAATCTGACAGTGTTGGCGGATTTCTGGAGGCAGTGCCCGGTACCACATTCTTGTGTCCCTGTCCATTGCGAGCATGCGAATTTCACACGGCTGGATCTGTGACCAACATGCTTTGAGGGCTTCAAAGACCGGCAACGCTTTTGACCAAGGGCACTCATACGCTTTGGGCCACAGAATCAGACGGCGGGTCGAGGGCTTCCCAACCCATGAGTGGGAGATGGACTCCACATCCACACCTCCGGTGCCGGGGACTGTTCCCAGTGTCAACATCCGGTCTTTAGAGACCCCCATCTCAAGGGCATATTCGAAATTCTTCTCGTTGTCGCTTAAGAGCTGATCACATGCCTTGATTACTGTTGCTATCTGGGGGGCAAGTGAGGGATTGAAGCGGTTTAGAGTCAGGTCTGACCCGCCCCGCAACTGGAGCACCCACTTTCCCACATCTCCCAAACCATAGGTTTGGCGCACTCGATAGTAGAAGGCCCCCGCGGAGTCCAGCCCAAGCGTGTGAATGATATCCGGTCGCCACGTCAAGATGATCTGCTTCAACCATACTTCTTCGATGCGACCGCTAATCTTGGGGACCCAGAGATCGAGACCTTGAACTGCAAGGTGAGCCAATTCCCAGTCAGGATACAACCTCTTCGTGAATGCGCTGGGCCAAACTGACCGACTGGTGGTCGTCACGTACGTTCGTACAAGCCAATCTTTCGGGGGAATGCCACCCTGTGTAGGAAGAGCGTACAACCTGACGTTAAAATCCGTGCCGGCCAGCAGATTGATCCAAGAAATGGTGTGGGAGCTTTCCACCAGTCCAATAAACAGAATCTTCGGTCTCCCTGGATGCGGGTCATCTCCGAAATCCCTTCGCCGCAGGACCGTTCTGGCACAGGCTCTAAGAAAGAAACGTTTCAATCTCATCGGCCATGGCACTTCACGCCAACAGGAAGTGAGTGGTCCAGCGCGTCCCGGCACCAGAGTTCAAGCATCATCAGCAACCATGGTTGCGGCCAACCGAGTTCACCAGCGAGGAATCCATCTCTGACGGCTGATGCCTCTTCAACTGCCAACAGGCCTCGCCTCTTCAAAGTGGTTTCCTGAAACGGTATCCAGAAGAACCTCTCGAAGCGGACCTTTGAGCCACGCTTCAAAAGGCATGGCAAAGCCTCTTTTCGGCTGCAAATCAAAGTTCTTCCGGAGAAGAGGTTTTCCCACGTCAATGAGAATTCGTTTAGAGCCGGTCTCCCGGGACGTAGCCTCCTCGGGCGCGGACAGAGACGAGACATTTCCCAGCTTCGCGTGGTCTGGCAGAGAAAGAGCAGTGTCCGTCACTACATGATCGAGGTAAGGAACCCTGATTTCAAGCGAATGGGCCATGGAGACCGCATCAATGTCCCGAAGCAGCTGATTGCTGGTATACCCTCTCAGACACAGCGCGGTGACACGTTCGATGGTGGATCCCTGCGCGAGCTCATCCATATGTGCCAGATCGCATTGTGAAGCTCGTCCGGCTTGAGCTGACCAGCGCAGATCAGGGGCAAGCAATCTCAAGGAACCCTCTGGACCGAAGATTTTGTAGTTGGTCGCGTATCGTGACAGGAATCCCCAGCCATTGCGCGCGACCAGAAACCGGCGCCCCAGGCGCTCACTCGACATCAACGGGTCAAAAATGGGTAGACAGGCCACGGCTCCCAAAACTGATCTGAACAAAGATCGATACGGCTCAACCCTTTCGCGCTGCTCTCGCAGTACCATGTTAATGAACCAGGGGTACCCGGCGAACAGCTCGTCACCGCCTGTTCCGGAAATGGCTACCGTAACCGCCTCTCTAGCGGCAAGAGACACGAAATAGGAATTGACACCGTCTACGGACGGCTGATCTAAGGCTCTTGAGATATGGTGAATTCGGTCTCTCACATCGATGCCACGGACCAGTACATGAGTATGATCCGTGCCAAGGAATTCTGCCGTGCGATGCGCATCGCCACTTTCGTCGATAGCGGATCCCCTCTGCTTCGAACCCGACGGAAAAGGTCTTTACTCTGCCTCCCGCCGAGCGAGCCATCATCGCAACCAGCAGCGATGAATCCACTCCACCACTGAGAAATGCCCCGACAGGAACGTCGCTCACTAGATGTTGGCGTACGGAGTCCTCTACGACGCGGCTAAGCTCAACCACAGCCTGATCGTAAGGTAGGGTTTTCAGTTCCGGCCGACGATTCAGCCCAAGAGACCAGTAACGCTCTAGGTGATGCCTGCCCTTTTCTATGATCAGCCGATGAGCGGGCGGCAGCATTTTCACTTCTCGAATCATGGTACGAGGCTGATACACCGAACCAAAGGTGAGGAGAAGCCGAAGGGCAACCGGATCGATCTCGCCTGGAACCAGACCACTGGCGAGAATAGCTTTGAGCTCGGACGCAAAAACCAGTTTGTCTCCCAGGATGGCATACAGCAACGGCTTGATCCCCAGATGATCTCTGGCTAAAAGTAGCCTCGCTCTCTTATGCCCTCTTCGCTTGTCATAAATAGCGAGGGCGAACATGCCTCGCAATCGCAGGAGGAAATCATCTCCGTAATACTCGTACATTCGGAGTACGACCTCGGTATCGGAAGACGAAGAGAACGAATACCCCTTGCCTTCCAGGAGCCTGCGCTCCTCAAGAAAGTTGTACACTTCCCCGTTATATACGATCCATATACTGCCCTGTGGATTGCTCATGGGCTGGAGCGCGGCTGCGGAGAGGTCAATGATAGCCAGACGCGTCATGCCAAGAGCAACCAGGTCGTCACGATAGGTGCCATGGTCGTCAGGGCCTCGGTGATTCATGGCTTGAACCATGGCTTCCAAGGACTCTGAGGCCGCCTCACCCCATATGCCACAAATGCCGCACATCTCAGTTGCATGCGTCCGGAGCGGACGCCTCCCTAGGTGTCGATCTCTGCTGTTTCCTTGCCCGAGCTTCCACGCCGTTTCCCGCATAGGCAGTATGGATATCCGTCATTCCGCAGACAGCCAGGTTCACCGCTATTTCTTTTCCGCTCCGCAAATGCTTGTATCGATCAGTGAGCGTGTCGTGAGTGTCCAAAAGCGCCCAAGCACGCAGCAGGTCCGGTCCCAGTTCGGGATAGGCCTCGTGGTAATCCACGAGGGGCGAGACATGAAGGAATATCCTCCTCAGATGGGCCACGAGCCGAGGATAATTCAGCCTCCAGAACAGTCGATGAATCGGCCACAGAACCTGGGTCATTGCCTCACAGAAACGGAGCGCTGAATGAGAAGATACGTTGAGCAACAGCCTGCGAAGGAGACGCCGAGTCGGAGTTACAGCGTAACCGTGGGTGTAGTGATCCATAACGAGCAGCCCCCCTGGCTTTACATGGGAACAGAGGGCGCAGATGGTTTTCTCAGGATTGGGGGTATGCTGCACTACGCCGATGCACACAACGATGTCGAACTGTTCAGGGGGGACGGGAATGTTCAAAATGTCAGCCTGACAAACGTAGTAATTCTGGTAATGCTTGCAGTTTACGCAATTTGCTTCCACCGCGGAAGACAGGTCCACGGCAAACACATTGGCTCCGGCTTCAAGCATGACCTCGGTGAAACGACCCGCGCCGCAGCCGGCTTCGAGGACGTTCTTACCAGCCAGTCTATCCAGGGAGCCCCCCATCAGACGCGTGAGGCGATCCCGGGATATGCTAAGCCCGGTGAAGGAGTCAAGCTGGGTTCGGCGAAAAAAGTTCCATTGCAGGCCAAAGGACGAAGCATACTCGTCGGAATTCACGAACCTCGGGATACCCTTGACAACCTCACAGGGGTCGGAAACCAGGGAAACCAGGCGAGCGAATTCATTCGACGGCTCTGAGTTTCTCATTTCTGATTGCATTGCGTTTGCTGAGGTCACTGGACCGATCACCCCTGTTCCGTTGTCCATGTTCTGTTGACTGAAACCCGTCCGTCAGTTGGTTGCGTCATCTGCCTGACACCAGTCTGCGCCAGATCGCTCTCGACACGTGTCTCAATACGTGAGGAAATTCAGAAAGGGGGCGTTCCAGCATCATGGCAAACGCCTGGCGGCCTCGGTCAAGCGACGGAATGGCCTGGATAAACGCAGGGATGAATTGCGGGTCTCCAGCGAGTAGGCTGGCTGCGTTTCGGATGGCTTTGCCTCTTTGGTTACTCGTCCACAGAAGTCGGAAGTACGGTTCAAAGAACACCATATATTGCCTTCTCGTCATCCGTTGGACCTCGTGTGACAGGTGAACGGCGTTTAAGGCCCATCGTAAAATCTGCATGGCCTCCTCGAGATTTCGCTCGTACTGCACGCTCGTCGTATTCGTCTCATGGACCCGATAAACTGCAGAGCGGTTTCTGGACAGAAATCCGCTTCCCATTTGAGAGCGACTCTCAACCAAGCGTCGTAATCCTCGGCCACCCGGTATTCCGGGTTAAACCCTCCGGCCTCGAGGATGGCTTCTTTCCGGACCATGACCGACAACAGTGGGACAAAGTTCCCATACATGAGGAGGGGTTCCAGAATTCTGTTGCGAAAAGCAGTGGCAGGACCGCCATATTGCTCTAAATATCGGCCAAATTGCTCACCATTCTCTTTGATGAGGTAGGAATCAGAGTATACCAACCCGACAGCAGGCTCAGACTCAAAAAGATCGAGCTGTTTCTCTACCTTGTCGGGCGCCCACAGGTCATCCTGGTCCACGAAAGCAATCAATTCTCCCCGTGAAAGCTCGATGGTGCGATTCCGGGAGGCGGAGAGCCCTCGATTCGGCTGAGAATAGTAATGGATTCGGGAATCATCATAGGCACGTATGATTTCTTCGGTTGCGTCGGTTGAACCGTCGTTGACGACGACCAATTCGATGTTCCGATAGGTTTGGTTGAGAACGCTGGCCAGCGTCTCGTATACCCAGCGTTCTCCATTGTAACAGCAAAGGGTGACGCTCACGAGAGGAGATTTGTTCACCAAATATTCTCCTATTGAGAGAGGGAAATGGGGGTTCTTCGAGGTTTGGATTACTGTGGAACGGAGGGAAGCAGGTCCTCTTGAATGCTCATGCAGTCCCTGACGACCGGACGGAGCCATTCGCAGGCAACGGCGGTTCTTGGAAGGTCTTGAAGTGTATCAAATTGTCCTGAAGTACAGGTCGACGGCAGAGATCACCCTTTCCACATCGGCGGTGGTCATTTCATAATAGAGAGGGAGGGTGACAATCTCTTCGGACACCTGTTCCGTCACGGGAAGAGAAGCCCGGAATTCGGAAAAAAAAGGCTGAAGGTGGTTGGGCAAATAGTGTACGCCGGTTCCAACCCCGGCACTCTTCAAGGAGTTCATGAAATCATCTCGGCGTCCATCCAACACACGAACCACATAGAAGAACGGAAAGGATTCATCAAGATTTCGCCTAAGAAGAGCCAGTCCGCCCAGATTTGAGAAAGCCTCATCGTATCGGGCGACGATCGCCTGTTTCTTGGCGCGAAAGTTCTCGATTCGCCCAAGCTGCTCCAGCCCGATAGCAGCATTGATGTTGCTCAGATGATAGCGGTAGCCCTGGGTCACAACCTCATAACTCCAACTCCGTTCATTGCGATAACGGCTCCAGGTGTCCGTGTCTATCCCGAGAATACGTTTTAGAATAATGCGGTCTGCCAATTCGTCATCATCTGTGACCACGGCCCCGCCCTCGCCGCAGGTGATATTCTTTATGGGATCGAAACTGAAACAGGTGACGTGTCCGAGGGTACCGACCATGCGCCTCTGGTACGAAGAGCCGAACGCGTGCGCCGCATCTTCAACGATCCACAATCCATGCTGTTTGGCCACAGCGAGGAGTTCATCCATCTCGCAAGGCTCTCCGCCGTAGTGGACCGGCAAGATGGCACGAGTTCGTTTGGTTACCCGGGGCGCAACATCTCCAGGGTCCATGTTCAGCGTCTGAGGGCGCACGTCGCAAAAGACCGGTCGAGCGCCGCATGCCGTTATGGGTTGAATCGATGCCGCAAAGGTGAGGGAAGGCACGATCACCTCGTCCCCAGCTCCGATTCCGAGTGCGTCGAGAGCAATGTGGAGCGCAGACGTGCCCGTGTTCACAGCGATGACATGCTTGATCCCAAGAAATTCGCGCAACCGGTCCTCGAACTCCTTCGTGACTGAGCCCATGCCAAGCCAGCGCGTATTGAAGACTCCGCTGACTGCTCGCAACTCTTCCTCTCCCAGATACGGTCTTTGCACAGGAATCATCGATCCCCTCCTCGAACTTGCCGAGCCCAGGAAAAATCGTCTAACCGGAAGTGAGTATTCAATGGAGCACCTTGGCCCCGAAATAGTTGCGACCCAGGACTTTCGAACCTGGCAAAACCGGATAGTTAAGCTGCTGAACGTGCAATCGAAATCCTGCAGTGGAAATGAACGAGCGATAATGTTTGTCGAGGTAGGCATGCCGGCCGCTCGGGTCAGGTGGCGGAAGCTCGTCTTCGAATCCATGCTTCCACAAAGCACGTGCCGCTTCGACCGTTCTCGCGTGCCACGGTGGTGGGCTCTCAATATTCTCGCAGGCGATCATCACAACGCCACCGGGCTTGAGCAGTCTGTGCACGTTACACAACATTTCCGCGGGACCGTCAAACATGTACAGTGCCTGACAAAAAACTACCAGGTCGGCCGTGCAGTCCGAGAACTCAAGAGCGGTTAGGTCCGCGCACCGCCTTTGGATCTTTGTCTCGTCTGCTTCGGTACTGAATGAACACAAGGGGAGCAGCCTGAAAGAGCCTGTGTTCGGACAGATCCATCGCACAGATCTCGTGGACGCGGGGAAGACGAGACATAATCGCAGAGGTCCAGCAGACGCCTGCGCCGAGATCCACAACGGTTCCCTTTACCCCGCCAAGTTTCTGCTCGACAAAAACCAGCCCATCGCGGAATGAAGCTTCGAGATTCGTCCTCTCCCGCAGGTAATGCAGAAGCCGAAGGTCATCAACGTCCTCCAACCAATAGGCCTTGGTCCGCTCGATGTCTTTGTCGTTCCAGGTACCGGTGGTTCGTCATTGGCACTCCTACAGTCCATTGCGCGTGACATTGCTGGTATCAAGCAGCTCCAATCTTTCCCGGCCCTGTTTCCGGGCATCGCTAAGCAGGCCTACGATGGAATCGGGATCATTGACGCGAAGATGAGTCGGCAGATTGATGCAGTGTTTGACCACTTCTTCTGCCACCGGACAACTACCTGCCTCAAATCCAACTTCTTCGAGGTTGCATTCACGGCCTGCGCAAACGCTCGTGAACCAGGCGGAAATGTCCAAAACCGACCTCATGTGTTCTTTCCACGCTTCCCGATCTTTGACCAGAAATGTGTAAAGGAGGAACGTCGAAGAGGGGAAGTCGGCCCCGAGTACTTTCTTGTACGCTCCGATCTCGTTGTCATACAATTGGGCAAGTCTTCTCCGCCATGCAATATTCTGCGATAGCTTTTCGATCTGGCTGAGTCCTATCTTCGCCTGCGCATTTGACAGTCGGGCAGGGTATGGGTATTGGGATGGCTTCGCTGTGAGGAGCTCGTCATAAAAATAAAACAGGCGTCTTCGTGCCGCCAAATGGGCATGAAGCAAGGAGCCGAGCGACAGTAACCTCGGATGGAACAGGACGTATTCGATAACAAATGTCCACAGGATGGCTTTGATGCTCTTTGCGCTGAGGAACGGCGTAGACTTTTGCACTTCCTGAATCCTCCGGGCTAGTTCCGGATCCTTCGTGGTGATCATTCCCCCGGTAGATGTGGAAATGACTTTCGAGTGATCGGTGGAAAAATAGGCCACGTGTCCAAGGCTGCCTACTTTGCGTCCGTTGAGTGAGGCCCCAAGCGCATGGGCACAATCTTCGATGACGATTAGCCCATGATCTTTAGCGATCCTAGCAATACAATCCATGTTGCACGGAATTCCGAAGGTATGTTGGGCATAAATGGCCTTGGTCTGTGGCGTAATCTTTTCTTTGATCTTGCTGACGTCAATGTTGTAGGTATCCGGTTCGATATCGACGTATACCGGCTTGATTCCATGATAGATCATCGCATTGGGCACAACGACGCAGGTGAAGGCAGGAAGAATAATCTCATCTTTCGAGCCTATTCCCAGCGCTTCGAGGATGACGTACAGGCTCATGCGGCCAGACGCGAAGCTGAAGGCATACAGCGTGTCGGTGGCGTCGGCGAAGCACTTTTCGGTACTCAGCGATATCGGGACCGTCCACGAGGGGAGTCTGCCCAGCGAGGGCGCAAATGGCAACCCAGATCTCACTCCAAGTCGTCGTACCCGAGAAGATGTTGTACCTTAACCGCCCCAGATCTCGTAAGCCTGGCGTGAATGTTTTCGCGGTGCGGTAGACCGTGATGCCGGCAAAATAAAGTCGCCGAAGCATGGTAATAAGGAATGGAGGGAGGGCCTGTTTTAAGCTGTGGGACAGCTTGGCCCGATTCAGGTGAAGCATGAAACGTTGCCTTCCTTCTGTGCGACAGAGAGCCTGCTCGAAATCTTTGTCATAACAAGGCGGCCCATAACAGTCGTAGGGACTCGCTTCCGGTCGGGAACGGGTTCCAGAGCCAGTACAAGCCGTGCCCCTAGCGGAGCCGGACTTCCGCCCGAAACGTCATAGCAATTCAATAAAGGGCGTTTTGTTTGAAGACCCATTGGCATTGGTCATCCCGGTGAGGTCGCAGGGGGCGTCACGCGAGCCAGGAAGCGGTTCACCGCATTGTATGAAACGGGCGAAAATATGGAAGTCAGAACATCGTTCTTAGGTTTGAGACTTGAGGGAAACGGGGCGCTTCGGTCAGACGCCGTTTCATTGACACAGATCCGCAATTCGTCGGGACTCCGGGCGCTTCGTGTCATGCCAGGAAAATGGTCGAGCACATTCATATCAAACCAGAGATCCGGCTGGACGTGGACCACGGGGACTCCCATCCAGACAGCTTCCACCGCCACAGAGGTCCCATTCTCGATCAACACGTCCGCAGCGGGGAGCAATTCGGAAATGGGAAAATCCCTAACCGAAAAATGCTCGGGAAGATGCGTGAGGCCCAGGTTTTCAACGACTCGTTTGAGCAACTGCGAGCAGGTGGCATTTCCCATGTCCGGATGGAATTTGATCGAGACCTTAGTGTTCGAGCTGTCGCGCAGGGCTTCAACGACCTTCTGTACCGAGCTCTAGGGAGTCACTGTAGGCGTGCGAACCGGCCACCAGGATGGTAAGCGGCGTCTCACGGTTGCCGCGGCCTGAGTTCTGGTCTCGGCGGCGGACACTCCACAGGTGCGCGTAACGCAACGCCGGCCCCGTCTCCAAGTTTTCCTCAGGAAAGCCGTTAACGCAGAGGATCTTCGTCCAGGCAGGGCCCGTTGTCACAATCTTATCGGGAATCTGTCGTGCTCGGATCTCCCGTTCGGAGGCGCGGTATGAGAGCCAAAGCGACGGGCAAGTGGAGTGCATGTAACCCACCACTTCGGTGCCGGGCAAATAGTGCGTAACCCCGAATCGCAAAGCCTTTTCCCAGGGCTGATTCTCGAAGGGAAACACAAGCGTTTTGGGGCGAATACCTCGGTCCCTTAGAAATCGGCCTACATAGTAGTGTTTCATTGCTAAACACTGCCTGGGTTTCGCTCTTTCCACCGCGAAACTCGCGGATTAAAATGGATGTCAAGTCGTGGCCGCGATGCTCGAAGCCCGGCCTCGTTCGCCACCCAAGGAAAAGGCTTGACATGGAAGCCTTGAGCACGTCCTTGAGCATCCAACACTCGTCGGGGAACACAATCTGATCCGGCGACGTCTTTGACGCCTCTGTGATCTTCCCCAGAGACAGAGGATATGGATTCACGAGATACCCGACCTTGATCCCTCGCTGGCGAAGCATCCCCGGAAGGTCTCCGAAATAGCGGTCAGATTCTTTCTGGTGGTCGTCCCTGAACGTTCCCTTTTCGGCCCAAGTCACCAGGAGAACATCAATGTTCCCCTTCAATCGTGATTCGCGGTATTGCCTGTTTTCCAAATTTTCACGGAGAAGATCCCTCGTCGCCAGGAAGTTCAGCACGAATTCGCGACGGCACCGGTACGCATCGCGCCAGAGACGAAAGCGGTCCCCAACCTCTTGGCAAAACTCCCCCATACGGTTCAGGGGCTTTCCATTGCTGATGAGACGGACTTCACAACCTTCAGCACGAGCTTTTCTAGCCATCAACCTGCCGAGAAAACTGCTCTCGACAAGGGTAAGCAGGTGCCCATCGAGGCTTTCCAAAAGGTCGATAAATGCCAGATAAGCGCAGCAATTGAAGAAAAAGTCTGAAGTATAGGGATTCCGCTCCGCAAGATCGGACGCGTGCCACCAGAGACTTGTGGCGCTCACCTCTACGTGACGATCAAATTCAATGAAAGTCGGCAGGAACTGGTGCGCTACCGCATTAATAAGTGCGCCGGAGTTGATTGGCCGGCCTGCTTGGACCATTGACCGCTTCAAACTATAAAACCGCTGGATATCTTTGCCGAAATAGATCCAATTCGTCTTACCGTTTCCTTGGAATGACGTCTGCCATCCCTCAGAAGAATTACCGACTATCACGGTGACTCGACGCAGAATTCTCTTATTCATTCAATTGAGGAAGATACGGCAACCCAGTCTTACCACCACCGAGCGGCAAACTTGTTTGAGCGGTCCAAGAAGTCAAGAGATTCGGAGCCGCGGGCAACGGCATTGGAGTCTATCAGCGTGAATTTCCGTGCCATTGACGCCGTTTGGCTGATAGGATTTCAGCCCGATCAAGAGACTCCCACGAGCAACGACCATCGTGCGTCGAGATGCTTCAGATCTTCCACGATGCCCAGGACTCCCTCTCGAGGAAAGTGATTGGCTTTCCCGGGGGAGACACGGCCGATGAACCCGATATTCACGTCCCGAGCAGCCTGATAATCTCCCGGCGCGTCTCCGATAAATACGAGGTCTCCGGGATTCAACCCCATCTCGTTCATGATGTGTCGAAGGATTTCGGTCTTCGGAGTCGGGCTCCCGTAAATGCCCCGAAAGAGTGAATCCAACTGTCTCGCCTCGATGATAGACCGAAGCTCTTCTTCCGGAGTTCCGGAAGCGACGAAAAGGGGGTAGCGAGCGGAGTATTTCTCAAGGAAATCGTGGGCTCCGGAAACGAAGGGGCATTGAAGCACCGCCTGGAAGACAAGATCGGAGAAGCGTGTGCCCAGTCGGTCCAATTCGTCTCCGTCGAGAGGCTTTTTCAGAAAATCCCGATAAATGATCTTGAATTTCTCGAAACGGGACATTCCTCCATTATTCACGTGGAGTCTGACGATTTTATCCTGGAATTCCGGGTACTCTCGAAAGAGTTCTCGAAACGCGGCCGTCTTGATATCCATTGACTCGAGAATGACACCGTCGAAATCGAAAATAATCGTGTTGACCACGGTCATTACCTTGGCATTTCAAGAATGAGGTCCTTCACGACCATGCCTGGACAGACTTCAGATATCAACCCCTAGTTCTCGCGCAGCGTTCGAGATCTTGGCCCAGGTGCCGTCGGAAACAGGGATACCCTCGGCGAGGCGGTGTTTTCTGGTCGTCTGTTCGATCTCGCCGGGCAATAGCACGGCCTCCCCCTCTTTCAGGGGAGGAACAGCCTTGACCGCAGCTCCCAGGTCGCCGACCTGTTCATAAAATTCGTCGGCAAGCCGAAATGCCTCTACATTGAGAGCCAGCAAGAATACACCGTTGCCCACCTGGTAGCCCGTCTGTGGAAGAATAAGCGTTCCGGCTCCGGTGAGCAGTCCTCCCAGCACCTCCACGAGGAGGCTCAAGCCGGATCCCTTGTGGCCTGCAGCGGGAAGGAGCATTCCACCATCGTAGTAGTCGGTCGGTTCGCGGGAGGGGTGGCCTTCACGGTTGAGCACCCAGCCTTCGGGGAGAAGCTCTCCCTTGTCACGCAGAACGCGTATCTTTCCCGAAGCCACGACGGCAGTCGAAAAATCCACGACGAGAGGCGTCGAGCCCTTCGACGGCACTGCCGCGGCCAACGGGTTGGTCCCGAAGATCGGTCGACTTCCCCCAAAAGGGGCGACGCGAGGCTCTGATCCTCCTCCGTTGACAAAAGCCATGCCGATCAAGCCTTTCTCTGCCGCCAAGGCGGGATAAGAACCAGCCAGCCCCACGTGGCCACAGTTATAGATACCGGCGGAGGCGAGCCTGCTGGGCTTGTGCTTTTGCAATGACCCTCTCCATAGTCCATCGCGCCGTCACCTGTCCAAAACCCCAGTGCCCGTTCACCAGCAGCGTAGTGGGGCTTTCCTTGACAATTTCGGGTTCGGCGGCGGGATCAATGGTTCCTGCGCGAATCTTTTTCACATATTCAACAATCCTGATGACTCCGTGAGAATCATGGCCCGCCAGATTCGCCTCGACCAGGGAGTCCGCTACCGATTCCGCGATAGCACGCGGCGTACCAGCGGCTTGAAAGATCTGCGCTGTAACCGTACTCAGGTAAACAGCATCAAAGAGGCGCATGCTCATTCCTCATCAGGAGATACCGGCCACGGCGATCAGCACCTTGCACTACTCCATGGGATTCTTTTGGGATGTTCACATATCTTGCTATTGAATCTCAGTGTGCGTCTCCGCATAGATCTCTTCTATGCAGTCCAGCAGCCCTTGCCCCATGTCAAAATAGGGATTGTTGACCAGTTTCTTGGCCAACCTAGGCCGGAAGCAATAGGGAGTGATGCAGAAATGACCGGACCCCCCGGACTTGGGATCATCGGGATCAGGAAGCGAAGTCTCGATTTCTACCTGGGGACCGACGATTTCTCGGATCATGCTCAGCATGTCCATGAATTTCATGGTATGCAGGCCGGTCAGCACCACGTGCTCGTTGCGGAATTCATCACACAGGATTTTGGCACTGGACGAGGCGGCATCCTTCACGTGGATGTATTCCCGCACCTCGTTTCCAGTCGTTCTTGCCTTGATTTTCCCCTCGAAGAGAGCCATCTTCAAGTAGCGTCGCACGCTGTTATGATCGTCGGCGCGCGGGCCGTACACGGTGCCATAGCGGAGAATGGTATAATCGAGGCCGTGGAGACGTCGATACTCTTCGACGTACAGCTCCGCGGCCTGCTTGCTGCACCGGTAAAAGGAGCCTTGTTCGCTGTAAACATAGATGCTGCTGGCGTAGACGTACCGTCTGACCGAGGCCAAGCGGCAAGCTTCCAAGGCAATAACGGGAGCCAGGATGTTCTGTTCCACGGTCTCTATGGGATGGTTCAAACCTATGTCCAGATGAGGGATTCCGGCGAAATTGTAAAAGACGTCCTGTCCCGCGACTACTTCGTTGACGCATTCCCTGTCGAGGGTGCTTCCCTGCACGAACCGTTGATCGGCTCGAAGGTACGGGGATTCGCGCAAGTCATATATCGTGACCTCATGGCCTGCATCAGCCAATGCGTCGGCTACATGGCTGCCGATAAAACCGGAGCCTCCCGCCACCACAATTTTCATCGAAGATTCACCTCCGTAGCTCCGAAGGACTTAGGTCGTCCCTGCAGAGCATGCTCGCTGCCTTACGATCCACGAACCAGACAATCTTGCCTTGTATTGGTTTGATGAAGCGAGCGGGTGCAACGGTCTCTGTCGCGTCGGCTTCCAAAACCGTGCGAAGCGCTTGAGCCTTCTCTGTGCCTGCGACAAGGAAACAGACCTGCGCTGCGTTGTTGATAACGGGAAAGGTCAACGTGATGCGGAACTGAGAGCGTTGGGGAACGTAATGGCTTATTGTCAAACGGGAGCGCTCGTGGATCCCATCCGTTCCCGGATAGAGCGATGCCGTATGCGCGTCCTCACCGAGCCCTAAGAGCACAAGATCAAAGCGAGGAAAATTTCCTTTCTCCAGGCCGAAGAACGAATGCAGATCACTCTCGTATTCACGGGCAGCATCTTTCGGATCAGCGGCTTCACCTCGCATGCGGTGAATGTGGTTCAAGGGGATGGGAACCCGCGTGAGAAACCGCTCCGAAGCCATGACGAAGTGATTGTCCGGCCTGTCTAAGGACACGCAGCGTTCGTCCCCCCAGAAGACGTGGACGAAATCCCATGGCATCCGAGAGGCGTACGGTTCTTGGGCCAGTGACGTGTACAACCGTTGCGGTGAGTTGCCGCCGGAAAGACAGATGGTGAAGCGTCCGTGGGCTCGAACGGCGGCCAAACCTACTTCGGTAACATGGCTGGCCGCGGCGTCACTCATGGCACTCAGATCCTCCAAAAGCCTGACTTCGTGAACGGCCTCACCGACAACCAGAGTCATAACGGAGACGTGCGTCGATGTCACAGCCCTGCTCATTCTTCCTGTTTTTGCGGCTCCCAGCCATGGGCTCGCAGCCAGTATTCCACGCCGGGGATCTGCCACTCGTAGTCAACATCGCAGCCACCCCATGACATTATGGGCGCGATGCGCTTCCCCATCCACTTCTGGGGAAGAAGACCCGCCTCCAGGTTCTCGAGGCAATGTGGCCGAACCACCGAGACTCCCATATCTGCAAACCAAACGTCCCCTTGAGAATCGCGATCACAGTTGAGAGTCCGCGGATCGCCGAAGGTCTCAAAGGGAACGAAAGGCTGCAGGCACCCCTTCTCGTCCACCGTTCGGGCTCGGAGCGGACTCCACATGTTGTACTGAGAGACAGTGACGGCGGAATCCAGGGAAGGATCGGCTCGAAGTATTTCGATCCCCTGATCTATGAGCTGGCCGGTGACGGTGGCAGCATTGGCGAAGAGCAGCACCATGATCTCGACAGACTCGCCGCTCTCAGCCAGCATATCACGTATCATCCGGTACCCGTGGGCGTACGCATCTTCCCCCAATGCCTGGTCTGTGCACAGTTCCCGCGGTCGCACGATGACCTCGGCGTCATACTGTCGGCCGACGGCCATGATCTCCTCCGAATCGGTGGAAACGTATGTCCGGTCAACGTACCTGCTTCTGCGTGCGGCTAGCAATGGATACGCCATAAGAGGACGCCCCAAGATCTTATAGGTATTTTTTCCGGGAAAGCCCGAGCTCCCCCCTCGTCCCAGAAGAAGAGCTGCAACTGTCATAATGGAGAATCTCCGTGTCCGGCATTCAGGCGAACCGTTCGTCGGTCACCGTCTGTTACGGTTGCCCCGGTCGGTATGTGCTATACTCCCCAGTCCATATCTTTTTCATATCCCAACTGTATCAGAAACTCACCGCACCCTTCCTTGAACATCCGTACGTGCTTTGCGGTGAAATGGTTTCGCCAATCGCCGACAATGCCCTTTCGCGCCGTTCCTGATCCTTTTTCCAGGTTTTCTTTCAGGTCGAATCTCGTACGTTTTCTTACGGTTTCAACCATGGTGGCAACTTGGTCTCTGGAACGGTTCACGCCGTAAAACGCGAGTACGCGAGCTAGCACAGCGGAAGGGTCAGAGCGCATCTCCTCGTAACGAACTTCGCAAAATCTTTCAGGCTCATTCGCGAGAAAAGGGAGCCAATCGCTCACCCACGGAACGTAATGTTCCAGAGTTATCTCTATGCAATGAGAGATGCCTTCTTCCGGGCCTGAGGACCTGTAAAAGTCGTGATGCCGGTGCGTCGTCTCAGTAAGGACGTGATAATACCTTGAAATACACTGATCCCGCAGATCCCGGTACATCACCACCGTCTGAAGGTTGAATTTCCTAATGGCTTCGAGGTTGTCGGGAGTATAGCGCGTGTGCGTCCTCACGATCGAATAGCGGTCCCAGGGAAGACTCTCAAAGCACGCCTCGCAGACGTCGTGATTGTAGAGACAGCCACAAGGATCAGCGAGATATCTTAGCATGTAGCCGGGGATCTCTCTCAAAAGCTGCTCAAGCCAATTCGTTCCGGATTTGGGTAGTCCCGCGATGAAAAGCACATGGTTCGACCATCGATAGTAGTACCGTTCGAGGCATCGTTGTTTCAGGTCCACAACAGAACTACAGCCTCGATTCAGTGTGTGCATGACCTTTTCAATCATGTAAAATACTCCCTGGTTAGGAACGGAAGCTCGACCGGCAATCCTCTGCCAAAGTCCCTTCTAGAGATACGAGGACGTGTCCGAATCAGATGCAATGCACCGGCAAGGGCAGCCAGTCGGAATCCCATCAAAGATGAGTAGTCCTCACGGGTTTTCGCCAGACTAGGATTCGTCGGTAGGAACGATTCGGCGAAGGTCGCTCCGAGGCAGCAAATAGACGTCGTCGAACTGTCGCGGCCATGCCAACGGAAGATCGATACAGACTTCCAAACGCTCGCGACTATTTGCTACGTCCTTTTCCAAAACGAAAGCAGCAAAGCAAATGGGGCCTTTCACACCGTCCACGGTCAAGGCAGGCTCTCCCCAGTAACCGTATCCAAGAATCCTTCTTGGACGAAGGCTGATGAGAAGTTCGGCAAAATCGTTCCACCAAACGACCACGTACGGCGTGGTTGTCACCCCGTCCCATTCGGAACTTAAAGCCAGCTTCTGTCGGGCGATGACGGCATCCGTTTGCTCACCGGCAAGGCGCACATCGAAGAAGAGAAATTCGCCGGTGAGTCTCCAGACTCCCGCAGCGCCTGATCATAATCCGGCTCCCAGTGAAGCCATCCAAGAGCTTGCACGACGTTCGCATATCGACCCGGCAGCCGAATTTTACTGATCACGTCACCATGAAGAAACTCAAGGTCAGGCTGAAGTTCTTTCGCTGCGTGGATCAGCGGAGCGGACACGTCAATGCCAGTATATTCTATTGTGGCGTTGAAGTGCCTCCATATCTGAGCGAATCCCCCTGCCCCGCACCCCGCATCCAGCACGGACTCGTTGCGTCTGGCGAGCCAAGGGAGAAACCTTCGTTCCGACGCGTAGAGATCTTCGACGCGATGGCGATGATTCGTATAATAATTCAGCAATTCGGGATGGTCGGCCCAGTGCGGGGCCTTTCGTTCAGCCATTAATCGTTACGTCTCCATCGCGAGGCTCTTTCCGGCAAGGCGTCTATGCACGTATGAATACCGTGTTGACGCAATCCTCATACGGAGTGCCTTTCAATTGTTCGCTAGAATGGGTGGCGAAATCCCTGAAGGGTTCGAAACCGGCTTTCTTGAGGCTCTGGAAAACAGGATCTCTTGGTCCCCGGGACTGAGAAATCTCGACGAAGATGGATTTCAGGCGCAAATCTTCGAGGGTTCGGTCTGCCCCCTCCATTATCTTCTCCTCGAGACCGTCCACATCGATCTTAATGTGATTAGGAAATTCTAAACCAAAAGACCCCCAGAGATAGTCCAGGGATACGGCGACGGTACCCTGTTGATGGATAGGTTTGAAAGGCCGCCCGGCGTAGTCTAATGTTGTCCCGAATCCATGGAGAGCGGAACCGGCAATAAGCCCTTCTCCCAGTTTTTCGCGCTGGTACACGTTCGGATGAATGTTGAAATTATCGAAACAGAGGCGGTCGCTGACAGCGAGACAGCACGGGACGATCACTCCGGAGAGCCCGTTGACATAGATGTTTTTATTGAGCTTCGCGTAGTTCAGACTTTCCGGTTCGAAAGCATATACTTTGCACTGCGAGCGCAGGTGTTTCGCCGCGAACAGTGCGTAAAGACCGATATTCGCGCCGATATCGTACACGACGTCCCAGGGGCGGAAGAAGCGTTCAATCCACTCCAGGGTCTCCGGCTCCTTGGTCTCGTAGGATCCGCCCTGAACCGCTCGATATCTGTTTCCACTTCCAGAAGGACGACATGGCCTTTCACCCTGCAAGGGATGACTCTCGCGTTGTCCGTGGCTCTCTTGCTCACAGCGTAATCGATGTAGCTCAGGATTTTTGTGTTGATTCTCTTTTTGATAGCCGAAATCATGTGTGCTTTGGTCCTCTATTCCATGCGCCTACTGCGCGAGCGAGGCATTCAACGAACGCCTTCATGAGGGCGGGCGGCCCCAGAGTGACCCTGATACAATCTGCTAGGCACGGGGAGGCGAACGGTCCCTTCACCAGATAACCCATCTGAGAAAGGCCTTCGACTAACCAGGCAGGCGGGCAACGATGTCCGACCCGGATGACCATAAAATTGGTGTGCGTGGGTAACGGCTCGAGGCCGAGCTTCTCGACCTCATCGGCCAACAGTTCTCCGCCTGCCTCGACCATTCTGACGTGGTCATCGATAATACTCGGCTCAGCGACGGCCAGGGATGCGGCGAGAAGAGCCAGACTGTTGATGTCGTGAACCGTATGTACCTTGAAGAGGTTTGCAATTACGTCCTCGTGGCCTGCCGCAAAGCCTATTCTAAGCGCAGCCAGACCTGCAGCTTTCGAAAAGGTTCGGAGGACAACGAGATGCGGAAACTCCTTAATCCGGGGCAGTATGGTGAACCGGGAAAACGGGTAATAGGCCTCGTCCACTGCCACCAGCGCACCCACAGCAGTAGCCCTTCTTACCACCTGCAGAAGAACTTCTTCCGCAATCATGGTTCCCGTGGGCTGATTGGGGTTCGAAATCATCACGATACGAACCCCCGGCGTCACCGACGCCATCAGCTTGTCAAGATCCGGTTCGAGGCGTTCATCGAACGGAATGGGGATCTGTTGAGCCTGGAACATCCGGGCGTAGACCCCATACATGGCGTAACTTGGGTCCAACATGACCACTGCGTCGCCCGGTCGAAGGTATGCTTGGAACAGCGCCTTCACCGCACCGTCGGAACCTGGAGTCAACAGCAGTTGTTCTTCTTTTAATCCTACGTACGAACCCAGTTGGCCGTAGAACCCGTCTGTTACGGGATAATTGGTGAAGAGCTCGCTCGTGACCGAATGCGCCATCTTTTCGACAAACCAATCCGGCAAGGGGTATTGGCGCTCATTGCGGTTGAGCCTGACAATGCCGTCTCTGTCTCCAGGCTCACGGACGCGGTGGAGATCCACCAAGGATGGAACAGGATCGGGAAGCCGCGGAGACATCAGGTCCGTCACCGAGGCGTCGTGAGTGTTCTTATCCGGCACGACAATAACTCCTTCGTACCTCTGTGCGGGCCTTACACAAGCGTGCACCGCGAGCACAAGTCCAGCGATGAACGTGTTCCTGTCACATGCGCTTCACGCAGCCTGGTGTAACCAGGCCCGGTCCAGATCTCTGAGAGAGGCTGAGACTGCGCATTTCCAACGGAGAGCGTGGACCGGTAGTCAATGTCACATGGGTTGACCGTGCCATCGAACCACACGAACATTCTGCGCCACAAATCCGAACAGCAATCGGTCAATTCGCCGCGCGGTTTCTCGTAGCTATTTTCCCATGGGTTGTAATGGACGAAGGCTACCTGATCAACCAGATCCTGCCAGAATGCTTGCATCTCATGGAGATGTTGTTCGTCCGAAAATTTCACCCCTGAGATCCGAGTAACGGTTGATGCCTCCGGATAGTGTTCGGCTCGTATCTCCTGAAATCGTCTAATGTTCCTTACCACCCGCTCGAAACTGCCACCTTTCCTCAGTCGCCGGTAGAGCGGCTCGGAAGCGGCGTCCACTGAGAAGACGAGGACATTGACGCGGGCCTCGAGAATCGCGTGACAAACGGGTTCCTCCAGGACAGACGCGTTCGAATTCACCTTAAGAGCCAGGAACTTTCCTGCTGCGTACCCGAGCATATCGCTTATCCGCGGATTGAGCAGCGGCTCCCCTCTAGACGCTAGAGTTACGGCCTCACAGTTCCCCTCGGCCTGGTCGATGATTCTCTTGAACAGGTCCAAGGTCATTAGGCCCATCTGTCCTCTGCGCGGATCGGTAAACTGCTCGTCGGTCTGGTAGCAGAAGACGCACCGGTAGTTGCACAAGGACGAAGGCTCTATCTGGAGGCAGGGAGGAAAATCATCCGCTCGCCTCTGCTTCGGGAACATTTCGTATCGATAGCGATAGTACAAATACCGCGGCAGATCACGTTGGGAAATCGTCCCGAGTTTCTTGAAGAGCGTATTCTCCGAGGTGGAACCGCTCTGCTGTCCCCGGAGAGGAGTCGCTCAGAACATCACTGCAAGCTTGAGCAACCATCCGCTCGCGGTATCCAGGTACACTCCATGGTCTGCCGTTCAAGGCAGAACTCCCGGACGCGCCCTAGGACTTTCTCGGCGTCAAACGCGTCATGTTTGATAGCGACAAAGCTGTTCGCCTTCCGATACACCTGGGAGTGACGCTCATCTCGGATCATCAGCCTGCAACCTCGTGAATGACTGGCCTCCACCTCAGGTGATACTCGTTTATGGTCGAAGCTCTTTTTGGTTGGTGCTCGCAATCCGTAACTGTGCTAGAGAGGATGCCGGGATCAAATCCGGAAAACGGGCCTCCAAGCCGGAAAGGAGAAGCTCCAAAGATTCCTCTTCGGTAAGCATGCCGGTCGGGATCACCAGATCCGGAGTCGCCGGAGGCTCGAACGGCGCTGAAATACCAGTGAAATTAGGAATTTCACCGGAGCGGGCGCGCCGATAAAGGCCCTTGGGGTCCCTGATCTCACAGACCACCAGCGGTGAGTCCACGAAGACTTCGACGTAAGCATTCTGCTGGAACATGCCACGGAGGGTGCACCGCAAATCTTCCGCCGGAGTAATGAAGGCCGCCAAGACCGTTATACCGGCCGCGTTGAGGATTTTTGCTACCTCGCCTGCCCGGCGAATATTCTCCACACGATCGTCTTGCGAAAACCCCAAATCCTTGCACAATCCCGTTCGTAGGGCATCTCCGTCAAGAGTGAACACCGGCACGCCGAGTAATTTGAGGGTCGATTCGAGCATAGAGTTGATCGTTGATTTTCCTGAGCCTGACAATCCTGTGAACCAGATCGTCTTGACACATTGCAAGTTCATATGACCTCACGAACAAAAAATCTTTGGATCGAAGAAGAGAGAGCACCCGACAAGAGCGATGCCTCGGCAAAACGTACCTTCTTCTCGCCTCCCTGCGAACGACCGACGAAAATTCTCAAGGGGATGATCCAATTGGGGAGCGCTGGACTGTTGGGCAATTCGGCAGTTTCACCCGACGACATCATCACAAATCATTTTGGACGAGTACCAATTGGCCGATCCGCTGAAGGTTCAGCACTCTCCGGTCGGACAGCTAGAGCGGACAGTTGCCATTCCAGCTTCGGTCGGAAATATGTCTCTTTCAGACCGGGCCTAAAATTGGCACCGTACCCCAGACAATTAACGTCAAAGTAGAGTAGCTGCTTTGCCCTGGTGAGATGCATGTTCAAAGCACCAAAATAAACTGAGACGTAAAAACGGCGTTCACCGAACGAGTGCTTGGGGAGGAGGCAGCGGAGTTCGTAATGGCCCGGAGCAAGAACTCGGTCATTTCCAGCCGCCGGATCATCTCCCGAGTCGCTTAGCAATAGGCTGTAGCCGTCCGCATCCGTTAGCTCTAGGACTACGATCAGGCGAGGAACAGTTTTGAAACACGCGATCTTCAGCGAGATGATGATGTCTTCGTTAGAAGTGAAGCGATTCCGTGGTTGATCGTCAACCCCTTGGACTGCTACCCCGGTTGGTTCGAAGCATGGCTCGCCCTCCGGTACACGTCGACCATCCTGTTTCGAAGATCCTCCCCGGTGACCTCTGCCATTTCGGCGCATCGGACTTCGAGATACTCGGACAAGACCCTTTGTGAATCACCGTCGCTCAGGAGCTCGCCCGACTCAAGCAAAACCGACCGAGGACAGAGAGAGCGGATAGCAGCCATATTGTGGCTGACGAAAAGAATCGTGCGGCCCTCGGACGTAATGGAGCCCATCTTTCCCAGGCATTTGCGCTGGAATTCTGCGTCGCCTACCGCGAGGACCTCGTCCACCACAAGGATTTCAGGGTCCAGGTGCGCCGCGACGGCAAAGGCAAGGCGGACGTACATACCGCTCGGTACCGCTTGACGGGGGTGTCGATGTACTCCTCGACACCGGAGAAATCAACTATTTCATCGAATTTTCGATTGATTTCAGCTACCTTCATGCCCATAATGGTGCCGTTCAAATATACGTTTTCTCGGCCGGTCAATTCTGGATGGAAGCCGGTCCCGACTTCGAGGAGGCTGGAAACTCGCCCTTTGATCTTAACGGTTCCCTTCGTGGGAGCGGTGACGCGACTGATAATCTTCAGGAGCGTAGACTTTCCTGCCCCGTTTCCGCCAATAATTCCAACGGCTTCACCCAGTCTCACTTGAAGATTTACGTCTCGAAGTGCCCAAATACGGTCTGATGATTGGCTCGACCGACTCAGCCGGTGCTGGACCGGCGCGTTGGGGTCAGGCAAGCCGCGAAGACGCGCCCACCAACTCTGAATATCTCTCCGCAAAGCTCCGTGCCCGATAACGCCGAGACGATACTCCTTGCATAGGTTCTGGGCCTGAAGGACAGTGGTCATTCACAAAGCTCCTGGACAATCTGCTCTAACTGTGGATGGAACAGGCATTCATGTCCGAATCAACTAAATGGTGAGGCGGGGTAAGGCGGGCTCAAGACATAAGAGGTGGCAGACCGAGAAAAGAATGCCTTCCGCTCGACCCCTGCAACGCCGACTGACACCCACAACGAGATGGCTCGAGCCCGCCGAAAACTATTAAACCGTGTCCATGAACGTTTTTTCAATTTTGCTGAAGATCAGCACACCCAGGAAGAGGATAGTAAGGGTCACCGTCCAGCCGATTAGACAATCTGGGATGGTCACCACACTCGTACCGAGGAAGCCCAGTCTGAAAACCTCGATGATCGAAGATACCGGATTCAGGGCATAGATGGTTCGCCAACGGTCAGGAACCTGCGACATTGGGTAAATCACAGGGCTCGCATACATCCAAAGGGACACGCCAAAACCGACCAACTGCGTTAGGTCTCGGTACCTGGTGGAGAGCGAAGAAACTAGAATCCCGAGCCCCAGGCCGAGCAAAGCCATTTGGAGCACAAGGAGGGGTAGCGATAACGCCACCACATTAGGGCTCACTGTCGAGCCTTTGAGAAGGAAATAGCACAGAAAACTGAGAAAGACACAAAATTGGATCGAGAAGCGCATTAGGTTGGAGATAACGGCCGATAAAGGGGCCGCGAGCCTTGGAAAATAGACCTTTCCAAATATCCCCTGGTTGGACACAAGAGTGTCCGACGTGAGAGAAAAGCACGTCGCGATGTATCCCCACATCACGTTTCCCGACATGTAAAAGAGGAAATCCGGGATGCCGTCCGTGGGTATCTGGGCGATGCGTCCGAACACTACAGTCATGACTGTGGCGCTGAAAATTGGGCCCAACGCGAACCAAAAAGGACCCAGAATGGTCTGCTTGTACTGTGCAACCAGATCGCGCCTCACGAAGAGCTTTACCAGGTCCCGGTACGTCCACACCCCCGCGATGTCGATATCCAACCACGCATGTTGCGGCCGAATGATTGTGGTCCATTCCTGTGGCGTTGTAGAGCCTTGTGATGATGCCGCTGGCAGTGAATCAACCCCTGCAATAAGTGGTTCCAATTTCATGGTTTCCTATTGACGATCACGTGAAAGAGGACGAGCCTTGAAAAATAAACTTACGAGTATCGGGGATTCAGTGACTTGAATTAATCGCGGCGTTCGCTCGCATATTGTGGTAATTTAAACACGCTCCGCGCCCGTTTCAAACAGTCAGATGCTTGATATCACATCATTTATTGACCGCTTGGATAATTGAGCCGTGGCTCTTACGCTTCAAGTGGTTGGATAGCACTCGATTGTTCTAGTGCTTACACGTTCCTCAAACTCAGCAGGCAACGGCCCCATGAGCACCAAGACTCCGCAATCGCCATCAAACTCGCAAATGGGTCGGAGAGGAATTCTGTTAAAGAAGGGCCCCTCACCGTCAAGTGAGTCCACATAAACCGCTGTCACCTGGATACCTTCAGAGACAAGAAAGAGCATGGCCCCTTCAGTGAAGGGGGTCCGCCCGTACACGCCAACTCTCTGCACCCCTTCCCCGGCAAGATCTTTTAGCTTCCCCAGCACATCCTTTCGAACTTCTTCATAAAGAGCGCTTTGCCGCTTCAGAAAGTTGTATGCAAGGATCGATTTCTGCAAGATGCCAGCGGGAGTGAGGTGATATCCTAGGTTTCGAGGATTCGCCCCGGAGATCTTTATGTACCCTTTGACTGCCAGGAGACGCAGAGCAAAGTTCACGGATGCGACACTGCGCCCGATTTTTTGCGATATGTGTCTCTGGGTGACATGCCCTTCATTCTCGTGAACGGCATCAAGTATTTGATATTCCAGGATGGGGTCTTCCATGTTCGTTGCTCGGTGTTCAAGTATTGAACAAATCTCTTGCTATGTCAAGTTTTTTTCGGGGCGTCGGGCTTTCGCACTCAGTCTTGTCCTGATGGAGTTTGCTTCCAAATGATTATGGCCGGGTCGAGACTGCGGGGCTGATGGTTGCCCGGCGGTAAAGGTCCTATACGAATACGGTGGCTCTTTTTTCGAGGGTCGTGTAGAGACAAACCTTACCGAGGCATTGGCGAGGATCCGCAACCAAACGAGGTCATAGAGCCAGACTCCTTTCAACCGCTTAGCCTTGGCTATTTCGATGGCCCTCGTGAGAATCCGCTATGGGGAACTACTGGTCACTCTTTATATCATTCCTTATGACAAGAAGGTCCGGGATGAACATCGCTTGTCCATTAAGCAATTCCCGTAGGAACAGTTCGTCGTCGCTGGCAATTCGAAAGGATTAGAGCTGGTTGCTGAACCTCATAGACATTTTCTCAAAGTAACCATGATACAGGCAATCTGTAAGAAGGCCACGAAGATACTGATATGATTCTCGTATCTGACAATAAGCCTTCGAAAGTTTCCGATCCACCTGAAGGTGCGCTCGACTATATATCGTTTCCTGTATCGATCCCAGAGTCGGTCATCCTGTCGATTAAGGTTCCCGTGGTTTTTGCGATGAGGAACCGGAAGGTTGACACCTCTTTTTCTCAAACGTTTTCGAGCGGGATCTCTGTCATATGCCTTGTCTCCGATCACTCGTTTCGGCCGGGTCCTGGGTCTTCCGGGGCCTCTTTTCGGGATCTTGATGTCTGCGAGGACTTTTTCAAGGAGATGGATCTCAGCCGGCGAGGCAGAGTCGGTATAGCTTCCCAGAGGAATACCCTTGCCATCGACCACCACCAGGCACTTTGTTCCCTTGCCCCTTTTGGTGGGTCCGACCGCCGCGCCCCTTTTTTTGCTGGGATAAAGGTTGCATCAACAAATGCCTCTTCCCAGTCGAGGATGCCTTTTTTAGGCGTGTTTCTGACTCTTCCAGAGTCGCGATCCTTTGACGCAAGTCCTCCATGCCTCTCATCAGTTGGCGGGCGGTGATCGCCTAAATTGCCATTCTTAGAAACAGGTAAGGGTGTAGTGACCCCTGCTCTAAAATCGCTAATTTCTCTTGATTCATCGGGATAACTCTCCGTATCAATTCGAGTGGGTACGCGAAGTATAATGTCGCGACAGGAAAAGGCGCGGTTTTGCGATGAGGCGCGAAGCCTCCGGGGGCAGGTTGACTCCTGCCCCATTTTTCCACATAGAGGCAGTTAAGAGACTCGGAGACTCAGGAGAGTCAGCGCAGCGCATTTTGAGGACAGAGAAGCCACCGAATCGCCGGTCATCGGCCTCAAGACCGCCAACATACCAGGGCTGCCGCATAATTCCGGATGACGGCTACAGATCATGAGAGTAGGTTCTGTACCCGCTTGTGAATTCCTCATTTTGACTGGATGTTCGCGGTTGTTTATGTTTCCATGGAAGAGGAAGTTGAGACCAAGCGCCCGTGCAGGGTTCTCGCGTCATGCGAGTATAGGGCCAGTCCGTGTTGCTTCGGACTTCTCCTTGACTCGACGATATCAAGTTGTGTTCTGCAAATGGGAGATCTGGAGGATTTTGATTGACTGGAAGCCGTGCAGTCAGATATACTTAAAATTAGGAAATAACAGGCATTTTGATTAATGTGACGACGGTCTTGGCTCTATAGGGTCTTGTGGGAGGAGCAACTGGTGCCTTTGCCGTGTCAGAGGAACCGTCGTTCGACGGGTCACCGCCCCCCCTAGGAGCCTGCCGCGTGACTTCGAACATTGGCGAAATCGTGCTAGCGTGGAGGCTATGCCCACTGCTTCGATGCTCCACCCAGGCTCCTAGGAGTCTGACATACTAAGTTTTCTCCTTGGCAGCCTCCGAGATATACCGAGTCAACAGGCACCATCGTGCCACGAATTTGGGAAAGCATTGCGTTGCGCAACAGCCTCCTAGACCCCAATGGTAAGATCGCCGCACGATTCCCGGTCATAACGTAACTGGCTTAGCATGCCAAGCCGAGACAGGAGGAGGAAGCATGAGAAGAATCTCCATAATTCTCGCCTTATTGGCCCTAGCAGTGATGGGTCTTGGAAGCACCACCTCGCCTGCCGCCGAGAAAAAGGTCGTTTCTTATGTGGGTCGGCCAAGCAGGCATGGCTAAACGAGTAGCTACCGGCTTCCTCCAACGTATGAAAGAGACAGCGCCAAACGTCGAAATCGTTCAACACAGGGAGCTTAAGGACATGCAGCAGGGGGGACAGATCTTCACTCAATATGAAACAAGTTCAGATGGAATAGTGTTTCTCCGCTCCAATGGGGCCGAGTTCCTTGGCCGACTGTCTTCTCCCCCCAAAGTGCCTTGCTTTGTCGGCGGTTGCAACAATCCTCAGGAATTGGGCGCTATAAGAAATCTCGATGCGCCCGAAGGTATGATAACAGGAGTTACGTACTTTATTCCGTTTGAAAAGCGCTTTCAAGTGATCAAGCAGTTGTTTCCAAACATCAAGAGTGTTGGACTTCTTTTACAAAAAGGACATCCAGCCGCGCCCATCGACCAACAGGGGACTATCGCACAGTGTAGCCGGAATGGGATAGGATATCATGAAGTTGCGGCTGAAAACCTGAACCAGTTGCTGGATGGAACCAAACAACTTTCCGGAAAGGTTGATGTATTCATTTTAAGTAGCACAGCCTTGGTGCTGGATAACTTGATGAGTCTTCTGGCAATAACGAACCCATCCAAGACGCCGATCTTTTCCTATGCCGCTGATCGCGCAGAGATAGGGGCCACTGCTGAGCTGGCGGCCGACGACGAAAAGCTTGGGAGAATGCTGGCGGACTCGGTAGCGGACGTTGTTGTAAACAAGAAACCCATATCACAGGTTCCTGTCAAGATGGACCCAAATCCACAGTTGATCATTAACGAAGGACAAATTCGAGTCCTGGGTCTCAAGATCCCTGACACAATCATGAAACATGCTCGGATGGTCAAATGAGGGGCGCTGAAGGCTGTGAGAGGACTAGATGAAATCATGCGATAAAAAACGGACAAGCGACCCGTTGTTAGTGGGAGCGGTAATTCCAGTGTGGAGCCTGGACTGGAGGGGTGGAAAAGAAGTCGCATTCGTGGATGTGTCCCCGCTAATAAAGACGGATGGACGCGTATCTGAACCTGCCGAATGAGCTTGTATGACGGTAACCCCGTACGCCCGAAGAGCATGAGGATTAGCGGGTAGAGTATACGGAGGTGCAGCAAGCTTTGAGTAAAAAAGTTGCGAATTTCAGTCTTCCCATTAGTCATAGAGCGTGGTGAGATAAGTTCTATACCAGGGCCCTGCCTGAGATAGCATAGATTCCCTGAATCTCAGACGATCCTGGAGTATCCCTTTGTTGATTCCATTGTTTGTATTTTCGTTGATCGTGTTGTTATTCCTCAGATTTTCCTCGTCAGTAGTGGCGCTGCAATTCAGCAAGATCTGCACTCAGACGGTTTTTTCTCTATTCTGTACTGAGTGCACACACACTTCGCCCCCCACCCGTGCACCTGTCAGGGGCCTATCGCTAAGGACGGGCATTGACAAAAAAGATCCAGACCATACACTGTTCTCGGAATCGAACCGTTCGGATACGGCGGGGCCAGCGTTTGACTTCCTATTGACTCCGCCAGAATATAGCCAGCCCCCTGGATATTGTGGTCACAGTCTTATCCCTCGCCATCATGCTATCGCGGTTCGGTTGATCACAGGAGAGCCCAATGAGTCATGTAACTGAGAAACCGCTTCCCGATGGTGGTTCACTTATTGCTCGAAAGCCCGAAAATGCGGACCGTCGGAGAAAAGAAAACGCTTCCCCGGAGGAGGTGCGAAACCTGGTCGAATTCCTCGGGTTGGTGTTGGATAACGTCTATTCGGGAATTATAGTGTGCGACATTAACTGCCGAATCGTTTTCATGAACCAGGTCTATGCCGATTTGCTCAGAGCGGATCGAAAACAAGCTGTGGGAAAACATATCAAGGATTATTTTCCTGACTCCAGGCTCTCCCGTGCATTGGCCACGGGCACGCCGGAACTGGGCCAGAGGTGTTCACTCAAGACTGACGCCGTTCTGCTGGTCAATCGCATCCCGCTCCAGAGCGATGGTAAAACGGTTGGAATTATTCTACAGACCATTTTCAGGGACTATAAGGACTTCACCGATCTGGTGACGAAGCTCAACTTGCTGGAACGCGAAGTAAAGTTTCAAAAGCGGGCTCTGGAGAGCGTTTTATCTACCAGGTACACTTTTGATTCAATAATAGGGGACAGCAAGGCAATTAGTGATGCTAGGGCTTTGGCCGGCAAATTTGCTCACACGGATTCGCCGGTTTTGATCTTGGGGGCGACCGGAACCGGGAAGGAGTTATTTGCGCATTCGATCCACGCTGCAAGCGAGCGTAGTTCGGGGCCCTTTGTATGCCTCAACTGTGCGGCCATTCCCAAAGACCTCCTCGAATCCGAACTCTTCGGCTATGTATCCGGCGCATTCACGGGGGCGCGAAAGGAAGGAAAACCCGGCCAGATAGAATTGGCCAACGGAGGCACTCTATATCTTGATGAAATTGGAGAGTTGCCGCTTAATGCCCAGGCCAAGCTTTTGCGGGTGGTAGAGAATAAAGTGCTTAGTAAGCTAGGGGCGGTAAAATCACATGAAGTTGATTTCAGGCTCATCGCGTCCACAAACAGAGACTTGCGTGAAATGATGGGGAGCGGGGAGTTCCGAGAGGATTTTTATTATCGGCTCATGTACGATGATATTGCGAATTCCGACGCTTACTCAGCGAGTCAGCGACATCCGGGTGTTGGTACGCCATCTTCTCAAGAGTGCCGGCAAACCTAATGTAAGAGTCACCCATGAAGCTCTTGCGGTGCTGGAGCATTATAGCTGGCCGGGAAACGTCCGAGAATTGAAGAACCTGATCGACAGCGCCCTGAGTGTAATTGAAGGCAGTGAGCTTGATGTGAAGCATCTTCCACACGAATTCCTGGGCTTGAGTTGTGGCAACCGCGAGTTGTCCGGATTATCGGACGGTCGCCTTGCCGATGAGATGGTTTGTTTCGAAAAAACCGTATTAGCGCGTGCGGTAAGGCTTTCTCACGGCAACATGTCCAAGGCAGCTAAGAGGTTGGGGATTTCTCGCTCAACGCTCTATGAGAAACTTCGAAAACATCTTTTGATGACAGCTCACACTTGAATCCAAGCGCATTAAATGTGCGAGCATCTGGACATGTCCGGAATATCGAACAGCTTGCGCCTCTTGTTTGCGAACACGTCTCATAATCCGCCGAAGACCGCGATCCATTAAAGCGGGCAGAGTACAAGTATTCCACCGGGTTAACGCTGGCAACCAGTGGGAACCGGCTCTTGGCATCATTCTTGTAAGCATTATCTTTTCAAAGAAACCGAGCGCTCGCCGCTGCATGCTGCGGCCGGTCATTTGTCAGGAGGAAATAGCTAATGAGCATTCGGGTTAACAGGAAGGATTTTGTGATCCCGCGTTGCACCGCCGCGTGTCCTGCGGGCGTTGACGTTCCGCGTTACATACGGGCGGTTCGAGATGGTCTTTACGATGAAGCGGTGGCTGTGCTCAGAGAGAAACTGCCATTGCCCACTGTGTGTGCAGATGCGTGTTTCGCTCCCTGCGAAGATGTATGCGCATACAAGCAGTTCGGCGACCCGATCGCTATCAGGGCGTTGAAGCGGGCGGCAGTCGATAACGGCGCCGACTCTTGGTTGAAGCACAAAAGAAGATCCAGTCTTACGGGAAAGAAAGTTGCCATAGTAGGGGCTGGGCCGGCCGGACTAACCGCTGCGTATTATCTTGCGACCCTTGGCCATCGCGTCACAATTATGGACGGTTTCCCTGAGCCGGGCGGCATGATGCGGTACGGAATTCCAAAGTATCGCGTGCCGGCAGAAAGACTGGCCGGAGACCTGAGGGTCATCTTCGATTTGGGAGTGGTGTTCAAAGGCAACACGTTAGTCGGGCGGGACACGACGATCGATCAGATCAAGAACGAGCATGACGCAATATTTGTCGCCGCGGGAGCTTCCTCTTCAACAAGAATCCCCTTGGAAGGCCGGGACAAGGAGGGAGTTCTCTGGGGATGGGAGTTCTTGCGCGACGTAGCTCTCGGAAAAGACGTGCAAGTGGGCGGCAGGGTTGTGGTAGTCGGAGGTGGCAACGTGGCCATTGATGTCGCTCTCACCGCCAGGAGACTTGGAGCCAAGCGGATAGACATATTCTGCCTGGAAAGCCGCGAGGAAATGCCCGCTCATCCGTGGGAAATAGCTCTGGCCGAGGAGGAGGGCGTTTTCATCAACAACCAGTGGGCTCCCAAGAAAGTGCTGGGAGACGGGAAGGTGGTCGGCCTGGGCCTCAAACGTTGCTCGTCCGTGTTCGATGACGCCTGCAACTTTAACCCGGTGTACGACGAAGAAATCACTCACAGAGTGGAAGCTGACACTGTCATCCTCGCCATAGGACAATCTCCCGTCTTTGATTTCCTCGACCAAGAATTGAGAGTTAAGGTTAAAGGAAATCGGATTGTCACCGATCAAGATGACTTGGCCACGGACGAGCCGGGGGTCTTTGCCGGGGGCGATATCGCAACGGGCCCCGCATCAATAGTCAGAGGCATTGCTCAAGGACGGAGTGCGGCTGAGTCTATTGACAGATTTTTGGGCGGGAGCGGAGATATTTCCGAAACACTGGCTTCCACGGAAGATTCCGTGAGCCTCCCCGACTTCTCCATCACCATCCAGCCCCGAAATGACCTGGTGCACCTAAGAATTTGGGAACGAGCTGCTGGGGTTTGACCAGGTCGAGCGCTCAATGACGGAAGATCAGATAGAGAACCGAGGCATCGAGATGTCTCTCCTGTGACGCACGAAAATTTGATGTCGTCTTGAACACGGAGAGATGCAAAGAATGTGGCTATTGCGCAGAGGTGTGCAGCGTCAGTACTTTCGCCCCAGCCAGCGCATTCAATGTAAAGGGCTATCGGCCTATGGAAGTCAAGTCTTCCGACCATTGCGTGGGCTGTTTCAAGTGCTTCTTCTCTTGCCCTGATTTCGCAATCGATATTAAAGAAGCAACCTCCTAGAGGAGAGGAGATTTCGGATATGAAACGCTTTTTGGAAACAGGAAATTTTGCCATTACCGAGGGAGCGATCCTTGCTGGGTGTCGCTTTTTCGCAGGCTATCCGATAACGCCCGCGACGGAGCTTGCCGAGGCGATGAGTTTCCGCCTCCCGCAGGTGGGAGGAGTCTATCTCCAGGCAGAAGACGAATGCGCCGCTATGCACCTCTGTATAGGCGCTGCACTGGGCGGCATGAAAACGATGACGGCAACTTCCGGCCCCGGGTTCATTCTCTACTCCGATCCTTACGGCTGGGCGATTGGATGCGAAATGCCGTTGGTTGTTATGAACTCAGGCCGAGTAGGGCCGGTCTCCGGAATCACTGGGGCCCCCGGTCAGGGTGAATTCTATCTCACCCGCTACCCTACACAGGGTGGGAATTTTGAGGCAGTAACTCTTGCACCCAATTCCGCGCAGGAAGCTATGGCGATGATTGTCGAGGCTTTCTATCTGTCAGAAAGATTGAGAATGCCCATAACAATTTTGGCAGATCAGCTTATCACCGACAGCTTTGAAGACATAAGCGTACCTGAGAACGAACACGAAATGAATGAAATGGGCTTCCGTGTGTGGCCCAGGACATTCCATCGAGGCCCTGACTTCTATCCGGCCACTGACGCACTGGACATACCGCCAGTCCAGATGGGCACCAATACGGGCGGCCTGTGCTCTGATTGGACGCCGACTGAAGAAGGGTATGACATTGAAGAAGTCGAGGCGCATCACCGTCATGCTTACCGCTTGATTTACAAAGTGCGCAACAACAAGAGCCTCTTCAGCCACCTGTACGAGAAAAAGTATATGGATGACGATCCCGACCTGGTAGTTGTGTCTTACGGCACCCCTTCGCGAGTGGTGAACACCGCGGTCTCCAGGGCACGTAGTCAAGGGTTGAAGGTGGGTGCTCTACGACTTATCAACTTGTGGCCGTTTCCTGACGACCTTTTCACTCGAGAAGCCGCTTACCTGTCCGTTGAGTTGAACTGGGACGGCCAGCTCGTTCGAGAGGTTCAACGAGCCGCCTCAAAAGGTTCAAAAGTGCATTTCCTCGGCACGTGCGGGGATTTACCAACTATCCCGGACCTTATCGAGAACTTTGAGAAGATTTTGAAAAACCAGCCCTTGCAGCGTAAAGGGTGGGAGTTGGAGGCATGGTAATGGAATACTCTTCTACCTCATTGATAGATACTTATCTTCGGACGAGAAAAATCCCAAGCACTGCCTGTTCAGGCTGCGGTCTGGGAATAAACCACAAGATAGTGATCCAAGCCATTTCGGAACTCGGGTATGATGTGGCCGACATTGTCTGGGGAGCATCAATCGGGTGTGCCGGACGTCAAACATTTGCCACTTGGAAAGGTGACGGCTTTGCCGGAACCCACGGCCGCGTATACGCCATAGCCCGTGGACTCCGCATAGCTCTACCGCCGGAAAAGAAAATCATGCTGACTGTGGGTGACGGTGACGCCTTTGGAATCGGGCTGATGCACCTCATACACGCGGCCAGATCAAATGCGGACATGACGGTGATTGTAAACGACAATTTGGGTTATCAATCAACCGGAGGACAATTCGGTTTTACCACCCCTCAAGGAGCCAAGACTGATTCCAGTCCGTACCGGAATGTTCGAACACAACCTCATGAGCGAGGGTATGGATGTCATGCACATACTCAAGGGTGCAGGGGCCACGTTCCTCGCTCGTCACGTTGCCATGGACGGTCCCGTAGCAGTGCAGAGCGTCAAGAAAGCCATGCTCAATAGAGGTTTTTCGCTTGTTCATATGCCTTATCCTTGTCCGACAAACTTCGCATCCCGACACTTGGGTTCACGAAATCAAGTAGACATCTATCGATGGATCAAGGATCACTCCGCACCGATAGGAAAGGAAAAATCTGACACGATCTGGGCTACCGGAGTGTGGCACGACGCAAGCAATACGAGACCGGAGTTCTCGGAATTGGTCTGGAACTCGGTGGAAAAGATCAGGAGGACCGGCGCGCTATGAAAGACAGAATAGAGATAGTTGCTAGCGGCTTTGGCGGACAAGGTGTTGTCCGACTGGGCCAGGTCCTTGGCGAGGCTGCGGTGAAGCAAGGGCTGCATGTGACCATGCTCAAGAGTCACGGAACCGAAATGCGGGGCGGGTATGTGCGCAGCCAGGTGGTTTTGTCCCACGAACTGATCGATAGTCCAATGTGCGAGAATCCGGACTACTTTGTCGCTCTATCTTTGGCCGCCTACAACCGTTTCAAGAGCACTGTTCCCGATCATGGGCTCATTATCTACGATCCGGCATTCGTTGAAGCCATTGACGACACGCTTCCCTGTACTCAGCGAGCTTTGCCCGCGAAGCAGCTCGCGATAGACAATTTCGGCAGGCCGATCTTCAGCAACTCTATTGCTCTGGGCGCAATGGCGAAACTGCTTGAAGCAGACCTGGACAAGAACTTGGTCTTGGAGAGCATTCTGGCTATTATCCCAAAGTATCATGAAGAGAACACGGAAGCCTTTCGGTTGGGATTCGACTGCATGTGACATAGAGCCAGGCCCCCACGCACACGCGAAACGGTGGGTCCGGTTTGAGCATTGAAGCCAACACGAGGAGACAGGCAAATGCGGTTGCAGTTTCTGGGGAGCGGCGACGCTTTCGGCAGTGGCGGACGTTTCAATATGTGCATGCTGCTCGAGAGCGAGTCTACGCGCTCCCTTATGGAATGCGGCGCATCCTCTCTCATAGCCATGAAACATTTCCGCGTGTCACCCAATTCAATTGATACAATCCTGATAACACATCTGCACGCGGATCATTTCGCGGGCCTACCGTTCTTTATTCTCGATGCACAGTTCTCAAAACGCCAGTCTCCGCTCACTATTGCCGGCCCGTCAGGCTTGCACGAAGTATTCTTCGAGGCCATGGATCTATTTTTCCCCGGATCTTCCAAAATAGCCCAAAAATTCGATCTACGAATCCTGGAATTGGAGCCTCGGGTGCAAACCTCTATAAATGAGCTTACTGTCACCCCGTACGCCGTCAGTGACAAGCATGTTGCAAATTCGCAGTCTTTTGCTCTGCGTTTGGAGATGGACGGGCGTGTCTTGACGTATTCCGGCGATACGGACTGGTGTCCAGAATTGGCAGAAGCAGCATATGAGGCTGACCTCTTTGTTTGTGAGGCCTACTTCTATGAGAAAGCAATCAAGTATCATCTCAACCTCAAGACTTTGGAACAGCACCTACCGGAAATTCGTCCCAAGCGGCTGATCCTCACTCACATGAGTAATGACATGCTGGGCAGGAGCGACACAATCAAGTATGAGATGGCAGAAGACGGTAAAGTGGTGGACTTCTGAATGGAGAGAAAACAGGCATGATCGATGCTCAAATATGAAAATCCGAGTCCGTGGCGACACCGTGTCTTGAAGAGACCAAGCTTAGACCGTTAGAACGAGCACTCGGATGCTCTGGATGATTGGAGTAAAGGTCGGCGGAATTCGTAATTCTTGCACATCGTGGTCATACTGTCATGCATGATCACTTCTCGTGCCACGCGACGGCTGGTCGCAAACGCTCATTCTTCAGGTATTTTGAAACATTAGCTTGCATTTCAAACAACCTGGCGACTCCATTTCAAGCCGAAGAGGAAGGAAGGAGCCATGCGCACGATCAGATACCACGTCGAAAAACAGGCTAGGGAACAACCGGACAAGGTCTTCATGGTGGCGCCGGAACCCAATCTGGTACTAACGTATGCCCAGTTGAGGAATTCCTGCATTCAGTACGGCACACAGTTTAAGAAGATGGGGCTCGAAAAGGGAGACAAGATCTCCTTTATGATGGGCAACGGGTATCAGACCACCAGAATATTCTTGGGGGCCATGTACTCCGGTCTGGTAATAGCTCCCATAAATCTGAACGCCCAGTCGTCCCAATTGACCTACGTGCTCGATCATTCCGACACCAAACTGGTTTTTGTGACCGAGTTCCAGCGCCAAAGGCTTGTCGAAGCGCTGGATCAGGTCAACAGAAATATCGAAGTGGTGGTCATTGATAAGGACGCCAAAGAGATCTTCCCTGAAACAGATGTACCCGCATATGCGTTTCCGGACGTAACCATTGAAGACCCCGCGCTCCTGCTCTATACCTCGGGAACCACCGGTTTACCCAAAGGCTGCATACTTACTCAAAAGAACATGATCGCCGGCGGCGAGTACGTCACGTTGGCCCATCAACTGGTGACAGATGACATTGGGTTGGTTTCTCTGCCATTGTTCCATATCAACGCTGAGATTGTTTCTGTCATGGCTCCACTTGTAAGCGGGTCCTCGATTGTCATGCCCGAACGCTTCCACGCAACCGAGTTTTGGCCTCTAATTTCGAATTATCGATGCACATGGTTCTCTGTCGTGCCTACTATCATTTCATACCTGGTTGCCAGCACTGAAATACAGGATAAGGGGTATCACCTTGATCAGGTCCGTTTTGGCAGGTCTGCTTCGTCGGCCTTGCCCCCTGCACTCCACAAAGCATTTGAAGAGAAATTCGGCATTTCAATTGTGGAAACTATGGGCATAACAGAAACCGCTGCGCCAGTATTTTCGAATCCTTTGGACCCCACCAAACGCAAATATGGATCGCCGGGTCAAGCAGTAGGGAATGAAGCCAAGATAATAAACAAGGATGGGGAAAAGTGTCCTCGCGGAGTCGTAGGCGAAATCATGATCAAGGGGGACAACGTCATGAAAGAGTACTACAAGGCTCCTGACATTACCGCCAAAAGCCTGGAACCCGACGGATGGTTCCACACTGGTGACCTGGGGTACATGGATGAGGACGGTTTCGTCTATGTGACTGGTCGAATCAAAGAACTCATCATAAAGGGAGGCGAAAACATAGCTCCGAAGGAAATCGACGAGTGCTTATACTGCCATCCTGCAATTCTTGATGCTGCAGCGTGTGGCATCCCCGACAAGCACTACGGTGAAGAAATTATGGTCTGCTACACGCTGAAGCCCGGTTGTACTGTGAGTGGTGAAGAGTTGCGGGAGCACTGCCTTGCACAACTCGGAAAATTTAAGACTCCCAAGGTCATGTTGTGTGTGGAAGAGTTACCGAGGGGGCCGTCCGGAAAGATCCAAAGGCTCAAACTCTGTGAGTTCGTAGAAGAAAAAGGTATAGACATCAGCAAGCGATAGAGAAATAGTCACTCTCAGCAAAGCTTCGCGGCCTGAACGCCTCTCCTCGACCTAGTTCGTTCTGGCCGGTTTGGCACCCTGAGGGCTGGGATCAACGAACCATCAGACTCCACTTCGAAGGAGGTTCCAATGTCGGATCACGTAAGGAAAAACAGCGGCGCCGCGGAAGTGGATGATCCCCGCCTTTCCGAGCAGGGGTCATCGATCACAGGGCCCTCTGCGCGTACTCGGAGCAAACGAAGCGGATTTCTCAGTGCTACAGGCTGGATGACAGTCGTTCTGAGCGCGATGTACGGGATCATGTACCTGGACCGGGTCAACATATCAGTAGCCGCCAAGGATATGATGAAAGAGTTCTCGCTCAGTAACACCGAGATCGGGCTCGCCTTTTCTGCGTTCGCTTGGCCTTACTTATTCGGGCAGCTCGTGGGTGGATGGTTGGCCAACAGGTTTGGGGCTCGTCTTACCCTGGCGGTTTGTGGCCTGGTCGTAGCAATTTCCACGGTGTCTACCGGTTTCATAGGAGGCCTGGTGAGCCTGTTCGTTGTCCGCCTGGCCCTGGGGTCTGGTGAGGGCCCTTCTTTTTCGGCCGCTACCCAAGCCATGAGAAACTGGTACCCGAACACACGGTTTGGGTTCATTCAGGGCGTGACTCACAGTGCGGCTCGGTTGGGGGGCGCAATCGCACCTCCAATCGTGGCATGGATTCTAGCAATGGCTGGTTGGAGAGCATCATTTTGGATCTGCGGTGCCCTCTCTTTCATATGGGTCGTTACTTGGTGGTGGTATTTTCGGGACGATCCTCGGACACACCCCTCCATCACAGAAGCTGAAGTTGCTGTTTTGAGCCCAACTACCAGAATGTCGCGGAAGTCTCGAACACCGTTCCTAGCTCTTGCCAAAAGGATAGGGTCGGTGACTGCAGTCGATTTCTGCTACGGCTGGATGCTATGGGTATTTATCTCATGGATACCCCTTTATTTCATGAATAAACATCATCTTAACCTGAAATCCTCTGCTTTGCTGGCAGGGTTGACATTTTTTGCGGGCGTGGTGGGAGACACAATCGGCGGAACGTTTTCCGACTGGATCCTTGTGCGCACCGGAAACAAACGGCTGGCACGCAACGCCTTCATCGCGGTGGCATTGGTGCTTGCCGGTTCGTTTCTCTTCGCCACCATGATGACTATGAATGTCACACTTGTGGCGATCTTTCTGGGAGCTTCCTTCTTCTGCCTTGAACTCATAGTAGGGACAATTTGGGCAGTACCGATGGACATTACGCGTGAATACGCCGGGATTGCCGGAGGCATGATGAATTTTGGGTTCGGATTGGCGGGAATCATCTCGCCGGTGGTGTTTGGCCTTGTCATAGACAAGACGGGCAACTGGGATATACCGTTTGGGTTCAGTGTGGCAATCTGCGCGATTGGTGCTGTATTGACGGTCTTCATGCATCCCGAACGGCCTTTCATAGCACCGGCCACGTCCACTGCCACCCAGGCAACATGAGAGAGACGACGGCGTAGAGAAGCCAGTTAGTTGCGGTGAGAAGGCTCCGGAAGCTATGTGGAGAAAGGCGGACTTTCCTAAAGACGATCATGGCACGTGCCGTACAGAATACAAGATGATGCAGCGTTATAGTCCGATACGCAACAGTCCTTTTATATAGGCAGACTGAGCCACGAAAACACCCCTATCATTTTCATTCCTATGTACAACGGTACCTAGACCGAAGATCACTCTGAGCCTATGGGACGGAATCACATGAGCGGCTCTGGCTCCGACAACCGCCATAGGGATACTGGAGCCGGCCAACAGGGCGAACTGGAGCCAGTTCAAGTACCCGGTGGAATACGCGGGTAAGCCCTGGACGCCTAATCCATTTATCAGGTATGACACGGACCCGCCCAGCGCCGTGAAGATCATAAGAGCCGCGGAGGTGCCCACGGCCTCGTGTACACTGAATCCCAGGAAGTTGATCATCACAGGGATCATCAAGCCTCCTCCGCCGACCCCGATGATCCCGGAAACAAAACCGAAGACGACTCCCCAGAGAATGAGCGGACCAACACACTCCACATGTCCTGCGCCGCTAACCGGCGTACCTGATGTTAACATCCTCAGAGCAAGGAAAAGGCCGACGCAGCCGAACGCACTCGTCAGGATACGCTCGGAAAGCTGCGATGCAATATAGGCCCCAAAAAATGCAGTGCTCGCCCCGGTCAGCCCCAGAATTGCTCCCGCCTTCCAAAGAACAGCCCCTTTGCGATGGTGAGTGATCGCGCTGGTCAGAGATGTGGGAAAGAGCACTAACAAACTGGTACCGAAGCTGACTCGAACAGCCACCGTCGGATCCACTCCTAGCGATTGAAGCACCCAAAACTGTACGGGCACCATGATAAAGGCGCCCCCCACCCCCAGCAAGCCTGCCGAGAAGCCTGCTACAATTCCGGCTATGAACAGTGTCGAGATCTGAATGGAATACAAGTCTGTCATGGTGCCCAGGCGGAACAGGAGGACCACGTCTCCGCAGCTCCTCACTGTACGATTTTCAGCAAGTTAGCATTCCGACTCCAAGCGTCCAAGATCAAGAAGGTTCCGGCTCATTCTGGCGATGTATTCGTTCATATTTCTGAAACAATCGAGAATCTCTACGTACACTGATGCACTCGGTGGAGTGCAAATACCGGCTTCCATCCGCTCCCAGTTGGCGAGTCCGCGTCCTCCACAAGGTGTTCAAGTCTGTGCCGGTCGAACTTTATTTGACCGAGTAGGAATTTGTTGTATATGATTAGGATGTCCCGCAGTTTCTTCAACATGTCCAAGGCGACCTCGAAGATCACTGAAAGCTCTTCCTGCCCCTTATCGCTAAAGTGGATGCCCTCAGCGGTCTTGATGCGGCAACAATCTAAAATGTTACCGAGCATGATGGCAATGCGTTCCATGCGGCTAGGAAATCGCACTACTATCTTGAACATGTGCTTGCCCATGAAAGAAGCCTGTTCAACCAGACCGAAGGTCGCAAGCCGCTCATGCCTACGAATCTCCTCGGCAAGGCGTTGGCAGGACTCAATTATCGAGCTGTCGTTCGATTTCATGCATATGGACAGCTTCTCGGTCATGTGAATAACTTTGCTGATCATCAGAACCAGATGTTTCTTCGGGAGTATCTGCTTCCGAAACCGGCATGTTATAAAGGTCCTCTAGGTGCCTAACCTCCTTATCCAGTTTTCCACTAACAACACGTAACACGTTCCAGAAATAACGCTGGCCTTTCATTCGCGTGTACCTCATTTCGTGGCGGTCCTGAAGCATTGAGAGCAAGACTCATGCCATGAGCAGGAGTCAATTGTATGCTGCGCAAACGAGATCCTGAAAGGAAATCCTTTGGCTCAATAAATCTAACTCATCAGAAACACCCATCTGATTGTCAGGCATTCTTACATGCTGTAAAGGCCTAGTACAAGAAACCGCATCAAGGACAAGCCAGGTTACCAACTCTGTCTTCGGAGGCTCGATCCTGCGCTGTCCACATTTGTCCTCGGTTGGTAATGTCATCCTCCACGAGGCCAAAAGAGAGAACGGAACTATGCACTTGGCGAAGGTGTCGTCTAGCTCTTAATGGAACTGGTATCGGCTAGAAAGTCGCCCACTGGTCTCCGATTCTTTTGCGAGTTGCAGGATAAGCAGGCTGTTATCAGATTTCCATAAGTGTTTTCACCTCCTTCAACAACTGGCACGACATGATCCAGTGTAGCGGTGAATCTGGTGAGTTGTTTTCCACAATATTTGCACTTGTATTCGTCTCGTTCATATATCTGGAGCCGATTTTCCCGGACGTTGTAGTAATCAACTTCTTTTTCAGCAATGACTGGCTTAATCTCTGCCTTTTGGTATTCCTGCATCAAGACCCGGCATTCTTCAATTTCTTCCGGAATCATTACCCGATACAGGGTGCCCTCTCGGTTAGGCTCACCGTCTTTTCTGATTACAGCCTTGGCTTCAAGCGATTTCAAAACATTCGCCACCTGTTGTTCGCTAACTGTCGGGCTGTCTTCCCGCCCTTTCGTGTACACTGAACTGACAACTCCCCTTCGCATCTTCTTATTACTGATTCGGACCTGCTGCGTTCCCGTAGCGATTATGGCATGCCGGAACATATACCAATAGAAGGCTACTTCATACGGTGATAGCAGAGGCATCAAGAAATCAACTATGTCTTGGATGATGTCTGGAAGTTCAAGCGCAGAGAAGCCCTTTTGGAATGCCTCTTCCTCTTCTGGACGAACCTCCGCTTCCATCTCGTCTAGTGTTACGTTCCTTAAGTTAGAGTTATTATGCCACGAGCACTTTCCCTGTATATGTCCAGGTGAAGGGATGGGCTCTGTCTCGGTTGTATCGTTTGATGTAGAGCATGATTTGATCAACCAGTTCCTGTTTTGACTGCCAGACCCCTCCTTTGACCACGTCTTGGGAAAAGATGTGAAACCAGATCTCGATTTGGTTGAGCCACGAGGCGTAGGTGGGAGTAAAATGGAGCGTCAGCCTTCTTCGTCGAGAGACCCATTCCATCACATCCGGGTGCTTATGGAGGGGCAGATTGTCGACAATGACGTGAAGGTGCTTGTGGGGATGGGCTCGATACAGGCTCTTGAGGAAAGCCAGAAAGACATGGCGGTTGTTGCTGTCCACGCAGCGGGCCTTCACCGTGCCTTCATGCACGGCGAGCGCAGCCAGCAGACACGTGGTCCCGTGGCGGGTGTAGGTTGCCGTATGCCGTTTGGGATTCCCAGGTCTGAGAGGAAGTTCCGGCTGAGTCCTATCCAACGCCTGTATTTGCGATTTCTCGTCCACGCTCAAAATCAATGCATTCTCAGGAGGATTCAGATACAGACCAATAATAGCCGTCTGCTTGGGCTCAAATTCAGGATCTGGGCTCTTGCCGCACCAGTGATGAACCTTGTGGGGCTTGAGCGACGCTCCTTCCAGAATCCGGTGAACCGTTGTGCTTCCCAGACCGGTCACGCGAGCAAGCTCCCGTCTACTCCATGCGTTCGCTCCGGTAAACGGCCTCTCACACGCCAGCCGAACCACCTGGGCACGCTGCCAAGGCGTAATACTTGCGGGACGCCCCTTTCGAGGCTTGTCCTTGAGACCGTCCAACCCTTCGGCTGCAAAGCGCTTACGCCACTTCAGACAATTCGTCCGGTTCAATCCGCTCCGTGCGCTGATTTCTTCGAGCGTCAGGCCCTCTGCAGACAACAGGATCACCTGGGCACGCCGACTATACCGCTGTTGAGTCCGATGAGAACCAACCCACATTTTCAGCGTAGCCTCTTGCTCAGCAGTCAACTCAAATTTCACCGACTTTCTGGCCATGGAACACCCCCATGACCAAACCTTATAGCACTCTTACTTGAGGAACGCAACACTAGCAGTTTGCGTATAGTAGCAATCCGGTCATTTATTGAATGGTCCATCTGTGTCTCTTTTGTCTTCCTGCTCTTTCTTAGAATGGTTGGTCAAGAGAAACAATCGCTTTTCTTCTCTATCTGTGCCGATGTGGAAATATTATTCCTCCTGGAGAGTTTTTCGGCTCCTTCTTCAAAACATCTTTCCATCTGCCTTGTTCTAATTCAGTATGAGACACTTTCCCTTCTCTATGTATCAATTCGTGGAGGCGCAGCCCGTCCCTCACAAATCGGATTAGTAATTCGCCCTCTTCGCCATAATCTGGGCCAAAGGGTTTCTCCGGCTCATAATGTCGTTGGCAGATGATCAGATAGTCTTGCATAGACTTGATTGCTTCCTTAACCTGTTTGACAGTAAGAGGATTTGGACTCTCGACTTTTGTTGTTTCGACATCAGCATCAAGGTGTGCAAGCAGCTTGTTTCTAAGCTCACGTATCGGTTTGCATCTTTCGTTAATGTGAGCAAGTTTGTTAGAGAGCTTGTCTAACAAGTTCTGGTTTTTGCTGTCTTCTATTTGCTTCTGTAGCCTATCAAAGGTAAGATTCTTATTGCGCCCGGTCTTAGCCTTATCTGACAACCTACTCAATGACATCAAAATTTCGTTTCGCAGAGCGACCTCAAGAGAAACGAAAGCAGCAGGAGCAGTCATATTCAGCATTTCAATCTGTAACTTTGGACCACGGAAAATCTGCGAATAGACTCTCCAATGAAGGCTTATTCTCATGAATTCTTGCTTGATTTTTTCAAGGGTGATTTTAACGTCAGGAGGAATACTACCCATAACTAACCCCTTGCCTCCGAAGTATTCAGTCTTACACTCGTAAAGTTTATGACCTTAATCCCTCTATACCCCGTTTCTGAAGCCACAGTCGAATTGCGGCATTGATAACGTTATCAGTCTGATTTCCAATCTCATCGGTACGGTTGAAGCCTTCCAATAAGTGCATCTGGAATATATACTTCATGAACTTGTGTATCATAGGTGGCTTCCTGTTCTTCCGTGGCTTCGTGTTTCTCCTCAGTCCAGGAGGAGTACTCCACTTCTTGTTTTTCTACCTCTTGAATTATAACATCTTCAGGTAGATCTAACATGTCCGATATCGCTTCTTGAATGCGGGTATCCCTAGGAGGCTGTACGCGTTAGTTCCCACATTTGAACGACTCCAGACGACAGTTGGCATATTATCGGAGGTTGTGGCACGCGAGTGTCCTATAATTGGCCTGAAAGGAGCAAAATGCGCGGTTTTCACGCAGAAAGGGCTCGGTTTTGAGCTTTTTCCGCCTCTCTTACGCATAGACGCGCGCACTTCTCCCCCTGTTCAGCCACAGATGCCTCCAGAGCTTCAGGATGTTATGGGTAAGGCAGATGAGATTCCACTCTCCTTTGACTGCGGCCAGACCTCGCAGAAGGAAACTCCTTATGCCTCTGTTTTCCTTGATTTGACCGAAAACCGGCTCGACGCTCTCTTTTCGCTTGGAGTAGATCTGTTGCCCCGCTTTTGTCTTGAGTTTGCGCAGTGCTCTGTCCACCGCGGACAGGTTGTCGGGAATTCGCCCCAGAGGACCCGGACCTGGTGGGTCGCAGTGTTTTTTACGCTCACGAGGGATAAACGGTTCCGTGAATCCGTTAGCTACAGATTCCACGGCTTCTTTAGTGAAGTACCCGGCATCGGCGAGCGCGCGGTCCGGGATTTCTCCAAGATTTTCCTCGATCTGCTCCAGCATCGGGACCAGTTGCCGTTTGTCGTTGGCTTGTTGCGTGACATCAGCGGCCACTATCACTTGACTGTCACAATCCACTACGGCTTGGCCGTTGTATGCTTGTTCAAAGGCTTTGGTGGCTCCGTTAAGCATGATCCGACTGTCCGGATCAGTGAAGTTGCGCTGTTTCTTCGGTTTCGGCTTCACATGGGAAGTGCCGGACGGTCCATCTTCGGGCGGTTTTCCACCCTTGCGGCCCTTACCTTTACTCGCAGCCTCCTCACGAGCCTCCTCTTCAAGCGCTTGCTTGGCTTCTCGGATTTTTGCAAGCCGCTTCTCTTTGAATTTCAACTCTTCCGGAAGTTCGTCGCCTCTCTTGCCTTTGCCGTATTTCTTGTCCTCTTTCTCGTCCAGAGCCTCCGCTTCTTTCAGAAGCTTCTCCACCTCTCGGGCAAGCTCCTTCTCTTTCTTAACCATCCGACCGTAGCTCATGGCCTTGTGCTTAGAAGCGTTGGCTTTTACCTTGGTCCCGTCAAGGGCCACGTAACCAAGCTTCACCAGCCCGGACTCCTTGCATATCTCCAAGATCTGAACGAACAGACGAGAAATAGCCCCGAGATGACGCTTTCTGAAGTCCGAGATCCTGCTGTGGTCGGGATGGCTGTCGCACGAGAGCACCCTGAAGGCAACGTCCTCATAGGTCTTCTTCTCTATGCGCCGGGAACTCCGAACCCCGACGCAGTACCCGTAAAAGAGGAGCTTCAGCATCATCGCAGGATGGTACGCGGGATGTCCCCCTTGAAGATGGAGGTATTCCGCCGTTATTTCCCTGAGGTCCAACGTGTCAACCACGTCGCTGATGAACAGGGCCAAGTGGTCCTCAGGCAACCACTTCCGCAGGTCAGGCGGAAGCAACAATGGCTTGTCCGGCTCGTACGGGATGAAGCGGTAGTCTCTCATGAACCCCGCTCATATCCCGACCCACGAAGAATGTAAAGCGTTATGCGACAGCCTCCTAGACTTCCCCGGAACTTTGACTAAATGGTGCAAGTAGTCAACCCTTAGCATGACAGAGTATCTTCCGTTATCCAATCGGTTCATTGGTTATTACCTTCCGCTAGTTATTTTATCTCACGGTCTTGTTCTGACTCTAAGAGCTGTCGCTCTTCCTCTTCAAGTTCCTTTAGTCGCTTAGGACTAACCTGCATAAATGCCCTAATCACGTCCCTAGGGTCGTGACCGTAGAATGAGATTGGCTTTAGTCGCTCTTTTTGACCTTTCTTTTTCATACCTAATCCTTTAAGAACCAGTTGATCACTTTATTTATCAGCAATAAATGAGATCAAGCATGGAAAACCTTCGGCCTCTGTCTTGTTATTTGTGCTTCAATCCAATCTATACAAATATCAGTCCCATTAGGCCATTCTACGCCTCCAAATTTGTGGTCCACTTTGACCCGTGAGAAATAATCCCAATCTCGTATTGACTCAAATGTTGGAAACTGTAGTAAAGGCTTGACATCAACTAAATTCCTACTTCCATCGGAGAATTCAATCTCCAAAAAGTAATCGTTTGCTGGTCTTACCTGAATAATCTCTCTCATCTTTCACTCCTCCTTAATAAGGTAGGACTACTATCTTGCTCCACTCCTCCAAAAGGTACTCTGTGTTTTTGGACATCCAGTTTCGCAATTTCTTCATTTGTTGTGGGGGTAACTGCCTGTTACCTTCTACATCCAGAGACTCAATAAAGATCTTCACCTTACTGCCTCCGTACCATCCGTGAACATGCGGATTACCATGTTCTGCTTCTTTTATCTTTACTTCTATGCCGTCCACGTCTTTCTTATCTACTCTTGGACTCATTCTGCAAAACACCTGTTGTAGTTTGGGTTGACTAAATCACTGGAGTTTTCATAGAATGAAAAAAACCTTCAACAAGGTAAATGAGGCCATGTGTAGTTATACTCTTACCTTTCCAGAAGGTTAATTATTTCTCTTAGCAAAGTCCAGCCAAAGGCTTATAACTTAGCCTTTTCCCTTCTGACCCTTTTATCACAGCAATCGTCCTTTCACCATCATCTATTTTACGGTGATTCCAGCGGAACGAGAATTCATCGCAGTAACGATGCAGATGGTGCTTGGACACATGATGGAAGATCCCATGAACGCCTCTCTTCAGCAAAGCAAAGTAAGATTCCACTGTATTTGTGAAAGCATTTCCTCTCTTGAATTCACCATTTCCATGATTGACGACTTCATGACCACCCTTAAATTAACGACTCCAATTCCTGTATAAGACGCCCACTCGTCGGTCATGATGCAGAAATCCTTGTGAACCCTCTCCTTGATAGCTCCTTTAAGGGTCTTGGCGTCTAC
>CAWHDO010000026.1:0-87280 GCA_963828085.1 uncultured delta proteobacterium
CTGGATTACCGTAAGCCGGAAAGAAATGTGGAAACAAGTGACCTGTAGTCTCGCTCAGCAGGGGATAATGCCTTCCGGCGAAAGAAACCAGATTCTCTTTCCAATCGACTTTGAGATCCCTATTGGAGCAAACTATCACGCTGTTGATATTCTGATGTTGGTCTGCACAAAACACGAGGGCAATTTTTGAGTTCGCCCCTGAAGGTTCTAATCGCAAGAAACAAGTCAGAGGCATGCTTCGATAAAGTGGGAGATAATCTCGGAGAGTCGGTAAGCTGCCTTCCACCAACATCTTGTACACATCAAGAAATTTCTTGTATAGGTTACCCAGCAGCGCCAATCCTGTGGGCACATCACCTTGAGAATTGAGTAAAGATTGGTAATCCGTGAACGACATTTGAATAGGGGGTTCCAACTCGCCAAGTCCCATTGATTCGAGGAGGCCAATGTCACCGTGCAATCGAGACTCCATATAATCGTCATTGAAACCAGGATTCAATTTTTCGGGGTGACGGAAAAACTTTGCTCGACTAGCGATGCGCCACGCCGATTTGTCCAGTGACGACGATTCCCTGTCGTCAAGGCCCGCCGAGTAGTAGATCCCTCCTTCGTGTGACACGAGGTTTATTTCTCCCCTGCGAAGTTTTGAATGAAGCATCCTCCTTTCGATGATCCGGCGGGCTCTCTTGTCCAGAAGACCAGTACCGGAGACCATCAAGACTCACAGGTTCGTACGAACCAGAGGATTTGAAATCTGCAAGCTGTATGATTTCGTCATGGTACATGCAAAGCCGTAGCAAAAACCCGTTCCATCAGCAAAGTCCGGCTACCGCCCTCATCCAGCAAGCCTTTCAAGGTAATTTCATCGAGAGCCGGTCCTATGTCATGCCACAAGATTTCTGAGTTGAAATCCACCACTGATCGAAAACCTTTTAGGGTAGGTCTCCAATGGACAGTGCGGACCCCGTTTATGAATGCCAGCATGCTCTTGTCGGGGTGTACGTCCTCCGTCAGCGGAAGAAGCAGCACTGGTTCTTCAGTTTCTTCTAAGGCCCGAAACCCATACGCAGGAATAGTCTTGCTGATTAAATTGAAATAGCCAACAAGTCCTATCTTCTCAGACGTAAATGGTTCAAACGACTGCTTAATGGCCCAGAAGTTCTCATCAAGGATTGCCTGATAACGCTCAACGTACCCGAGAGCGTTATCATGGACTTCCCCATCCATAACACGCTTGTGAGCCTCGGAAGCGAAAGTATAGTAGAGCCTCATTACATCTGAATGGACTCCTTTGGTACTTCATGGAGGCAAGTTGGTCTGCAAGTTGTTGCTGAGACATCTGGTCTAATCTCAGATGAGCGAATGCTATTATGAAGTCCCTAACAATTGGGAAATAGAAACCAACCAGAGTGGTAAGTGCATCGGAGTCGCGGGTGAGAACATCATTATTAAATAAACCGTCTGGAATGGTGTCAGCAGACTGAAGGTCAAGTGCTTCGCGTAAGTCTTGGATGGGAATGATCTCGACATTTCGAGCAAAGAGAATTCCTCCAATACGGCTGAGCAAATCTTGAATTATGTCCCTCCTCTTGAACCGGCCATAGAGGTCCGTGAGGTACTGATGAAAAAACTCTTTCGAGCTATATGTCACGTTCTCAAGTCTCTTGCTCGATGCCACTTCAAACATTATTCGCAACAGAAAGGGGCTCCTCTTGCAGTCCCCTAGCACCCGGTCCTCGAAGGACCCCTGGAAATCGTAAAGAAGCCGATACCTATCCAGGACTCGTCGAAATTGCTGGTCCGCGAAACCGGCAAGCAAGTATCCCTTGCTGTTGTTAATCTCGAACACTTGCTCAGAGAGCCGGGAAGGAGCCAAATCCTTGTCGCGCAATAGGTGCGGCAACGAGGCTGACTTGCAGGTGATGACAACTTTCACGTTGCGACCAGATGTCCTTCGCAGAAACGTCATCAATCATTTCTCTGGTATAATCAGAGTCGGGGACTTCCCCGTCTATGAAGATCAGCGTCGGTCTATCCTGAAAAAGATCAAAGAAACGTTTAGGGCCTTCTTCCTCCATCAATTTGGGCGACAATTCCCAGTTGAGATCTGAACTGAATGCACAAAACAGACCACGCCTAAGATTTTGGCCTCTGTAAAACAACGTTGCAAATCCATCTGCAAGCTGTTTCAGGGCCGTATGGCAAGCCCAGCAGGTTTTTCCTTTGCCAGAATCACCCACGACCATGAATGCCGGAACGGGCGATTTCAGGAATTCTTCAAACAAGCGGTCCAGTTCTTCCCACGGTTCAAAAAGCTCTTTTATGTATTTTTTCTTTCTGTCAGAAGAAGATCCGACCAATTCCTTCATGTAATCATTTACTTGCCACTCGCAGAATGCCAATAAATTTTCTGTGGAGTATCCGAAGAATCTCTTCAGCGCCTCATATCTGGATTCGTCCGGCAGCTCGATGGAATATTTGTCCTTGAGCACGAAGTCGCATCGGGGAATTAGATCCTTGGTGATCGAGTCATAAAGTTTCCAATCATCACGTCCATTCGTCACTAGTGCAAAAGGAGCAATCGGGTGAACCAATCTCGCATACGAAATAGCTTGGTCTCGATCATCGTCCGTTAGCTTCTCGTCAGGAGCCTTCACCTCCACCATAAAGAGATTTGCGTCGTCTCTGGAGACCAGGATGTCATAACGCCCCGCTTTTGATTTCGTTTTCCTTTTGCCGCCAACACAAACCGTGGCTCGGCCTAATTTTAGGGTTAGTGTTCGCTCAAATTTGAGTTCGGGTTCACTGAAGCCGAGTTCTTTTAACCATGTCAGGACGGTCTTGATCTTCACATCTTCTTCGGTTTCCATTTCCCAAATTCCTATGTGTTGCTGACACGGCTGACGAGCCTGGGTCAAAATAGACACTCGCTGCTTGTGTATTGAAATCGAATTGATTCTATCACCGAACTTCTTCCGACCGTATTGATTCCGGCGTCTTCTCACAATCCAAAGCAAAAAGAATGGAATTCCCCCATGAATCGCTCATTCTGAAGTACCTATCGGAAGCCTAGCTTGGGAAATACCATCCAGCGGCAGTCATACCTCAGCCTCAACGTTTGTTCAACGACAATTACATTTTGTATTCATCGGGAGGAGTGGTCGGGGATGAACCTGGGTCTAGTTTTCCAATCGTGTCAAGGAATGAAATGAGGTTCGTCCCGGATGGCTTCGAGGCATTTGCCAATTGACAAAGACCGGTACATTTCGCACCACCTGCCGGTCTGTCCCTTGTAAGCCAGGTTAAACTTTCCATCACCTAAATACCCCATTCTCGCAAAGCGGACTTCAAAGGTCGAGGAAACAGCGTCAGGAAAGGGAGCGACATACGTGGCGCAGAAGTAGAGTTCCTCCCGAGAAAAGGGGTCAGATCTGCTCTTGGCTCACCCATGAAGTCTTAATGTGGATGACCCTTGCCTTGTCTACTGCCCTTACCTTTTCCGTCGAAACTTCTGCTGGAGTTGGAGATCTGGAGATTTTTTGACAGCCAAGTTGGGACACGAAGGGGCCAGAAAGAAGAAATGAGGGTGGAGCGGCCAAGCCAACATCCTGATTCCCCTTGATATTACGTGGTGGAGATGAAGGGATTTGAACCCTCGACCCCCGCGTTGCGAACGCGGTGCTCTCCCGCTGAGCTACATCCCCACAGGCGCAACATTACAAGCTTTCTGCATCACTGTCAAGGCCCTCATCCACTGCAAAACGCCCTCCAGCTAACACCCAGCTAACAGGTTTCAAGACAACAAATCTTCCGTTGATCCGGGAGTCCCCATGATTGAAGATCAGCTTGTCTATTGCCTGGACGAGTTCGTCGTCGGAAATCTCACCGTATCTCTGACTTACAGGGAGGTCCCGTCCAGGTATCCGCTCTTGTCCGCGTGCCCAAGAATCCGCTCAGCTATTCGATCAGATATGCCCGATCTGGCACAGTTTGCTCGGAAGGTGTGCCTCATGTCATGGAAGTTCAAGGCCTGGATTGAGAGTCCTGTTTACCCGTCTCATTGCCAACTCGATGCAGTCTTTCGTGATAGGACGCGCTGCCTCATGGGACGAAAACTGGCCTCAGATTCTGAATGAGGCTTGTGGCAGTATCTGAGGCCGACAGGAGGCCAGGATGAAGCGGAAACGTTTTACGGAGGATCAGATCATCAGGATGCTTCGAAAGGCAGAGGTCCATCTGTCTCAAGGCAAGCGCGAGGCCTAATCCCAGGTAATATCCATTGCTGATGAACATTTGCCAATCCCGTGTGTCAAATACGCTAAATTAATTTTTGTCCGGTATGGGGGGCCGCTTTAATTTTGTAACCTTCAAAGGGTAATGAACCATGAAAGACCCGGACCACAACTGGAGCATGAGCCAAAGGGATGTCCTGCCAACCGCCTCTGCTGCCGGTCTTTGGCTCCTCGCACCTCCCAATGTTTCCCCGGGGGCGGCTAAACCAGACAGACCCCTGACCCGAACGTTGGGGCGCACCGGTTTTGAGGTTACTACGCTGGGGCTCGGGGGCCAGGCTTCCGTGCAATGGACTCCTCCGGGGGAGAACCCCGAACGCATTATCCTAAAGGCCGTAGATTTAGGGATCACTTACTTTGACACCTCCAACCTCTACGGCCCCAGTCAGTTGAATTATGGCAAAGCTTTTCGGGCCCTACACTTAATCCCTGGCACTTCCGAGTATGACGAGGCTAAACGGAGGTCAATCTTCCTTGCGAGCAAGACCGGTTTGCGTTACGCAAAAGGGCAGCCCGGGAAGCGAGGCAACGTGACCAGCATAACCAACGGGCCGCCAGGGTCAATGACTTTGGATGATTTGAAGCGTACCCTGTCCCAGATTTTTGGGGATGGCCAGGGCAATTATCCTTCCGGTGCTTACCTGGACCTGGTTCAAATTCACAACCTCACACACCTGGACGAGTTGGAAGCTATCTTCGAAGGCCTGGTGACGCCAGACCCCAAAGCGGAACGGATCGGGGCCCTTGCGGCGCTGCGAGATTACCGGGACGGTACCAACTTAACCGGTCTGAACCCCAAAGAAGAAAAATTGATCCGGCACATCGGCATTACCGGCCACTTCTCTTCCCCGGTGTTGATGGAGTGCCTGCAGCGCGACACAGCCAACGTCATTGACACCCTCCTGGTGGCAATAAACGCCAACGACCGCCGCTATTTCAATCATCAATACAACGTGATTCCGGTCGCTGCAGCCAAGAACCTAGGGATCATCGCTATGAAGGTCTTCGCCGACGGGGCCATGTACGGCAAAGGCAATCATTTTTCCCGACAGCCCGCGGATGTGGTGCGTACTGTGGGCAGCCGGGGAATCCCCAGCGCCCCCCTGGTTAGATACAGCTTGTCAACCCCAGGGATCGCTACAGCGATCATCGGCATCGGACATATTGATACGGACCCCAAACGCGACCAACTGGAACAAAACCTGGCCGCCGCGCGTCTTTCCAGCCAGATGGACGACAGCGAGCGTCGACAGATTGAACGATCGGCGGCTCGGGCCAAGAAGGGCATGACCAACTATTTCCAGCAGGAGGCGGAGGCCCTGGGCCCGCCTCGCCATCTAGCCGTTTCCCAGGAAATGCAGGCCGACCAACGTGTAGCGCTCCTGACCTGGCAGACGGCGTATGCCGGAGACCAACCGCTGAGCCACTACGAAATTCGGAGGGACGAATTTCGAAGTGCCGGCTTCGAACACGATCCCGAAACCACCACTATTGGCCGGGTCGAACATCGCCCGCAAACCACCATGAGTCCGTTCACGTTTGAAGACCGGCCCAAGGATCAACTCGCGCACCGCTACCGGGTGGTCACTGTGGATGTCTCAGGAAGAATGGCCGGTTCCGAAGATCTGTTATTGCCCGCTACTGGCTGAAGGCTAATAAAGACTAAAATGTGCAGCGCTAAATAAAGAATGAGCCAAGTTGCTGAAAGTTTTAGGCCGCGTGAGATTTGAAGCCATCAATTAGTTCGGAGGAGCCGGAAATTGCTACCGGTTCATGTAACGCAACAGAATCACCATCGAGACACTTGCAGTTAGGCCCGGAAGTGGCTACGACAGCGACGGTGCTAATATAGCCTTGGCGGTGCCGCCGCCATTGCCAGGCTGAACTGCTGGATCAGGCACGCGTTTTTGGCCCCGGGACATGTCGGCTGCTTGAATAGCAGTTCACTCACAGACGGAAAACCTTGCATGGAGAATTGGAGAAAGAGAGATCCACATGAATCGGCAAAAGTTCCTTGAATTGATGGCGGCGACTACGGCGGTCCCTCTGGCGGCCGGCGCCTTGCCAGCCGGTCCGGACAGACTGGAGCGGCCCAAGGAGACAGTCCGTGGCGAGATGCGGTACCGCCCGTTAGGTCACACCGGGGAAGAGGTGTCCGTGATCGGCCTGGGCGGCCACCACATCGGCCGTCAGAAGGAGGAGAAAGAGAGCATCGGGATCATCCGGGCTGCCATCGACGCGGGCATCACCTTCATGGACAACTGCTGGGACTACCATGACGGTGGCAGCGAGGTCCGCATGGGCAAGGCCTTGAGAGACGGCTACCGCAAGAAGGTCTTCCTGATGACCAAGATTGACGGCCGCACCAGGAAGGCTGCCGCCGAGCAGATCGACCAGTGCCTCCGCCGGCTACAGACGGACGTGATCGACCTGCTGCAGTATCACGAGGTGATCCGACTGGAGGACGCCGACCGGATCTTCGCCGAGGGCGGGGCCCAGGAGGCGATGCTCGGCGCGAAGAAAGCCGGGAAGGTGCGGTTCATCGGATTCACCGGGCACAAGGACCCGCTCGTCCACCTGCGGATGCTGGAAGTCTCGAAGGAGAACGGGTTCCGCTTCGACGCGGTGCAGTTGCCGCTCAACGTCATGGACGCCCATTTCCGCAGCTTCGAGCGGAACGTTCTGCCGGTGTTGGTGAAGGAGGGCATCGGCGTGCTCGGCATGAAGGCGCTGGGGGACAGCCTCATCCTGACGAGCAGGACGGCGACCCCGGTCGAGTGCCTCCACTACGCGATGACCCTGCCGACGTCGACCGTCATCACCGGGATCGACAGCATCCAGATCCTCAAGCAGGATCTGGATGCGGTCAAAATGTTCCGGCCGTTGACGGAGAAGCAGGTGGCCGATCTGCTCGCACGGACGGCTCAGGCGGCTTCCCGGGGCAAGTTCGAGGGGTTTAAGACGACGAATGCCTTCGACGGGACGGCCAAGAACCCGAGCTGGCTGGGGGAAGCGGACAAGGGACCTGCTTCATAAAGCGCTACACCCGAGCGGGGGCGCCATTTCGGTTTTTCTTTACTTCAAGCCCATGCAGATAGTCCCAGCAGGTAAGCTTGTGCTCCAAGCTGCGCATGCCACGGCTCGGGCTGGATGATCTTCCATGTCTGCCGGAGCGCCGAAAAAAGCGAGGATTCCGGCTGCCATCCGCGAGCAAGAAATGGTAAAGTACTCTTCGGGAGAAATTACTCGATGGATAGGGTCTTACTTTTCTTGTCCGTGATCGCTGCGTTTCTCATTCTTTGCCAGTGGTTCGTTTTTGTTGCAGTCAGGAAGTACCTGTTTCAGCGATACAATCCTGTAAGCAGAAAGATAGCCTATTCGGTTCTCGGTTTGTTGGGGCTGATAAATCTTGTCGCCCTGAAGTCGGCATACGATCTGTTCCCCCCTGACTCGCTGAAAAACCTGGTAGCCTCGGTTGCCTATTTCAGTTACCTTGGGTACGTGCTGATCCTCTGTCTCTTTTTTTTGGCCCTGGGCGGGATTTCTCAGATCTTGCGGTTGAAAGATGCTGTTCTTTCGGCAATAAATTCATTGAGAACAGACGCAAGGGCGTTAAGCGGTGGCCAAGAAGGATGCATGAGCCCATTTGGATGCAAAGCAAAGCCACCCGAAATTCTACGCGAACAGAAGGGGCTTGCAGGATGTAGAGCCGAATCAGTGCCCCGTCAAGCCACAGAAACAGCTCGATCGGAAGTGCAACGGAAGCCTGTCCCTTCCTCATACGGCCCCTCACCGACGCGGTAGGGCCTTCCTTAAGTGGACCACTGCCGCAGGATTGGTCGCGGCTGCGAGCTATGCAGGTCAGGGAATAGCAGGAGCTTATGCTCGGCCTATAATTGACCAATTCGATCTGTTTCACCCTGAACTTGACGGCCTGACCCGACCGCTCACATTCATTCAGATAACGGATTTCCATTTTGGGATGTTCCTGGGGAGTCCGGAACTGGAACGAGTGGTGCGACTTGTTAATGCTCTGGATGGGGACGCTCTCTTCATAACAGGAGACGTGTTCCACTCACCGTTGACGCCCGTGGAACACGCGACACCGATTTTGAAAAAGCTCAAACCCAGGCGTCTCGGGAATTTTGCCGTGCTCGGCAACCACGATTTTTACACGGGAGAGTGGCTGGTAGTGCAAAGCCTGAAACAGAGCGGCATCAGCCTGCTTCGTAATCAGTGGGTTTCATTCAGGGAAGGGGGCTCGGACATTCACCTTGGGGGCATCGACGACCCGATGGTCAACTGGGTTTGGGGGGCAAAGTTTCCCGGTTTTCGGGGCTTCCTGGATAAAGCTCCCAGTTCTTCGGGAATGCGCATCCTCCTATCGCATCGCCCCAGCGTTTTGCCAATCGCATCACAAGCAGGCATGGATTTTGTATTGTCCGGCCACATCCACGGGGGGCAGATCATATTCCCCTATCCCGGGAGAGATCGCGGATTGAGTATTGCTCGCGTGGCTTCTCCCTTCACTCACGGGTGGTATCGAGTGGGTAATAGCCGCATGTATCTGAACCGGGGCATAGGTTTGACATTCGTACCCTGGCGTATCAATTGTCCGCCGGAAATTGCCGTATTCCATCTTCACCCTGCGGGTGATGGGCAAGCCAGAGTGCAAAAAAGAACGATCGATCAGAATCTGAAGATTTGATCTGTGGCGCATGGCCGACATACTTGACCCGCGGTCTTTACGAGGTCGTCACCATGAATAGCGAAGAGGCGCTTGAGCGCAACAAGAATCTGATCAGCGACGGATGGGTAAGAAGATTCACAGCCGAGGAGCCGCGGCTATCCGAGATGAAGGAATTCTATGAATCCCTCGGATTGGAAGTGCGCATTGAGTCAGGCATCCCGGATGAAAGCCAGGAATGTCGAAGCTGCTTCGATGTGGAGGGATTCGAGACCCGGTACAAAACAATTTATACACGAGGCGAACGCAGTTGCGAGCAGAGCGGATCCGAAGACATGTTTGACTAAGGACCGATCGGCCTTGGGTGTCACGGACCTGCCAAAGCCCAGGTCCGTGGCACCCGAATAGGTCACCGTATTTACGAAAGATTGTACCAAGCTTACTTAACCCCAGTAACGAGTTGATCCATGTGATCCCCTTCCCGGATCATTCGCACATCCTTGAAGCCTGCTCTTGCCAGGTCCTCTTGCACCTCTTCAAAAGTATACGCAGTGCCGCCCGTAGTGGCCGCCAACATATTCACCGCGAAAATAGCTCCGTCCAAAGGAATGGTGCGGCTCGAATCCAAGAAATAGTCCCTGATGAGTATGGTGCCTGCAGGCGCCAGAGCTTCATGAATTTTGGAATAAAGACGCCGGTTGACCTCCCGGTCGTTGCTGTGAATGATTGCGGACAGCAATACAAGGTCGTGCCCTTTGGGTAATTCATGGGTGTTATAGTCTCCGGGCACAATCTGTATCCTGTCAATGAATCCGCTATTGGTAAGTCGCTTCCTGGCCATCTCGACGACTTCGGGAAGATCGAACAAAGTGGCTGTCAGGTTGGGAGCTTTTTTGAGGAATGCCATTATGTATGTCCCGGAGGCTCCCCCAATGTCCAGCATCCGCGAGAAGATTTTCAGATCAATCGAATCGGCAATCTGTTCCGCCATCCTCGAACCGATGACGTGCATGGCCCCTATAAAAGCTTCCATGTCTTCAGAGGGTCGATACAAGATGTCTTCGCGATTCGGGTTGGGTACCTGTACGGACGATCTCGGTAAGGTGCGACCACGTCTCCCACATAGTTCCCCTGTGAAGGACCATCGGGAGTATGGAATCCGGTACACCCTTCACCAACAGGCCCTTGATCGACGGATTGACACTGTAGTGCCCGTCGGGTGAACGGTTCAAAAGGCCCTGTGCAGCCAGAGCGTCCATTAAGATAGCCAACCCGCGTGGGCTCCAGCCTTCTGCCTGACATAAGTCGTGTACGGTTTTGGGCCTTTCTTCGAGTTTGGTAAAGAGGTCAAGTTGGGCTGCACTTAACAGTATTCTGCACTCTTGAAATGAGCTGCTAACTTCATGGAGTCTTTGCTCGTTCCATTCATCGGACATCTTGATTCTCCTCCTGTGGAGTTTGGATGGTGAAGGTACCGCTCCTACTCCAATTTACTATATTTAGAGATGTTGCCAAACTGCAAAAAGATAAGCCTCGTTCTTCAGTTCCCCGAGCAAAAAGCTTCGAGGCTGAACGCTTGACAACAGCTCCCTTACGCTTATTCTAAACATCATATACCCAGGCAAAAGAGGTGCGAGATGAAGTGGATCATCGGAGGCTCCCTGGGGGCCTTGGCCGGATTTGGCCTGTATCTGGTAAGCGTCAATCTCCAGGTAGGCTGAGCCTTGTGGTGCAACCCGGTCGTGGCCGTGGTCATAGGAGCCTCGATCGGTGCAGCAATCTCCTCCGGGTGAGGAGAACAGGCTGTCGATCCGATCAATCGAGATAACCTGAGGGCAGTATGGGAAAGCATCTGGTCTTTGTGGGCGGGGGCCACGCACATTTGACCGCACTGGCCAACGTTGGTGATTACATCCAGTTGGGGCATCGGGTTTCCCTCATAAGTCCGGTCACGCATCATTACTACTCGGGCATGGGCCCGGACTCCTCTCGGGGATCTATCGTCCTGAAGAGGTACGCTTTCATATCAAGAAGCTAGTCGAAGACCGGGGCGCCTCCTTTGTCAAGGGCTACGTCACACGCATCAACGCCGGGAATCACTTTCTTGTACCTCGAAACGGGAGACGAAGTTCCTTACGACGTCGTCTCTTTCAATACGGGCAGTGGTGTCCCCCTGGATGAAATCAACGAGGACAAAAAGAACGTCTATCCTGTCAAACCCATTGTCAACCTACTTAAAGCCAGAAAAATCATCCTGGATAGTATCCGTTCGGAGGTGCTTCGTCTCTTGGTTGTGGGAGGCGGCCCAGCGGGTGTCGAACTTTCGGGCAATCTCTGGCGCCTGGTCCATGATAACGCGGGCCTAGCCGAAATAACGCTGGTCGCGGGCGGTCATCTCCTGTCTGTATATCCAGGGAAAGCTCGTAGTTTGGCCATCGCCTCTTTGCGTGAACGCGGTATCAAAGTGGTGGAAGGGACTCAAGTAAGCCGATTTACGGAGGGAGCGGCCGTGATGGCCGACGGAAGTCGGTTCCCTTATGACATAGTGTTTGCTGCCCTGGGAGTGAAGCCTTCGCGGATATTCAAGGAATCGGGCCTGCCCATAGGCGATGGTGGAGGGCTTTTGGTAAATGAATTCCTCCAAAGCGTGGCCCACCCGGAACTCTTCGGTGGTGGTGATTGTATATCGCTCCAAGGCTCTCATCTGGACAAGGTCGGGGTTTATGCGGTCCGGCAAAATGAGATCCTTCACCGCAATCTCATTTCGGTCCTTTCAGGCGAGCCTATGGAAGCGTTCAGGCCCCAAGAAGTGTACCTGCTCGTTTTTAATCTCGGTAACGGCACTGGAATCTTCGTTAGAAGATCGTGGGTCTGGAGCGGCAGGCTTGCTTTTCTCTTCAAAGATTACCTTGATCGCTCTTTTATGCGAAAATTTCAGGTCTCGCGAGAACGGGAGGATCCGTCTGAAGTGCTCGATTGATGGCGGGCCGAGCTTGCAGGTAATTCATTCGCGCAGGTTATTATACTTCGTTGTGCCGTTCAGGCATGTGTGTTGATATAAGTTAGCGCCATCTTTGTAGCCTTCTGGGTCGGCCATTATGCCTGCTAAAAGATCGGCTGCGAAACAATTCGCTTCCGGGCTCAGTCCGGTAAAGTCAAGGTTTGCAAAAGATCGTGGGACCATGCCCAACCGATTCCAGAGCAAAATGAAAGTGCAATCTCATGGAAAAACCAGTCTATCTTGATTACAACGGAACTACACCTCTTGATTCGGAAGTCATAACCGCGATGAGGCCCTTTCTCGAGGAAGAGTTCGGTAATCCATCCAGCACTCACTGGTACGGCATTGCGCCCAAGCGGGCGGTAATTCACGCGAGAAAGCAGGTGGCCTCACTCCTGAATTGTGATCCCGACGAGATCATCTTCACCAGCGGCGGGACCGAATCCAATAATCATGCGATCCTTGGCATTGCCTTCGAGAATCGACACAGAGGGAATCACGTCATCACCAGCCAAATCGAGCACCCCGCGGTGCTTGAAGTCTGCCGGTTTCTTAGAACGGTTTTCGTGTGACGTACCTTCCTGTCGATGAATTCGGCCTGGTCAGCGTATCCGACGTCGAGTCTGAAATCACCTCTGAAACGATCCTTATCACCATAATGCACGCGAACAACGAAGTGGGAACCATTGAGCCCATCGAAGAGATCGCGCGGCTCGCTCAAAAGAGGGGGATTGTAGTTCATACGGATGCTGCTCAATCAATGGGTAAGATACCCACGGACGTGAAGGCGCTGGGGGTTGATCTATTATCCGTTGCCGGCCACAAATTGTACGCTCCCAAGGGGATCGGCGCCCTGTTCGTTCGAAATGGCATAAAGCTCAAAAAGTTTATGCTGGGCGCAGGGCAAGAGAAAGGGACAAGGGCGGGCACAGAGAACGTCCTCGAGATCGTGGGCCTGGGAAAAGCTTGTGAAATCGCGCTGCGGGATCTGGAGAAAAACGCCGATCTTATGAAGCACACCAGAGACTTGCTTCACACAGGCCTGAAGACGAGGCTGAAGCATGTCAGGCTCAACGGCCATCCTGAAAAGCGTTTGCCCAACACCCTCAATTTATCTTTTCTTGGCCTGGAAGCCAACCGGATACTGGAGGAGATCGGGCTGGATGTGGCAGCTTCAGCGGGAGCCGCGTGCCACTCCGACCACGTGCAGATCTCACACGTGCTCGAAGTAATGAGCGTGCCTCTCGAATGGGCGAAGGGGACGTTGCGATTCACCACCGGCAGAATGACCACGGAGGACGAAATCGCCAGAGCCGTAAATGTTATAGCCGACGCGGTGACCCGGCTGAAAAAAGAATGAATTTTTCTCTGAGCGAAAATCCTGAATTTCATTCGCGTAAACTTAGAGCCTTGTCTCGACAGGAGAAGTAACCTCATCAGAGAGAAATCGCTATGAAAAAAAAGATGATTCCGACTAAAGAGCGGCAAACCACGCCGATTACTATTCGCATGCCGGTGGACGTGTTGGAAGACCTGAAGCGGGTCGCTCCACCAAAGGGAATGTCCGGGTACCAGCCTCTGATAAAATATTACATTGGTCAGTGTCTGAGAGAAGACCTGGAAATGCTATGGCAGAAAGAGACAGCAGCGAAAGTGTAGTCTACCCTTGATCAGTTCGGGTTGAAACCGGAGCAAAAGAGTAAGCTTTTGGAATTGTAACGGGATCACCCGTTTACAAAATCGGCCTGATGTCCATCAGGTCCGATTCTCTTGAATCATGGCCCGTTTTGCCGCCTCAAGTAAGAAAGCGGATCGCGACATGTTGTGCTGCCGGGCGTAAGCATCAATTGCTTCCAGTTCGCTCTCCGGCAACGTGACGTTGATCCTTTTTGCCTTGGTATCCGGCACGGTGACCAGGAATGGGACGGCCCCTACGTTGGCAGGATCAGCCACAATATCATCCAGTGAGCTTGGTTCGGGGATGGGATCTCCGTCTCCAAGCATCCCCTTGATATGAAACTTCAGTGCCTCTGACGCCCTTTTGTGGGCCTCTTCCAAGGTTTTTCCTGCGGTAACACATCCGGAAAAGTCGGGGAAATCAACTCCGAAATCGGTGCCCTTTTCTTTGCGCAGTAATGCTATGTAAGTGACCATCGTTACTCCATTGAACACAAACTACAAATCATACAATCTCCCCGAAAAGGTCAGGGTCCGTGTGACCCGGTGATCGTTATGTCGTGAATTTCGCCGGCTGTTGCATTCCCAGCCGTAATATAAAGGACACCATCAACTTCAGGGGCCTGGTCCCATGTCCTGCCCTGTAGAAGCAGTTCCGATTCGTCGGAGACACCCTCCACAAGTCCCTGTTCCACGGTGCCGATCCGCTGTTGGCTGCGTTTGTCTATGGAACGGGAATGAATCCCCCGTATCTCGTCCGCTCTTGCTTCCTTCACATCTGAAGGGACTGGATCGCCCAGAGTCGCGGCGGGCGTCCCATCTTCGGGCGAATAGGTGAAAACGCCCACGTGCTCAATGTCGAAAGACTCAACAAAATCTCGGAGTTCAAGGAACTCCTTGTCCCCCTCCGCGGGATATCCGACCATGAAGGTGGTCCTGAGAACCAGACGCGGAACTTCTTGTCTCAATCGTTCCGTTAGCTTGCGTATCCGGTCCCCTTTCCAGGGTCTTCCCATAGCCTTGAGCACCTTGGCGGACACGTGCTGGAAGGGAATATCCAGGTAAGGGAGAATATTCTCAGACTCATTGATGATCCTGCCAAGCCCCCGCGGGACAGCATCCGGATAAAGATACATCAGTCTTATCCACTCGATCCCCTCCACACGCCTGATCCTTTCCAACAACTTGATCAGGGCACCTTTCTCGGTCCGTTCCAGTCCGTAGCTTGTAAGATCCTGCGCGACGAGCACCAGTTCCCTTACGCCCGCGGAAGCCAGGAAAGTAGCCTCCTGTTCCAGTTCGGAGGGTTCCACACTCCTGAGTGGGCCCCGAATTGCCGGAATAGTGCAATAGCGGCAGAGTCGGGGGCATCCTTCGGCGATCTTCAGGTAAGCGTACCCCGCGGTGGTGAGTATACGGCCCAAACTCGAGACCGATGTCTTGGGATGGTGTGCTCGGATTTCTGTTGATCCTGACAGGGCCAATGCACCTGTCTTTTTTGCTTTATGGAGAGCGGCCTTCAAGATTCCCGGAAGGTCTGCGACCTTGTCTGGTGTCAAGAAGAGATCTACTTCGGGGAATGGCTCACGGAGGCTTTCCTGGTAACGCAACGGCATGCACCCTGCCACTACCAGAAAAGCGCTCTTGTGTTGCCGGTAGTCCAGTACGGTGTCGATGGATTCCTCGACCGCGGGCTCGATGAAAGCGCAGGTATTAATGATGATGATTGCGGCTGCCGAGGGGTCGTCTGTATAAACGAAGCCGGCGTCGGTCATTACCGACAGAATTCTCTCCGAGTCTACGCGATTTTTCGGACACCCGAGGCTTACAAGGTTAAATAATTTATTCTGTGTCACTGCTTTGGTAATGCATCCAGCGAAGGGATCAATTTTTCCAGAGGGATCGGCCCTACCTCGAAGAGAGCGTCCGGTAATGAGTTGAGAAACGTTATCCCCGTCAGGTCGAAGCGGTTGTAGTTTCCCAGGGCGTCGTAAATTATGGCCCTGCGGATAGTGAAGAGGTCCTGGTCAACGCCCAACATGATACGATAGGTTCCACCCGAGTTTTTGCGGTCGGTAAGTTCGAGAAAAATGAGTTTTTCCGCTTCGTCCTGAGTTTTGGCGGGGAACGCTATAGAAAAATCCCGGTCCAGCGCGCCGATGTTCGCGAAAAATCCGAAAAACTGCTCAACGTTCATTTCGGGAGGAATTTCTCCGTGAGATGCAGTGCCGTCTTGAGGGAAATAGACGGTATAAGATTTTCCTTTGATTACTACCTTTTGTTTTTCCGGTGATTCCACGTCCAGCGCAATCATCCCCGGCCTCTTGACCTGAATTATTCCCTCGAATCGGTCTTTGAGGTCCATGCTCACATTCACTGTCAATTGGTTAAAATTTGCACGAAAACAGCACTGGCGAGAATAGACTTCCTTGACCTTCTTGACTACATCCTCTACGGTCGGCGAGCCGCTGCACGGACTAACCCACGCCACACCAGCCGCCATCAAGAGTACGAAAACCATTCCTGCACGTTGGGTCAAGCAGCACCTCCTGAAAGCCTCTTGAGGTCCGCGAGCCTTTCGACCAGTGCGGGAATGTTGAATTCATCCGGGGAAAGCGGCATGCCTGCCCTGCGAAGATCGTGAACGAGAAGGGCCAACTCTGGGAGCAATTCCCTTGTGCCAGGGTCATTCTCGAGTGCTTCGCAGACTTGGAACGGTGAACCAAGCGCTGCAATCGAGCCTGTCTTTAATACCATCATAAGGTCCAGCATCGGCAGGAACGGCTCCATGTCATGGCAAACAATCACAACGGTTCTTTCGCGGGAATTCTTCATTTGCTCAAGGGCTCGGATGAGGTCCGCCAAGGACGGAGGGTCCAGGCCGACGGCCGGTTCATCCAGGATGAGAATCTCAGGCTGATTCACCAGTATTCCGGCTATAGCAACTTTTCGCTTGGCTCCGTCTGATAGGGCCAGCGGAGATCGTTCGCCAACCTCATCGATATCCAGTGCTACCAGCTCGCATGCGTTCCGGACCCTGTTCAGAATTTCGGCTTCGGAAAGATCGGAAGACCGTCTGAGGACGAATGAGATGTCCCTAAATACAGTTTCCTCGAAAAGTTGGCGTTCGGGCCGTTGAAAAACCACGCCAACTCTGCGCCTAAGACCCGGTCCGTAATTCCTGATGTCCGTGCCGTCTATTACGTACCCTGCCTCGGGTAGGGGTAAGAAGCCCGTTGAGGTTTTTGATGAGCGTTGTTTTTCCTGATCCCGTGCCGCCCAGTATTCCCATAAAAGTCTCGGCTGGAAGCCCAAAGCTGATGTTCTCCAGGACCTTTATTTCCAAGGGGGTGCCGGGATTATACACGTAATCAAGATTTTCAACTTCAATCTTCAACTGAACCTAATCGTCCACTTAAGTATAAAGATTTGACCTCTGGTCCCATGAACCATTAAGGACTTCCCATGTCGCCCCGCTTCTAATCGAAGATTCCTCCCTTTTTGTATGTATTTAGTATCGCGGAGCCGTGGTTGCTGTCACTGCGAGCGCAGCGAAGCAATCTCCGGTGGAATTGGCTTACCGTCTGTCGTCATTCTCGCGTAAGCGGGAATCCAGACTGGACCCCGGATCGAAGTCCGGGGTGACGAATGACCGGCAAACCTCCGTTACGCGCGGGACGGTCCCGCCGATGAGATTGCTGCGTCGCATCACTCCTCGCAATGACAGGAGCGGCGAAATGCCTTCGTACATCTGAAAGCTTTCATTTGCTTATGGGGTTTCCTTCACCTTCCAAGTTGTTCCTTTGGGTCCATCTTCAAGAAGAATACCTTTCGCGGCCAACTCGTTGCGGATCTCGTCCGCACGCGCGAAGTCCTTTTTCTTCCGGGCCTCGGCCCTTTCAACTATCAGCCCCTCGATCTCCTCTTCATTCATTCCCAGATCTGCCACACCGCCTTTGCGCAGGTTTTCCAAGAAGCGGGTCGGTTCCTCTTTGAGGAGCCCCAAAACTTCGCGCGCGAGAATACTAATCTCATCCTTAACCTTGGTCAGCACATCGGGCGAAGGTATCTCTGATAAGGAAGCCGCCGAGGAATACCTGTTTATGGCCCGCGCCGCGTCAAACAGAATAGCCAGAGGGCGAGGGGTGTTGAAGTCGTCGTTCATGGCTTCCACAAAACGATTGCTTACGCCCGTTAGCTCCGCGGGCAGCTCCTTGGCATTACCCCCGCGCCGGATCAGATCGTCCAGGGCTGCCATTGCCGCATAAAGGCGCTCAAGCGCCGAGCCGGATTCCTTTATCGATGTTTCACTGTAGTCCAGTGGGCTCCTGTAGTGGCTCGATATGAGGAACAAGCGGAGCGCCTCCGGATGTACGGCTTTCAGTATATCTCTAATGTTTAGGACATTGCCGAGAGACTTGGACATTTTCACGGGAGTTGATATTGACGAATCCATTATGTATCCAATACTTGGCAAATGGTCTTCCTGTGGCGGCCTCTGACTGGGCGATTTCGTTTTCGTGGTGTGGAAACATCAAATCCGCGCCGCCGCCGTGAATGTCCAACCTCTCGCCCAACAGATCCATGCTCATGGCGGAGCACTCAATGTGCCAACCGGGACGTCCCGGCCCCCAAGGGCTTTTCCAGAAAGGCTCCCCGGGTTTGGCTGCCTTCCACAAGGCGAAATCCAGCGGGTTACGCTTCTTTTCATCCACATCTACCCGTGCGCCGGATATCAGTTCGTCGATTTTTTTGCCCGACAGCTTGCCGTACCCCGGGAAGCTGTTCACAGAAAACATTACATCCCCATTGGCTTCGTACGCATGGCCGGACGAGATGAGCTTTTGGATGAGCGATTGCATCCGGTCTACATATTCTGTAGCCCTGGGCTCGAAAGTTGGGCGAAGTATTCCAAGAGCGTCCATATCAACGTAGAATTCGTGAATAAAACGCTCTGCAAGGCTTCTCCAGTCTTCCCCCAGCTCGTTGGCCCGGTTTATAATCTTGTCATCCACATCCGTGAAGTTCCGTACAAAAGTAACTTCATACCTGCGGAACATCAGATACCGATAGATCACATCAAAAAGGACAGCAGACCGTGCATGTCCCAAGTGGCACATATCGTAAACCGTCATTCCGCAGACATACATCCCGACTTTTCCAGGGTGGAGGGGCTCGAACTCCTCTTTTTTCCTGGTCAGGGTGCTGTATATCCTAAGTCCCATTAATTTCTCCTCGATGGACGAATCCGAGAAGCTTACCTCAAGGATGCTCCTGCATTTCCAAAAGCACCAAGGCCGATGCTGCGATTCCTTCGGCCCGCCCTATGAATCCAAGGCCCTCAGTGGTTGTTGCCTTAACATTCACACGGTCGGACTCAATCCCTATAGCCTCGGCAAGGTTGCCGACTATTGCAGCTCGAAACGGACCGATCTTAGGGCCTTGCGCCAATACTGTGACATCAAGATTTACAATGCGAAAGCCTAACGAGCGTACTGCGTCCACAATAGTCCCGAGCATGCTGATGCTGGACGCGTTGTGATACGCCGGGTCCGTGTCCGGAAAGTGCATGCCGATATCTCCCAGACCCGCAGCGCCCAGCAGCGCATCTATCAGCGCATGGGTGAGGACGTCCGCGTCCGAATGTCCTTCCAACCCAAGGTGATAAGGTATGGCCTCCCCGCCCAGTATGAGTTTCCGGTGCTCTACAAATTTGTGAGCATCAAATCCGTGGCCTATCCGCAAGGTTTTCTCCGGCCCGCCGTTAATATGCGGAGCTTAATTCATCGGGCGGAGTTCGTCAAGAATGGCTTAAGGTAAGACCGACATACATCGGCGCATTAAAGGCGGGCCGTGTGAAGAATAAGCTCCAATCCTTGACGAAGACCACGGCCTGTCATAGACTCTGCCCCAATTATCTTATCACCCTGTGAAGCTGTAACGTAGAAACGAGCCGGTGATTTTGGGGCAAACTAACAAAAAAAGAGAAGGGGCGCTGATTGCGCTTCTGGCCTGGTTGGGAGCAGGACTACCGTTGTTGTTGCTCTGTGGGGGCGTTTCGGGGATGTTCGGGGCAATACTGGGGATCTATGCGGCATTCTCTGCGGACTTACCCACAATCCCGGATCTCAAATCCTATCGCCCGAAGACCGTTTCCACCTTTTACGCGGAGGACGGCACAACCATCGGCCTATTCTTTAAAGAGAAACGGTTTCCCGTCTCTTTGGAATCAATACCTCCGCATGTCATCAACGCTTTTCTCGCTGCTGAAGATTCCAGGTTCTTTTCGCATGCCGGGATAGATACCCTCGGGGTCATCAGAGCCCTGATCAAGAACATAAAGGCAGGAACTTACGTCCAAGGCGGAAGCACGATAACTCAGCAAGTGACGCGGAATTTCATTTTGTCCAAACAAAAGACGGTCTCCCGGAAGATTCGCGAGGCCCTGCTTGCTTTCAAGCTCGAACAAACCTTGAGCAAGAAAGAAATTCTTGAGATCTACCTTAATGAAATTTACCTGGGCAAGGGTTCATATGGACTGGAGGCCGCAGCTCGGACATACTTTGGTAAACCCGCGAGTGAAATGACTATCCCAGAGGCTGCTCTACTGGCCGGGTTAGTTTCAAGTCCTTCGAAGTCACTCGGCCGGCCGCAATTACGAAGCTGCCATGAAGCGGAGGGAATACGTCCTGGGCCGCATGCTTTATCACGGCTTCATTTCGGAAAATCAATACCATGAGGCCATCGCGGACATTCCAAGTTTCAGGGAGAATATACCCAACCCGTATGACAAAGTGCCGTACTTCACTGAGGCTGTGAGGCAGTATATTGTGGCGAAGTACGGCGAGGATCGATGTTCTAATGACGGCCTGCAGGTCTGGACTACCTGCGACACTGCTCTTCAGAACAGGGCATCAGAGGCTCTTCTCAAAGGGACCCGATCCTGGGAAAAACGGCAAGGTAGGCCTGCGGGACTAGTCCGAAGGCTGAAATCGGCGGAGGTGAAGGAGTTTCTCAGCGGCCCTTCTGCCAAATCCTACACGGTGGGCGACCTGGTACAGGCGGTGGTCGTGACGAATAACGTGCCCAAGAAGCGCAAAGGGAAACAGGCCAAGAATCATGTTCAAGATTGTGCTCTGGCCTTCCGCGGCGACCTCCGGTTTCAAATGCAGCTCGAAAGTGATATCCGATACCGAGCCAACGATTTGCTTGAATTCAAAGTTACGGAGGTGGACGGGACTCGCCTTAGCCTCGAGCATCAGACCATACCTCAGGTCCAGGGCGCTGTGGTATGCATCGAGAACAATACCGGGCTATGTTCGTTCACTGGTAGGGGGCCTCGGCTTCGATCGTTCCAGCTTCAACCGGGCCCTTCGGGCTATGCGTCAGCCCGGTAGTGCCTTTAAACCATTTGTGTATGCGTCAGCGCTAGAATGGAGCCGGTACAGCCCTCGAACGCTTATAGTGGATGAGCCTATTGCAGTGGTCGTGGATCCGAGGGAACCGGAATGGATGCCCAAAAATTCGGATGGGCAGTTTCAAGGGCCAATGACCTTCAGACAGGCGCTGGCCCATTCCCGGAATATCATCGCAGTGAAATTGCTGATGGACGTGGGCATGGAGCCGGTAATTCAGATGGCTCGCAACATGGGGATTCATTCACCTCTGAGGAGGAACCTCTCGATTTCTTTGGGGGCCTCGGAGGTCACGCCTCTGGAGCTCACTTCGGCATACACGGTTTTTCCCAATATGGGAGTGCGAGTGAGTCCTGTTATGGTCAAGAAAGTGGTGGACCGTTTCGGCAATGTCCTCGAGGACAACACGGTCGAACCGTTGGATGTTCCCGCGCACATGACGACAGAGGATGGGGCGAGTCTTCCCGCAGTTGAACCGCCAGCCTCGGTGACGGCGGGAGGATCGGTTCAAGAGCCAAGGAGTGTAGGGGAAGGAGGGCTCATCGACGAGATGCGCAGCCTTGCCGTTGAGAATCAGGGCTCGTCCTCAGGTCAGGGCCGCGAAGAGGAACTGTCCGAGGCTTTTCAGCCGTCGGCCGCTGGAGGTCCGAGGATGGTGCGCGTCCTGAGTCCCCAGACCGCTTACCTGATGGTAAGCATTCTCAGAGATACCTGCGTTTCGGGGACCGCTGCTGCCGCGTCTCGCCTCCGCAGGAAAGATCTGGCCGGCAAGACCGGAACGACCGACGATTGTACCCGACGCGTCGTTCGTCAGGATTCAATCCCAGTACCACCGGTGTTTGGATAGGCTACGATGCCAAGGTGTCATTGGGCCGGCAGGAGTACCGGGGCCACCGCGGCCTTACCGGTCTGGATGGATTTCATGGGTACTGCGCTCAGCGGCGAATCTTCAGTAGGATATCCACCGCCGAGTGGCATAGCATTTAACGAAGTTCCAGACCATCCACGCACCAACGCCAATCTGAATTCACTCCTTGAGTCTTCGCCGGATTTTGCGCTGAGGCCCGAGATTAAGCAGGTATCACCGGTGGATACGGCTTTTGTGCCGGCTGCGGCTAATGCGGATGACACACCCGGTTTCCCCCTCGGCGCGGACTTCGGCCCGCCCGCTTATCCCGGCACGATACGGGTGTTGTCATCAACCGGGCAAACGCTTGGATACGCCTTTTACGGGACGGATGCCAAGGGCAAAATAGCGTTGCACAGAGATACACTGACTACGGATGATCGCACGCAGGGCGAACGAGGACAAGAAGCTCCTTCCGATGAGTCTTTCTTCAAGGGGGCTGTTCGCTTTCTACGGAACTTCCCATTGTCTAAGCCATTTTCCCAAGAGGGATGGATTCAATGACCGGATCAAGAAAATGGGCTGTTATTGTAACGCTATTCGTAATATTCGGGACGGGCCTCGTCGCCGGCTTGTGGCTAAATCGTAGGGCGGCCTGACCTCCGTGCCCGTTCCGCCCCCTCCTCCACGGTACGAGGCGCTTGAGAGTGGCGAAGCCGTGGTGATGAGGGTCTATCAAGAGATAAGCCCCACGGTGGTAAATATTGCCGCAACCCACTTGGCTCTGAACTTCTGGATGCAGCTCGTCCCCCAGACCGGCCAGGGGTCCGGTTTTGTGATTGACGCCGAGGGCCACATCCTTACCAATAATCATGTGGTGGCGGGCAAGGAGAATTTCGAGGTCACCTTTGTTGGCCAAAAAAAATTGCAGGCAAAATTGGTCGGACAAGACTCGGTGAGTGATCTTGCGGTGATTAAGGTCACGCCTTTTCCAGGGATGAAGGTTGCTCCGTTTGGGGATTCCGACTCTCTGGTGGTTGGGCAGCGTGTCATAGCAATCGGAAACCCATTCGGTTTTCAGCATACGGTAACAGCGGGCTTCATAAGCGCGCTGAACCGCGATCTCGCCCTTGGACAACGCACCATGATGGGGCTGATCCAGACCGACCGCGGCCATTAATCCGGGCAACAGCGGCGGTCCTTTGATAGACTCCCGCGGGGAAGTCATAGGCATTAATTCTGCCATTTTTACCCAAACAGGTGGATTTATGGGGATCGGTCTTGCTCTGCCCATAGATCGCTGCAAGAAGGTGGCCGCACAGATCGTAAGAGTTGGCCGTGCAATCTATCCGTGGATAGGAATAAAGTCATCAACAAACATCGACCAGAAACCTGTCCGTTGAAATGGGGCTCGCTCCGGTCAACGGCATCCTTATCTTCGAATTGTATCCCGGCTCACCTGCTGTGCAAGCCGGCCTGCGAGGAGGCGATATCCCGGCTTACTATCGCCGTCCAGCACGATTAGGTGGTGACGTCACACCGATACTATTGGGCGGGGACGTTATACTCGCTGCTGATGGAACGGCGACCCCGACATGGGATGACTTTCAGAATGCCATAGTCAGGAAGAATGTCGGTGACCGCGTGCAACTGAAAGTGCTCCGGGGCAAAGAGGAGTTTAACATTGACGTGGCCCTGGCCGAAGATCCAACAATAGAGAAGTAAAAGATACACATCAGCATGCGTGCTCTGCCGCGACAGTCGCACTTGCCGGCTTTCAGGGCATAATTCGATCCATTCTTCTCCTCCAACCCATTTTCGCGTTCAGACCGAGGAGGCCGGTTGGAGGAAGCAGTGAAGATCAGGTTTTGCCTCTGTCTGTTTAGCTCTGGGAGGCAGTTACCCTTTCAGAACATCTACAACAAAGAACCCCAGCAGCACTGCTGAGCAAACCACCGTAGTAACGCCCACCCAAAGCAACGCCGTAGCTCCGCCCGACTCGACGGATGACTTTTCCGAAGCCGGTGCACCTCCGGAGGCAAGTGCCAGCGTTATCAGAAAGACAATGACCGACAATAAGTTTTTCGTGATCCAGTGATGACCTGTAGGATAGGTGAGCAATTTCATGAAAGAGGCCGATGACTCCCCCACGAGAGTTACCACTGTCAGCACTATGATTGTCACAATGCCTGCTAAGGATACGGATCTGTAAGAGACTTGCATCACACACCTCCTGCGACCGCCATGCGAACAGCCGTTGAAATGACGTAACCCATAGCTGCCATCAAGAAAGCCATCACCACCACGAGGCCACAAAGCATGCTGATGTATCGGTACGCTGGCGAGGCTGTGCTCTCACTTCGTGCATGAAACAGAGCAATGGTTGCACATAAGGCCACAATAGGAATGAAGAGCGCGATATGCTCTTTTGTCTCCATCACTAAGTTGTGAGCCCACGGTATAGGTCCTTTCAGGATGACGGGTTTCACTGCGGGTCCGTAATGCGTCACATAAGGGTTCTCAACAAGCACGAGCATTCCGAACAGAGCGATTACGCCTAAAACAGCGGCAATCCTCGCCCGAGCGAGACTCGCCTCACTTCGGTTAATTACTTCCACCAGGGCCCATAGAAAACAGAGGGCTCCAAATTCTCCTGTGAACGCGTGTGCGCCCACCAAACTATGAAATACCGACATTCTGTTTCCCCCTTTCCTTGTCAATCGTTTATTGTCCAAGTTTGCGAGCGCCGTTTCCGGGCTTTGCGCCGTAATCGGTAAACTCCTAACAAACCGGCCGGCCGTTCCTCCAAAGTGGAACACTCGGCTTGGTTCAGCGACTATACTGTGCATCCCTAACGTCAGTTTCGGTTTCGTCACTCTTATTCATTAGGATGCACCACAGGGAATTGGGTTGCAGGACAGATATAAAAAAACGTGCCTACGCACGTACAAAATCCATATAGCTTTATGCATTTATTTTCTTGACCGGAAATATGCGACGTGCTTGCCCTCTTGGAGGTTATCCGGGTCTTGATCGGTCACTCGACGGCTCCTTCGACCCCCAAAAAGCCGTCAGCGTCGTCACCCCCTGGTCTCCGAGGAACTCAACTGTCACTATCTCGTTTGAAAAGCAGTTTTTCACGCCTTGCTCAGCGTACTTCACTCCCCTAGACTCCGTCAACCATTTTTTGCACCCGTGCTCGTAAGCCGAAGACTGCCCGGTAGTGTCCGACGGAGTCCGGGGCAGGCGCAGAATTCCTTGTACGGCACGAAGGGCCTTCGCCCTTATTTGGTCGACCACCGATCGCCCCGGCATTCCGGACCGAGTCCGGTGTGACGGTGTCGTTGCCCGAATCGGAAAAAAGTTTGGCAATTGCTAGTGCGCCAGGCAAAGCTTGGCATCTCTTACAGGGTGAGAGTCCCTGTCGGGTAAGGCCTAACCAGCCACCTGTATCGAGTGTTGCGGATATGGAGGAGGACGTCAACGACGACCGAACAAGATATCCGAAGCGTACACAGAGAATCCTGTGGGCCGCAGGGGAGGCCGCACTCCCCTAAGCGATTCAGCCTCGTTACGCCATCAGAGCAGGCGGCGACGGTGTTAGCAAACTGGAAGCCAATACAAAGGGATCGTTACCGGTGAGATCCTGGAGGGCCTGTCGGGGTCAGAGAGCGTGGCACGCAGGAAGAGAGATGTCAGGAACCTGGGAGATCCCATGGTCTCCCTTACAAGAGGGTAGGGTGCTCCGACGCAAGAAACGAAGGGCACCTGACGGATTATGGGGAGTCAGATCGCTCCATCGTCCTCTGAGGCGGGAGAGCCGACCACATGGGGAAGGGAGCGACAGGGCTGCGTAGCCCGCAAAGGAAACATGAGCCGGTCTGCTGAACCGGGGTTTCTCATGCCAACCTCACTGCGGGGAATAGCATAACGATGCGGAAGTGAGCAGTCCTGAAGAGCCCGGTGCGGGAATACCGCACGCCGGGATCTGTGAGGGGGCCGTCGGGCAACCGGCGGTCCTACCTCGATTAACTGATTCTCGACGTTTGAGAGCGAACCGAACGTGGCTGCCGCTCAACGATCAGATCCGGCCTGGGGTAGACCTAAAAAGACGGCCGGGCTGCCGAAAACGCCTCTGCGCCTTAGCAAACTCCGGCCAACATCATTTCAGAATTACCCGGTTATCAACTATGATGCGCGGTGGAAGGATTTGATTCACGGTCGAGTCTAGTGCGTGGGCCGTTCAAAACTCATAACTCCGGGATGACCAATTGCCATGCCCATTTTATTTACTTCAACGTTTCCTGGAAATAGTGACGCGGATCTATCTTGGGACGAATCCGGAGGCTTGATCCGGTCACTGGTTGACCCGGATGGAGGAGGTATAGGCACGGGAACCATTGGATATGACAAGGGATAAAGCGGTGTAGCAGGAAAATGAGATGGCCAAGGCACATGACCGCCCCAGGCGACAATCGGAATGCTCGATGGAACTGTGTAATGCAATGCCCCATTTGGTATTATTGCGCCTTCCGGGGCTGTTGCTAGCTCCGCGAAGGCCGAACCAGCGGCCAAGGTTGCCAGTATCATGGCGACAAACAACTTATTCATCTCTTATTCCTTTGTCCTTTAAATGGGGCAGGCCTGGATTTCTTGACGTTTCGTCAGTGCTTCTTCTTGTCCGATGCCACAGACCGTAGCATACTACCACCGCTGCGGACAGGTTTTCAATTCCTTTGTTCTTGCTCAGTGCCTGAGCAAGAAAGCAAATTGGTATAACGCATCTATACGCAGCCTACTTCTCTTGACCTTCATAACTTTGAAAGGGGTAGATTTTTATGAATTTCACCAGCGAGATCTTGGATCGCTTCGTTGAAAGCCAGATATTTTTTCCTGACCCTTTCCTGATATGTACCCCCTCAGAAGCGCTGCTGGATTATGAGGACATCTGGTTTAACACACACGACGAGGTGCGTTTGCATGGCTGGATGATCCCCTCGCCGCGAAGTTCCGCGCTGATGCTCTTTTGCCATGGGAATGCAGGAAACGTCTCCCACAGAGTCGATAACCTTCGGCGTTTGCACGATATCGGACTCAATGTGTTCATCTTCGATTATCGGGGCTACGGACAAAGCAGTGGCCGAATAACCGAGGCCGGATTTTATATGGATGCCGAAGCCGCTTACGAGGAGGCGCGTAAACATGCGATGGCGCGAAATCTTAAGTTGGTCATATTCGGCAGATCGCTCGGCGGGACAGCAGCAGTGCATCTGGGCGCTCGCTTTGACTCTTCCGGCCTCATCCTTGAGTCTGCCTTCACTCACATGGCTGCCATGGCTAAAGTGCACTTTCCGTTGCCTGTGCCCGAAGGACTTCTGCGGCATAAGCTGAATGCTCTGGACAAGATTAGTCGAATAAAAGCCCCAGTTCTCTTCTTTCACGGGGACCTTGATAACATAGTGCCTATTAATCTCGGCCGCGAACTGTTCGATGCGACAAATGCTCCCAAGGAATTCATGACTCTTCCGGGAGCCGGTCATAATGATACTTACTTCGTCGGCGGCCAAAAATACTTCGACAAGATAAGAGAGTTCATAGGCTCGTTGCCTGAGGGGTGATGCCTCCAGCTAGACTATGCATGTCCCACGGGCAATGTGAAGAAAAAAGTGGCTCCTTTCCCCGGCTCGGACTCCACCCAAATTCGACCACCGTGGCCATCAACGATCTTTTTGCATATGGCCAGACCGATGCCGGTGCCGGGGTATTCTCCTCTCCCATGCAGGCGTTGGAAGATTCCGAATATTCGGTCGGACTGCAGCGGATCGATACCAATGCCATTGTCGCGGACAGAGAAAAGCCACATGCCATTGTTTGGCTCGGCGGAGATATGAATGCGCTGAGTCTCTGTCCCGCCAAACTTTACCGCATTGCCTATGAGATTCTGAAAGAGACTGCACGATTTGCGTAGCGTCAGCCGTAACTGTTGGAAGAGGCTCGCGGGTGACTTGCGCACAACATTCCGCAATCGAGACCCGTAGGTTAGCCAGAGCCTGGTCGAGAACTTCCTCGCAATCAATGGTCTCAATGGATTTCTCCCGCGTCCCCACACGCGATAACCGGAGAAGATCACTGATCAACCCCTGCATGCGCTTTGCCCCATCCACAGCGTAAGATATAAAATCGTCGGCATCTTCGCCGAGTTTGTATTTGTAACGCCGTTCCAGTAACTGCACGTAGCTTGAAATCATTCGGAGCGGCTCTTGAAGGTCATGAGAGGCAACATATGCAAACTGTTGTAACTCAGCGTTGGAGCCTTCTAACTCTGAAAGCGTCAACTGCAGGGCTTTTTCCGTCTCCTTGCGATTTGAAATCTCCTCTGCGACCGAAATAAAATAATTCTGGCCATTAACGGCATCCCGATGTAGGGACACTGTCAAATTGAGCCAAACGGCTCCCCCGTCCTTACGGATTCCTCTCTTTTCCAAAGAGAAAGTTTCGATTTCGCCGGCCAGCAGTCGATTCAGATTATCATTAGTCTCTTGGAGATCATCTGGATGGGTTAGGTCGGATAAAGTCAGCCTCCATAAGTTCATCAGCCGTGTAGCCCAAGATGGCGCAAAGCCGTTGATTGACCCGCAAATACCGGCCTTCCAGGGATACATGAGCGATGCCCACAGCGACCTGCTCGAACGTGGTCCGGAAGCGTTCCTCGTTTTCCCGCAGCGCCTGTTCTGCTCGTTTGCGCTCGGTGACGTCTCTAAACACCAGGACTACTCCCAGCATGTTGCCGGTCCTGTCCCGGATGGGCGCCGCACTGTCAGACAGGACTCGTTTTCTACCATCTCTAGCTATCAGTACCCGTGTCGTTGGCCAGCAGCACCACTTGACCTGTTTGAAGTACCTTTGTAACCGGGTCCTCACATCGCTCTCCGGTCTTCTCATTAATGATATGGAACACCTCTTCCAAGGGTCTTCCGATTGCTTGTGCTTCACCCCAACCAGTGAACTCTTCAGCCCGCGCGATTGAGCGACAACACGTTCCCATCGGTATCAGTACCTGATTACGCCATCACCGATTGACCACAAAGTCACTGACAGCCTCTCTCTCTCAGCTGCGAGGGACAGTTCGATCTCCTTGCGCACGCTTACTTCCGCAGCCAAGTCTTCGTACAGTTGCCTCAATTCAGCGGTTCGAGTCCGGACCTCCTTTTCAAGTTCTTGATGCCAGTTCTCAACACGATCGATCATTGAGTTGAAGATGGTGCAAAGACTACCAATTTCATCTGAACCGACGGCCGGCGCCCGAACGGAGAGGTCACCCGCCTTCACCTCTTGGGCAACCCTACTCAGGCTCTCGACCGGTCTAGCTATTCGACCGGCAATCAATAACGCCATCGCCGCAACTGCCATGACCCCCATGAGAGCGATTACGAAGGAGTATTCAACCCCATGCATTAGAGGTTGTAATACCTCAGATCGATCAAGCTTGAACACAAGCCCCCAACGTTGACTCGGGGTAACCTGGATGCGCCGATAAACCGACAGAACCGGGACGCCGCGGTAATCCGTGCTGATCGCCATACCCTCCTCGCCTCGCAGCGACAGCCGAGCAGGTTCCGCTGTAATCACATGCTCCAACACCTTGGCCTCGGTCCCATCCGCGAGAGGATATTTAAGCGACATCAGGATTCTGACATTCTGGTCAACGAGCACAACATCACTGCTTTCTCCAAAGCCCTGCGGGTATAACAGGGGTTTGACGACGTCCTCGATATCCACATACAGCATCGCCACTGCAAGCACGACATTCCGGCTACCACTCTCCGAAGACGGGGCTGAGACTGCGTGCGAAAAAACCAAATATGCTCTACCGCTCACGCCATCCTTCTCCGGAACCACGCTCGTATCTGCTATTCTTTCCAGCGCGCTCGTGAAGGACGGTTTATTCGAGAAGGTTTCACCCACAAGGCTTTCATCTGTAGAGAACAGAACCAGCCCTGTTTTTGGGTCGGCCATTTGGATCTTTTGATACCTGTTGTAGGAGTTTTGGAGCAGATGCACTCTGGAAGCGACATCTTGAGATTTCCCTTCTGCCAGCAAAGCAAGTCTCAAGTTATCGCCGGTTGCTCCGCGCTCCGTTTCGTTCCTGACCCGCTCATGCAGCCGCATGGCCATTGACTCTACGACTTGACTATCCGAGAAGTTCCTCGCATCGACTTTACGCTCGTCCAGCCAGTGTAGGAAACGTTCTTTGGTCAGGTCCGCAACCAGCCCAAGCTTATCGAGAACCTGGGCCCGGTCATAACCGTACGAACCGGTATATGAAGTAAAGGGGATCCCGAAACTCATCACCATTACGACGAGGATGATCACAACTATGAAGAGAAAACCGAAGCTGAGGATCATTCTTGACCGGAGGCTGGAGAAAAGCTGCGCAAATGGATATGGCGAGGTTGCGGCAGGATCGATATTCAACGACGACCTCCTATTTGAGACTCAGACGACTGTGTCTCATCCCATAGGTAAAGTAAATTACCAATCCGCCGATTAGCCAAATCAAAAGGCGCAGCCAGGCCTCAATTGGGAGGCTGGCCGCCAAGTAGAGGCAGCAAGCAATCCCCGACAGGGGGACCACTGGTACCCAGGGGGTTTTAAACGGTCTTGGCAGGTCGGGATCTCGGTGACGAAGCACCAGAAACGGCGGCACACACGACTGCGAATGCCGCGAGCGTTCCGATTGAGACAAGTTCGCCGAGGAGCCTGATAGGAACCAGAGAAGCTACCACTGCAACCGTCAAGCCGCTGATTATCGTTGTGAAGGCGGGGGTACCGAATCGAGGGTGAATTTTGGCAAAAAACGGCGGTAGCAGGCCGTCATGAGCCATGCTGAAGATAATACGCGGCTGACCCAGCAACAGAACCAGAATTACCGAAGTTAGCCCGGCGATTGCCCCCAGTTTTACCAAAACTGCCAGCCAGTGAATCCCGATGGCATCAATGGCCACGGCAACCGGGTCGGCGACATTAAGTCTCGAATAGTTGACAACGCCGGTGATGACCAGAGCTACCAGAATGTAGAGCACTGTGCAGATCAGTAGCGAACCCAGGATACCGATGGGCATATCGCGGTCGGGATTGCGAGACTCTTGTGCAGCGGTGGAGACGGCGTCGAATCCAAGGTATGCAAAGAAAACGACAGCGGCTCCCCTTACCACTCCGGACCACCCGAATTCCCCAAACTTGCCCGAATTGGGAGGAACGAAAGGGGTCCAGTTGGACGGATTCACAAACGCGATCCCGACTCCGATGACAGCAAGAATGACTGCGATCTTCAAGACAACGATAACAGCGTTGAAGATTGCCGATTCCCGAATTCCCTTGACCAATAGCGCCGTCAGAAGGGCTACAATGATGAAGGCGGGCAAGTTGAATATTGCCGTTGCCTGGTCCAGATTTGCAGATGAAATGCCGGCCCGTTGCAAAGCTTCACTATAGGAACTCAGTTGATACCATCCCTCGGGCACGGAAATCTGCATTATCCGAATTAATTCATCGGACAAGAACACCAGTCGGGTTCCGACGGGAGCCGTCAGTTGCGGTGGAACATGGATGCCCATCTGATCCGAGAAACTGACTACATAGCCGGACCAACCTACTGCGACTGCCGCGGCGCCGATGGAATATTCAACAAGCAAATCCCAGCCGATCAACCAGGCAAAAAACTCGCCCAAAGTCGCGTACGCATAGGTGTATGCGCTTCCGGCTATGGGGATCATGGAGGCGAATTCGGCGTAACATAGCGCGGCGAGTGTGGAGGCTACGGCGGCCAGCACGAAGGAAAAAACGATTGCCGGTCCAGCATAGTTCGCGGCAGCTTGTCCTGTGAGAACGAATATACCGGCTCCAACTATGGCGCCTATACCGATGGCAGTCAGATCAATGGCGCCCAACGCCCTCTTCAGACCAGCATCGGCCCGGGCCTCTGCCTGAAGCTCCCGAACACTCTTCCTTCGCCACAGTTTGTCCATTGCTTTCAAATTCCCTACGAACTTCAAGAGATGTGCGGAATTTGATTCACAACGTCCCGAATGATCTCGACGAGTTTAGCGATATCGATCGGCTTCTCAACAATTGCATCCACCCCGCTTTCGATCATTTTTTGATCCTCATCAAACTGCCCGGCCCAGCCTGTCAGGAGGATGAAGGGGGTCTTCGGCACGCCTTTCTCTTTACAAATCTTCTTGATGGCCTTCCCGACCTGCCAGCCATTCAGCTCCGGCATGCCGAGGTCGCAAATCACTAGATCTACCTCTTTGTGTTTGAAAAGTTCGAGTCCTTCCAGGCCGGACGAAGCCGTGAAAACGGTCTGTCCGTATTCCGTCAGGCCTTCCTTGAGCATGCCCAGCAAGAGCTGAATATCGTCTATAGCCAAAATCTTCAATTTTAAGTCGAAGACGTTCGGCTCGGGCTCAAAGCGTTCAGAGAATCCTTTGGCGATAGGCAAGTTCACGGTGAAAGTCGAGCCGTGCCCCTCTCTGCTTTCCGCCAAGATAGTTCCTCCGTGACGCGTGACTATTCCATAACTCACGGCAAGGCCCATGCCTGTACCATCCGGCCCCTTAGTGGTCCAGAACGGATCAAACACCTTATTTAGACTTTCCCGAGGTATTCCAACACCGGTATCATCCACACGAAAGGCCACGGTTCGGCCGGTTACAGAGGTCTTGACAGTGATGTCGCCCCCCTCCGGCAAAGCCTCCGCCGCATTCTTTATTAGGTTAACGACTACTTCAAACAATTCATTCTGTTTGCCTTGAACAAAACATCCGTTTATCAGGTCTAAATTCAGTTGGACGGCTATGCCCTCCCTTTCCGGAAAGGTTTTCCACCACGGTTTAGTCATCTCGATGGCTTGCCGGACAAGGTCGGACAGATCGAACATATTGGTTCCCGCTGCCACGGGGTCCGAATTCAGGTTGGCAAAACTCTGGAGTCGCTTGACCGTCTCAGCCCCGAATCTGGAACTTTCAAGTATCTGCTCGAGGTGCCTGTTGACCTTCGCGATGTTCTCCAGTTCCAGGTTCACCGACGCCAACTGAGCCCCTCCCATGATGATCTGGAGCAGATTGTTGAAATTGTGCGCCACGCCGGAAGCCAGATCTGCCACTGCCTTGAGCCGCTCTGTCTGGATTTGGAGGTCTTTGGCTTTATTCAGATCGGTAGTGTCTTCGACAATACCGATCCCGCCCACACAAGTCCCGTCCTCAGTAAGAATGGGACCGAAACAAGCCTTCAGCGGCGTCGTTTTGCCCGCAGTCACCGAACTATAAGGACCTTCGAAATGTGCTATTTCTCCGCTTAGCGCCGTCCTCACAACCGCTACGACCTCTTGGTTTGTCAACCCGGAGAGCAAGTTCCCGCCGATGAGTTTTTCTTTGGAGGAGCCTATAATGCCGGCAAAATTATCATTACAGGCCGTTATGACACCATTGCGATCGAAATGGAATACTCCCAGGGGAGAGTTTTCAAAAATGATTCGATACTTTTCTTCAGATTGCCTTAGAGCATCCTGGGCTTTTTTGCGGTCTGTTATGTCTCTGGCGATGACCTGGTAGCCGGTGACTCCATCTCCCTCCATTACGAGTTTTGCATTTTGCCCCAACCAAACCGTTTCGCCCTGCTTTGTGACAATGGGGACCTCATAATACGTGTCGGGAAGTTTCTCAACAGCTTGTAATCTATAGAAGTTAGCTATTTGTTCCTTGTGGTCGTCTGCAACCAAATCAAAATAGTGCTTACCGATAAGTTCCTCTTCGGAGTATCCGGTAATTCGTGAAGCCGCAGGGTTAACCAGGACTACAATCCCCTTCCGGTCAGTCAGATATATGATGTCATTAGCTTTCTCCACAACTTCACGGTATCGTATTTCGCTTGCACGTAATGCCTCTTCCATCTTCCGGCGCTCCGTAATATCCCTGGCCGTGCCCTGAACGCCCACGGGCTTACCATGCTGCTTGATTGTTCGGCTATTGACTTCGACCCATCGTGGGGTCCCGTCCTTGGCGCGGATAAGGAGCTCGTACGGGCCGGTTGTCTCAACACCGTCTTTTTTCTTTTTCCGGAACTGCTCTTCCGTCACAGACAAGTGCTCCGGATCAACAATGTCCCTGAAGTTAAGTTGCAGCAACTCTTTCGAGGAATAGCCCGTCATCATCTCTGCGGCCTTGTTGACGGAGGTGTAATTGCCTTTCAGGTCATGCGTGTACATCATGTCCGAGGCATTCTCAAAGAGGTCTCGGTACCGTTTTTCGCTCTCGGACAGTGCAGATTCCATCCTCTTGCGATCGGTAATGTCCAAGCAATACTCTATAATTTGAACAACAGACCCGTCCCGGTCGAAAATGGGATACGCGTGAACCTCCACGTGCTTGGGTGCGCCGTTCCTATCGTAATGAACGTGCTCGGCGACTACCGGCCGCCCTGTCTTCTTAATCTCTTCAATCGGACAAACGTGGTCGGTGCCCCTGCACGGGTTCTCTCTTTGGTGAGTAACGGAATAGCAGGCTGAAAAGTCGCAGTAACCGGCGGTCACAGCGGCGGAATTCGCGGTATGGATCGAGTAATCATCCGGATTGATGATGTAGAAGGGGTGTGTAAAAGCCTCCAGAATGCTGTTCAAGAACTCATTTTGACGTTGAATTTGTTCGTCGGCCTGCTTCCGTTGAGCGACCTCTCGACTGAGTTGAGCGTTGTGTCGTTGTTTGAGAAGAAGCCGCTTCCTTTCGCTGGTCAAATCTTCAACCAGCGCCAAAATTAAGCGGTCCTTTCCCATTCTGAGAGACCGAAAGCTCATGCGAGCCCAAATTTTGCGGCCGCCAGCCCTAAGTGTCGCTTCGGAGACCTGAAATTTTCGGGTGGAGAAAACCTCTTCCACAATAGCTCCCACCTTCTTGGAAGCCGAAAGCTCAGGAAAGAGGGAAGAAAAGGAAGTTCCTTCTATTCCTTCGTAGTCGGCGCTGATCTTCCTGCAGGCCTTGTTGGCGAAAGCCACACAATACGAAAGGTCGATCAAGAAGGCAGGCATGGGCAGGGCTTCGAGCAGCTTCCCGAATGTGGTCGCGGGGATTTTGCCGAGCTGAAAGCTGCCGGACGGAGTAAGATCTTCAGTGAGCAAGTTGTTCAGATGGATTGTTTCTGTATCATCTTCATCCATGGTGCTCAATGATATAAGATCTTTGTCATCCATTACCCATTCTCCAGAAGGCACAAAGCCCATCCTTCACCGAGGCTGACCCGCCGTGCCGAGCAGAGCGAAACCGCCCCACCGATCCGAATGGGTTCGTTTCCGGCCGGGAACGCTTCAAGATATACGGCGATTGCACGTGAAGGCGTGGCTTACGGTGGAATCATCGCGAGGCAAGAACCACAGTGGCTTGTCCCTGTCCCTCTTAGAGACCGCAGTGGCTGACTTCAGCAGACAAGCAAAAGCTCGAACAGCGAGTCGATTTGAAAATTTCTCCCAAATCTCAATGCCTGATCCCTTTTGCTGCCGAGAGATCGGCGATGTCGATCCGGCCGTCTGGCCATACGATTTCACGTATCTTGGTCCTGTCGATACTCGGAATTGACCGGCGCGTCTGACAGGGTGAATCCGTCCCCAGTGAGACCCTGGCTTTGACTACACCAGAACTCTAAGTCTTGCGAAATATTACACCATTCTTTGCTTCTTTGCAATTTTCTATGCGGCTTCGACCCTTCCCCTGGCCCGACAACGTGGAGCGGTGTTCGTGAGGATCAACCCCCCGGTCAACGGTTACCTGTCATTCAAATCTCATGGCGTCAGCAGCTTCCAGTTTGCTTGCTTTTCCTGCAGGAATTATTCCGGATATTATCCCGAGCGCCACCCCAAACGGTCCTCCACCCGCCAGACTCGCAACTAGCACTTTATAGGCCGGAACTATGTTGAAAACCTTTCCGAGTACATCTATCGTGAGCAATCCAACTAGGCTGCCGATCGCAACACCCAAAAGGCTGATGCAGACGGATTCCAACAGAAACTGCGCCATGATCATGCGGTCCGTGGCTCCGACGGCCTTTCGGAGTCCAATTTCAGTCGTTCTTTCTCTGACTGCCGCGAGCATTACGCTGGTAATCCCGAGCCCGCCCAACAGGAGAGTGACGACCGCTGCTGCGTAGAGGAATAGCTTTACCAGCAATATAGCATTCTTAACTGTCTTTAGGGCCGCCGGATAGTAAAGAACCTGGATGGCATCCGCATAGCCGGGTTTGTTAAGTGTCAGCAGGTTATAAACGCTATCCCGGACTGTAGCCACTACGTCCCAGTTGGCTGCTCGAATGTATATGTCTCGAATCTCGTACATTGCAATGAATCTGGACCGGGCGACGGTAATGGGAATCAATATCGTGTCCAGAAACAATGGGTCTTCGACTCCCCCTATTAGACCGACCACTTGAAAGGTATGTCCACCGACAAATATTTTTTTCCCAAGGGGCTGCTCGTCTTTATTAAAAAGTCGTTTTGAAACATTGGTTCCTAAAATACAGACGCTCTTCATGTACCTGATATCACCGTCAGCGAATTTTCTACCGGGTGAGACTGGCATGTAAATGGTGTCGAAAAAGCTTGTGTCCACCCCCATGATTCTGCCGCTGCCAATCTTGTTGCTATTATGACTAAAAGGCATATATTTCCATACCACAGCGCTTGCCCCGCTCACGCCCGGCAGTTTTCTGATGTCCAGAACGTCCTTGGGGAAATATTGACCGTGATGCCATTTGACGGCCCGGTCGAAATCCCAGGAGGCCTTAACGATTGTTGCGCTGCCCAACATTTCGAGGTTCTGACCGAGGTCGGTCTCTACGGAATCCCCCACAGTCAGAATAGTCACCAATCCTGCCAACCCCAATGATATCCCAAGGAGGACGCCGTTGTACCGCCGTTTGTTCCTATAAACTTGTCGAAGCGCAACGCGAAACAAATCAGAGCTAAACATATTGATCGACCTTTGACAGCGGCGCGAATCGGGCGGAACGCCTACCGGATCGGTTGCGCTCCCGGCCGGCCTAGCGAATTATCCGCTGATCATGTTACTGTGGTTCGAGTGCAAATTCCGACCGGCCCAGCGCCAAATTCAAGTCCTTAGTCTATACCGGTCTACCGTTCGAGACAAGATCTCCGATCTGGCGGCCTCAAGCCCGATGAATGTGACCACGCGCTGCGGCGGCTAGTTAACGGTCAACGTCCAAAAAAATCCCTGGACCCATTTGGAACTTTCTGGAGTCTCCGCGGAGCCTGGTTCGCAGCCCCTGGATTCCCGTTTTCACTGGAATGACGTAAAGTTGATCCACGTGAGATACGATCATTGAGATAGTTTCCAAGCTTGCAACCGGTATAAATCGAGGTAATGACCGTTCAACGTATCTTTAAGAACGCGGATACCATTCATGTCGTAAATCGGCGGGAAGGCCTTCCTATCTAGAACTGCAAAATGGGATCGGGAATTGACAAGCTCGTTAATGTAAGATTCAAATGGCTCAAAGGCGAACTGCGACCCATCTGCATGGATTTGGTTTTTCTTTAGTAGGTCCGGAGAAAAATCCCTGTCCCTTACGATCAGGTAATCTATTCCATTCTGACGGGCGAATTCACGGACCTCTGCCGGGACTTCCGCATAGTAGGCTCGGAAGAAATCGAAGGTCCTTTTCTTGATGACCTCCCAGTATCGCGTGTACCAGGTGTGAGACGACTCGTAAGTGACAAACGCCTTGCGGCGGCCAAAAGTGAGCACATTATCCATCAGATCCGGTGGACCGGCCACAAGACATGTCTTAGGGGTTGATCGCACAAAGCTGTACCAGGGCCGCGTCCTCTGAGTAGTCATATATCCCCACGTGATACAGCGTAAGTGTCGCAAGGATAACGAAAAAGGTACTCACTAGCGGGAAAGCGATGTTCTTCGGCACAACCGCACCAACGGCCACTCTGATGCACGCACCTATTGCCACGCAGATGAGAACGTTGATCGAGAATTCTATGTACCGGCTCGGCAGGAACAGCTTGAAGATGAACGCATAGGCTGCCAGATACAGGAGCAAGGAAGCGGCAAAAAGATACCCGAAAACCCGGAATCCCGACGCCAGATCCAAGTCCCATTTGCCACGAGCCAGGGAAAAAACGATGACCCCGAGTCCAAAGCATGCGAGAATCCATGCTGGAAGAAGCCCCCACGTTGTAAAGGGTAAGTTGAAGATCCACGGACGCACTAACTCGTAGAACATCGGTGGGATGGGTATAATTTCGTAGCGGCCGGCCGCCGTGTATTCTATCTGGCCCACCATGTCCCCCCACGTGACAAGCGGCCCGAACTCGGGTGGGCTGTAGAAGACGTATTTCAACACAATCAAACTACAACCTGCGATCACCAGGAGGACGCTGGCAAAAATTGTCTGCGGCCGCATGAATGAGGCTCGGAGTTCGCGCATAATGCTTGAGCAGAAACCAGCCCCAACCGAGTTACCTGTCACCGGCTGATCCGCTGCGACCGACGCCGGAGAGTGGTCGGTGGCGAGACCGCGCCTGCGAAACCATGGCAGAATAATCTTCCCAATGTTGCAAGCGAGAAATATCCCGTGAGTAACTGCACAGAGCAGGAAAATGTAGGGGTTGAGCAAAGACCCAAGGAATATTACCGCGCCGGCGAGCACGAGACTATTCCGGCTCAGGAAAAAAAGGTATGCCGTCAGCAGTGGAAAACCGAAGCTCTGGGACAAGCCCCCTGAAATCTTGTCCATGAAACCGCCCATGGCGCAAAAGGTGCAACCGATGAATATGGGGGTAAGATCGTCACGAAATTGAAGGCCGAGTCCAAAGAAAAATCCTGCCGTAATCACAAAAAGAAAGCCCGTGACGACTTTCGTGAACTGAACCGGATTCATGAAAAAAGCAGCAGTCTTATAGATCGCTTGTACGCCCCACGGCACATAGTTCTTGGCGTATTCAGTTAAGAAATCGTTCTGGTACAGGTCCGGGTCGATCCATTGCTGCATCCAGAAAATTTGCTGCCGGACGTCGTCGTTAATGACATAGGGGTTTGTCAGCGCAGGCCAGTGAGCGATAACATACACGGCCAAGGCTGCAAACAGTACGTAAAGTAGATGAGTAGTGCGGCTGCCACGTGTGAACATACAACAGAACCATCCTATACGAGTTCGCGTTCAACCGGTAAGATTGAGGGAACCTTCTTTGCAAAGAAGGTTCCCCCAAACCCCCTCCAAGAAACTCTAATACTTTGCAGGAATTCTCATTTCCCTCAGGGAGAAATGAGAATTCCTGCAAAGGCTAGAAGTTCTTGAGGAGGGGTTCGGGGAGGAACTTCTTACAAGAAGTGCCGCCCGATTCTTCCTGGTTTGAATGCGAATTCGTATTGATCAACGTTTTCTGCATTGAGCGGCTTCACTGACCGCTTCGATGAACACTTGTTGGGTTTCGTTCACCATTCTTTCCATAGTGTGAAACGCGAGGACTCTCTCTCTACCTTTTCGCCCCATCGAACGCCTCAAATGTTCGTCACATAAAATGTTCGTCATGGCTTCGGCAAAGGCCACGGGATTCGACGGTTCAACAACGATGCCGGTGTCTCCATCCTGGATGAGCTCGGGAATGCCCCCGACCTGCGTTCCTACGACCGGGAGTTCAGTTGACATCGCTTCCAGGATTACATTAGGCGATGCTTCTCGAATCGAAGTCATGGCAAAGACCCATGCCCGTCGCAAAAGGGGTCTTATATCCCGCTGCCCGGGCAACAAGCGCACGCAGTTTTCTAGTGAATTGCGGCGAATAAAATCTTCGAGCTTCGGCTTAAGCCTTCCGTTGCCGACAATGTCGAGTCGAGCGTTTGGAATTCGTTGCAGCACAATCCTGAAGCCCTCAAGCAGGGTCAAAGGATCTTTTTCCCAGACGAGTCTCCCCACATAGAAGTACGGTCGGCTCTGGAGCTTTCTCGCCACTGCACGGGGAAAAGAAATCCGCCGGAACAGCGTTGGGCACGACCGCAATCAGGCTTGGGTCCACTGAGTGCAGCCGTACTATGATCCCCTTCAGGGCATGGGCATTACACACAATTCGGCTGCTCAATGGCCACAATATTGATTCCCACTGTTTTTCCACGAGCGTACGCCAACTAGTGATAATCGCCGGGACTCCTGCAATTGTCCCAAAGGGTCGGCCCCAAATATTGGGGACTCCCGTGAGCGTATAAAGGATGTCGGGCCGGTAACGCATGAGTCGCCAAAGAAGATGCGTGAGTGCTCGGGGGCCCACCCGGGGGGACAGTGAAAGGAAAACAACCTTCGCGTCGGCTTCTCTCTGCGAGGGGTAGCATGTCCTTGCCACCCCTTAAGACCCACAACTCGGGAGAAAAAAGGTTTCGGTCCAGGTGCTTGAGCAATTGAAGCGCATGGCGCTGGGTGCCTCCGAATTCCAGATCCTGAAGCAAAAGCACCGTGCGAAAGGGCGGACTCGGTTTTTGCGCCATAATTCTTTTCGAGGTATTCAACCTGCCTTGCCTGGCTCGAGATGCGCCCACTTGTGGCCCTGTGAGCAAAACAACCTGACGCTGAGCGGACGTTTTGACAAGCGCCCCGATGCTCCATCGGAGGAGTGCTCGGACAGGAGTTCAATCTAAAGTGACCTTGCGGCCGCTGTGGTGAGTGATGAGTAAAGTTCCAACATTTTGCCGTGATTTCGGTCCGGGTCGAATTCCTTGAGAACCAGTGATCGGCCTCTCTCTGCCATTTCCAGTGCCGATTTTCTGTCTCCGACCATTTTGATTATAGCCTTAGCAAGTGCCGCAGGGTTTTTCTCGGGTACGAGAAATCCGGTGACACCATCCTGAATGACCTCGGGAATACCGCAAACATCCGTGGCCACGACCGGCAGACGATGCATCAGGGCCTCCATAATTACTGTGGGTAGACCATCTCGTTCCCCGGTTGAATGTACTGCGCTGGACATCACAAACACGTCGGCTGAACAGAACAACTCTGACACTTGATTGTACCGGATGAATCCAGGAAAGGAGACCAAGTCCATGAGCCCTAGCTTCTTTGTGAGTCGTCTCAGGAGAATCCCGCGGGGACCGCCTCCCGCAAGGGTCAGATGAAAGCTTAGTCCCGAATCCTTTAATATTTTGCAGGCATGAAGAAGCACATCAAAGGCTTTTATTCGATCGAATCTGCCCAAGCCCAAAAGCTGGTACGGCGCAGTCATCGGTACGGGAGCTTCCTCGTGTCGTTCCAGCGGAAGTCCATTGTAAATACCGTAGATCTTCTTCGTGTCTCCATCGGCGAATCCTTGGAGGTATCCGACGTTGATCATGTTCTCCGTAGTAACGAAAAGACTGTCTTGTACCTTCTCTTTAAGCGCCCCGTCCGGAGGATACATGTCTGCTGCTCGGCCCGTAAAGCTGAATGAGATTCCCGTCAGTTTGGAGGCCACCCACGCGGCTGTCGCCGGACCGTTGGCCCACGGAGCATGTATATGCTGGATCCCTTCTTCCTCAAAACGTCTGGCTAGACTGAACCCGCAAAAAAAAGACCATATATTCTCCCCTCCCACTTCCAGGGACCTCCATCTCCTCACCGGAATTGTCCGAAGGAGCCAATTGACTTTTTCCGGCTCACGTTTCCACCAGTAGGCCAAGTCGCTTGGAGCACGCTTTAGGAAAGGTATTCCGAGCCGTTCCACCTTTTTGGAAACCGCCGCCATTTCCGGAGACAACTGCTTTTTCAATTCCCCGTAGAGTGTAAAGACCTTCAGGGGGAGGCCCATTTTCCAAAGGTTTAATACTTCCCTGAAGATGAAAGTCTCTGAAGGCTTGGGAAACCACAAAAGAATGTATGCTACTCTGGGCAGACTCAAGGCGCACTCCTTACCACCGCGTTCTTGTTCAACTTGAATGCATTCCGGCATGCATGCTGATAGTACTATACCAGGGGTCGCACGACAAGCCTTGAGCGCCGCCAGCGTCACCAACGGCAGCGAAGCGCCGGTCGAACCTCGCGATTTCGCGGCCTTCCTGCCATGAACCAGCAGGATGCCGGCCCTGCTGCTGCTTCCATGCACAACTGAAAGATGGTGCGTCTCGTAGCAAAGCACTTCTCAAGCTGTTCAGTTCATGATATTAGCATTATTTCGCATTCTGCAGTCACGGCTAAAGGTTTGAGAAATTTCTTATGAAGCTGGCTGTCACTATTGACGTTGAGGAAGAGGGGCTGTTCCTCGGAAAGTACAATTCCAGTGACGTGCCGGTGAGCAACGTTCCGGCGCTCGAGAAACTGGACCCCCTTTTCCGTCGATGGGGCATACGGCCCACTTTGCTGGTGACCTATCCGGTTATTTCTCATAAGCCACATCAAGATTTGCTGTCAAGCCTAAGAGAAAAATGGTCGGCTGAAATCGGAGCGCATTTGCACCACTGGAACACACCCCCTTTTGAGTCCTCGCCGTTCCCCCAACCAGTGCCCACGGAATTGATGCCCGAGGAACTCCTCCGGGCCAAGATGGAAAATCTCCTTGATGCTTTTAGGCCGACAGGCCTCGCTCCGGTGTCATTCCGTATGGGACGGTTCAACATGGGACCGAAGATGTTTTCGGTGTTGCAAAGGACAGGGATTCGGGTCGACAGCAGCGTAGCTCCCACTCAAAAATCTTATGGTGGGCCGGATCATCGCTTCGCACCGTCGGGATCCCGTACTTTCCCGATCCAAGAGACCTGTGCAGGCCAGGAACTTCCCGAATATTGGAGGCTCCCATAACCATCGTGTCACTCGTACCTCGCCTCAGCCAGTTCCTGGGCAAGCTCAGAAAGGAAACTGCTATTCCGGAAAGGTGGATCTCGCGGATACCCATGCATCTCGCAGGACTGCCGGCTCAACCAATGTGGATGGGGCTGCGAAGGCTACAAGCTGCCGTGCGGTTGCACCGGAAACGAGGTGGGAAGGTGCTGACAATGTTTTTTCATTCGTCCGAACTTATGCCCGGTGGCTGTCCGCAGCACCAGACCACGCGAGATGTGGAGCGCTTTATGAACAAGCTGATCAGGTTTTTCTCTTGGCTCTATGAGGAAGTCTCGCCAGAATCGCTAACCTTGTCCCAACTTGGCGACATATACAGCCGAAATGATCCGTAATCCACCGCCTGCCACCATTATTGACGAATGTAACCATGCTGAATGCATTACATAATCAGCAGCCTTAGCAAACATTTCTTGTTATTTGATATCTATTGACAATGGCTTGATACAGTTATATGTTTCAGGCCGAGCGGAAAATCCCGCTCCTGAATGTGGCGGATGAATACACAGAAAGCCAGTTCAGAAAAGGCAGTAGGAACTTTTGGTCCCTTGTGTCGGTTCAAGGTTCGTGGATCGCATGATCTTTCATACCGTTGCGCAATTATTTCTGTTGGATCGACGGCATCCCCCCCGAGCGAAGCCGGGTCATGCAGTGGGTAGCGGGAGAGAGGTGCCGTCGGTTCAGCGGGATTACAAGATTTTTGGTGAAACAGTGTCGCAGGCTGCTTCATCTGAGCAAGGGCAGGGCGGATTTCCGAATGGGCCGGCGCACTGCTGATGAAGCCGTCGAGAAAAGTGCAGAGAGGGTTCAGCGTACATCCTGATTGGGCGGATGCCTTAAAGAATGTGCGCATTGTCCTGGCCGGGACCACTCACGCCGGGAACATCGGGGCTGTTGCCCGTGCCATGAAAAACATGGGATTGAGAAATCTTACATTGGTTTCCTCAACTCCGGCCAGCCCGGAAACCGAAGCTCGTCCTATGGCCTCCGGCGCATACGACATAGTGGAACAAGCTCGGTCCGCCGCCGATCTGATTGGAGCCCTGGAGGATACTCTTATGGCAGTCGGCACGTCGGCCCGATTAGGCGGGAAGCGCGTCAGCGCACAGACACCGGATCAGGTTATCCCCCGGTTTATGGAATGTGCCCGCACGGGCCCTGTGGCCTGTGTTTTCGGCCGAGAATCAAGAGGGCTTACTAACGAAGAAATGAAGCTTTGCACCGATCACATGATTATCCCCACGGATGCGGAATTTGCATCCATGAACGTGGCTCAGGCGGCGGCCATTATCGCGTATGAAATATTCAAGATCGCTAGCCGTCCCGTCGGATTTCAGGGCAGAAAACTTCACCCCGCGTCGGTAAAGGTTCGCGAAGATATGTACGAACACATTGAGAGGATTCTGCTACAAGCCGGATTTCTGGACCGATCCAACCCACTCCGAATGATGCGCGACCTCAGGCGCATTTTCAATAGCGCTGAAATGAGCGACCGTGATGCCAAGATTGTCCGCGGGATTTTCCGAAAGATCGGCAATATGGTTCGCATAGCCCGAGAAAAGGCCAGGCAAGTGGAGTGTTCAGAAGCCGACACATGACCGCTTCCATCCGGGTGTACACAATGACATTCGCCGCCCGGGCGCTTATACAGATTAGAATTGACGCACAGGATCGCATATGAACTTGTTTTCTTATCCGTTTATTGATCCGGTCCTCATTCGCGTGGGGCCCGTTGGAAGTGCGGTGGTACGGGCTGATGTACTTGCTCGGGTTCGCATGTGGCTACCTGATCATAAGGTCCGAGCTAAGACGCAAGAATGGGCCGATCCCCGTCGAGTCGGCGGATGATCTGCTGTTTTATCTCATTGTGGGCATGTTGATCGGCGCCCGCCTCGGATATGTAATCTTTTACAACCTGGGGAGTTATCTGGCCGCGCCATGGGAGATCTTTTTTATATGGCACGGCGGTATGAGCTTTCACGGCGGGCTTGCAGGAATGTTGGTTTCCGGTGTCATTTTTTCCCGACGCAAGAATGCCCCTTTCATGGAACTTGCCGACATCGGCGCCCTCGCGGCTCCTATCGGATTGATGCTGGGCAGAATCGGAAATTTCATCAATGGTGAGCTATATGGACGGGTCACGACCGTTCCGTGGGGGATAGTTTTTCCCGGGGGCGGTGATCTTCCTCGCCATCCCTCCCAGCTATATGAAGCCTTCTTTGAAGGCCCCTTTCTTTTTGCTCTTCTGTGGTGGCTTCGAGTGCGGATCAAGCGTCCTGGAGAAGTTCTGGCCACTTTTGTTCTCGCGTATGGCATTGTTCGATTCGTCGTCGAGTTATTCCGTGAGCCTGATCCTCAGCTTGGATTCATCGCCGAAGGCCTGACCATGGGACAGATTCTTTGCCTATTCATGATCGTGGCCGGGATCGGGCTCCATATCTATATTCGTTGGGTAAGCGGCCGAAAGGAAACGGAATCTCTCGACGGGTCTTGAATAATCGGCTGCTCTTAAATCCAAGAGTGAAGGGAAGATGATCCAACTACTCAAGAATCGGGTTCTGCCTTCCGGCACGGCTATTATAATCCTCATCGCGATATTGTACGCTACCGACGGTCCCCTATCGAGTCTATCATCAGCCCAGGACAATGAGCCCGTTGTTTTCCAGGGAACCCACGTTGAGGCCATGATGGCCGGTGGAAGTCCGTCTGAGAGCGCAAGTGAGACACCAGCTCCTTCGCAGGACCAACCCCCGAAAGCACCGGAGCCTGTTGCGCCTGAAAAATCTTCGCAAGCTGTGCCTCCGCAGGAAGAGGCCCCTGCTACTGACCGCGAAGTAAAGACGGAAGAAAAGCTTGAAAGTAAAGACGCAGCCGCTGACAGTCGAGAGGTGACAGAGAGAAAGCAGCATGAGGGGAAGAAAACCTCCCGATGCTTCTAAGCAGGCTGCTGCCAGTGAGGCCGAAGATGTCCCGGGACTATTGAAGCAGGCAGGAGAAACTGGCAAAGGCCGGGGAACAAGGCCGAGCGTTGGAAGCGTACCAGGTTGCATTAAAGAAGGCATCTGACGCTGGGGATCAAAGGCTTATGGCTGCGGCACTCGAAGGCGCTGCACGCATGTCGCACCAGCTCGGCCGTGACAGCGAAGCTCTGGAGCATGTTAATAGTGCCATAAATATTAACCTTGCGACAAAAAACGCCCAGGCTCGAAGTCTCGATTATCTTCTCGCCGGCCGGATCCTTATGGCCCAATCTGATTATGCACAGGCCCTGAAATCTTTCGAGGAAGCCCTCAAGATCCTCCCGGCTTCCGAGGCCGGTGAAATGCCCCAGCTACTTGAGGATGTCGCGGTCTCTCACCTGAGGCTTAACCGATATTCCGAGGCTCTCAGCACATACAACCGTCTCCTGTCTATCGACGCGAAAGCCGGAGACAACGCAGGCGTGGCACGAATAAACGTCCTGATGGGCGAGATCCAGGTCTCGCGATCCGACTATCGAGCGGCCAGAGCTAATTTCAAGAAGGCAGAGACTATTTATCGGGACCTTAAACGCCGTAAGGATCTGGGGGAGATCCTGTTCAGGATAGCTTACCTGGACCAGACCAGTGGTGATTTTGCCGCTGCTCGAAGGGCCGTGGAAGAGGGCCAATCGCTCATGGACCAGGACAGCGATGCGTCCGCCAGTGCGCTCCCCTTACTGGTAAAGGGGATGGATGCTTACAACGAAGGTAAGCTAATTCAAGCGGTGAAGAGTCTTACAGCTGCCCTGAACAGCTATGAAGGTTCGGGGGACCGGGCCATGGCCGAGCGAGTCCGGCTCATACTCGGGAACCTCGAACTGGATCGTTCCCGATTCGAGTCAGCCCTTGAACTGGGCGGCAAAGCCCTTGAGCAGTTTCGCCAAATATCTGCGACCGGCGGCGAAGCTGCGGCCCTGCATCTCATCGGAGAGGTCTATTATCGGCAGGGTTTTGTTCAAAAGGCTCTGGAATATGGCCAGGAGGCCCTTGCATCGGCCAAGAAAATAAATGACAGAAATCAGAGCGCTCTCTCAAGGATTCTTCTGGCAGAGATCTACACAGGGATGGGTGATGCAGATGCTGCGTCTCGACTGCTAAAGGAGGCATTGGAAGACGCAAAGGCCGGTATCAATCGCCGTTCCAGAAGCCAGTTGCGTCTGGCGGTGGCCCGGGTACCGCTTTTCAAGGGAAGCCTCTGAAAAAGCTCTACAGGACGCGGCCGAAGCCCGCAAGGAATTTGGAGAGATAAACGATCGGCGAGGTGCAGCGGATTGCGATCACCTCATGGGCCTGGTTTACGAACTTCGAGGGGACAGGGAAAAGTCCTTCAACCTCCTACAGCAAGCTCTAACTGAGCACCGAGCCATGTGGGACCGCTTTGGAGAGGGTCGGGATCTGACCGCTCTCGGAGTCCACTTCAAAAGTCTGGGGGACCACGAAAAGGCTTTGGAGTATTTCAGGACTGCCCTTGATTTGCGCAAAGGAATGGGGGACCGCCGGGGCTACGCTGCGACCCTTGCCAACATGGGGAACCTACTCAGGCACCGCAATCAAGTGAGCGAGGCCCTGCAAAGCCTTGAACAGGCCCTTGGTGTATATCGGGAGCTGTCCGACAAAAAGGGCGAAGCAGACATACTGACCAATCTGGGAAATGTGGATGCCGCAAAAGGTTCTCAGACCGCGGCCCTGGAGAAGTTCTCCCGGGCGCTCAAATTGCACCGTGAGATCCAAGACAGCCGCGGCGTAGCCACTGATCTGGCCAGCATGGGCAGATTGTATCTTGCCAGAGGAGATCTGCAAAACGCCGCAGACACGCTGGAAGAAGCCGAAAAGGTTAACAAGCGGATCCGGAACCCCCGCGGTGATGTGGCGATTCTCGGAGAGCTCGCTATGCTGCAGCGGGCAAAGGGGAATTTCCCGCGGGCTCTGTCCTTGCTAAAGCAGGCTTTGGATATGGCCCGGCAAATGGATGACGCTCAGTCAGTTTCCTCGATTCATTTGAAGATGGCGACCGTTCTCGAGGATTCGGGGGATTATACGAAAGCCCTAGCTCTCCTTCGAGAGACCCTGGCCACCATGAGGCAGCAGGGAGATCGCAAGGGTGAACTCTGGGCCCTGGGCGGCATCGGGGTGATCCAGGTAAAAACCGAAGATTACGAAAATGCCCTTAGCAGCCTCCATGAAGCGCTGAACCTCCGGTCAGAGCTGGGAGTTCCACCCTCCCAGTCTCGCAACCTCGAGTTTTACCTGGGAGAGATCTACGAAGGCTTCCGCGATTTGGAGCGAGCACTGGAGTACTACCACAGGGCCTTGTCCGTCTCCCAGACCCTTGGTAATGACAATACGCTGGGCCGTATATATGATCGCATCGGCAACATTTACCTCCAAATGGAAGAATACGCCAAGGCGAAGGAATTTGCGGAGGATGCGCTGAGGGTTCACACAGAGACCAACAATGTCGCAATGCAAAAGGGTGAGCTGATCCGTTTGGGCGACATCCTGAGTAAACTCGGGGACGCGGAAGGCGCTCTCAAGTATCAGACCAAGGCCCTCAACCTTGCCCAAGACTCCGACGATGAACGCATGGAAGCGCGCGTGCTGACTCGCATGGGAACCCTGTACCAGATCCTGGGCCGACCGCGCGTGGCGCTGGAACATTACAGCGACGCTCAAGAGAAGCGAACTAAACTGGGCGACCGCCGCGGGGTGAATGAAAACCTGCTCCAGATAGCGCTGGTCACTTCCAATCTAGGGAATTTTGAGGAGGCTGTCGCTACGCTGAAGCGAGCTTTCGAGATAGCCCATGCTTCTGAAGATCGCAGCATGCTCTGGAAGGCGTACTTTATTATGGGCCGGACCCTGGAAGGCAAGAAAAGCTATGGAGAGGCCCTTGAAGCCTATAGGAAGGCTATCACCATTCTCGAAGCTATGGAAGCTGACATCATAGAGGAGTCGGACGAGGACAACTTTATATTTGGGGGGAAAACGGCCCTGTTTGAGACCACACTGCGTGTACTGATGACGCTCGCCAAAAAAGATCCGGCGGGGGCTTACGACAATCAGGCATTGAGAATAGTGGAAAAACTAAAAGCCGCGGAATTTGAGAACACATTGTCCCGCATCAACGTGGACAGGTTTTCAGATCTGCCCCAAGATCTGCTCGTAAAAGAGAAAAGCCTAAAGCTCGGCTTGAGACGGATTAACTTGCGGCTTGCTGAGGAGCTTTCCAAGGGCAGTCCGGAGCAGCCGCAGATCCAAAAGCTGCTCGACGAGCGTCGGGCCAAAGAGAAGATGTTCGTTAGCCTGAAAGAGCGCCTAGTCAAGGAATATCCCTCCTATGCGGACTTACGGTATCCCAAGCCGCTCACCGTTCACCAGCTTCAAAAGGAAGTCATTGATGCTGACGAAGCAGTCCTGGAGTACATGGTGACGAGGAGCCGAATGTACATCTTTGCTCTGGACAGGCAGCGTTTCCATACCTATTCCATCGAATATTCCAGCAAGGACCTGGAGAGGGACGTTGATCTTCTGACGAGGCCTCTGCACCGCGCGGATACACAAGCGAACTGGGACCCGTCGGTAGCATATCGCCTCTATTCTCGCGTGATCAAGCCGATAGAGTATTTCTTGGCAGCCAAGAAAACAGTAGTCGTCATTCCCCATGGGCCACTTTCGGCGCTTCCATTTGAGGCGCTTGTCGATTCGAAGGAGCACGCGGAAAAGCGATTCTGGTCGGTAACAGACCGCCCCAGATTTTTGCTGGAAAAATACGCGTTTGCCTACGCCCCGTCCTTCTCGGTTCTCGCTACCCTCAGAACGAGGAAGCGCGACCACGAGCCTGGCTGGAGCCTGGTCGCATTTGGAGATGCAATATATCAAGATGAAGAAAAGAAGAGGGAACCCAACCCGGGAGCCGACAGGCTGATAAGTTCACTGTCAGGCAACTCTCCGGGGTCGAGAGGACCGGAGCTAAAGCCGCTACCTGGGGCCCGCAAGGAAATATCCGAAATCGTTAAGATCATGGGCGGTCCCACGCAGACGTATCTTGGCGCGCAGGCAACTGAAACGCTTTTCAAAAAAGCGGACCTAAGCAGGTACAAATACATCCACCTTGCCACTCACGGTTTGCTCGTCAGTGGCGCAGGAAAGCTGCAACAACAGCCGGCCATAATTTTCTCACTTTTCGGTGACCCTGAAAATGACGGCATTCTTGAGTTGGGGGAGGTTTTCGGGCTTAAACTTAATTCCGATCTTGTGGTGGTTTCCTCGTGCCTCTCTCCAGGAAAATGGAATCCCGGCGAGGCCAACGGCGTCGTGAGCCTTTCCCGTGCGTTTCTTTTTGCCGGAACTGATTCAATAATCCTCAGCACTTGGCAGGTGAACGACGAAAGCACGGCAAGGCTTTTCATAGAGATGTACAACAATCTCAAAAACGGTTCCAAGGCTGAAGCACTGCGCCAGGCCAAGCTTACCCTTTTGAACAACCCCAGCACGAGCCATCCGTTTTATTGGGCACCTTTTATCCTGATGGGAAATTGGAAAGCAAGGTATAATCCGGCCTCCAACAGAGTAGAGTCCGGAGAGATGCGCATTAAGTCTCCTTCCGCATGGAAGAAACTGCTGCACATGTGATTGCTCGACGGGGACTGAGAGTAGTCGATCGATAATGAAGCAGGTTGAGACGCTCAGAACGTGTGCATTCAGTCTCGTGCGTGCGCAGGCTCTCTCCGAGAATGTCATTTCCCGCGCAGCGAGGAAAGCTTTAGTCTCGCGTAACACCGGATTTCACTCCCCTGAAACGACGCAGACGGCGACATGGCCCCACGTAATTGAGTCATCACGCGCAGAAAAGGGCTTGTGCTTTGCGCGTTGAATACGTACCATGAGATTGACGGGTGAGCTGCCCACATGCAAGATCCGAAGAGATGGTCATGAAGATTACGGCTGCAGTGCTACTCCTTTGTCTTCTCCTCCCCTGCGCGGCAACAGCGAAGACCTGCCCCCAATTCAACAAGGAATTGGCTGAGTTAAGAAGCGAATACCAAACCTACGCCAATAGTCCTTCCGCCAAATCAGGTGATGTCACCTTCGATGGACTTGTGGAGATCCTGGACAAAATCGTGGCAATCGAAACCGAGATGAGAAAAGCCAACTGCAAAGTCCCGCCGCGAAAGAAGGCCGAGGGGAAGCGATAGGCAACACCGCGAACCTCCAAGCCCTTGTGAGCGCCTGGAGAGGATCACTGATGCACGAAGATGGAGTCACGGCGGCTGCGCGCTTGATATACGCAGCGGAGAGAATTGTTGTGTTCACTGGTGCCGGCATATCAACGGAATCAGGCGTTCCTGATTTCCGCTCTCCAGGAGGCATCTGGTCACAATACAATGCGGACGATTTGACGTACCAAAAATTCCGCGCTGACGAAAAGGACCCGGAAACTCTACTGGGCTTACGATCGCGCCAGATATCCCGCGATGAGGGATGCAGTCCCGAATTCTGCGCACAAGGCCGTGGTCGATATTGAGAAAAGCGGCCGCCTTTCGGCGCTCGTCACCCAGAACATTGACGGCCTCCACCAGAAAGCCGGCAGCTCGCCTGAGAAGGTCTACGAGCTTCACGGAACTGTGAGAGAGGTTACGTGCCTGGACTGTCACACCCGATGGCCGCGGGAAGAAATCACTGACGAGATGGATCGGGAGGGGATCGAAGTTGCTTATTGCAAGCTGTGCGGCGGACCTCTAAAGTGCGCCACCATCGCGTTTGGACAGTCTCTGCCGGAGGATGTTTTGGAGAAGTCATTCTCTTACGCTCGCAACTGCGATCTCTTCCTCACAGTAGGATCTTCTCTGGTGGTCCAACCCGCGGCTTCCTTACCGCTTGAGGCGAAGCGAGGGGGGGCGAGCCTGATCCTGGTGAATCTTTCGCAAACTTTGTACGATCAGTTCATGGACATTATAATCAGGGGCAAAGCGGGGCCGGTCATGGATGCAATTATGGCCGAGTTCCGTGCCATCTCGGAGGAGGCGAACCGGGAATACCTATGATTCCAATGTGCTTTCTAACAGCTGATACGAATTCTGTTTCAAAGGTGGGAAACGGGAGCGTTTGTAGGGGCAGATCTGCGTGTCTGCCCGCTCCTCGGGCGCAAATGTGGGCACGCGCCGTACCAGGACTATGTTATAGGGATGCTCAAAAGTTTTGTGCCCATAACCGATACGGATTGGTGCGTGATGCAGAGTGGTGGGACACGCTTCCAGCCTGTCTATTAAGAATGACGCGCAAGTTGCCCGTCGCCACCAAATCATTTAATTTGCCGCGATTTTTTTGAGTATCCCTATACTTCCACAAACACGCTTCCCACGAAAATCTGGTTCTTGCAACGTAGAGGTAGCTTCGACCGGTGGTGCCACGGATGAGCCGGACGGCACGTCCGTGGCACCAATGTTTCAAGCATTTTCATGCTTCGTTGTGGCGCTTTCCGCCATGAATGTTGGTATAAGATATGTGGAGACGGGCAGGCAGTATCCTGAAGCTGTCAGCCGTAAACAGGGACAGGGCCCCGGACTGCCGGGGCCCTGTCACCACCGCCATAACCGATAAAATAGCTCTGAAGGGTATCAGCGTTTCGAGAACTGGAAACTTGCTCTCGCTCCGCGTTTCCCGTATTTTTTGCGTTCCTTGACGCGGGAATCACGCGTGAGAAATCCGGCGCTCTTCAAAATCGAACGGAACCGCGGGATCTATGCTGAGTAGGGCTTTGCTGATACCATGTTTGATCGCTCCCGCCTGACCTGAGAGCCCGCCACCGCGGACAGTAGCCACAATATCGAAGCGCCCAAGGGTCTGTGTTAGTTCGAATGGCTGCAAAAGCACCATTTTGGAGGTCTGACGGCCGAAGTAATCATCCAAAGCACGCTGGTTCACCAGGATTTTGCCTGAACCGCTGGCGAGCCATACCCTGGCTATCGCGTTTCTTTTTCCTGTCGCATAATGGCGATCTTCACTCATATTCCTTCTCCGGGATTAGAACTGATAAGGTGCAGGCTTTTGAGCGGAATGCGGATGTGTCTCATCCGGATAAATCTTCAATTTGGTCAGTTGGGTTCGCCCGAGTGTATTCTTGGGAAGCATGCCTCTCACAGCCAACCTAAACATCCGTTCAGGTTTTTCCTTGAGAAGTTTTTCAGCACTGGTGGACCTAAGTCCCCCGGGATACCCGCTGTGCCGGTAGTAAGTCTTTTGCTGGAGCTTCTTCCCGGTTAGCCGCACTTTGGACGCATTTATGATGATCACAAAATCACCGCTGTCCATGTGAGGCGCGAATTGAGGCTTGTGCTTGCCCCTCAAGATTCTGGCTGTTTCAGCGGCAATCCTTCCCAGGACTTTATCCTTGGCGTCGATGACGAACCATTTTCTTTCTACTTCCCCTTTTTTCGGGGTCCAGGTTTTCATGGGACACCTCTTCACGCATGTAAACTATTTTTTTTACCATCGACGCTTCAAGGTGTCAAGCAAAATGCCCCGTTACTCGTAACCATTCAGTCTCACGGGGACATCTCGCCGTACCTGTAATTGCGGGGAATGAAATCCCACGTTCCGCGGGAAAGCAATGTTGATAGTAGGACAGGCATCTTGCAGGTCAGTCGTCACCCCGGACTCTGATCCGGGGTCCAGTCTGGATTTCCGCGGTCACCTGAAAGTGTCTGCCCATTATGTGTGAGTTGATGGGTGTTTGGTGCCACGGATGTGCCCGGCGCCCCGTGGGGCTCATCCGTGCCGGGACGGGCCGGCGGCACGTTCTCCACACGAGGTTCTCCTGTTGCCGAGATCCATCGGCCGTCGGGCCATAACTGGTTAGCACGGATGAGTCCCGCAAGGCGGAACACATCCGTGGCACCAGAAATCATCGCAGCACTTTCACGTTCCGTTGTGACTGACAGGTCATGGTGGATCGCCGGAATGACGACGGGCGGAACGCCCGTCCCACCGAAGATCGCCACACTGCACTCGCAATTACAGCCTCCACTCCGCGAGAGCGAATGTTGCTCCGGAATCGCAGCCATTGGTCCAGCGCGCCAGTCTTGACACGAAAAAAGCCCGGCAAGAGGCCGGGCCTTGGTGAAGTGTCGCTGACAAGGATTTGGGTTCCGAGAAGTGTCCGTTCACCCCAGGTTTACCGGACATTCAACCATTAGAAGGAAATCGGCCGCCGGAATCCGCCGGAAACCTGAATCGGCAGCGACACCTTCCTCTCTGTCTGGTGGTGGTCCCGAAGACGCGGCCCTTTGTGGGCCTCCCGCGAGCACACGTCTCAGAAAACCAGTCCCACAGTTCCTATGGCACCGTCGAGACTGGTCTTGTCCTTGTCCGTCGGATACTGGCGTTCGAGAACGATCCATCTCCAACCGGCCTCGACGTAACCGAATCGCCCTCCGTGCATGGGAACTGACAGGCGGGCGGCGGCAGACCCGTCCCAACCAAAGTATCCTTCGAGGAACTGCACGGAGGCTCTGCAATTGCACGAGGCCGTTCCTCCGCAGAAATTGCGGATGACTCTCTCGATGCTCCCCCCTGCATAGGCCAGCCCAAAGCCTCTCGATCTACTGCGGCTCTGGAAATCGTCACTGACCCTCAGGTTATCGTCATACAGGGCGTATCCCGCAAATATGTTGGAAACGGCGTGCGCGGCCTGGAACCAGCTATAAATCACATCCCAGCGGTATATGAAACGATCCCATTGGGTCACTAGCGGATCTCCCGCCGGATAAAAAGCATTGCCAAAAAAGAAACTGTTCTGGGGGGTAGAGTTGTCCCTGAACTGCATCGGCATGAACGAAAATTCAATGCCCCAGTTGGGTCGAAGTTGGCATCTGCCCTCATATTCGGCTATATACCTGTGGGTCTGCAAGCCCAGGTCTGTGTTCAGATCAAGCTCGGTCCCCGGTCCGCCTGCCAGATCGGTCCCGAACGCGATCGTGCTCGCGTTGAGCCGCACGTACCAGAGTTTCGCATCGACTTGGAACTGTTTGCAGCCTATCCTGGGTAGGTACGGGGTGGCTCCGCAGGAAGACGGCCCAAATGGCACCCCTTGTTGAAACAAGCCAAATCCCTGGGGTCCGCCGGGAAAGAGTTGAGACTGCGGTGGGTAGTTCAGCGGCACGGGAGAAACTGCGTACCGAGAAGAGTAATCTGGCGCGGCCTGAACCGTCTGCGAACGCGTAGAACGCGGCGTGGCAGAGTCCGTGCTCTGCGAGCGAACTACGGGCTTGGCTGGAGAACGGTATTGTCGATCAGGCTGCGTAGCCGGTTCAGCGGACAAGGCATCGCCCTGGATACCGCCCGAGACGTCAGAGCTACTGTACCCCCATCCTGATGGGTTGCTGGAGAGTGTTAGAATAATCGCAAGACAAACCAATACCTTCAAGGGCTTTATTATCACCATACCCTCCCTCCTTGATCGAATGTCCTGAGACGACGTAATTATTCAATATCGAAATTATGTCAAGTAAATTCTTCAAAACTGTTGAAGATCAGTCATGATAAATTTTTTAAGTGCTCGACAGGACAAGATGAATATCAACATAGAGCCCGTAATATTCATACAAAAACCCCCAGGAATGGCGTGTCCCTGCGATGAGCTTCATGTCGAAGGGGCGTCCCGTAAGACGGCGGGTGGCCAACAGACGCGGCTTTTCGTATGGTATGTTTCGGCTGGGAATCGATTGGGTGCCCTCCTCATGTGTCCCCCCAGCGCTTGACCTCAAAGCCGGCTGCCTTTATGATCGGCCCATGAGAAAGCAGACCTGCCTACTGCCTGTGGTAGGCCACTGTCTCCGAGTGGAAATGCCATGACGCAGTCAGCCAATGCTCCGATGCCTCGAAAAGCGGTTTTCCTCGACCGTGATGGGGTGATCAACCGAAAGTTGGCGGATACGCCGTACATAACGAAGGTCTCGGAATTTCATTTCTTGCCTGGAGTCCGCGAGGCTCTGTCCATATTTAAGAAACTTGGATTCCTGCTCGTTCTGATAACCAATCAGAGAGGAATCGCTCGAGGATTCATGACCGGTCAGGATCTGGAAGCAGTGCATGATTACATGCAGGGAGAGTTGCGCAAAGATTACGCCCCTCTGGACGCGATATACCACTGCCCCCATGAAGAATTCGAATCCTGCAATTGCCGAAAGCCCGAACCCGGAATGATTCTTTCGGCAAGCCGGGACCTCGACATCGATCTTGACGCCTCTTACATGGTGGGAGACTCTGTCTGCGACATTGGCGCGGGACAGGGAGCAGGTGTCCGAACCATTTGCATAGGTCCGGAAAGACATGGGGAGGCTGACATGATTTTCGCAAACCTGCTGGACTTCGCTCGTTTCCTCGAGAGGCAGAACGACAGATAGTTTCAAGGATGGGAGCACCAATTAATGGAAAAAAAACGTGGAGAGGCCGAACCGAGTATTGATGTGGATTCCAGGCTGTCTCTCGAAGAAACATTTACCTTCGCTTGCGGTCCTGACCTTCCATGCTTCACTGAGTGCTGCGGGAAACTGGAACTGCTCATTACGCCCTACGATGTTTTGAGGCTCCGAAAAAGGCTCGGGATCTCCTCCGCTGAATTCTTGGATACTTATTCGGTCATCCGATGGGCCACCGGCCACGGCTTCCCCGAGATAATGATGAAGATGGACCTCGAAAACAACAAGCGTTGCCCATTCGTCACCACGAGGGGGTGCTCTGTTTACGAAGATCGACCTGGTGCGTGCAGGATTTATCCCCTGGGCCGGGCCTCAACCAAGCACGCGATGGACGGAACCGCCAGAGAGTTCTATTTTCCCGTACGGGAAGACCATTGCAAGGGATTTGAACAGAAACGGCAGTGGACAGTGCGGGGATGGCTAGCGGATCAGGGAATGGAAGACTACAACAGGCTCAATGACCTCTTGATGGAGCTTTACGTTCTCAGGGCTCGCGGCTGCAGAACTGATCTTGGGCCGCAGCATATCCAGATGTTCGTGATGGCATGCTACAACACCGAAAGGTTCCGTGATTTCATATTCAAGAGCGGGTTTTTGCAGAAGTTCGACATTGATGAAGAAGTCGTGGCCGGTCTCCTTCAAAATGATGTGAAACTGCTGGAATTTGCCTTCCTGTGGCTCAAGTTTGCCCTTTTCCACGAACCTGTACTGACACCGAAGCTTCAGACCGCGAAAAACACGGCGCACTAAAGGTCAGGGGCATGGTGGCAAAGGGACTGGTGATGCCTTACGGCCCACGATCACTTCTTATACAGTTTTTTCAACCGATTAATATGGCCTCGCCCCAGTCCCTTGACCTCGCATCCGAGTTCGAAATAGTGCTTAATTTTGGCATCGTCGAGCACGCCGAAGCAATCGACAATCGCGAGCGGCTCCCCCGCGGCTTGAACGACCCTATCGGGATCGAGATCCTTGAACTGCTTGTGACGCACCGCTAGTATCATTACATCCGCTTCTTTGAGGGCCTGCCATAGATCGGACTCTACGCGCAGCGAAGTCAGCTTCTTCTGCCCCCGAAAGAACTGGGCCCTGCTGGTTCCCGGAGCAGGGTAACTATCCTGAGCTTCAAACTCCCACCAGTGATCGACGTACGGGTCATGAACACACACGTCCGCTCCCATCTCAACAAGCCTGCGCACTATGATTTCCGACCCGCTGTACCTGGTGTCCCCCACGTCTTCTCTGTACGATGCTCCGAGTAATGTCACCCGCGAAGCTGCAATATAACGTCCCATATTCCGCAGCGCGTCCCTGGCCAACTCCGGTACGTGCAACGCTCTGGTATCGTTGATATTGATTGCCAACGGGGTAACCTTGAACAGATCATCCTCGAAGCCCATGAGATGTTTGTATGCCCACACCGCGAGGCCGCCGTCCTTGGGGAGGCAGTATCCGCCTATCCCGGGACCCGGGAATATAATGTTCGAGTGTGTGGGCCTCACCTTGACAGCTTCAATCACTTTTACGAGATCCACTCCGTTGCGCTCCGCGAATACGCTCCATTCGTTCAGGAACCCAAGGATTGTGGCCCTGTAACTGTTTTCCACAATTTTCGCGGTCTCGGATTCTATGGGTCGATCCAGGACCGTGAGAGGATGGGTCTTTGTGTCGATTACCTCTTGGAGAAACTTGACCACTCGCTGCCGTGATCCCGGATTGATTCCGCTACAGACTCGCCAGAAGTTCCTGATGGAAGCTACATAGTTGGCGCCAGGCATGACGCGCTCGTAACTGTGAGCGATTACGGGTTCGGACTCGATGCCGCGTTTGTGAAAGGCTTTCTTTATAAGCGGATAAGCCACCTGTTCAGTGGTGCCTGGCGGTACCGTGGTCTCAATCAGAACCATGGCTTCGGGTCGGATCAGTTCGCCGATCGTTTCCAGTGCTTTTTCCAAATCCTCCATTTGAACGTAACCGGTGCTCACGTCCTTGAGCGACTTCTTCACGTAGTCACATTGGACATCCACCACCACAACATCTGCAAGGGTAAGAGCCTTGTACGTGAATGAAGCTGTGAGGGTTTCTTTCTCTTTCACGCATCTCTCGATAATTCGAGGGACCTCAGGATCCTCCGATTTCATGGGGGCCAGTCCGCGACTTATCAGAGGAATCTTCCAAAAGCTCCGACTGCTGGGCCTCTGCACCCCAATGACGAATTTGCCCGGATTGCCCGCGTCGTCAGTCGAATCAGCTATCACGGCTGCCATAACCGCGCCCACAAATCCCATGCCCAGGACCACCACGATCTCGCGGCCCTTGTCTCGGTTGGCGTTGGCAACTTTTTCGAGTCTCTGGAACTCGATTTCATAATCCTCCTCCGAAGGAAGAGGAAACCTTTCTCCATCCGGGCTTGTCGAGTACCTCGTGGCTCATGCCTTTCCCTTCATTGACTGCGGTCTTTAATACTAATGTGCCTTCACACGGTAGCTTACGGGGTGGATCTTCCCTGTCATTGCGAGGAGTGAAATCCCGCGGAACGCGGGAAAGCAATCTCATCGGTGGGACCGGCATCTTGCCGGTCATTCGTCACCCCGGACTCCGATCCGGGGTCCAGTCAGGATTCCTGGTGGTACGGGCGTGAGCCCTCGCAATGACATCATAGATCTTACTCTCAAATTCCTTTTTGAACGCGACTTGGTGTAACGGCTGAGAATAAAACGGCTGCGTCCGGACGTCAAGATGGAAAGCCGTTGAAGATGCCAGGTCCGTATGTTATGAGATGTCGATCGAACCGCCATTGTGGTTGGAGCGGAGGAACTATGGACAGAAAATACAACCCCGAGGTTATCGAAAGAAAGTGGCAAGAATTCTGGGCAAAAGAACAGCTATTTAAAGTCGAGATTGATACCTCGCGGCAAAAATACTATTTGCTTGAGATGTTTCCGTATCCATCCGGCCGTATACATATGGGGCATGTTCGCAACTACTCCATCGGGGATGTAGTGGCGCGATTCAAGATGATGCAAGGCTATAACGTGCTCCATCCTATGGGTTGGGATGCTTTCGGGATGCCCGCAGAAAACGCAGCGATACAGCACGGATCGCATCCTGCGGCCTGGACCATGAGCAACATCGACGAGATGCGCAGGCAATTGATAAGAATGGGTTTTTCTTACGATTGGGACAGGGAGATAGCAACATGCCACCCCGAGTACTACCGTTGGGAACAGTGGCTTTTCTTAAGAATGTTGGAGAAGGGGCTCGTTTACCGGAAGAAATCCATTGTCAATTACTGTGAGCCGTGCCGAACCATTCTGGCCAATGAGCAGGTTGTGGATGGTTCATGCTGGCGATGCGGGACCCCGGTGGTCCAGAAAGAGCAGGAGGGATGGTTTTTCAGGATTACCCGGTATGCCGGCGAACTCCTCGAATGGTGTGACAAACTCACGGGTTGGCCGGAGAAGGTCCTCACCATGCAGCGGAACTGGATCGGCCGCAGTGAAGGCGCGAGGATTATGTTCGAGTTGGATAACGAGGGGGAACCTATCGAGGTCTTTACTACTCGGCCTGACACACTCTATGGAGCCACTTTCATGAGCCTGGCGCCTGAGCACCCGCTCTGCCTCAGACTCTCCAAGGGCACAGGTCAGGAGCAGCAGGTTAAGGATTTCATCAATAATGTTCTCACACTGGACTGGCAGAGCCGAGTGGGAGAGGCGGCCGAAAAGAAGGGGGTATTTACCGGGGCGTTCTGTATCAACCCACTTACAGGCCGCAGGATGCCCATATATGTGGCCAACTTCGTGCTCTTTGAGTACGGGACAGGCGCTGTGATGGCAGTACCGGCCCATGACCAGAGGGATTTTGAGTTCGCCAAGAATTATGAGCTGGATATTGTCGTGGTTATCCAACCCGATGGGCAAAAATTGGAAGCCTCGACGCTGGCCGGGGCCTATGTGGATGAGGGGAGGCTGGTCAATTCCGCGGAGTTTGACGGCATGGACAACGAGCAAGCCAAGAAGGCTATCGCTGAGAAGCTCCAAGCTATGGGCAAAGGTGGATTGACTATCAATTACCGTATTCGTGACTGGGGGATCTCCAGGCAGCGATACTGGGGCGCCCCAATTCCGATCGTTCATTGCCCGAACTGCGGGGTTGTGCCGGTGCAGGACGAGAGCCTGCCGGTTGTGCTCCCCATTAACATTGATTTTCCCAAGAATGGGAGGTCGCCGTTGCCGGACCTCAAGTGGTGGGTGGAGGTCGAGTGCCCTAAATGCGGCAAGCCCGCTCGGCGGGACACGGACACAATGGATACCTTCGTAGAATCCTCATGGTATTTTGACCGGTACGCATGCCCCAGGTACGATAAGGGAATAATAGACCCCGAAGCCGATCGGTATTGGCTCCCGGTCGACCAATACATAGGCGGGATAGAGCATGCGATACTCCATCTGCTCTACTCGCGTTTTTCACCAAAGTTCTCAGAGACATGAAGATCAAGAGGACCGACGAGCCCTTCACGAACCTCCTCACCCAAGGGATGGTCATCAAGGACGGCGCTAAGATGTCCAAGTCCAAAGGCAATGTAGTGGATCCCGAAGACCTGATAAACCGTTATGGCGCGGACACTGTTCGGCTTTTCTGTCTGTTTGCCGCGCCGCCGGAGCGGGACCTGGAGTGGACTTCTGAAGGCGTAGAGGGGGCTTATCGTTTTCTGGCCCGAGTTTGGAGCCTGGTATATCAGCATAAGGACCTTAGGGTCCCTGAGAAAAAGCTCGAAGTGAGCGAGCAAGCCAGATCCATCCGAAGGTTTACTCACAAGACAATCAAAAAAGTGACCGAGGACATCAAGAATCGTTTCCATTTCAACACCGCTGTTGCAGCAGTCATGGAATTAACTAACGAACTCGCTCGAATTACCCCCGAAGAGGCTGATCGGCTTCCGGACGTTGAGGCCGCTATGTATGAGGCTGTCCGGACGGTAGGTACTTCTGCTTTCGCCTTTTGTCCCACACACAGCGGAAGAATTATGGGAAGCCCTGGGAGGCGAATCAGGAATGATTCGCGTGCCGTGGCCGTCGTTCGATCCTTCATTGCTCGAGCAGGACCAAGTTTTGATAGTAGTTCAGGTTAACGGTAAGAAGAGAGGCGAAATTACAGTCTCTTCCGGTGCGTCCGACGATGACGTCAAGGAAGCCGCAATGGCAGAAGGCAACGTCCGCAAGTTTATCGAGGGAAAACAAGTTCGCAAGACAATTCTCGTTCCAGGAAAGCTATTGAACCTGGTGGTGTCATAGTTGCCGTCAAAGTGGAAACTTTGACCTGAAAACGATCGTAACCATACACCCGGCATTTGGTGACCGGCACGGGGAAACTGTTGAAAAACTCGTAGAATGGATGACATCGTAGCACGAATGCCCTCACCCTGTGTCCCTCTCCCAAGGGGAGAGGGAATTGTGCAGCGGCGTTAAGTGGCTCCGTCGCCCACCGGGAGAGGGCTGGGGTGAGGGAAACGAAACACGCGAGAGCCTTGGTCGTGGCACGATATGGACCTTATCCCGAATTTTGAGACAGTTTCTGCCTGCCGGCCAAATATCAGACCATCCGGTCACCAAATCACCCGGAGAACGGTTGCGAAAGATCGACAACGAGGCCGACAAGACAGTTTGAATCAGTTCACATTATGACGGGATCCTCCTGCAAAAGGAAAAGATTTCGCAGCATTCGGCTCGGGTTGTCGTTGTCGGCCATTTTCGTTGTTGCCGGATGCGGGTACCACTTCAGCGGCGCCCCTGGGGACACACCATTTCCTCCGGACTTGAAAACCATAGTGCTGGAAAGCGCAATCAACAAGACCACCATCACCGGAATAGAAACGGAGCTAACCAACGGCCTTCGCGATGAATATGCGCTGGGGACTGAGCTTAGCCCGGTAAGAAGTCACGGGGACGTGACTCTGAAGACGGTTATTGCCGCGTTCGACTACACACCATCCACGTATAGAGCTGACGGGAAGGAATTGACACGCATCGGCACTCTGCGAGTAAGCTGCCTGCTCGAACGGACAGACCCCAAGAAAATACTCTGGAAGAAGGAATTGTCCGCTTCCCAGTCGTACAACGTGACGGATTCCATCGACGGCACGCTCACCAATAGACGTCTGGCGATCTCACGGATGATCAAGGATCTCATACCTCGCATCCACAGGTCCATGTATGATAAGTTCTGAAACTGCTGAGGTAATACTAATTACCGCGTGGTGCAAATACCGCACCGTATTCGGCGCGACCCCAGAGCCCCTACGGGGCTAGGAAGGCTCCTGGGAACACGGGACCATATTTACGCAACCGGGCGCCAAGGAGTACTCGTTTCGCAACGCATTGGCATTCGACCAATTGGAATAAATTCATTCATTGGAGGTTGGATTAATGGCTAGAAAGAAGATAACCGTCGTTGGCGCGGGCAACGTAGGGGCATCCGTTGCGGCCTATTGTTCGGCTCAGGAATTAGGAGATGTTGTGCTCGTGGATATCCTCGAAGGGATTCCCCAGGGCAAGAGCCTAGATATGTTCGAGGCAACCCCTGTGCTGGGTGTGGACACCAAAGTAATTGGCGCCAACGCGTACGAAGCGACTCAGGGGAGTGACCTGGTGATCATCACCGCGGGGATAGCCAGAAAACCTGGTATGAGCCGGGACGACCTCCTCAAGACCAATGTGAAGATCGTGGGCGACGTGGCCGCGAAGGCTGCCGGTTTTTCCCCGAATGCTATTCTGATCATAGTATCCAACCCGTTGGACGCTATGGTCTACACTGCGTGGAAAAAGTCCGGTTTTGAACCGAGGCGTGTAATCGGAATGGCCGGTGTTTTGGACGCGGCTCGGTTCAGGAGCTTCCTCGCAGACGAAATTGGGGTGTCGGTTGAAGATGTTCACGCGCTGGTCCTGGGAGGGCATGGAGACACCATGGTGCCGCTGACACGCTACTGCTTCGTGGGCGGAATCCCCGTGACCAATTTTATCACCGAAGAGAGGCTCGAAGAGATTGTTCAGAGAACGAGACAGGGCGGTGCTGAAATCGTGAATCTGCTGAAAACTGGAAGCGCGTTCTATGCTCCCGCGGCATCGGCGGTGGAAATGGCCAAATCGATCCTATTGGACAAGAAGAGGCTTTTGCCCGTTGCAGCCTATCTCGACGGTGAGTTCGGCGAGAAGGGGATATTTGTCGGAGTACCCGCGATCCTGGGGTCAGCCGGGGTGGAAAGAGTGGTGGAATTGGAACTGAACAATGAGGAGCAGGAAGCATTCGACAAGTCCGTTGAAGCAGTGAAGACCCTTGTCAAGGAAGTGGATCAGATGTTGTAGCGCGTCCAGCACTAGAGCAGGCCCAAATCATTAGTAGACGGATTATTCCTCTTAACCCGCTGAAGCAAGATTTGCATGTGGCCTGTTTGGGTCAGGTTGGCCCAGTAGAGACCGCCGAAAGTTGCCTGGTGATTCATCGCCAGGTGAGACGGGAATGACAGAAATCAAGTTCCATAGGGACGGTCGAACATCAGGTGAAAAGAAGCGAAATTTTCAGTCGTCCCGAATGGGACGAAGACATCTTCGCTCTTGGCCCAGGCGATGAATCGCCTGGCTACTTTCAAGCGCCCCTCTAGGGCTCCCTGGCGGAGCAAGATAGGCAATCCTTTCGTAAGGGACTGCTTGACGTACCGCAAGGCTTTTAGTTGAGGAGCATTGAACGGAGCCTCGCGCAGCCCTTGACTTTGGCACGCGACTTGCTACCTTATTTAGTGAACAACGACTCCTTTAACCATACCCTCAGCCCTCCTGAAAAAGGCGGGCTATTTTTTTGGCAGGATTTCAAGGAATTTGCGTTTTTCGGTCGAGTACGATCGTCGCGAGGAGAGTCCTCCCGAAGGGTAAAATCAACCCACCGAGGGGCAAAATTTTCGCATCCGGCATTTGACAGACTGTCCGTAGTTCTTGCACGTGCTCGACACTTAGGCGGAATCTATTCGTATTTGGGACCGTGTGCTAAAGTCTAGAGTGTGAATTCTGTTGCCATGCTACCGGCGAATGCCCGGGGGAGATCCTCAGAAATCGGTGATGAAAGTGTCTAACGGGACATATTACATTGAAACTTACGGCTGTCAGATGAACGACCACGATTCTGAAAAGATGGCCGCAATGCTGGAGGGGCTTGGGCTCACCGAGGCGTCATCTCCGGATGGGGCTGACGTGGTCCTTATCAACACCTGTTCCATAAGGGAAAAGGCCGAACACAAGCTTCACAGCGCATTGGGAAAATTGAAGCCTCTCAAGACGAAGAATCCCGGAATGGTGACAATAGTGGCCGGGTGTGTAGCGCAGCAGGAAAAGGATAAGCTGCTCAAAAAGGTCCGCCACCTCGACGCGGTCCTAGGGACACATTGCATATCGGAATTGCCTACAATCGTCCGGCAGGTATGTACCGCCCGCGACAGGATCGCTCTCACTGATTTTCGACGGGATGTCGATTCCCTACATTTTCCCGCGCCCTGTAAAGGCCCCAGCTCCATCTGCTGCTACGTGACAATAATGCAGGGTTGCTCAAACTTCTGCTCATACTGTGTCGTTCCCTTTACCCGAGGGCCTGAACAGAGCCGACCCATGGGGGAGGTCATCGCGGAAATTGCCGCTCTGGCGACACGGGGAGTGCGCGAGCTCACCCTGCTAGGACAGAATGTGAACGCGTACGGAAACGATCTGGGTGGTGGAAACTCGTTTGCCCGTCTCCTCAACGAATTGGACCGGACACAAGGCCTTCAGAGAATCAGATTCACCACATCTCATCCCCGTGATTTCAATGAAGACCTTGTATTGGCAATGGCCGATCTGAAATCGGTTTGCGAACACATTCATCTCCCCCTTCAAAGCGGTTCAGACCGGATCCTCCAGGAAATGAAAAGGGGCTATTCCCTTGCGCATTACCTGGAAAAAATTCGCTTCCTGCGTGAAGCGATTCCATCAGTCGCGGTTACTGCGGACATAATCGTGGGGTTTCCCGGCGAGACCGAAGAGGATTTCTCCGAGACGCTCCGGGCTTTGAAGCAGATCCGGTTCGACCAGATCTTCTCCTTCAAGTTTTCACCTAGACCCCGCACTTCGGCCCGCAATCTGCCTGACCAGATCTCAGAGGAGATTAAGGCGGAGCGGCTGTTACGAGTACCACGAACTCCAGGATCGGATAACCGGGGCCTACCACCTGGCAGCGGAAGGTACCGTGGAAGAGGTTCTCATAGAAGGGTTTCGACCTAAGACCGGCCAGGCGTTCGGTCGTACGTGCGGCAATAAGATTGTAAATCTGGAACCGGACGACGACGTCAAAGAAGGTGATCTGGTGACCGTCAAGATCCTGCGAGGGCTGAAGCACTCGCAGGTGGGAAAAAAATTGAGTGAAGGACGACCAACTTGAGCAGTTGCGCTTCTCTCTTGTGTCATTGCGAGGAGTGAAATGACGAAGCAATCTATTCTTGCTGTTTGGGAGATTGCCACGGGCTAACGCCCTCGCAATAACGGTTTCCAGCATTGTCAGCCTTACTACGCCCTTCTGTATGTCACACGCCCATCAATTTCAGCAATCGCCCTAACCCTCTACTTACTGAAGGCCGGCAAATCCATAATTGAGCGAACAATCCGGTCCCCAAAATCGATCAGACCACTTCCTTTTTCGAGGCTGTTGACGATTACGGCCAGAACAAAAGTCTTGCCCGAAGGCGTAACGCCGTAACCCGCGAGTGCATTGACGCCTCTAAGCGTCCCGGTTTTCGCACGCAAGCGTCTTTTCACGGCGGGATCGGTGAACTTCTCTTTGAGCGTCCCGTCCACCCCCGCCACACCAAATGAAGCCATGTACTCCGCGTTGTACGAGAAGTCTCTGGAGGCTTCGCGCAGTACACGAACAAGCGCAGAGGCGCTCAAACGGTTGTTTCGGGAAAGACCGCTGGCTTCGCTCAAGGAGAAACTCTCCTCACTCACACCGCATGAGAGGAGATGCTTTCGAATGACAGAGAGCCCCTTCTCCCGAGTCCCTGGCGCGCCGTGCACCTTGGCACCCATTGCCATACCGATCTGTTCGGCCATGAAATTGTTACTAAACTTGTCCAACCAATAGACTATCCCCCCCAGTGGGCGAGAATTGAATTCGTGGTAAGCGATCGCTGAGGGAGGCACCTTGCCGCGGACTACTTTACCGATCACTCTGATTCCTTCTCGGAGCAGAAATTCTTTGAATACCTCGCCAAAGTACAAACTAGGCATCGCGACGTTGACGTAGCGTCTCCATTCAGGGGCTTCTACGCCGATCGCCCCGTCGATCCGTAAGATTTCACGATCCTCGGGCGTGGTCTGTTTGGTTATCTCCACTTGTGCCGGCTTGCTCCCTTTGATTGTCTTTACGTTCGCCTTCACGATCGAATATTCCGAGACGGGGTCGATAATGATCTGGGCAGGCTGCCCCGGCCGTGCTGCGGGTTGGACCAAGGTCTTGATCGAATTGAAATTGAGAGACAGCGCGCTGTACGGCGCATGATAGGATCTGGGTCCGAGTTTCTCATTCTCGTCCAGCGGGGGTTCCGGTAGAAAGTACGAATCGTCCACGACGACGTTTCCTCGAATTTCTTGGAGCCCTTTATCCCTCAGTGCGCGGGTCAGTGCGAAGAGTTCTTCACTTACAAGGTACGGGTCTCCGGAGCCCTTGAGAAAAAGATTCCCCACCGATCCACCCCTGACCCTATCCGCCAGGATCTCAGTCACAAAGGTAAAATCAGGATTCAAAACTTGCAAAGCGGTTGCGCTGGTGACCACTTTCATGGTGGAAGCCGGGATTAGAGGGAGGTCCGGATTCTTCTCCATGATGATGCGCCCTGATTCAAGATCGGCCACCTGCACGGTGACCGAACAGTTGGCTGGGAGGTCACGTTTGATTATAGACTCAAGCTGCCCGTTCAAGGGGGGGGTGCTGGCGGCCGTAGCTTCAAGCGGAGCCGCGGCTATGAGAATGAGCGCCCAGACCGTTACGGCCCAGGTCCTGTTAATGAAAGATCGTCGTTGCCGGGGGGCGGGGGCGCCGAGAGAGGGAAACTTGGAAGCGCGTGCACACCGAAAGAGCCTGATATTCAGCCTGAGCATATAGCATTTCTCCCCTAATATCCTTTAACTTTTTGCAGAGAAAATTCCGAACCGGGTTGATGGGCCACAAGTTAGTCGGATGACGGGGGCCGGCCGTTTTACCCTGGTTTATTGCCGGGATAGCGATATATGATTCAGGGGAACCTGTCAAGTGAGGGGCCCCGAACGTTGAGAGCCGCGGAGATTTTTGGTGATTCGAGCATTTGGGGCCTTACTTAAAAAACCCTGTGATATAAGATACATAATTCTCAGCATCTACCCATTTCTCGCAAATCATGTCAACTCACTGAAAAATCGTTCACTTTTTTCTTGACAATAAATTTCATTTGCTATTAAAGCAATATCCAACATTTCGAGCTGGGAGGAAGGGTATGTTGAGAAGAATACCTTCTACGCCGTTGGTATGTCTAGTACTTTTACTTTCAACAATCTTCTTAAACGCTTCATGGGCCGCGGGACCTGACGAATCGCTGGATATACTGCTGAAGCCCAACCAGGTCAGCAGCGCTCCAACCGTTGTAGCTCATAAGGCCAAATCTGTAGCGTACAGCATCCAAGTTCGTGGCCGCTCCCGTGGCCGTCTCTTACCCACCGCCACCTCCGATGGGGATCACCAAGGTCAAGCGTCCAATGTGTCCGCCTTTTGCATTCTGCGGACCCATGTGCATTTTGCCGGCTCCACGGATGGGGCAGTGGGAAATGAGTGCGCAGGCCTTTTTCGCACACGTGCGGGGCAAGATCGCGTGGCCGAGATACTCTCAGAATTATTCTTGGCAAACTGACGACAGCGCATTGTGGCCCAACCTCACCGATCAACTGCAACTGCCGGCACACCAGGTGATAGGTCAGTTCACCGCATCGTACCAATTCCGTCCCAATTGGGCGGTTCGATTCTCGGTGCTGGGCTTCGAGATGAACGGAGGCGGGCTGGTGCAGCAGGTGAACAATTCGGTGGGGTACTTCGTCTTCGGCAACCAGACCTTCACCTACGGACAGCAGATTCAGTCCAAGTGGACACACACTTACGCCACAGTGGGACTTGTTTACGATGCCATTCGAAACTGTCGCGCCAAGGTGAGCGTATCTGCCAACTGGGTACATATAGACGACAGAATCAACGTCATCTGTAGCACCTGCGGGACCGGCAACTCAACCTTCAGCAAGAATACGGATGCGATGATGGTGGGGCTCGAGTTTCAGAAGTGTCTCGTGGCTCGGTGCAATGGCGGGACTTTCTCCTGCGACGCCAAGGTCGGCGGCATGTTTCTGGATGACGTAGAGGGTTGGGACGCTGAAATCGGCGGACGCTATTCCATCCCCCTTAATGCGGGCGGTCGCTGGGGTTACCTAAAAGGTGGGTACCGAGTGATAGATCTGAAGAAATCACAATCCGACTTTGTCTTCAATAACGCGCTCGGAAGGCGGATTCGCGGAATTCGGCTTCATCTTCTGATCTTAGAGTTTTGTCGGCCGGTGAATGAGGAGCGAACAACAATCGTCAACTCCGGAGCTGCGTGCAAATGATACACCTCGATCCTCCGGAGTCCAGTTTGAGACAAGGCTAGCGTTCACTCATCAGTTTACCGGCCATTCTGTTTCAATAGCCCGGCCGTATTACGGCGTCTCCCAGCTCGACCCCAACGGTCGGGCTTTCTTTTTTTGAAAAGACTCTCGCCCGAATCTCAATTAGCATCCATCGCGGGCACCAACTCTCGCGCCCTAATCAGGCGTTTGAGCACTGCCCCACGACCCAGCGCTTCCAGCATTTCAAATAGGCCCGGACCTACCGATGTTCCCGATACTGCGGTGCGAGCCGCGTTGATCAGCAGGCCGGCTTTGACCTCCTTTGCATCCGCGTAACTACGGAAGACCTCCTCCGTTGAATGCGGGCTGAACTCCTGCAAGCGGGCCAGTCGTTCGGCCAGTTCAGGAAGCATATCCCTCAGGCTAGGCTCTTTGAGATTCTTCTTCACCGCCTTTTCGTCAAACTCGAAATCTTCAGAAAAATAGCACCGGCCCCAGGTCGAAAAATCCTTTAGTGTCAGGAACCGGGCCCGAATGAGGTCAAGGGTTCTCAGGAACCATTCGCGCTCTACGTTTTGAAAGGAATCACGCCACAGGCCCGATTCCTTCAACTCCGCCTCAACAAAGGGAACAAGTTCGTCCAATGGCATGGTGCGAATATAAGTTGAATTGAAGTGAACGGCCTTTGGGTCAGTCCAGTTCTTAGGATCACCGGGGACGTAATTGAAAATGGAATTGGCTCTGTTGATCCGAGACAGGTCAAAAGCTTGTATCAGCTCCTCACGAGTAAAAAACTCGCGGCCGTCCGGCGAGGACCAGCCGAGCAGAGCCATGAAATTGCAGAGCGCCCATGGAAGAAAACCTTGCCGCCTGTAATAGGCAATCGTCACGACTTCTCCGTGTGTCCGCTTCGACAGCTTGGCTTTTTTGTTGTCGAGGGTCAGCGGCATGTGTGCGAAGAGCGGTGGAGTGATACCGAGCGCTTTATAGATCAGGACCTGTTTTGGGGTGTTCGCAATTCCGTCGGCCCCGCGAATAACGTGTGTGATTCGGTCCAGCGCGTCGTCCACCGCGTTGCTCAGGATGTATAGCGGCCTCCCGTCGGAACGAAGTATCACGAAGTCTTCTATATCCCGCCCCCGCTTTTCGACTCTTCCGTAAACGGCGTCATCAAATGCGACGGTGTCGGAAGAGTCTCGGGGGCACGCGAAAGCGGATTACGTACGGGAGTCCCTTTTTGAGCTTCTCCTCTATCTGGCTGTGCGAAAGATTGCGGCAACGTCCATCGTACATGAAAGCGATCTTCTTCGCCTCGGCCTCTTTCCTTTGGGCCTCAAGCTCTTCCCGGGTGCAGAAGCATCGGTACGCGTGCCCGCTGGTCAGAAGCTTCTGGGCCGCTTCCACATGTTTGGGAAGATTCTCAGTCTGAAAGTACGGCCCTTCGTCCCAATCCAGGCCGAGCCAACTGAGGCCGTCCAGGATTTCCTGGACAGATTCTTTGCTGGAGCGTTCCACATCGGTGTCTTCAATCCTAAGAATGAAGACGCCACCAGTTTTCTGTGCCCACAGCCAGTTGTAGAGCGCTGTACACGCTCCTCCGAGGTGCAAGTATCCGGTGGGTGAAGAGCGCGAAACGCACTCGTACTTGCGCTTGAGGTGTTTTTTCATACTTATTCATAATCACCAAATTTGAAAGCTTGGGTTATTTAGTCGGATCCAAAACAGTCACGGGCGCTTTGGACAGCTTCCGAAAAGTCTCGCGGTCATCGAGGCTTCCCACGATGTCTCCACAGTGCATGGGCACGGCCACTTTGGGGTTGATCTTTTGTATCGCCTCTGCAGCCTGCTTCACAGTCATTGTGTATGTTCCTCCAACCGGCAAGAGAGCTATATCAGCACAAATATTAGCCATTTCCGGAATCATGTCCGTGTCACCCGAGTGATAAATGCGAAATCCATCCACTGTCACCACGTAGCCAACCCAATTGTTTATCTTGGGGTGGAACGCCTTGTCCGTATTGTATGCCGGGACCGCCTCTATCTTTACATCTCCTATTTCATAGCTGCCACCAGGGGCTATGACTTTGAATGCATCCCCGAAGCCGGCCTTGCAGTCCGCGGGCCCGACGATGACTGTCGACGGCTTGCGAATTTTTTCAACGTCCTCCTCAGATAGGTGATCGGAATGGCTGTGAGTGATGCAGACCACATCCGCCGGGACAGAACTCTTGAGTTTCCAGGGGTCAATGTACACAGTAGCTCGCGAGCCATCGATCCGAAAGCTCGCATGGCCTAACCATTTGATCTTTTCCTTCACAAAAGTCTCTGCATCCATGTTGTTCTCCTTTCCTGGAGCTGGACCCTTAGAAAGGGCACAGAATTTATTGAATAAGCGGCTTGTCATTGGCACAGGCAGCATTTATCATTGTACGCAGCGATTCGCATAATTGCAAATTCACAGCGACCGCCGGCCTTTGATCAGCCCAATGTTCTCCGAATGACAGGCTCAGCGACTTGCAGTATAATCATGATGCTTGAGAAACAGAAACAGGCGTTGACCCTATGCCTAAAAACACAAGAACTCCGGAGCTCAGCAATACCAGGACCGACCGAGACTGGATAATGATAGTGCTCGGGGTGTGTCTAGTCATCTTCTTTGTGGTGGGTGGATACCTGAGCTGCTGCATGAACGGGAAGAGCGCCCCCCCAAAGTTCCGCGGTCCTGTGAAAGATCCGGCAAGCCTGGGGGACAGTCGCTTAACCACTGGTGTTGGGGTAATCGCGCTACGGCTGGATCGAACATCCCCCTCTTTTGAAGCAACCCCCTGAGCACAAAAAAAACCATCAGACGGGCTTATAGGGCAATGCCATGCCGTTACCTGGTGGAGTTTTATGGAAATTATGATCTATTATCACGCGTTTTGCCACCGAGTGGTAGATTTGTCAGCCTAGATTTGTGGGGGAATTCGGGATCACCAACGCTTTCGTTTTCCGACCGTTTGTACTGGCCGAGACCTTCTCGTACCAGTGGACCCTCGGCCTCTTTGGACAAACGCTTGAGAAGAAAGGTTACGGAGAAAAACCATTGCGAACATTTGCCAGCGCAATAGTGCGATTCTTTCTCACCGGCACGGCCGCACTGCTCCCTTTTGTTGTGACCATCTTCGTGGTGAGTTGGATAGTCAGGTTTGCCGACGCGTATATAGGCCCGAGCAGCTCTTTCGGGTTGTTTCTCTTGACAATTGTGGGGGACAGCCACAAGTACCCGGGCTATATAGCCGGCTACCTTGTCGTGGTGCTTCTGATCATTATCCTGGGCTTTCTGGTGAACCGGGCGACAGTAGTCCGAGTCCATCGTGCTGTCAATGCCATCTTTGCGAAGATCCCTCTTATTGGCAAAATCTACTCCGGTGTTGGGCAGGTGGTTGAGGTGTTTGGCAAGAAGGAGCAAGTAGGCAGATTTGGCGGAGTAGGTCACATTCGCATAGGAAATGTGAGAATGCTCGGGCTTCTAACGTCTACACAACGTTACAAACTAGAGGATGGCCGGCCACATTTGCTGGTATTTGTGCCCAACTCCCCGATTCCCGCCACCGGGTTCAATGCTCTGGTCCCGGAAGAGGATTTTGTGCAGCTTGACATGACCATGGAGGATCTTGCCAAGTTATTGATGTCACTGGGGCTTATCGGCACACAAGTACTCTGCGGCACTTGTGTGCCACCTGAGATAGGGGAAAGAGCGAATGACCGGAAAACTTTATAATGAGCTGATAAAGCGCACAAGCGGGGAACCTTACGGCCGGTTATTGGGAATGGAAGTTGTGGAGATTGGGTCGGGCAACTCACTGGTCAGGATGCGCGTGCGGCCGGATCTGGAAAACATCTTTGGCGTCACACACGGAGGCACGCTCTTTTCCCTGATTGACGAGGCCTTCCAAATAGCTTGTAACACTCATGGGGTCCTGTCAGTCGCGCTCAATGTGAGCATCACCTATGCGGCCCCGCCCAAGCCGAGCACCGTTCTGGAGGCACGCGCAACAGAAATTCACAAGACCAACCGTACCGCCACATACTTTTGCGAGGTGAGGGAAAAAGAGGAAGGGAATCTTATCGCAACAGCGCAAGCTCTTGCGTATAGAACCGGCAAACAGATCGAATTTTCCTGACCACAGACCAGTGAGCGATCAAACAGGTGATATTATAGCGACGGCCGGCCGGGAGAGACTGTTGCAAAATTCCAGACGAAATCCAAATCGTGCCACAACTGAGGCCAAGATGTATTCTATTGCCCTGACCCCAGCCCTCTCCCAGATGGAGAGGGAGCAAGACTGACGCGGCCTTACACTTCCCTCGCCCTCAGGGAGAGGGACACAGGGTGAGGGTCTTCGTGCTACGATCTCAGCCACTTCATGAATTTTGCAACAGTCTCGGGAGGCCGGCCTCCACCATAATGTGGCATAGGCGGCAAAATAAGTAGGCTCTGATGCAATCCAATTCCCCCTCTCCCGCCAGGGGAGAGGGTTTTCAGACCCCATCCCTCGACGGGAGGGGGAGGGGGAAGGGGGAGGGTGATAACAGCCTGTAATCATAGGGTCGTTCTCCCTATTTTAACGCCTATGCCATGATGCGGTACGGCCTACGTCCCTGCTGGCCGTTGCTATAATATCACCTCTTTTATCGCACTTCGGTATCAGCGATCTCAGCGGTGAATGGACACCCCGCGACCGGCGGTAGCATTTTCATAGACGGCTTTACGGCCGACCCTGCAAATCGTTTTGAGTACCTAAATACCAGCCGAAATCACTTAGCTTTCTTGAAAAAACCGGTGATACTGAATCTGCTTTTCTTTTCGGACAAGTCCTGGTCCTCTTCTTCAGGGGGCGGGATTTCCGCTGGTTTTTGGTTACTGTGGACCGGCTGTTCGTTCGGGGGTTTGAAGGTGAGCAGCTCAGTGAGAGTTATCGTATCGAGAAATTCTTCGGCTTCTTCCGTGGGCTCGGGTGGAGGAGGAGGGACAATTTGAGGTTGACCTTGCTTCTTAACAATTTTGAAACGTATGCCTCGTCGGTTCAGATCGTCTTCAGTGACGAGTTTCTTCTCGAATAGCTGCTTAATGAGATCCGCGAATCCCTGAGGAGTGATTTTAAACTGCTCCATAAGTCGCGCGTTGGATAGAGGTCCGCGGATTGCCTCGACAGCCTCTTTCGCGCTCAAAACCCTACTTGTGGTTGTGTCCGTCATGCAGATTGCCTCGTGTGCATTATAGCGCATCCTTTGGCGAAGGTGAAAGGTGTTTGAAGCAACGGGGGCCTTATCTGCGCCGATTTTTTGAAGTTAACGGCCGGAGTGCGAGTCGCTTATCTATGATAATATAAATGCTGTTATTACAATATATTATTACTATCTTCACGTTAATAGATTACAAACGTTGCATATTTTGCAAAAATTCCTGTATTATTCCCCTGCAAGTCGGGGGCGAGACCCCAACATGGCGCAGAGGAGCCACTGTGAAGCTGAATAAGAAACTCCTTCTCGTTTCACTGCTCTATTTTGCAGAAGGGTTTCCCTTCGGAATCATCGGTACTGACTCTTCCCGTGTATTTCCGCATGCATGGGATCTCCATGGTCCACGCGGGCTTGCTCAGCTTGTTCGGCCTCCCGTACACGCTGAAGTTCCTTTGGGCTCCTGCTGTGGATTTTCTAGGAACGCGACGCCAATGGATCTCGGCCGCGCAGTTTCTGATGGCCGCGTTCATAGTGCTGATCCTTCCTCTGGACCCCGCGCATCCGGACTTCTTGTTGTGGGCCGGCATTTTCTCATTAGCAATAATGTCTGCCACTCAGGACGTTGCTGTGGACGCGTACACGATAGAAATGCTCCAGCCTTCAGAGATGGGAATAGCCAATGGTTTCAGAATGGCTGCTTATCGTGTCGCGATGCTGGTGTCGGGGTCTTGGTTTGTAACCTTGGGAGGTCGGATAGGTTGGAAGGCAACCTTTTTGATTGCAGCCATTATTCTGGCCGGGTGCAGCGTGGCAGCGCTGAAACTCCCTCCGGTGGAAGTTAAGCGGCCGCGGTTTTCGCTTACCTCGGTCGCAGGCCCTGTGAAGGATCTATTCATGAGGCCGGGAGTGGCTCAAGTTGCGCTCTTTGTGCTTTTCTACAAACTTGGAGACCTGGCGTTGGGACCGATGGTGCCCATCTTCTGGGTGGACAGAGGCCTTTCCACTGATCAGATAGGGCTGATCACGGGAACATTAGGGATGCTTGCCACGACCGGAGGGGGACTCGCTGGGGGCCTGTTCATGGCTCGCTTCGGTATATTTCACGGCCTCTGGTTTCTAGGGCTATGGCAGGCTGGTGCCCACCTGAGCTACGGGTGGGTTGCGGCCTATCCCGAAACCGGCAATTGGGGGATCTACGCAGCCTCTATTGCCGAGTCCTTTTGCGCCGGGCTGGGCACGGCAGCCTTTTTGGCATTCCTCATGAGCGTTTGCAAGAAAGAGTACTCCGCCACTCAATATGCGCTGCTCACAGCGCTTTTCAGGGTTCCCGGAATTGTATTCGGAGCGCTGAGCGGTTGGGCCGCAACTCACATGGGTTACTCGCAGTATTTGGTACTCACGTTCTTCCTGTGTCTTCCAGCCTTCGCATTTCTCTCTCATGCAAGGGATTGGATTCCTACCGATCGGGGTGTGCCCAGTTCAGGTAACAGCGTCCGTGAGCCGACCAAGAACAAATCAATGTCGCTTAAGAGAATCGCGGAAGCCACCGTTCCGGTGCCTCAAGCCAAAGCCTCCTGACAGAACGGGCTCCTGACGCCCTTGACACCCGAGTGCCTGTCCGTTAATCCTATAATTGTACATCCTTGAGCTCTTTTCATCGCCCCCGAGGTGTCCGTGATCGTCGCCGAAGCCAAACCCTTTGCTGAAATCCAGGAAATGATCCGCGGTTTTTCAAACGTTTTCGTAGCGGGATGCGGAACGTGCGTTGCAGTGTGCCTTACTGGAGGAGAGAAAGAAGCGGGAATTCTTGCGACGCGCCTGAAGCTGGCCGCTGGTAGTGGCAATAAGGACTTTCGGGCCGTTGCTGCCACGGTGGAACGCCAATGCGACCGCGAATTTCTGGAGCTTTTTCGGGATCACGTACGGCGATCGGACGCGGTAGTCTCCCTCGCGTGCGGGGCCGGTATCCAATTCCTCGCCGAGATGTATCCTGACACGCCAGTCTTTCCGGGGGTTGACACCAGCTTCATAGGAGTAGCCGAGGGTGCCGGCGTGTGGACCGAACGTTGCCGCTCTTGCAATCAGTGCTATCTGGGTATCACCGGCGGTATCTGCCCTGTAACGATGTGCGCGAAAAGCCTTCTGAACGGCCCATGCGGAGGCCCGAGAAACGGAAAGTGTGAAACAGACCCGCAAAGAGACTGCGCCTGGGTCCAGATCATTGATCGGCTTGAACGACAGTCGCGGCTCGACCTTTTAACGTCGGTTGTGCCTCCGAGATGCCACGATCGAAGCACTCACCCCGCGAAAGTAATTCGGAAAGAATATCAACGTGTATCTGCTATTGATTGAGCCACTCGGAGAAGATGAGTCCCCGTTTTACAAGTTTTGCCCGTGCTAACTGCCCTAAGAGGCGGACTTTCCCGTCCTCGGCGGTTCATGGCTGAAAGTCGGTTCCAGATAGATAGTGAGCTTGTTGAACCGGCCGGCATTCTCGCCGGTCGCGTTCCGGGCGGATGGTTGAGGCCGCTATGCAATGAAAAAAGATGCACTGATTCTAGGCGGTGGAATAGCCGGCCTGTGGTGCGCATGGGAATTGGCCCGGCTTGGGTTGGAATCCACAATCGTGGAGACCGCGGCTTTTCCAGGCGGGCATGTCGCAAGACTATGCTGCAAAGCTACAAATGAGTGCCGGCGATGCGGCGCCTGCCTCTTGGAAGATGTGCTGCATAATGCGGGATCGTCGGAACGGATCACCATGCTTCTTCGCTCGGACCTCCTCCAAGTGCAAGGCGAGTGTGGAGATTTTCATGTAGCCGTTTCCCAGAGACCGGCCCGGATATTGTCCGATAGATGTAACGATTGCGGAGCCTGCGAGGCAGCCTGCCCCGTGCCGGGTGCGCTTGCACGTTCTCCCCGGGATCGTGGTCTTGCTATAATCGAGCAGAAGTGCCGCTGGTTTCAGGATGCTTCGTGCCGAGCCTGCCGAGAATCCTGTCCCCAAGATGCCGTCGATCTTGACCAAACCCCGGTAAGCCTAGAAGTCAACGCTGCCACAATTGTCCTGGCGACAGGTTTCAAGCCCTCTGATCCTAATGAGATCCCCCGATTTGGGTATGGCCGCGTGCCGGAGGTGGTGACCGGACTTGAACTGGAATCGCTCCTCAGGCAGGAGAACTGCGACCTAGGCACCACCAAGAAGATAGCGTTCATTCAATGCGTTGGCAGCCGAGATGCAAAAAACGGAAAGAATTTCTGTTCCCGCGTTTGTTGCGGGTATGCTTTGCGGCTGGCGCACCTATTGCGGAACCGGTTCCCTGACGTCAAGGCTTCTATGTTTCTATATGGATATTCAGTCGTTCGAACGTAACTTCGATAAGAGGCTTGAAGAAGCTGAGCAAGAAGTGAAGCTGATACGATCTATTCCGTCCGAGGTTCGCAGCGGCGCGGACGGCAGGCCGGAGTCTGGTTTATCAAGGTCTTAGCGACAATAGAGAGTTCGAATCATTTGATCTGGTGGTATTGAGCGTGGGAATCTCGCCCAGTCAATCAAGCATAGAGCTTGGGAGCATCCTTGGGGTGAACTCTAATGAGGACGGCTTTGTCGGCGGAGAGGGAGACGCGGCTATAACCAGCCGACAGGGAGTATTCGTCGCCGGAACCGTCCAGGGACCCAAATCCATCGAGGAGACGGTTTCGCATGCAATTCGGACCTCAGGAGAAGTCGCCTCGTGTGTCGCCAAGATGTCCCGTGGAGAAAACGAGTGAAAGCCCCTGCCATTGAATCGGTGTTCCTGACAAGGAAACCCATGTCGCAATGGGGAGCTTCTCGACGAGTGCTTATCCTTGGTGGCGATCAAACGAGCATGGACTTGGCTTCGCGATTAGCCATTGAGGGCTTTGAAGTCTTGCTGGTGGGCGACATCACCCTTCCGCAGATGGACACGCGCATTGAGTTGCGTGCCGATACCGTTGTTGAGGAGATCCAGGGCTTCATAGGCGGATTCAAAGTCGTCTTGCGGACCGGCCGCAAGCGCGTGACCGAACGAGCGGGTTTTATTGTAGCGGCTCAGCCGGCAAGAATTGTCCCAAAATACGGACATTACGGTCTGGCAAGCTCTCGGAAGGTTATGTCTCTATCGGACCTGGAAGCTAGCCTTCGGTCCGGAATGGCATATGAGCCGCCATCCAATGAGTGGTTCCACGCGGCGTTTCTATTCGGCCTGGTAGCTGAATCGCAACCCGCAGTTTTTGCAAGAGTTCTCGATGCCATAGAAAAGCTGCAAGAGCACGCTGCAATACAACCATACGTGTTCACTCGCCACCTGAAGGTGGCCGCTTCAGGGCTGGAAAGACGCTACAGGGAATCTCGCGAGCGCGGGACCTTATTCTTCAAATTTGACCATGCCGGTCCGTCTTTCGAGAGCCGCCCCGATGGACCGGTAATGACCTTCACAGACCCGCTGCTGCGTCTGGAGATGGAACTTGAACCGGACCTTCTGGTGGTCGACGAGGAATTGCTTCCGCCCACCATGTTAGAGCCGCTTTTTCAGGCCATACCGTCTTTTCGATTCGCGGCGCCTTTTCTGAAGCCGGAATCCACCCGTTTCGCAGGAGTGGAAACAGCCAAGGCCGGGATATTGGCCGTGGGCGCTTCTCGAGGGGTTTTTGATCCCGATGTTACACGGGGCGACATTGAGGCGGTGGTTGTCACGCTGAAAAGGTCCATGCAGGAAACGCTCCAGCAGCAGCTTCTCGGGCCACCGGAGGTTGACCCTGGCAAATGCACGATGTGCCTCACCTGCGTGCGCCTATGTCCGCATGGTGCTATAAGCTTCAGCAAGCAGGCAGAGGCGAACGCAGCGACCTGCACTCACTGCGGCATTTGTGCGGTGGAGTGCCCCATGGGAGCAATAAAGCTGGCTCCTGTGCCGCAACAAGACGAGATTCTCGTGCAAGTCAAAAGCGGCCTCGCTCACGCAGGCGTGCCGCAGAAAATAGTCGCATTCCTTTGCTCACGCTCCGCGGCTCACGCGATGGAGCCAGTGAGCACTCAAATTAGTGAAGAACTGGTGACCATTCCTGTGGCTTGCGCTGGAACAGTGGGTCTGCCACATATTTTGACTGCATTTGAATCCGGAGCCGAAGGGGTGATTGTGGCAGGTTGCTTCAAGGGCAACTGCGCGTCAATATACGGCACCCTCCTTGCCGAAGATAGAGTCGCTCAGGTGAGGGGATTCCTCAGAGAGGTCGGAATAGATCCGGGCCGGTTGTTGTTTGTTCCAATCGCGAGCAATACTCCAGGTGTTTCTGGTAGATTCTGTGCGGGGCCTGCAATTAAAGATTGCGTCACCCGTATGATTTAACACCGGTTTTAGTATCATTTTGCGCTTCAGGTGCGATCCCATGACCCGCATCAAACTCAATACGTTGGACCCTTCATTCAAACATCGTGTGGCGCGTCAACCCGGAGGCGAGGCCATCAAGGCGTGTTTTGCGTGCAAAGCTTGCAGTGGGGCGTGCCCGATCGGTATAGTTGACAAGCGGTACGATCCTAGAAAGATCATTCGCATGGCGCTCCTGGGCATGAAAAAAGAGGTGCTGGAGAGTGATTTCATCTGGCTCTGCTCGAGTTGTTACGGCTGTCACGAAGTGTGCCCTCAAAATGTCCGCTTCACGGATGTAATGTTCGCCATCAAGAACCTGGCCGTTGCCGAGGCTTGCGTACCGCCGGGGTTGACGGGACAAAAGGCACTGCTGAAACAACGGGGCCGTCTCTACGAGGTCGGTGAGTTCGAGAACGCAAAGCGGGAAAAATTGGGACTCCCGCCCATTGTTGAACACCCGGAAGACTACAACCGTCTATTGTGAATCGAGAGCGCGGTCTGACCGCACGACAGTAGTCCGCGCGGGATTAGGCCGGTTAAGCACTGAAAGATAATTCTAATGGAAGCGCTATTATACCTCGGTTGCACGGTGCCCGTCAGGAACCTCAACTACGAGTTGTCCGCGAGATTGACCGCGCGCGAATTAGGGATACACTTTATAGATCACGAAGGGTTCGGGTGCTGTGGGTTCCCCCTGAAATCACTCGACGTCAGCCAAACGACTCTTATTGCAGCACGTAATTTGGCCTTGGCAGAAAAGGAAGGAGTCGAAATCTGCGCGCTCTGCAACGCATGCGTGGGTACGCTGACAGAAACATCTCATGCTCTCGACACTAACCCAGCGTTGAAAGAAGAGGTGAACGAGCGGCTCAAGGAAGTGGGTCTCCGATATGAAGGCCCCGTAAAAGTTAGACATTACATGAGGCTGTTGTGGGAAGAGGTAGGTCTGGAAGCGATCAGGAACGCGGTGACCCGGCCTCTTGCCGACGTGATTCTTGCGCCCCACTATGGGTGCCACTATCTGAAACCATCCGAATTAACAGCCGGCTTCGATTCCCCGGCGGATCCCAGGACACTGGCAGACCTAATTTCTGCCACCGGCGCGCAAGTGATGGATTACCCCTCGCTGAAAGATTGCTGCGGGGGAGGGCTTTTGGCGATGGCCGAAGATGTCGCCAATGCACTTGCCGCAGCGAAACTGATCGACGTGGCCGGTACCGGGGCTCATGCACTCGTTCTCGTCTGTCCCTTCTGCAATGTTATGTACGAGGGTCAACAAAAGAAAATCGCGAAAGCGGCCGGTCTTGACCTGAAAGTGCCGGTAGTTTACTATCCGCAGATCCTCGGCCTGGCCCTTGGCCTGTCGTCCGAGCAACTTGGCTTCAAGCTCAACCGGGTGAAGCCTTCGGGTCTTCTGAAGATAGTGGAAGGCTCAAGGTAATTGATATCGGGAGACGGGCAGGACAAGTCAAGTCGAGAATGTAATCGAATTTCGATTCTCTGCTGCCAAATTTGTTTCAGAGGAGGGTGCTATGGAACATGAAGGCTATGTGTTCCCTGATGACCTGAAATACGAAAAAAATCACTTCTGGGCGAAAGTGGAAGGCGACCTCGTAGTCACCGGCGCTACGGAGTTTATCTCCAAACAGGCGGGAGAAATCACGTTCGTGGACCTTCCGGAAGAGGGGGACGAAGTGACCCAGGGCAAGCCCTACGGTTCCATCGAGTCCGGGAAGTGGGTTGGCAGGATTTACGCGGTCGTTTCCGGCGAGATCGCCGAAGTGAACATGGACCTGGAGGACGAGCCGGAAAAAATGAATGAAGATCCGTACGGCAGTGCGTGGATTTGCAAGATTCGCCCCTCCAACCTTCAAGCGGAACAGGCTGCCCTTATGTCCGCTGATGACGCGTTCAAGAAATTTATAGAGGAAGAGATCAACAAGATCGCGGAACAGAAGAAATGAGGTAAGCGTTCACCGGGAACCCTCTTCGTGCACAAAGGGGGTTCCTGGACCTGCCCCGAAAAATTCCTAAATATCGGTTTGATATGTTATCGCCCTGTGACACGGTCCTCGTCGAGCGAAATTGCCTGTCATTGCAGGGGGCAACAAGCGGCGCCCCAATCCAGGCGGACACATCGGACCGGGCCTTACCCGGCCTTTGGGTGCCACGGACCTGGGCTTCGGCAGGTCCGTGCGGTGGTTCTATTTGCTCTGCGGTCTACTAAAATATCCGGTAATTCAATAAGTAATCCGAAAAGCCAATACTTTTCTTTGTATTTTCTTGACGTTGCGCTTCATTCCTGGTAGGGGTGCATCACCGGCGAACGGAGACAGAGGGTTCTGTCGTTCATCGAGCGGAGGAGTTTTTTCATGGAAGGTATGAATTTACTGGATATAACTATCAGGTATTTCAACGTGATAGTATTCGTGCTCTGCATACTTTTTGGTATGACTTCGCTTTTCGCTTCCTGGATAGCCTGGCGCGAAATTCACCACAAAAATAATATAATCCGCAGCGTCGTAGCGGCCTACAATATTGCCGAAGACACGCTCGAAAAGGGCCGAACCCCCATCGGTGATTTTGACCTTGACCCTGCAATCGTTCAAACGATCTTCAATAGCCTTCAAGAGATCTTAAACGCCATTTACGGCGAGGTAACGGGCAAGCTCATGCCGCCCCGTGAAGAGCGCATGCACGGTTCCCGCAAACTCGCCGGTCTCCATGCCATAACCAAGGTGTGGAGGCGGCAAGAAGCGGACGATTCCGCTAACATTTGTAATATAGTGCCAACGATGATTCCTGACGAGACAGGCCGCAACCACAGCAACGCGCATCCCTGAAATTCGACTCCTGTTTGTCGCTCGCTCCTTTTTGCCCAGAATCGCTATTAGTGCTCCCTTCGAGAAATACCTATCGCCAGGATCGTGATATAGTGATTTCTCCATAATTCCTCGGCTACGGGGGCAATCATTGATCCGGTGCCATTGCGAGGAGTGATCGGTGGGACAGGCTTCCAGCCTGTCTATTAGGGATGACCGGCAATCCCGCGTTCCGCGCGGGACGGTCCCACCAGCAATCTCAGCTTTGGCCATACAGAAGATTGCTTCGTCCCGCGACGCAGGACTCGCAATGACAGTCTTCAGCCACCGATAACTGAAAGCTTGCTTTTTCTCACGCGGCCCCTCTTCGTTTCCGTGATCAACGTGATATAATACATTGTTTGAATGCCCCCTTTTCCGGGTGGAGAGGCTACTATCGAGAAAATTCGGGAGAAAATAGATGGAAACAGGTACCGAGACTGTCAAACGTGGTCATGCCCAGATGCTCAAGGGCGGAGTGATAATGGACGTGGTTACCCCGGAACACGCGCGGATCGCGGAAACAGCCGGGGCTTGTGCCGTCATGGCGCTGGAGCGAGTACCCGCGGACATTCGGGCGCACGGTGGAGTGGCTCGTATGAGCGATCCCGGTCTGATTCTTGAAATCATGGATGCAGTCACAATACCTGTGATGGCCAAATGCCGTATCGGCCATTTTGTGGAAGCGCAAATACTCGAAGCAATTGGCGTGGATTATATAGACGAAAGCGAAGTTCTTACACCGGCGGATGAGCAGCATCACATTGACAAGAAGTCTTTCAAAGTTCCCTTTGTTTGCGGCTGTAGGAATCTTGGCGAGGCCCTGAGGCGTATCGGAGAAGGCGCCGCGATGATTCGTACAAAAGGGGAAGCCGGTACGGGAGACGTAGTTGAGGCTGTACGCCATGCCCGGGCGGTGATCGGGGAGATCCGTCGCATTAGCGCCATGAGAGTCGACGAGCTTATGGCGTATGCGAAAGAAATTGGTGCTCCGTATGAATGGGTGAAAGAGACCGCAGAGGCGGGCCGGCTGCCAGTGGTCAACTTTGCAGCAGGCGGGGTCGCGACACCGGCTGACGCAGCAATGATGATGCAACTCGGCATGGACGGCGTTTTTGTCGGATCAGGCATTTTTAAGAGCGGCAATCCGGCGCTCCGAGCCAAGGCGATAGTGGAGGCGGTTACTCATTTCAACGACGCCAAGATACTCGCTGAAGTGAGCAAAGGACTCGGGGAGCCCATGGTGGGAATCGGAGTCAGTGAACTGCCGGAAAACGCTCGTCTCGCAGTGCGGGGCTGGTGACGCGGCTATGAGAATCGGAGTTCTTGCTCTTCAGGGAGACTTCGAGGAACACTGCGCAGTCTTGACACGCCTGGGAGCGGAAGTTGTTGAGGTGCGGTTACCTCCGCATTTGGAAAAGCTGGATGGGCTGATTATTCCCGGGGGCGAAAGCACCACCATCGGGAAGCTCGCTAAACGATACGGACTGTTGGAGCCCCTGCGACTTCGAGCGAAATCAATGCCGATGTGGGGGACCTCCGCGGGGCTCGTCCTGATGGCCCGAGATGTGGGTATGTCCCAGCCACTCGTTGGCGCGATGGATATGGTGGTACAGCGCAATGCGTTCGGTCGGCAGGTCGATAGTTTTGAGGAAGACCTTGAAATTCTCGGAATCGAGGGAGGTCCGTTCCACGGAGTTTTCATAAGGGCTCCTGTCATCAGCGAGGTGGGGCCGGGAGTTCAAGTGCTGTGCCGCCTTCGTGACGGCAGAACAGTTGCAGTCCGTGAGGGGCATCTTATAGCCACCTCATTTCACCCGGAGTTGACTCGGGACGACCGGCTTCATCGGTATTTCCTCCGAATGGCAGCGGAGCCTGCGTAAACAAAACGTACGGAAATATTCAGTTGAAAAAGAATTCAACTGTCATTGCGAGGGCTGAAGCGCGACGCAATTGGGCATTTCGCGATTTGGGAGATTGCTGTGTCGCTTCAATCCTCGTAATGACACGGTTCCCACACATTCATTCTTTATTAAGAGTATATAGCCATTGCCAAAAGTAATGACCTGTTCACCACCCGTCACCCCGGCGAATCCCGCGTTCTGCGCGGGACGGGGTCCAGAAGTCCCGCGTCCCGCGGGATTGAAATCCCGCCTGCGGCGGGACTGGATTCCGGCTTCCGCCGGAATGACGGTGTCAGGCTACCTCCAATCGGACAAAACTTTTGGCAATGGGTAGTGCGCCAGGCAAAGCTTGGCATCTCTTTCAGGGTGAGAGTCCCTTTCGGGTAAGGCCTAACCAGCCACCCGTATCGAGTGTTGCGGATATGGAGGAGGAAGTCAACGACGACCGAACGAGATATCCGAAGCGTACACAGAGAATCCTGAGGGCCGCAGGGGAGGCCGCACTCCCCTAAGCGATTCAGCCTCGTTACGCCATTAGAGCAGGCGGCGACGGTGTTACCTAACCGCAAGCCAACACAAAGGGATCGTTACGGTGAGATCCTGGAGGGCCTGTCGGGGTCAGAGAGCGTGGCACGCAGGAAGAGAGATGTCAGGAACCTGGGAGGCCCCATGGTCTCCCTCACAAGAGGGTAGGGTGTTTCGACGCAAGAAACGAAGGGCACCTGACGGATCATGGAGAGTCAGATCGCTCCATCGTACTCCGAGGCGGGAGAGCCGACCACATGGGGAAGGGAGCGACAGGGCTGTGTAGCCCGCAAAGGCAACATGAGCCGGATACGACAAGCTGGAGTTCTCATGCAAACCTCACTGCGGGGAATAGCAAATCGGGCAGCGGCCCACAAGGAGCATCGGTTCCCAACCTGTCCGGGCTACTCAATGAGACGAATCTGGCCTGGTGTTTCAAGTTCTTGCGAAAGGACGCAGCACCGGGCGCAGATCGAGTGGATGTCCTGGATTACCGGCAAGAGCTGGAGTCGTGCGCCTGTAAGCGCACTCAATCAGAGAGGTGAAAGTCCTCCCCAGGCTTACGCTACAGCCTGTAACCGACTGTAACTGCGTCGCCGTGAGGCGGGGTGGAGAGCAACAGGAGGTGAACGACCAGTCCGTAGGATAACGAACCCGTTTCGGCCGGGTGTTTTCGGCGAGCCTGCGATTCGACGGTGAAGCCTAGACCGATCTCCTGAGGCCTGAGTCCGAGACAAGGACAATACATGGTACAGAGGTCGGAGATCCGATGCGCTGACAAGCAAGGTAGCGGAAGGAAAAGCGACATCGGAGGAACACAAGGTGGTTGGGGATGGAATGGTCCGGAAGGTTGAGTACGTGAAACAGGGAGACCTGTATACCGGGAAGAGGCATGCAGGAGTCAGAGCCTCCATAGTAGCAATGAGACGCCGTAATGGGCGTGGAGCAAAGGGAGGCAGGAAGGTGGATACGTGAGGACCAGGCAGACGGAAAACAACCGACTCCAGTGCCTCTCGGGGCTAAACCGGTCGGAGAGATCCGTGACCGATGGTCCTGGGTTGAACCGAGTGTCTGGACGGAACGCATGTTGACGGCCCTGGAAAACGGGGTGAGAGGAGGCAAGTGGTACAGCCTGATGGATAAGGTCCACTCTCTGGCGAACCTTCGGGGCGCTTTTGCTCTGGTAAAGGCGAACCAAGGCAGTCCAGGGGTCGATCATGAGACCATCGAGATGTTTGAGGAGCGACTGGAGCACAACCTCTGCCGTTTGGCAGAGGCGCTCCGGTCGGGAACATACCGACCCCAGGCCATTAAACGAGTTTGGATTCCCAAACCTGGAACGAAAGAAAAACGACCGCTGGGCATTCCCACGGTTCGTGACCGCGTCGTCCAAGCTGCATTGCGTAATGTTTTGGAACCGATCTTCGAGCGGGACTTTGCATGCCACAGTTATGGGTTTCGCCCAGGCCACGGCTGCAAGGACGCCCTGCGACGGGTGGACGCTCTGCTTCATCAGGGATACGCCTATGTCGTGGATGCGGACCTGAAGTCCTACTTTGATACGATTCCCCATGATCTTCTCATGGCCCGCATTCGGGAAAAGATTGCCGACAATCCGGTTTTGGCCCTCGTGGACTCGTTCCTGCGTCAACGGGTAATGGATACGCTGGAAGGCTGGATTCCCGAGACGGGCACGCCTCAAGGCGCCGTCATGAGTCCACTGCTATCCAACATCTATCTTGATCCCCTTGACCATTTGATGGCTGGCCACCACATCCAGATGGTGCGGTATGCCGATGACTTTGTGATTCTGTGTCGGACGGAGGGAGAAGCGCTTCGGGCGTTGGCTTTGGTTCAGACATGGACGGCCCAGGCCAGTCTTACGATGCACCCTGTCAAGACCCGGATTGTCGATGCGACCGCTCCCGGCGGGTTCGATTTTCTGGGTTATCATTTCGAACAGGGAATGCGCGGGCCTCGGTCCAAGAGCCTCAAAAAGCTCAAAGATGCCATCCGCGTCCAGACACGGCGTTGCAACGGTCATAGCCTTTGCGAGATCATCTCGACCATCAATCGAATCCTGGTTGGCTGGTTTGCGTACTTCAAGCACAGCCATTCTCGAACCTTTGGCCCTTTGGACGGCTGGATACGTATGCGCCTGCGCAGTATCCTTCGCCAACGTCATGGGGGCTGCGGGCGCGGCCGCGGGTTCGATCATTTGCGCTGGCCGAATGCCTTCTTTGCCGAACATAGGCTGTTCTTCCTTACCACAGCCCATCGTCTGGCCTGTCAATCCGCTCGGCGGTGAACCACCAACCGGAGAGCCGTATGCGGGAGATCCGCACGTACGGTTCGGAGGGAGGGGCGGCCGGGTAACCGGCTGTTCCT
>CAWHDO010000027.1:0-47500 GCA_963828085.1 uncultured delta proteobacterium
GTAAGGCGCACCTTGAATAACCATCTGATTTGTAAAGGGAATGTAGCACGGAATGGCCCTGCAACCCAAGAGGAAAATGCTACGAACCCCCACAATATCAACCTCTCGACCAAACACGTGTCCCCAGAACTGGGACCCGGCCCGTTAAGTCCGACAGCCTCCTAGCCATTTCGTGCGTCTTGCTGCCAGTGGGGGGGCAGGGGATGGCGACGTTGACCCCGAAAAGGTCTCCGAGTGGTCCCCCGTAAGGCCCGAGGCAGGCATAACCGTCGTCACGTTGCTAAAGAAGCCCGATTCTTCCTGTTTTTGAGGGTACCTCGGCCCAGGCGAGTCCGTCAACCATTTTTCACATCCGTGTTCGTCACCCGAGCACAGCACGGTAATGTTCAGCCAAGGGGAATGCCGACGCCACATGAACATACCACCTCCATGCGTGGTGGGAGATTCTCGCTCCCACCTCGATCAGACACTTGATGAACCATTCCATTGACCGTTTAACCTCTTCCTCTTCGCCCGCGAGCTAGAATTGCCTGAGCATGTAGAGGAGGTTGTATGCCGGAACGCTCATAAGCAACCGGGCTTGGTTGGCTGCGGATCGATGGAAATACGTCTTTCCGAGGAACAATCCGGGATAAGTACCTCCTGAACGGAAAGGAAATCCTAACCTTTGTTTGAGAGCGAGTCAGATAAAATTACGGAACTATCTCCTTGGCATACCCTGTGAGATGTGGCATATTAGGGGGGACTAAGTGCTCGATGGCGCAAATACAGTAGCGTATTCCGGTGCCTTTCTGCATTGACTCAGGCGGCCAGGCGGACTTGGCTGATGGAGTCCTTCTGGGCCTGGATTTTCTCGAGAGTTTTCTCGAGATCATCTTTGGTGTATTTCCATTTGAACGGCTTGGCGATTTGGTTGTAGAGGGCTTGAAACTGAAATATGGTCGTTTCAAGGCTTTCAAGGTCTGGGAAGTCGTTTGGCGTCAGGACCTTGCGTTGCAGCACGGAGAAGAATATCTCAACCTGGTTGAGCCAACTGGCGTGTACCGGGGTATGGATCTGTATGGCGTTCGGATACCATTCGGAAAGCCGTTGAACCGAGGATTCGCCTCGATGAGAGGAACCATTATCCGTAATCCAGAAGACTCGCCGTGCCGACCGATAAGGCTCTTGTTGCATAACCAAGTCCACCAACTTATGGTAGGGTTCTATTCCCGTTGTTTTCTCGCAGATCCCGAAGAGCTTGGCTCTGTGGACATCCCAGGCGGTAAGATAGGCCCAGGAGCCCATTCTGTCGTATTCGAACTCAACACGTCTTGGTTGATGCGACATGGGGCCGGTGCCGATGGCCTTTCTGTGACGGGCTTGGATGCTGGTCTTTTCGTCGGCGCTGATAACGTAGTCATCCGGTCCCAAAGGGAGTCCGCCGAACAATCGGAAATACAGGTCCAAGACCTGAGCCGCCTTTTCTCCGAAGAAGGGGTCCCGCGGGAAAAGCCAGCTCCGATGCATCCACGGCTTGATGGCATCACTGTGGAGATAACGCCAAACGGTCTTGACGCTTATGGAAACCACAATACACCGAAGCACTGCCTCACAGGCGATATCCGCGTGACTGAGACGAGAAAAGGGGAGCCCCAATCTGATGGGAAGTTCGCAGGCGAGAGCCTTGATTTCCACAATGCTCTCAGGGGGAAAAGGAGCGCGGTCGCCCGCGCCCTGGCTGGTCATTCAGGCCATCAACCCGTTCGTAATAGAACCGTTTCCGCCACTTCGTGACGATCTGGCGCGGCACGTCAAGGAGCTGCGAGATCTGCTCGTTTTCCATGCCGGAAGCTGCCAAGAGTACGATTTTGGCGCGAACCACCTTGCAATAAGAGGCTGTGTATTGCCTGGATCTTTCAACGAGAATCTGCTCCTCGGCGCAAGAAAGCGCGATAATGAAGGGACTACTGCGCGGCATTTCGCGTTCCTCCTTTTGGAAGCAACGCTGTATTGCACTTTCATTTCGCGGTCAAGCAAAATCATACGTCACCGTATTTGCGCCATAGAGCACTAAGGAACCACAAGGGGAAACAAAATGAACCTCAGCCAAGCAGCAAAAATGACCGAAGAACAAACCCGTGAATATATTGAATCTATCCTTTGGCCGAATGGCGAGCCGGTTTGTCCTCACTGTGGAAACATAGGAGCCTGGAAGATGCAGGGCAAGTCGGTACACGCTGGCCTCCGGAAGTGCAAGAAATGCAGAAAGCCCTTCACGGTAACTATGGGGACGGTCATGGAATCTTCGCATATCTCCCTGCGTGATTGGGTCATCGCTTTTCATTCTATGTGTTCTTCAAAGAAAGGTGTTTCCGCTCTTCAATTGCAAAGGAATCTGGGCCTTGGCTCTTATGAAAGCGCTTGGTTCCTAGAGCACAGGATTCGTCATTCGATGCAAGAAAATCCCCTCTCTGGACTCCTAGAAGGAACCGTTGAGGTAGATGAAACGTATGTAGGGGGAAAGCCCAGGAAAGGCACAGGCCCGTACAAGCGCGGCCGCGGAACTGACAAGACCCCGGTTATGGTTCTGGTCGAACGAGATGGGAAGGCGCGTACGCAGCGCGTGGACCGCATTACCGGCAAGGAACTGAAAGGGGCCATAAAGGCGTACGTGAAGACTGATGCCAAGATAGTGACTGACGACCTTGCTTCCTATAAAGGGATTGACAAGGAGTTTTCCGGCGGTCACAGTGTGGTTAACCACACGGCTGGCGAATATGTGAACAAGGAAAGAGAGCATACGAACACCGCAGAATCCTTCTTTGCTCTCTTGAAACGCGGACATTACGGCATCTTCCATAGCCTCTCCAAACGCCACCTGCACCGTTACTGCGATGAATTTTCGTTCCGCTGGAACAACCGCAAGGGGTAAGTGACGGAGAACGAACGATTGAAGCTATCAAGGGAATAGAGGGCAAGAGATTGATGTACCGGGAAAGCACATCGCTCCTTCATTAAGGTAAAAAAACGCCCTTTCTTGTAGGGAAGAAAGGGCGCGAACGAAAATAGTCTTGTTTTTCTAGTTGAAAAAGTACATAGTCAGTTTGATGGAGCACCGGGGGATCGGACTCCGCTCCCGTGGTTTTAAAGACCGGAGAGGCTACCTAGCGCGCCCCACTAATGTTTCGTTTGTGCCCCTGGACCCCGTAGCAGCCCGCCAGCCGCTTACGGGGTCTCTAGCTTTGATGCCCTGACTACTGGGGTCCCATAGTCAGCGCTTTTCCTTCTTCTACGCATGACAAAACCTCCTTCACGATTCATCAGGTATTCCTAGTAAACGACCAGATTTTTCTTTTGAAATCAGATGCCATTTCCCCCCCTTGGTTTTATTGAACGCCTTGCCCTTGTACCTATTTAATGCAACATTTATGTTACCTATCGCCGTTATCTTACCTTTTTCTTGAACAAAATGATGAATTTGGGCAGGCCGTAAGCTACCTTGTTCTTTTAAAATCTCCTTAATAAGGTCTGGAATGGAGGGTCCTCCTTTTTTTGGCTTTGTAGCAGAGTCATGCGTCACAGAAAGCCCATCTGTTTTTTGCGCTAATTCGATAGCCTCTACCCACGTCTTCAGCCGTTTTTGGGCTTCATCAAGATCTTGCTGTGCCTTGTTCCGTTTTTCTTCTAACAATCCAATAAGTGCATTCATGTCTTTAACCCCATATCAAGGTGTGGCATAAATATCATTTCATTCCTGGATGTCAAGCGAACAAAAGATATCACCCCGGACTATCTGATTTAAGGCCAGTGTGAGTTAGTAGCGAGTCATGTAATTATATCGGTATGTTCAAGCGCACATAATGATAACATACGAGGAGTTGTAGGTGAATTATTTGAATAATTGTTGAGACATTACACGATGCTTCTGGTAGACGAGCGCGTTGACGCGGACCGTTTCTTGCATTAGCCTTTCAGGTCAATTTCATTCGACTCAGCAAGAGGTTTGTGATAGTTGTGCCGCTATTAAAGAGGGAAAAACAAAAGAACCCTATGAACGCCGAGACCTTCTTTCCCCACGTATATTTGACCACAGTCCACGGAGCTCTTTATCAGACGGGCTGCCTGGATCTTATGAAATCAGTGCGGTCAGAAGTAGTCGACTGCATATTCGCTGATCCCCCCTTCAACTTAGGCAAGAATTATAACAATGGGTATTCTGACAACTTGGACAAAGTTAAGTATTTAAGATGGTGCAAGGCATGGATTGAGGAAGGCATCCGGTTGTTAAAACCAGGGGGGGCCTTCTTTATATACGCCACCCCTGAGCTAGCGGTTCATTTTGCTAATTTCATGAATGCGAGTCTAGCTTTCCGGCACTGGATAGCTTTGACAATGAAAGGCACATACCCCAGAGGCAGGAAGCTGTACCCGGCCCATTATGCGCTCTTGTATTACACGAAGGGCGAGCCTAAGACTTTTAACAAATTGCGGCTTCCAGTCACCACTTGTCGTCATTGTGGTGGTGAGATCAAGGATTATGGCGGTCACCGCAACAAGTTGAATCCAAAGGGTCTCAACTTGACCGATTTCTGGGAAGACACATCTCCAAACCGACACAAAAAATACAAAGTGAGGCCCGGCGTCAATGAACTGAAGTTGATGATCCCCGAACGAGCCGTCCTGATATCGACGGACCCCGACGACCTTGTTTTAGATCCATTCGGAGGCGGAGGGTCTACTTTCCAAGTAGCAGAGAGACATCACCGAAATTGGATAGGCATTGAACTCTACGATTGCTCCCATATTCAAAGCAGGTTAAAAGAAAACTTCCCCTTTTCTTTTGGAAAAGAGCCAATCTTTAACTACAAGGAACTCTTCACAGCGAATGAAAATCACGTACCTGAAATTCTACGGCGGCGCAAAGGATAAAATCTGTCGTTTGGGGCTTGCTAGCTTGTTCCTGGAACTTCAAGAGATTATTTTTCTCACAGAAGTAAAACTATTAGAAGAGAAACAGGCAAACAGTTCCGCAACAGTGCGCGAACGGATTGACGAATCTTTTAAGGCGCAAAAGGGTTGGAAACAAGGGGGAGCCGGTGCGATAGATTGGACCAAACGCATGCGGTACAATGAAACAATCATTTCCAGGATCGGCGTAGAGGTTCAAGTGTCGGCGAGAAGCGACTTATTGATACGTGATATCGTGCATCTCAGGAACAGCCTTCAGCAAGACAAAATTGATGTCGGCATTATAGTTGTTCCTGATAACAACCTCAGCTACTTTCTTCCCGATAGAACTCCTTGTATTAGGGATGCAATCAGGTACATCGAAGATGAATTCCAAGAAGCCATGAAATTTCCTATCGTGCTTATCGCAATCGAACATGATGGAATCGGGCCTGTGCTGCCTAAAAGAGGAGCAAAAGCACAATGACAGAGAAAAAAAGAGCCGGCAGAAAAAAGGGCGTAAAAAATCGTCTCAAGCCGATATCTTTCTATGGGCATAAACCGGAGGATGTGATCCGGGCGTTCATGAAGGTTGATCCCAAGAAAGTGAAAGAGCGGGAAGACGAAGAGAAGCGGCAAGACGCTTTAGAAGCTGAGCAAGCCAACGGATAACCCTTGAATAACAATTGACAGAGATTCTATGTCAAGAATCAGGGTATCTCAAAGGGATACTTCCGAAAGAAAAAGCCAGAAAGTAGCTGTGAACCTACCTGCCTGCCTGCCTTTTCTGGTGCTTCCTGGTATGCGGGAGAGGATTTGAACCTCCGACCCCTACCGTGTGAAGGCATTGACAACCCTAAATAAACCAATGTCCTGCCCTACAACCCCAACGATTTCGCTCCCTGTCAGTCCTTTCCGGTCCCTCACGATCCATGAAAGTGTTAATGCAATGTTAACAAGGCTTCTGGCAACTCCCACTCCCGGCCTCCGGCGCAGCAGGCTGAATCTAACTAAATATAGCCATTGCTAAAAGTAATAACCTGTTCACCACCCGTCACCCCGGCGAAAGCCGGGGTCCAGAACATATTGAAAAGACAGGATTGCGGCTTCGACCGGAATGAGGGTGTCAGGCTACCTCCAATCGGACAAACTCCCATGACCGGTTGGTCACAACGGAACATGAAAATACCCTTTAGAAGAAAACCATGGCATCCTCAAGAAAAGACAAAACCCGATGAAAAGGAGGTTGCCATGGCTAGAAAGGAAGATACCAAAATAGTGCAAGTATTGCACCCGGTTTGCTGTGGTCTTGATGTTCACAAAGACTCGGTAACTGCATGCTTGATCGTGGAGACCCCTGCCGGTCAGCGCATTGAACAACGTGAATTTCGTACTTTTACCCATGATTTGAGAACCCTCAAAGAGTGGCTTCTCGATAACGAGTGTCCGGTCGTTGCTATCGAGAGTACCGGAGTCTACTGGCGCCCGGTCTTCAATGTTTTGGAGGGAGCGGTTCGGGTAATTCTCGTCAATGCCCGCCATACCAAGCATCTGCCCGGTCGAAAGACCGACATGTCCGACAGCAAATGGCTTGCCGGACTTCTCAGACACGGACTGGTACGCGGTAGCCTCATCCCCGAAGAAGAGATGCGACAATGGCGCGACTGGTGCCGCATACGGAGAACCTTCGTGGATACAGTGGGCGACTTTAAGAGACGCGTCCACAAATTGCTTGAAATGGCAAACATTAAGATTGGTTCAGTGCTGAGCGACATCTTCGGAGCCACTGGTCAAAATCTTATCCATCTGCTGCTTAGCAAGAAGCCCATCACTCTCTCCGATGTGGAGGAGTGCTTGAGAGGCAAGCTGGCTAGTAAAAAAGACCGAGAGAAAAAGACCTTTGAACTCTACGATGCAATTGAAGGCTTCTTCGGGGATCACCAGCGCAACACCTTGCAACCTTTGCTCAGAACTATCGATATTCTCGAGAAAGAGATTGCACTCATAGATGAGTGTCTCCAAGGACTGCTGGCACCATATCACGACGTCATTGGACGGATGGCGGCGGTTCCCGGAATAAGAGAGGTGTCGGCATGCGCAATTATTGCCGAAGTAGGCCCCAGTCTTGAGACATTCGATACTATCGAAGCATTCTCCTCCTGGTGCGGAGTCGCCCCAGGGAATAACGAAAGCGCAGGCAAAAGAAAGAGCGGCAGAAGCCCGGTTAAAGGAAAGATGATCAAAACTATACTTATCGAGGTCGCGTGGTCTGCAATCAAGCGCAAGGATTCTTACTACCGGGCTAAGTATTACAGCCTAAAGGCACGCCTCGGATCTGCGAAAAAAGCCATCGTTGCGGTCGCACACCGCATAGCAAAGGCGCTGTTTCACATCATGAAACATGGTGCAGACTTCAAGGACCTGGGGAAGGATTACCTCTCGCTGCTTCATCTTCACAAGAGACACGCATATCTGTCTCGCGAGGCAGAAGTCATAGGATATAAACTAGTTCCAATGACTAACTGATATTCTATATCTAATCAACCTAATCCTGGTACAGAACCAGGATGATCTCAACCTAAAGCCGATAAATTAATGAAGCCTCTGAGCGTGTGACAAACATGGCCCATCGTCAGCGAGCACAACAGACTGTAGACCCGTTAAGGGATCACGCAGGTAAAACTTTTACCTACCGCTGACACCCAACAGCTTTTCTCTGAGGACCTTCGCCACAATGCGCAACCCTAAACCCCAAAAGAATCCCCGTGACCCCCCGCGCCATACCATCCCCTACGCATCCACCCCGAAAGTCCCGGTGTACCCAACCCGGGTATTTTCAGGTAAAACTTTTGGCAATAGGCTTAATCTCAAGGAAACAGCCGGAGGTGAGGAATCCTCGACATTTCTCGGATTGGCAGGTACGTGTACGACTTCCCACCCGGCGTTATCTCCCCAACTGAGAGGGATTTCGGAGAGACGCGCCAGCGTTTCCCGAGGTTAGTTATGATGACTCAATACATTATGGTAGGTATACAGCCACCGTGGTACATTTTGGTAGTTCTTCTCTCGTGTTCGCGGACACTCGTATCGACCGTACCCCCCGGCTGATCGTGACGCGGAGCCGATGGGGCGGGGCAATTGCGTGTGGTACCGAATGTGCAACATAGGGCGACATCACTGAGGTTCGAATCAAAAATGGAACTTCATTTGTGGGCCGAAAGGACTGGATCATCGGAGCCGCACAGGACAACGCCAAGGACGGCTCTGATACACGTTTAGCATAGCAAGGGCTCTTTGGAGACGAGTGTGCATGAGTGCCGAGAAGCGGAAGCACTTGTGCAGTATTCACTGCCTCAAATCTTTCATTGATAAACTAGGAGGAGACGTATGACAAAATCATGGGTCGGTTTCAGAGTCTGGACGTTTGCACTCATCTTGTCGCTCTCTTTGGCGATGTTGCTGAGCACGGGAGAAGCCAGAGCAGAAGGAGAGGTGCAAATCGGAGTCTTGCATTCCTTGACGGGAACAATGGCCATTTCAGAAACATCACTCAGGGACGCGGTTTTGATGGCTGTTGACGAGATTAATTCCAAAGGGGGGGTTCTCGGCAAGAAAATCGTGCCAATCGTAGTGGATCCTGCCTCAAATTGGGATCTTTTCGCTGAGAAGGCCAAGGAGCTTCTGTTGAAAGACAAGGTTCCCGTGGTCTTTGGCTGTTGGACATCCGTGAGCCGGAAATCCGTGCTCCCTGTGTTCGAGGCCAACAAAGGGCTGCTTTTCTATCCTGTTCAGTACCAGGGGGAAGAACAGAGCCCCAACATCTTTTACACCGGAGCCACCCCTAACCAACAGCTTATTCCAGCCGCGGAATATCTTATGAGTGCCGAAGGGGGTGCGAAGAAGAAGTTTTATCTCCTGGGCACCGATTATGTGTTTCCCCGCACAGCCAACAAAATACTCAAAGCCTTCCTTCTTGCCAAAGGTGTTCCCGAACAGAACATCGTGGAGGAATACACGCCGTTCGGGCATGCCGATTATCAGACAATCGTGGGCAAAATCAAGAAGTTTTCCGAAGGCGGAGACGCATGCGTGCTCTCGACGATTAACGGCGACTCCAATGTTCCTTTCTACAAAGAGTTCGCAAATCAAAAGCTCACCGCGGACAAATGTCCTATCATGGCGTTTTCAGTGGCGGAAGATGAACTGCGTTCAATGGACACGGAGTTTCTCGTGGGGCACCTCGCAGCATGGAACTATTATCAAAGTGTAAATACTCCTGAGAACAAGGAATTCGTCAAAAACTTTAAGGCATATTGCAAGAAAAACAATCTCCCCGGCGGAGAAAAAAGAGTCACGGATGATCCAATTGAAGCCGCGTACTTTGGTGTGCACGTGTGGAAAAAGGCCGTGGAGAAAGCCAAATCTTTTGATCCTGCCAAGGTGACCGAAGCTGTTCTTGGCATGGAGTTCGACGCTCCCGGCGGCCCGAAGAAAATGGATGAAAAGAATCATCACACCTATAAGCCCGTCCTCATCGGTGAAATACGGGCAGACGGTCAATTTGACGTCATCTGGCAAACAAAGGGATTGGTGAAACCTGAAGCGTTTAGCAGCTATTTGAAAAAGTAAGGCGCACGAGCGCCGGCTACCGGTGAAGGGCCACGGACACGTGGCCCTTCACCAATCCCCGCTTTGTCAATGGATTACCCATGTTGGCTTTGAAGAAACAATCAGGAATCCTTATTCTGGCATTGATGTTATGCGCATTGAGCAGCTTCAATTCGCACACGACAACCGAATCCGTGCGTCAAGCGCTAATCAACCTCGGCGATTCCAACAAAGCAGTTCGTGAGCAGGCTTATGAGGCCTTAAGGAAAGAAGGTGATGCGGGCATCGTCCCGATTCTGGAAGCTTTCCAATCGGGATTATTGGAGAATCGAGAAGGTCACCTGGTGATTTACGCCCCCAGAGTGCAAACCTCCAAACAGAAGCGAGAATATCCTTTATTGGACGCACTGACAGGAAAGCCTCTATTGGATGCGAAGCGCCAGCCACTCTATGCAGAAGAATTTTCGTCGTCCATGATGAAGGCGAACCGCACGGAACGTAAGGCCATAACCGCCTTGATCAAGACGTTGTCACTCCAACATGCGGACCCGGAAAAACGAATAGCAGCCATCATGGCGGCTGGGGACAAGGCGGACGTTTCGTTGTTGCCGGATCTGCAAAAACAGCTACAAGCGAACCACGAAAAGGATATTGCTGAGGCTCTTGCGGAGTCTATCGTGTGCATCCAGATTGTGCACGGGACCGATGCAGAAAAACTCAAGGCAGTGCAGCTGCTTGGAGAGAATCGGTATCTCCCGAGGGGCCTTAGCCCTCCGTAATGCCTTCGAGGACAAATCGAATAGTAATCCCGAGTTCAAATCTGCGGTTCAAGAAGCACTAACTAGAATTGATCGCTATCAACTACGCATAAAACTTATCCAGAATCTGTTTTCCGGACTGTCTTTGGGTTCAATTTTGATTCTTATGGCCTTGGGCCTGGCGGTCATTTTCGGGCTCATGGGCGTGATCAACATGGCGCACGGCGAATTTATGATGCTGGGTGCCTTTACTGCATACGTGGTGTGCGAGTTTTTCAAACGCTACCTCCCCCCGGAGGCATTCAATTATTACTTTGTGTGCGCCGTACCCGCCGCCTTCATGCTGACCGCATGTGCCGGATGGTTGTGCGAGTGGGCTCTAATTCGTCACCTGTACAGGTCGCCCTCTGGAGACATTGTTGGCAACATGGGGATTGAGTCTCGTGCTGATACAGTCGGTGCGGGTATTCTTCGGGGATACGCTCTCATTGGCGCCTCCGGAATGGTTGAAGGGTAGCTGGGAAGTGTCAAGAGACCTGGTATTCCCTATCAACCGCCTCTTTATCATTGTGTTTTGCGCCGTATGCACCTTACTTTTTTATGTGATTGTGCAGAAGACGAAACTGGGGCTGTTGTTGCGTTCCACCAGTACAAGATCGTGAAACCGCATCGAGTCTCGGTGTCGCGATTCGCAAAGTGGACGGGTTGACGTTTGCCCTTGGAACCGGTCTGGCCGGATTGGCCGGTTGTGTCATTCCGTTGTACGACAAAATAAACCCTGGTATGGGGCAGGGCTACGTTGTGGACAGTTTTATGGTGGTAGTCCTGGGCGGCGTGGGCAAATTGGCCGGGGTTATTGTCGGGGGAGTCGGCCTCGGATTCCTGAGCAAATTTATTGAGCCGTATTTGCAAGCAGTTACGGGAAAGTGGCCGTTTTGGGCATGATCATACTCTTTCTTCAATGGCGGCCGTCGGGTCTATTTCCATCCAAGGGTCGTTTGGCGGACGAATAGGTCGGAAATATGCTTAACCACGAACCTAATCCGTTCGACGGGGATAAGGCACTGCGAAATTTTCGCAAAAGGATGGCCCTTGGGGTTTTGATCTTTTTGTTTGTTGTCGTGCCTTTTCTTAGTTGGTATGGCATTGTTGATGACACAAATGTGAACAAGCTCAGGCGGTACCTGTGTTTTGCGATCGTAGCACTGGGAATCGATTTGTTGTGGGGTTATACGGGCTTGCTCGGCCTTTGTCAGGCCTTCTTTTTTTGTCTCGGCGGCTACGCAATGGCAATGCATTTGAGTTTGCCCCAAGGCGGAGGCAATGTCCGTCCGGAATATCACAACATTCCGCAGTTCTTTTCTTTAATAATGTCGATGTGCTGCCGGACTGGTGGAGTTGGTTTTCTTCACTATCCTTTGCGGTTGAGCCGTTGCCGTCTTGATTCCGATGCTTATTGCGACGGTTTTCGGTTTCACAGTCTTCCGGGACCACGTTAAGGGAGTGTATTTTGCTATTATCACACAAGCGGTGGCCTGGGGAGCTTTCCTGTTGTTTTGCCGAAACGAAATGCTCCTGGGGGGAACAAATGGATTGACGAATTTCAATCCCGCATTGAATAGGAACTTCGGGTGGATTTTATTTTTCTATTTATTGACCGGAGGAGTGCTGGTCACGCTTTTTCTAGTGGCGAAACATATCACGAAAAGCCGATTGGGACGCTTGCTCGTGGCGGTAAGAGATAAAGAAATGCTGCTGAATTTTATGGCTTACCGACCGCAGTCAGTCAGGTTGTTTGCGTTTGTTATCGCCGCAGTCTTCGCAGCAGTCGGAGGGATCCTTTACGTCCCGCAAAAACGGAATCATAACCCCGAAACATCATGCGAGTTGAGGATTCAATCTGGATGATCATCTGGGTTGCGTTGGGCGGCCGAGGTCGCCTGTGGGGCGCAATGGCAGGTGCATGCTCGTTAATTACGCTTACTCCATAACGACTTCGGATATGCCTCAACGCATGGCCATTCCTTGAAGGCGGCATGTTCCTGATCGTGGTAATGCTCTTCCCCAGCGGTCTTGTTGGTCTTTGGGACAGATTCGGGACAGGAACGCTTGTTTTCGGGAGTCCGCGTTTCCGGCATTTTGACTGCACTGGCTGTCGGATTTTTGGCCTTGCTTATCGACAACTGGGACCTGGGGTCCTCACATCCCTTACAACATCACCTTCTGGGTCGCGGCCCCAATGATGCTGCTGTTTGCGCTCCGAAGCGTCAGCCTTTCCGGCATGGTATTAGCGGCCATCACGTTCTTCTTTGCGATGGAGGCTCTCGGGCTCGTGCAAGGGCCCTTCAAGCCCCATGGCTGGGCGTGCCTGTGAAGTATTATGTCTTGCTCGCCATGCTCGGCGGTATCGCATTCACAAGCCGTCTCGGCGTTTTGCGACAGGCACTTCGGGAGAGGCTATCGAGCCCGCCACTGAACATTGAGAAAATCGTTCCGTTAGACAAAAGAGGTTCCTATCAGGTCTATTTGGAAAATGTCATCGTCACTTTCGACGGCTTCAAGGCACTGGATATTGAAGAGTTCGGGGTATATTACAATGAGCTCGCGTCATTATCGGACCCAACGGCGCAGGGAAAGACAACTTTGTGTGATGTCATCAGCGGCCGAACTCCTCTTACCTCCGGCAAGGCCTACGTCGGAGGCGTCGACATAATGCATGCCGGCGACGTGGAAATTGCCGAAATGGGTGTGGGACGGAAATTCCAAACTCCCACGGTCTTCGACAGCCTCACGGTTTGCGAAAACATGGACCTTGCCCTACCTCGAGCAAAGTCGGTATTGCCTAATCTTTGGTGCCGAGAGACAAAAGGGGAAGAAGAGAGAATCATAACTATTCTGGAGCGAGTTGGACTCGCCGCTCAAATGGGGATTCAGGCTAAGTATCTCAGCCATGGCCAAAGACAGTGGCTGGCTCTCAGCATGTTGATATTGGCGGAGCCTAAACTGCTGTTGGTGGACGAACCGGCGGCAGGCTTGACCGACAGGGAGACTGAAATAACGGCTGAACTGCTTTTGCAGCTAAAAGGACAACACACGATAATCGTCATAGAGCATGACATGGAATTTGTCCGAAGATTGAATTCCTACGTTACCGTGATGAATGAGGGCAGGATCCTCGCGGAAGGAAGACTTGAGGAGTTGCGACACAACGATGAAGTGGTGCAAGCGTACTGGGAAGGTAATCGTGATGCTGAAAATAGAAAACGTGGCATTCTCCTATGGCGCAATTAAAACTCTGCATCAGGTGAGCATGACAATGGAGCGGAAGCAGATAACTTGCATAATGGGACGAAACGGCGTTGGCAAGACAACTCTGATGAAAAACATTATGGGAACCCTGCGGTCTAATTCCGGGAAAATATGGCTTGAAGACAAAGATCTCTGCCCTCTCCCGGCCAACAAGCGCGCCAAGGCAGGGTTGACGCTGGTTCCGCAAGGCCGCCACATTTTTCCAAATCTGACGGTTGAGGAAAATCTCCGCGTGGGATTGGAGGCCCGCGCCGATGGGAAGCGGAGCATCCCCGACGAAGTGTACGACCTCTTCCCAGGGCTCAAAGCGATGCTCACGCGAAAGGGCGGCGATCTTTCGGGCGGGCAGCAACAGCAACTTGCCATCGCACGAGGGCTCGTAGGCGACCCCAAGGTAATATTGCTTGACGAGCCCACTGAAGGAATTCAACCGAACATTATTGAAAGAATCGGGATGGTGTTGCGAGACCTTGTTGCGGAAAAAGATGTGGCCGTGGTTATTGTGGAGCAGTTCCTCGACTTTGTAAAAGAATTCGGCCACCGTTTCTACATTATGGATCGCGGCGCCGTCGTAGCAGAGGGGGCCACCACGGAGGTGACCGAAACCCTCATTGCAGCACACCTGCACGTTTAGCTTTGGGGCACGGTCAATCTCAGATTATCCCAGCGAAGACATTAGCGCCTGCAAAAGGGTTTATTCGTTCGATCCAAGCATTTTCCCGGCCAAGGAGCGTTTTGCAGCAAGGATCGTTTCGACCACTTCCGGCACGCCTCGGCCGTCCTTCATGCACGTAAGCACAGTCTTCCCCTGCCCCCGCATTTTTCCCGCATCGCGTGTCATTACCCCAAGATCTGCCCCCACCATTTCAGCGAGGTCGATCTTGTTGATCACCAGCAGGTCCGCTTGAGTTATTCCAGGCCCCCCTTTACGCGGAATCTTATCTCCACCCGACACGTCAATGACGTAGATGGAGAAATCGGCCAATTCTCTACTAAAGTGAGTGCAAGATTGTCGCCGCCGCTTTCCAAAAATAACAGGTCGATTTTGCCGTGGAAACTTGACATGAGATCTTCCAGGGCACACAGATTCATGCTGATGTCATCGCGAATAGCCGCATGAGGACACCCTCCGGTTTCCACTGCGACGATTCTTTCTTCTCCGAGCGCGTTGTTGTGAATAAGAAATTCAGCGTCTTCACGAGTGAAAATGTCGTTCGTCACTACACCGATACTGTATTCGTCACGCATGCTGGTGCAGAGCGCGAGCAGCAGCGCCGTCTTTCCGCTTCCCACCGGACCTCCTATTCCCACGGTAAAAGCACGTTCTGAAAAATTGCGGGCAGGAGAGGTGAGTTCTCTGAGTGTGAATTCACCCGGACCGTGCATACTTTCATGCGAATGTCCTGTTTCCCGGTGCTCGTGGGTATGGCTTCCATGACTATGGGTGGGCGTTTTTCGACTTTCGTGATGGTCAGGCATAGACGCTCCCGATCGTGTCCCTCAAAAGGCTTAATTCTGAAACAGATGGCTGTAGAGTTTTGGATGATGCGCTTGCGCAATTTCGAGCGCCACAGCAACCTTGAAAGCCTGGTGGTATTCGAGGTCCAGGACACGGCTGATGTTCCTGTCTACGTGTCCAAGAGCTTCTCTGAGAATTCCTTGGGCCTCGTGCGGTCCTAGCAATCCGAGTCTTATTGCTGCGCTCATCTGATCGCGTAAGGCAATGTACGCATACCGCGAAAAGCGTCTGTCGGTGGGTAAGACCGATGCTTCGTGATACGATCCCGAAGACGGGCGCGTAATGGGTGGACAACCCGTGTCCTTGCAGCCAATTTGTGACCCGATGAAAGTTGAGTTCGGGATAGACAGCCTTAACAGCCTGCAGGAGGCTCCTTCCCTGCGTAATGCTCGCTTTGCGAATGCACGGTATTGTGATGAAAGCTTCCAACCTCCTGAAAATTGAAACGAGAACTTCATGTTCTTTTGGGTCGCATTTGTACGAACTGTTCAAGAATGGAATTTCGCTAGATGAAACTTGAGCTGAAACGTTCAAAAGATATTTTTTGAAATCGGAGATATCTATAATGCGGCCGAGTTTCGCCATGCTCTCAAGGCCGTATGAGAAGGCGAAGCTCCCCAACGGAAATGCGGAATCCGTAATCTGAAACAGACTCAATGCCGGGAAAAAATGTTCCTGGGTGCTCATGGTCACAAGCATTATGCTCGCGCAAACCTTGGGATCTGGCTCTAGAAACAGATGATACATCTGCGCCAAAGGCAACTTGGTTGCCGGCTCGCAAATAAGATGCACACCATCGGCATAAACTTTATACGATTCCGGGTCTACGACGATCTCCGGGCATAGACTGTTAAGCCTCAAATCCTTCTTGCCAATTGTTCGACAATTTCCAACACTCACCGCCTTTTTTACCAGGCCGTATTGACCACGGACATATTCCAGTGATGCTTTGGATACGAAAGCCAGCGAGTGATGCTTGACCGTCGAGCCGAACGCTCCGAACATGGGCCTTGAAAAATAAGGCTGGGGAGTCGGAATGGACGCATTCGGGTCGCCCATCTGAGCCTGAGCAATGACGCCGCCTTTGATCACAATTTCAGGCTTTAACCCGAAAAAAGCCGGTTTCCAAAGCACGAGATCAGCCAGCTTGCCTTTTTCGATTGAGCCCACGTAATTCGAGATGCCGTTTGCGATGGCAGGGTTGATTGTGTATTTGGCAATGTAACGTCTCACTCTGAAATTGTCGTTTCTGTCGCTGTCTTCCTCCAGAGGTCCACGCTGAATTTTCATTTTGTGAGCCGTCTGCCACGTACGGCAAATGACTTCGCCTACACGTCCCATCGCCTGTGAATCAGACGACATCATGGATAGTGCACCCATATCGTGCAAAATGTCCTCCGCGGCAATGGTCTCACCACGAATACGGCTCTCCGCAAACGCAATGTCTTCCGGTATATTCTTGTCGAGATGATGGCACACCATCAGCATATCCAAATGTTCGTCCAGTGTGTTAATCGTTAATGGCCGCGTGGGATTTGTAGAACTGGGCAGCACATACGACTCGCCACACAGTCGTATAATGTCCGGGGCGTGCCCTCCGCCTGCGCCCTCAGTGTGAAAAGTGTGAATGGTCCTGCCTTTTAAGGCCGCTATGGTGTGCTCGACAAAACCCGATTCATTCAACGTGTCGGTATGGATAGCAACCTGGATGTCATAAGTATCGGCCACGCCAAGACACGCGTCAATGGTAGCGGGAGTGGTTCCCCAATCTTCATGTAATTTCAGCCCCATCGCTCCTGCTTCAATCTGTTCAACAAGACCCTCCGGTTGAGAAGAATTTCCCTTACCCATGAAGCCGAAGTTAAGGGGAAAGGCATCAGTTGACCGCAGCATCATTTGAACATAATTGCCCCCAGGGGTGCAGGTCGTGGCATTGGTTCCCGTGGCCGGTCCTGTTCCGCCCCCAATCATGGTGGTCAGACCGGAAGCCAGCGCTTCATTGATTTGTTGGGGGCAGATAAAGTGGACATGCGAATCGATGCCGCCGGCTGTCAAAATCAGGCCCTCTCCGGCAATGGCTTCCGTGGTGACCCCAACCACTAGACCCGGGTCGACTTCTGACATTATGTGAGGATTGCCGGCTTTGCCGATTCCCGCAATATGACCGTCTTTTATGCCCACATCGGCCTTAAATATACCTGTATGGTCAATCACAACCACATTGGTGATCACCGCATCCAAAGCGTCTTTCTCCAGGATGCCCGAAGCTTGTCCCATGCCGTCGCGGAGGACTTTTCCTCCGCCGAACTTGCACTCGTCGCCGTACACGGTGAAATCTTTTTCCACTTCAATAATCAGAGCCGTGTCGGACAGACGCAATCGATCTCCCACGGTGGGTCCATAGATTTCTGCGTAAGCGGCACGAGACAATCGTCTACTCATTGTCAGACTCCTAAGAAACCCTTTTCTCTGGCTTTATTCAACGCGACCACCTGATTCGCCTCAGAGAGTTGTCCTGAGATGAGCCCATGACCGCCGTATACTTTCCGTTCGCCCGCTATCTCCACCAGTTCGACGGTCTTGCTTTCGCCTGGCTCAAATCTCACCGCGGCCCCGGATGGTATGTCGAGCCGGAACCCATAAGTCCGCCGCCTGTCAAAACGCAACTGGGGATTGGCTTCAAAGAATGGGTAATGTGAGCCTACCTGGACAGGCCGATCGCCCATGTTGGTTACCTCCAGACTTATGGTCGCCCGACCTTCATTGAGAATCACGTCTTTGTCATCGCATATAATCTCTCCCGGCTTGTTGTGGACAATGTTGTCCGCGGCTCTCACCTCATCCGTCATGGCCAATCCACTCCCGTAGAGTGCGAGCGACGGGTCACCAGACTCTCGACAGATAGGATCGTGCACGGTTACAAGTTTAGTGCCGTCGGGAAACGTGCCTTCAACTTGCACTTCATGAATCATTTCCGGCACGTTAGGCAACACATTGTTCATTCCCAGTATTCTTTTCCCAAGATTCATCAAATCGGCAACGCTGTGCCCTTCTCGAATGAACTCCAGCAACTGGGATGCGATGAGCGCTACGGATTCCACGTAATTCAACTTCAGTCCGCGTGCGTATCTTTTTTGCGCCAGGAATCCTGCATTGTGCAGAATCAACTTTTCTACTTCTCGTGGTGACAGCCTCATGTGCGAACCTTGTGACTAATATTTTCTATCGGCCGGGTTAAACCCCAGGTAATCTTCCTGAGACATGAACTCGTAGATGCGATCCATGATCCAGGTTAACGAACTCCTGTTGTTTGCCAGCGCCCGGAGAATATATCCGTGCCCTCGAACTGGGTGGATCGACGCCAGAGTTTGGGAATCAGACTTCCGGTATCGGTCCATTTCCCTGGCCAGCAGATTTTTCAGAGGAGCCCACTGATGACCCACCATGTATACATTCAAAAGACATGCCAATCCGGCGAAAAAGGCTGGGTCATGGTAATCGAGATGGGCAGGCTGGAACTCGAACCGATCAACGATCAAGGGAATACTGTCAATAAGCACTGTAAATTCAGAAATATACTTACGAAAAGCAAAGCGCTCGCCCGTTTCCAGTCGCCCGGCGAGCACCCACTCCGCCACCAGGAGAGAACTCTCCGGGTGGACATTCCATTCCTGTTTCTGTTCGAAACAGCTACCAGAATGTAGGACCGCCGGATCGGTTGTCAGAACGCACAAAGTGTTATCCTCAAGGACTCCTTTGATGGTTTGTGAAGACCCACTAATAGGGCTTTTGTAAATCTGCAAATTTCCCACGGAACCAATGTGCAGCCGAGCGCCGTTTCGGCAGATCACATTCAAACGGACACTATCGCCGTCAACCAAGCCTCCGCCATAATTTGAAACAAGCACGTGACAGCTTGACGTCTGCACATGAGGATTCAGGATCCTGATAGGTGCCGCGCTTCGACACGTGATCAATCGAGACGCACCTTTCGAAATCCCTACTTCCAGGTAGCTCCAATTTTCTTCTGCATTGGCCGTGTCCAGCGGCAATTTCGATCCCAACACTTAAAAGAATTTTGTAAATGGCATTGGTGAGCCTTCAGCATATCATGGACACATTGCACAAACTATATGCGCCGGCAGATCAACAAAGGGCCGGGAAAAGCAGTTCCAAAGAGTGGCAGGTTTTGGTGGTCACGGGAGGCCTTCTACCAGATAGGGCCATCCAGGTCCTTTCGGAATTGCTCGGCAGAGGAGCAGATTCTCATTCGGATCTTTGAGAGGCGTGAGGGGTTAAGCTTTGGTGAAGATTGGCGAAAGCGGCATGCGTAAGTGATCATTGTCGGCATGTAATTATATATAATATACTTGACAGGCAGTTTGCAGTGTCATATACATGAGGCATGTATGTCGCTGAGATTCCCAATCGCAATTCACCCCCTGCAATTTTGCTGAGAGAAGGGTACCGGGAAGGCGGAAAAGCCAAGTCCCGTACGCTTGCCAATCTGACCCATTGGAGGCCCGAACGCATTGAAGCACTCAAGCGCGCACTGAAGGGGGAGTTTGACGGATTGGTGGGCGAGGTGGCGCCGGTGTGTGACCGAATATTCGGGGTGTTGTTTGTTTTGGAGAGGCTTGCCGACCGAATCGGGATCACGAAAGCGTTAGGACGCAGCCCAATGGGTAAAGTGGCCCTTTTTCTTGTTTTGGCACGGGTGGCCGACCAGGGATCGCGGCTATCAGCATCTCGCTGGGCCAAGGATCACTGTGTTGCGGAGATACTGGGGCTTTGCGATGTAGAGCAAGAACAACTCTATCAGGCTTTAGACTGGCTTTTCCTGCATCAGGATAAAATTGAGAAGAAACTGTACCGGGCCTATGCAAAAAAGAAGGGCTCGTCTCACGTGCTTGTTCTTTACGATGTGACCTCGTCTTACCTCGAAGGCGAATGCAACGAGTTGGGAGAATACGGATATTGCCGTGATCGCAAGAAGGGAAAAAAGCAGATCGTGATAGGACTCTTGACCGCTGCTGATGGGGAGCCCCTCTCTGTCAAGGTCTTCAAGGGGAACACGAGTGATCCCACGACCGTCTCAAGCCAGATTGAGGTGTTGAAAAAACGCTTTGGAATAGAGGACGTTGTGTTCGTGGGTGATCGAGGGATGGTCAAGTCTAAGGGGAAACAAGCGCTCAAAGAAAGTGGACTCAAATACATAACAGCTTTGACCAACCCGCAAGTCAGAAGACTTCTCAACCAAAACATACTTCAGCCGGATCTTTTCGACCAGACCATTTGTGAAGTGGAGCATGGAAATCTTCGGTTGGTGTTGCGCAAGAACGAAAAGGTTTTTCGCAAAGAGCAAAAACGCAGAGAAGACAAGCTTGCCAGGCTGATGCACCTGGTTGACGAGCGAAATACTTTTGTCGCAAGCTCTAAGCGGGCTGACGCGGCTGCCGGCCTTCGCAGGTTGACCGACTGGGCCGCAAGATACAGGATAGCCTCTTTTGTAAGCCTTTCCCTTGACGGGCAGCGAATCGTCCTGGTGGTCGACGAATCAGCAAAGGCCCAAGCGGGGCTGCTCGACGGATGTTATGTTCTTGAGACGGACGTGTCCTTGGACAAAATGGATGCCAAAACAATCGACGAGCGTTATCGATCCCTTCAATTGGTAGAGCGAGATTTTCGGCGTTTGAAAAACGGTTTCCTGGAGATTCGGCCAGTGTATGTCCGCAAGAAGGAACGAACCCGTGCTCATGCTCTCGTGGCCATGCTGGCGCTCAAGATCGTCCGGAAGCCGAAGAGATGCTCAGGGAAGCTTTCCCGCCCACCAAACAGAATCTTTGCCCATTGACCCTTGAAGACTCCTTACGCACTCTGTCCCGACTCTGTTTCCTCCGCTACCAGATAAAGCATACCGAGCTTCTCCGACTCCCGCAACTCGATGACACACAGTCGCAGTCTTCAAGGCCCTCAAAATTCGCCCCCCGAAAAACAAGACTTCCCACAAATTGTCGGCAGAAGCCGCCTGATGCCAATCAATGTTATTGCTAAACTAAAGCAATATGTTATCCGTGAGTTCACCAACTCCTAGTCAAAGATCCGTCATTGAAAACTCCAGGAAATACAGCGCTCTTTATTACAAGGTGGTCCGCGCCAAGATCATACTCATGGCTGCTTGGGCCAGGATAACGAGCAGATCTCCCAGATACGGGACGGGCCGCGGCGGATCCTCTCCAAATGGAGGAAACGCTTCTATAACGACGGCTTGGATAGTCTGAAAGACCAACCAAGGTGCGGACGACCACGCTCTTTTTCCCCCCTCAGAGCTTCGTGGAAATCAAAGCTGTCGCCTGTGTACTCCCCATCAGATTAGGCCTCCCCCCTTTTCCGCCTCAGTTCCGCCGGGAATTGTGGTGGCCGTCAGCGTCACCTCCTCCTGTCGCTAGACCCAAGTGCAGGTTGGACCTTTGCCACTGCCACTGCGAAAGCAATCTGCAGGTAAGTCAGACGCGGCGTTCCCAATCAAAGCCGTTTTCAGCGAGAAGCGACCTCACCTTTCTGGTAGGTGCCGCCCACAATTCCAGGACATCTGGTTGGCGGAATGCTTGGGTCATCGTGCGTAATGTCACGGCATCTAATGCCGCCGTATTTCTCTCCGTATTTCTCGGCAAACCATTCCACAAGATCCTGGATCATGCACTTCAGTTTGGGATCATCCTGCTCTACTGCTGTGCCTCTTCCTGCGTAAAGACTGAGCAAACAGGCCCCTCCGGGTAAGAGCGCCGCAGGTCTCGCCTGAGAAGCCTATCCCACCGGCGAGCGCGGATACGGTCCTTATCAGGTCCGGATCGGTTTTTCCTTGTGCCTCCAAACCCATGAACAATAGGATTTCGCTGCAATGGAACCCTTGCGCCGCGAATTCCATCATCCGTACCTGTTCAGGAGTAAGTGAATCGACCGATAAAGCGAGATTGTTCGGCATTTCTTGTTCCTCCCCTAATTTTTCGATAAAGGCGAGAAATTTTGTCTCGGGGTTGTTTGCTCTTCCGCCCAGACCTTCCATTATTCCTGAGGAGGCCGTACTTCACTGACAGTTGCCTTTGCACCCCTGGTTTCCTCCTGAATATGGTCGGCTATCCCGGCCAGCCAAAAGTGCGCTCAGGGTGCTCACCGCCTGCTCGTCAACCCAACATTCGATGTTTTTGCCGCGTCTTTCCACTCTTATCAGTCCTGCTTGCCGGAGTTCCTTTATGTGGTGGGAAACAGTGGAGAGCTTTATATCGAGCTTTTCGCCTAATTCCCCGACATAGCGCCGCGGATCAGCCTCGGAAAGCCGGGAGTTTGTACCGGCCGGGCAGCACGAAACCAGGCGTAAAGATGTTGAGGCGGTTGGGATTTGACAGTGCCTTGAACATCTCCGAAATTTCCGGATTTCTTCAGGACGATAGTTCGACATATCTAAATATTTACAACTATCGAAGTGTTTGTCAAGAAAAAACTTCCCTGCCGGTCAGGATGCTGGCTTTCTGTAATGCTTCCAACTAGATAAAATTGATCTCTGCCCCTGGAATCGGGGCGAGAAAATCTCGGTGAAACAGGCGAAGGGATCACTCTTGATCCATGACGTTCCAAGCGCATGTCGCTCCAGGCGAGAATCCTTTGTCCTGAGCGAGAACATCCAGATAAACCAGCCCTAGCGGGGCCGCCTCCCGAACAACTTCGTCAGCACGATCCCTGAAATCTATACTTACCAGGTATTTCATGCAGTCGTAGCACAGCCTCGGCTCGCTCGGATTTGCGATCTTCCGAGAAGAGGAGTTCCAATTTGTCCTGGTCCTCCGACTCGCAGAAAGGACATTTGGTGCGCATAAAGGTCCATTCATGTGCACAGAATGAGCACCTCAGCCACCTGCGCCCTTCTTTGCCTTCAAGGAAACTCATTTCCGGCCACGAGCCGCAGATCGGGCAGTATCCTTTATTCCACTGGAGGTTTTGGGGCAGTGGCACCAGCGATTCGGCCTGCTTCTGCGCAAAGGGTTTTGCGAGTTGCTCAAGGACAAATTGGAGGATTTTCGCATCCACACCAAGCTTTGAGCGGTCTTGTCAATCACTGCGTCGGCGCATTTCCCAGATCTGTCAGACAGACTCCGGAATCTTGATTCTTGTTCTTAATGGCCTTCTCGATACGTTCAACTGGTCCTTAATCTTGGGAATCCCTTCTCCATGGCAGGCAGGAGACGATCTGCTGCTTATTCTCAAATTATCCTGAGAAAGGGAAAAAACTTCTTTAGCCAGGATCGGGACGCCTTGCGAATATTGAACAGGATCTATGGACAGATCATGCTTGTGTAATACAGGAAGATCGGCCTTAAGTGCCTCTTGTGCCGCCAGCAGGTCCTTAAAGGCATCAAATATGGTGGCCAATTGGGGCAAATCTTCCCGCATGCGCTCTATGGCCTTTTGTACTCGTGCGGATGCCTGTTGAGCCGACCGTCCCTCTCTCATGTATTTTCTCCTGCGAACGTGCGGAATCTTGTGTCTTAGGAAAGCACGAAACCGGGCAAACGTGCAAGGGCCCAGAAAAACCGCTGAATCGGCGGACCTTCTGAAGCAGCCTAGAGGCGGGCCGTGCCCGCGGCTGGTGGCCATGGGCCGCCCTACGTAAACTGAACCTAGTATTTGTTCCCCTTTTGTAAAGGGAGTTGAAGCACGTTATCTGTAGGGGCGGGACTCGTGCCCGGCCTTAAGGGCAACCACAAGGATTGCCCCTACATTGAATTGGAAATCCGCCTTTCTCTGAAGCCTGGCGAATATCCCGCACAAAAAAAGCCCTACCCCACAAATGAAGGGCAGGGCTTTTTTTACTTCACCGCAAAGTTCGGTTACTTGCCGGCTGCGAATCGAGTACTTTTTCGGATCATCCGTGACCATGTAAATGACCCTCACTTCGTCCGGCTTGAGCGCCGCGGCTTTGGGAAACGTTTGCTTCAGTATCCTCCACTCTTTTCTTTGCCGTCTCCAGGATCTTGTCCCTTTCCCCGAAGGTCATGGTACCGGTTGGACATAGATTTTACACAGGCAGGGATCATGTTGTTGGTGATCCTATCGAAACACATTGTGCATTTTACAAGCACCTTGGTCTTGGGATCTTGGCGAGGGATATTGGACGGGCACCCTTCGAGAGTCGCCTTGAAGTCAAGATCCTTGGTCTTTTCGGTGTAGATTACCGCGCCGGTTTTTTCGTCTTGGACGATCTCGTCATTCTCGACACCGCCATGCATCCAGGCGATAGGCAGTGCCGGCATTGCTCCGTGAAAAAGTGCCAGACGGCTTGCCGTTGCCATTGGCCCCTTCCGCGAATCGCACCACCTTGTAGGTGTCGGACGAAAGGTCCTTTGGGTTTTATAGGTCCCCACATTTTGGGTTTTAGTGCCTGGGAGCTGATTCCATTGCTTGCAAGAAATCTGGCAACCCCGGCATGCGGTACACTTGGAGGTGTCAACTAGAATTGAATAACCTTCAGCCATTTTGCACCTCCTATGCCTTTTCCACGTTTACCATGAATGCCTTGGACTCAGGGATCATGGTGTTGGGATCTCCTACGTTAGGGGTAAGGAGATTTGCGCTTTCGCCGCCGTCCTTCGGGGTGACCCACCCATAGCACCAGGGCATCCCGACCTGATGCACAGTCACATTACCGATTTGGAACGGACGGAACCTGGTAGTCACAATGGCCACGCAGTCTACAGTCCCGCGGACCGAAGAAACCTTCGTCTTTTCGCCGTTCTTTATTCCACGGAGTTTGGCAAGTTCTTCACTCATTTCCACGAACATCTGCGGTTGAGCCTCGATAAGCCAAGGTTGAAATCGTGTCATGATGCCTGTCTGCCAGTGTTCTGTCACTCTATAAGTGGTGGCTACAAACGGAAATCGGGGATCGCAGGTGAGATGCTTATCCAGTTCGCCTGCAAAGATTTTGATGGTCGGATTCGTAAACTGTTTGGAATAGCAGGTTGTTGGGAACAGGGCATTCCAGAGGCTCATAGTGCTCGGGAAACGGCCCGTCATTGAGTACCCGGCCCGAATATAGCCGCTAGGCCGTCGGGTTTCATAATGAATGGATACTTCCCCTTTTCCTTATCGCTCATGGGCGGCCACGGACCATCAGGCACATCACCCGCCCATTTGCCGTCAGCCCATTTGAGAAGAGGCCTTTTGGGATTAAAGGGTTGACCGTTCAGGTCTACCGAAGCGCGATTATAGATGATCCGCCTGTTGACCGGCCAAGCCCAGGACCATTGCGGAAAGAGCCCAAGACCTGTCGGATCGTCTTTCTTCCTCCGGGCCATGTTATTGCCGTCGGCATTGTAGCTCTGGCAATAAATCCAGTTCCCGCAAGAAGTGCTGCCATCAGCCTGCAAGAAGGCAAAGGCCGGGACGGGATCGCCTTTCTTGAATTGCTTATCTTGGCCTGTAGGATCCTTGAGGGTAATATCCTTTTGGAAGTGACCGTTGATCTCTTTAGCCATCTTGTGTGAGTCAAAATGGCCGTTTGCGTCCGTGTAATCCCATTTGAGATTCCGGATGGGATCGGGGAATTTCCCGTCCTTTTTATAGAGGTCTTTAATCTGAGCCATCAATTCAACCATGATGTCCCCGTCGGGTTTAGCCTGTCCCGACGCATCTACAGCCTTGTAACGCCATTGGGCCCAACGGCCGCTGTTGCTGATGCTCCCCTCTTTTTCCACTGAAGCAGCGCAGGGGAGCATGAAGACTTCAGTCTTGATGCTCTTGGGATCCATTCCAGGCCCCTTCCAAAAAGAGCCTGTCTCGTTCTCGAAGAGATTAACATTCACCATCCAGTCCAGCTTGGCCATGGCCTGTCTGACTTTATTGGCGTTTGCTCCGCTGCACGCCGGATTCTGACCCCAAGCAAAAAAACCTTTGATTCTACCGGAGTACATGGCATCAAACAGGTTGAGCCAGGAGCAGTTTTGACCAGGATCCAGCTTCGGGAGCCATGCATAACCGAATTCGTTCTCTTTCGTTGCCTTATCTCCCCAATATGATTTGAGAAGACTGACTGTATACTTGGGGGTGTTCTGCCACCAGTTGGCAGACATCGGGTCCGCGCTCTTAGGGGTACGAGCGGCGTTGAAGGCTTCCAGAGTGGTTTCGGTGGCCAGAGGCGCCCTTAGGTATCCGGGAAGCAGGTGGAAGAGGAGGGCATGATCCGTACTCCCCTGGACGTTTGACTCACCGCGGAGGGCATTGACCCCGCCGCCAGCAACGCCCATGTTCCCGAGGAGAAGTTGGATGATGGACATAGCCCTGATGTTTTGAACCCCCACCGTATGCTGAGTCCACCCCATGGTGTACATTATGGTCCCCGCCCTGTCCTTTGTTCCGGTAGTAGCAAAAAGCTCGTAAACTTTCATCAGATCGTTGCTAGGAGTTCCGGTTATCTCTGAAACTTTTTCAGGGGTGTAGCGCGAATAGTGCTTTTTCAGAAGTTGGAAGACGCATCGAGGATTCTGAAGCGTTTCGTCTCTTTCCGCGAGCCCCTTGTCCGTTTGTTTGAACGCCCAGGTAGATTTATCGTACGACCTTCCTTTTTCGTTGTACCCGGAAAAGAGACCATCGCCGAAATCGTACTTGTCGCCTACAATGTACGGCGCGTTGGTGTAGTTGGTCACGTATTCGGCGAAGTACTTGTTGTTGTCCAGGATGTATTTGATCATGCCGCCGAGGAAAGCTATATCGGTTCCGGACCGCAAATGGGTGTACAAGTCTGCCTTGGCCGATGTCTGGGTAAACCGCGGATCGACGGAAATCAGTTTCCCGCCGTTGTCTTTAGCCTTCTGCACCCATTTCATGGATATGGGATGGTTTGCAGCAGCATTGCTGCCCATTACAAGGATAACATCACTGTTCTTGATGTCTATCCAGTGATTGGTCATTGCGCCGCGCCCGAACGACTCTGCCAGAGCCGCAACCGTGGCGCTGTGTCATATTCGGGCCTGGTGTTCTATGTAAACCAGCCCCAGAGCTCTCATCATCGCCTGCAAAGGCCAGCATTCCTCGTTATCCAGAGCCGCGCTTCCCACGTGAGCAATGGCCTCAACTCGGTTAACCACCTGCCCTTTGTCGTTCTTTTTGATGAAATACGCATCCCTGGTGGCCATGACTCTCTTGGCTATCTCTTTGAGAGCCCAGTCCCAGGGCTTTTCCACCCATTTGTCACTCTTGGCTGTACAGGACCTTCCTAAGGCGATTTGGATTGTTTGCCGTGGTCTGGAACAGGGCCGCCCCTTTGGCGCACAAGGACCCTTCATTGATGGGATGGTCGGGGTCTCCCTCAATATTGATGATCTTTTTATCTGTGGTGTCCGTGCTACAGATAAGGCCGCACCCGACCGCGGAGTAAGCACAGATCGTCGTGGATTGCTTGGCGGTTTTCATTTTGTCGATCTTTTTGAGATCCGCGGCATAGGCCTTCACAGGTCCCATGTCCAGACCCAAAGACGACAACGCCAAGCCCGCGCCCACCACACCAGAGATCGCAAGGAACTCTCGGCGTGTCACTGTCATGACGTGGTCTCCTTTCTCAGGAAATTGGTACAGTGCTGCTCCTCAAGGATGTAAGGAAATTGCCGAACCTTGTTTTCCACAGAGTGACGCCTCATGAGGCATAAGAAATGGTGGAATTGAAATGAACGGAGGCATCTGCGCCGCGCTCCCTGCGGAGAACTTGTGAAAGCTCATTGGAGCGGATGAAAGGCTGGAAAGACGTCATAAATGCCTTCATACAGCAGTAAAACAGTGATAGGGCGATGCGTCAACAACGATATTCTTAGTAGGAATTATAACTATGGATGTATATTTAACAATTTCAAAAATATGTTTCTGCGCAGTCATGTCAAAACAGACATAACTGTTTAGATTTGCAATTGCTTTGGTCAAGAATAGCACGCATTACGTCGTGAACAATGCAGGACATTGTCTCACAGAGAAGGCCGCACTCTTCTCCGCTCCAGTCCGCATCCGCTCCTCCGCACATAGCAGACGCTGCAAACTATTACTGAACCATCCCTCTTGCCAAAGAATCAGGTATTGACACCAGTGTCATTGCGAGGAGAGAAATCCCGCGTTCCGTGGGAAAGCGATCTGTTCTCGCTGGCGTTTAGATTGCTTCGGGCTTACGCCCTCGCAATGACAGTTCAAGTCTTTGTCAAGCGAATAATTCCGAATAATCATCCCATGCCCTTGATCACAACAAGCAGCATCTTGAAGCGCTGCACCGCGTTGAGTGCGTGGGGAACATTTGCCGGCATGGCCACCACCTCCCCCGCTTTGACGACAACCTCCTTGCCCCCGATAGTGATTGACGCTTCTCCGTCCAGGACCTGGACAAACGCGTCCCCCGCCGCGGTATGAGTGCTCAAGCCCTCTCCCTCATCAAAGGCGAACAGAGTCAAGCTCAGGACATTCGTTTGCGCAAACGTACGACTCACCACGTGCCCTTCTTCGTAATCAACCAGATCCGCTAGGAGCCGGGGTTCGGAAAAAGGGATATTCTTCAAAAACGGACCTTCTGCCATCTTCGCGTTCCTTCCTTGCCGAAAGACCTTAATACGGTTTCTACTGGAAATATGGTATCCTTTTCCTTGATTTGCACACCGAAATCTCACCTTACGACTGAAATTCCTGTGCAAAAGTTGAGACAGAAAGATCGGCGAAATGGACATGAAACTTGAACAAATGGAACTGAAATCGAATTCGAAGATAGGAAGCGGCCAGGTGAGGCGCTTTGTCTTTCCTGACGGCAAACTCCGTGTCACCCAGATCACGACATTCTGTCCCGATCTTATAGGGCCAGGACCTACCCATCTGTATCTGATCGAGAGTGATGCGCTTATATTAGTGGACATGGGAATTCCCACAGATCTTGCGAAGGCATTCTTTTACCACCTACGCAAGCAGCCTATGCCGCCCGAGATCGAGGCCCTCCCTTCGGATTACAGCGAACAAGAGATGTTGGAGGGTTTCAAACTGGCAGGTTACTCTGTTCAGGATGTCGATCTCGTGGTGATCTCCCACGGGCACCCCGATCACTTTCTGATGGGACGTTCCATTCTGAGCCGCGGGAAGCCGGAAATCTCCGCTCACATTCTGGATACGCCCCAGATTTGTAATCCATGGGGATTACTCAGTCTCTGGTTTTCTCGGCAGCAGCAGATGATCGCCACGGGTATGCCCGCTCCCTGGTCAGCAAAGGGCCACGGCAGGGATGAGGTGGTTCATGGCCTGGACCTTGACTCAATGGGCCTGGCTCTCAAGGTAAATTCACCAATTTTCAGCAACGGCCCCCTGAACATAAGCGGATCGGCTGTCCGGGGCGTGGAGGTAAAACACCTCCCCGGCCACTCACCTGGAAGCATCGGCTTTTTTGTTGGGCCAAACGGGGACGAAAAGATCCTTCTCTGCGGCGACGTGCTGCTCAATCCAATAACTCCTCACCCCGATAATCTCCTGGTTTATCTACAAACCTTGCAAAATCTTTCAAATATAGAGGATGTAGCTCTTGTGTTGCCAGCGCACGGCGAGCCCATTCAGGACCTTAAAGGCCGAGCGAATTTCTTACTCCATCACCATTACCACCGATTGAGGACCACATACGAGGTTTGCAGTGAGCCCCGTTCAGTCTGGGGCATTGCCACCATGAGCGGATATTTTGACACCTACGTAGACCCTGAGAAATTTAATTTTCTGGCCGGGACCGAGGCCCTGGTTCATGTAGAGCTGCTCAACATGGTTGACGGCCTCCATCGTTGTAATATTCTGGACCAGGTCCACTATTTTCAGAACTCCGGAGAAAATTTTGAGGATGTGTACGATCGCATAAGAGAGCTTATTACTGACAAAAGAATAAAGACGATTATGCGGTATTAACCAAGCGCCTCATTTCAGGCGATTGACGAGGACACGATTGTGGAGGGGCCGTACTCGAGGGTTGAAATACAGATCCAGGGAGACTCGAACCATGAATAAGTCTCAGGACGTGTTGTGCGAGGTCTGCACAAAAAAGCGAGGTGTCAATCTCAAGACACTCGAAGAGGTTATAATCCTGGCAGTTGAAATCGCGAGAGAAGGGCGAGAAGGCAGAAAAATCGGCACCATGTTTGTGGTCTCCGATTCTGACCAGGTTTTGAAACAGTCCCAAAACTTGATCTTAGACCCACTTCTTGGTCATCCTGATGAGCGAAAGCGGCTGGTTGACACCGACATGAGGGAAACCATCAAAGAGTTGGCTCAACTGGATGGTGCCTTTGTCATCTCGGATGATGGAATCGTAATTTCGGCTTGCCGATATCTGGACGTGTCAACAAAAGGGATCAAAATCCCGCTGGGGTTTGGGGGCCGTCACATGGCCGCTGCTTCCATAACGAAAGCAACAAAAGCGGTGGGGGTCGTGGTCTCGGAAAGCTCCGTTGTCAGGGTGTTCGACGACGGCGAGCTTGTTTCGGAAATAATTCCCGAGTCTGTGGCTTTTCAGCAGATACAGCCATCATCTAGAAGGCCCCTATTCTGCACGAACAGGCGAGCGTTTGGCGGTCATCAGTAAATCAGAGTAGCTGTCGTCGGCCGCCGACTCTCTTGACCTCGGGTCCCGCACAGTGTAGAGAGTATAAGTTTGGCAATGACGGGCTGCTAAGATCGGCCATTTTTCCAGCCGCAAAGATGATGGGCAACCTCGCGTTGGAGGACAAATATGATTCCTGTTTGCGAACCGGTACTTGACGGCCGAGAGATGAAGTACGTAATGGAGTGCATGGAAACCAACTGGATCTCCTCGGCCGGCAAGTATATCTCCCTGTTTGAAGAGAAATTCAGCCAATATTGCGATGTTCCTTTTGGCGTAGCTTGCAGCAACTGCACCACAGCTCTTCACATGTCACTTGTGGCTTTGGGAATCGGTCCCGGCGATGAAGTCATAATTCCGGACTTTACACTGATTGTATCTGCCAACACTGTGATTTTGACAGGAGCCAAGCCGGTGCTGGTGGATGTCGATTCCAAAACATGGTGCATCGACGCAAGTTTGATCGAGGCCAAGATAACTCCGCACACGAAGGCCATAATGGTGGTCCACATGTACGGCCATCCTTGTGACATGGAAGCCATCATGGAAATCGCGCGAGGCATAATCTCTATGTCATCGAGGATTGTGCCCAGGCGCATGGGGCTGAAGTCAACGGCAAGAAGGCCGGCAGCTTTGGGGACACCTCCTGCTTCAGCTTTTATGGAAACAAAATACTTACCACGGGCGAAGGCGGCATGGTGCTGTGCTACGACGAAAAGCTTGCCGAAAGGCTCCGCCTCTTGCGCAATCAAGGTTTTCAAGAGCCTCGGTTCGTGCACGAGGTAGTGGCTTTCAATTACCGCCTGACCAACATTCAGGCCGCAATCGGAGTGGCCCAGACCGAATTGATTGAGGAAAAAATGTACGCAAGAGATGGATCGGCCAGACTTACAATGAACTTCTTGCCGGGAATTCGGACCTTATGTTGCCTTATGAAGAGCCTTGGGCCAAAAACGTGTACTGGATGTACGGAATACTATTAGAAGAGAGTTTCGGGGTAACTAAAGACGATTTGATGAAGAAGCTGAAGGGGACAGGAGTGGACACACGGTCTTTCTTTTGTCCAATGAGCCTACAACCCGTATTTCGCGGCTCCGATCCCAGGTTTCCTGTCGTGGCCGGAGACTATCCCGTCTCTGTGGACCTTTGGAACCGAGGTCTTTATCTTCCTTCAGGTCTCGGCCTAACTCGACCGCAAATGGAAGAGGTTGTCGAGAAGCTGCTGGCATGCAAGGTCTAAGTGGGCAGCCAATCTCTAAAGACTTGGCTCAGGGCGGATTTGGAAAGGTTACAGGCATTAGTGCGAGCTGCGGTGAACGGGCGCGAAAGGCACCCCGGACGAAGACCATGGCGATAGCGGTTTTCGGAGGTGATTGAGTGGAACAGGATCCCCGGGTCTCTATAGTGCTTGCCACTTACAATGAACGCGAAAATATAGTTGATACGATTGAAAGTATCTTCGAGCATGTCAAAGACCCAGTGGAAGTTATTGTTGTCGATGACGATTCCGCGGATCAGACCTGGCAATTGGTGGAAGGTCTTAGTGATCCCCGAGTCGTAGTCATACGGCGGGTGGACACGCGGGGCCTGGCTTCGGCATTCAATCGCGGTATCATAGAATCCCGCGGTGAAATTGTGGGTTGGATGGATGCCGACATGTGCATGCCCCCTTCCATGTTGCCCGCGATGGTTGAGAAATTGAACGAGTATGACATTGTGGTCGGTTCACGTTATGCTCCGGGAGGGGAAGATGACAGGGCCGCGCTTCGTGTAATATCGAGCCGTCTGATTAACGGCCTCGCCGGATTGGTGTTGGGATACGGGATTAAGGACTATGACAGCGGCTTCGTGGTTTTGCGCCGGACCGTCTTTAACAAGGTTTCCGATAATCCCTACAGGGTACGGCGCATATTTCATGGAATTCCTCTACACGTGCCGCAAAAAGGGGCTGACAGTCTTTGAAATGCCCTACGTGTTCCGAGATCGAGCAAAAGGGATTTCGAATCAGCTCCCAGCATCCTCAAATTTTTCAAGACAGGCATGCAGTATGTTATTAGGATATTTACCAGCCCGCCTGAGTAGGATTGACTGATGGGGCATGAGATACTCGCTCCTTCTTTCGAGCGAATCGATGATCGAGGAGCCTTTCGGGAAGTATTGAACGACGGGAGTTGGGAGGCGATGATCTGCGGCCGGATGAACCCGGTGCGGTGCTCGGCAATCACTATCATAAGCAAACGGTGATTTTTTTCTATCTTGCCAGTGGCTCGGCCAAGATAACCACAATTCATGTGGAAACAGAAGAAAAGGATAATTTCCTTTTGCAATCAGGCCAAGGTGTTATCTTGAACACTAACGAGTCTCATGCAATCCGGTTCGTCGAGGAGTCGGATTTTACTATGCTCAAGTCGCTTCGGTACGATCCCCGGATCCCGATACCTACCATTTCCCTGTAAAGGATTAAGTCGTCCTTGGAATCCCACGAATACCAGACTTTGTTTGAGCTTGAGCCTTCGTACTGGTGGTTTCGAGGGCTTCATCTGATTCTCCTCGATATCCTGCACACGGTCGGACTAGAGCAGGATCAACCGGTGTTGGATGCAGGATGCGGCACAGGACAGAACCTCATCAACATAGGCCGACAGATCACTACCACTGCTTATGGATTCGATGTATCACCCGAAGCAGCGCTTTTTTGCAAAAAAAGAGGGCTGACAAATATATGCCGAGCCTCTATCAATGACATGCCCTTTGCTCCGGACAGCTTCGCCGCTGTTGTCTCCGTAGACGTGTTTGAATGCGATTCAGTGTTTGAGGACCAGGCATACGGGGAAATCTGGAGGGTGCTGAGACCGGGCGGTTATATGGTTCTGGTGGTCCCCGCATATGAATGGCTCATGACCCCGGAACATCACAAAGCGGTTCACGCGTCTCGCCGTTATTCGAAAGTCCGACTGGCAGCCTTGCTAGAAAACGCCCCGTGGAATTGATTCGGATGACCCATCTTTTCGCATCGCTTTTTCCGGCTGTGGCCGCGTATCGCCTGGGACTCCTCCTGGCGGGCGGAGATTCCGATGGCCCGCCTCGGTCGGAACTCAAACCGATGCATCCTGCTCTCAACAGCTTGCTTTTCAATATCGTAAAAGCCGAACGTCAATTCCTCAAGCTGGGAAATCTTCCGTTCGGCAGCTCCCATAATGGCCGTTGCCAGGAAAGTCGACCGCTGATGGGCGTCAAGTCATGGAGCTCGGGTCCCCCGGCACACTGACTTATCGCCTTTACGACGCGTTACGGAATCGACTCAATGGCAAACTGGTAAATTATCTTCTTGCCAGGGCCATAAATCATGACAAATGCAAGGTGCTGGAAGCGGGGTCCGGGCCGGCGTTTGCATCGTCGATCCTCGCACAGGACGGGCGCGTGGAACTCAGTGTGGCGATTGACCTGGATATTGACGCGTTGCACGAAGCCCGTCACCGTGACCCATTTTGTGCCTGGTTGTCGCTGATTTGTGCAACCTGCCTTTTAGAGCCGAAACCATGGATTCCGTGGAACAGCAGCACTGTCAAACATCTGCCGGACCCATCTTGCGCCGTGGACGAGATGGCGCGTGTCACTCAAAAAGGTGGGAGCGTCTTCGTAGGGGTCCCGAATCTCTATGGACCGCTGGGATTCGAGTATTTCATCCGGGAGACCTCTGTAGGCGTTTGGATCGGTCAGACCTTCACCGGCTCCGGATTAAGAGAAATGCTGATCGATTCAGGGCTCAAGCCGCAACACTCGCTCTTCTACTTCTTCCGCTTCTTTGTCGGGGTTTTCGCACAAAAATAGAGCAACATTCCAACTCCCAATGTTTTGGCAGGAGAGCGCCTTTCAAGTCTCGGCGAATAGAAACAGTAAGTAATTGTCGGAATTTTTGTCTGTTTGCCTTCAGGTAGCCTTTTCAAGGCCGGCAGGTACAGGACTGTCATTGCGAGGGCGCAAGGCCGAAGTAATCTCAATTGCGCCGCTGAGATCGCTTCGTCGTTTCACTCCTCGCAATGACAGGTGAGCAAATCGGCCAGAAATTTGGCCACCGATATGGATTTTTTTGTAAGCGGCGGAAGGTTGCTTCTTTGCACAACCGGTATTACGCCACACTTGCCGCCTTATATGCTACTTCAACTGCTTCCTCGTGTACCAGGGCTTCGGCCACGAGGTTCGACAGGAACTCGACCTTCACACCCAACTTGTAGTGTTCGTTTAGATCTGAAAGCTGGCTGTGACAGTTTCGGCACGGGTACAAGGATCTCCGCGGCGGTGGCTTTCACCTGATCGGCCTTCACCTTGGCTGACTTCATTCGGAAATCCTTCTCACCGATAACAACAAGGCCGCCTCCGCCTCCGCAACACCAGTTGGCCTGGCGATTCGGCTGCATATCGACAAAGTCGTCGGTAAGGTGCTTCAGAATGTTGCGGGGAGGCTCGTAAATCCCACCGTTGCGGGCAATTTGGCACGGATCGTGATAAGTGACCCGCCCCTGGGTCTTGGACTTGTCCAGCTTGATCCGTCCTTCGTTCAAATAACGCTCGATCAGCTCTACGAAGGTAATTACTTTGAACGGGTGCTCGCCCGTCATGTGCTTCATCACACGGTAAGCAGTGCCGCACTCGCATATCGCCACTTCCGGCACGCCAAGATGTTTTGCTTCGTTAATTATTCGCTGGGCGATCTCCTTGGTCTTCTTGGGATGCCCCACAAACGCGCCGAAATTTACCGCTTCAAAGTAGCTGAGCGACCATTTTTCACCTGCCGCGTTCATGATCGCGGCCGCGGGAATAATCGAGTGCTTGCCTGCCAGAGCCACGTAAAGCACGTTTGCTCCCTGGACATCGAGCGGTATTGCTTCCGCGCCGGCCTCGCCGCGCCACTTTTGGATCACCTCGGATTCGAGCGTGCGAACTGCCTCACCAAAATTGGCTTTTGTCGCGTCAATATTTTCACCCTTGGCAATCGACACGTCCGCGAGCATGCTCAGCACCTTTGGCTCCATGTCTGCACCAATGAGCATTAACTTTGCGATGGACTGGATGAGTTGAGTATCAATGCCAAAAGGGCAAAAAGTCATGCAGCGCCGGCATCCGGTACAGGTGTACCGGTCTCGTAAATCTTCTCCATCCAATAGTCGTCCAGTTCGACGGCTTCATTTAGCCACGGTGCTATCTTCCCGGAAAACTTGAAGTACTTTCTGTACAATCGGCGAACGTTCTGGGCCCGGCCCACGGCTGTGTAGCGGGTCTCCGGGGAGGACGCATAAACATGGCACGCCTCGACACAGATGCCGCAGCGCGAGCAATTTTCCAGGTACATCCGCGCCGCGCCGGTCAGCTTCTCGGAGAAGAGTTCGAGCAGTTTTTCCCGTTGTTCCTTTTCCATTGTCAAACCCTCCTCAGTAGATTCAGCGGGACCGCGAAAAAAGCTGTGCATAATTTTACTGAACGGCAAAACCATTAGGAACAAGTTGGCCAGCAAAATGTGCGTGCCCACAACCACATAATGGGAACCGGAGAGCACATTGCGCGGGTCTTCAAACGTGAACCGGACGAGGCTGCTCAGATAGGAGCCCAGGTCTTGTTTGGTGATCACAAAACCGTCCGGGCTCCAGGAATTCCCCCAACTGATTACATCCCCGGTGAGAAAGATGCAAAACAGCAGGCTCAGGATCAAATAATCCGCTGGAATGGACAGTTCGCGCACCGGGGTGCGGAAGCGCCGCAAGAGGAAGTAGACTACTGATAAGGTCAGCACCACCCCTGCTGCACCGTTACCTATCATATGCGGTGAATCCTCGCTCATCATCCTCAACTGCGGGATCAGATCCAGGTGCGCGATGATGAGGACCGCGAGCGCCGCATGGAATGCCATGAGGAAAATCCAATATAACGGCTTGTGCTTTCTGACCGTGGGCATGGTGAAAGCATCTTTCACCGCGGCCAGAAAGGGCGCGTTGCTTTCGGGGAAAATCTTCAGCGTGGTCGGCAGCTTCGGGGATCTGATAATCCCGGTGACCTTGACCGCGATTCCTATGACGCACCAGGCAAACGCCAAGTACACCATTGGTACCATGATGAAATAGAAGATCTTGTCTGTCATGGTTTAGTCTCGTAACGGCTATTTGAGCCGCTTGACGAATATCTTGATGACGCCTTCGCCCTGTTCGGAACCCAGCACTTCATTACCAGTGGTCTTGGCCCACGCCGGAAAATCCGACAGAGAGCCAGGATCGGTGGTGTGAACTTCAATGACCTCGCCGACTCCGACGGAGCCTATTTCCTGGCTAATCTTGACAACGGGCATAGGACAAGGAAGACCCTTGAGATCCAGCACTTTCGAAACAGCGTGTTCGGACATTTTGCTTCCCTCTAGATGAACAACTGATTACTTGAGTCCTTGGCATGAGCCAGAAATGTGGCCACACCTACGTACTCGATGTTGGGGTAGTCGATGATCTCTTCGTGCTTGAATCCCATAAGATCCATAGACATCTCGCACACTTTGATTTCCACTCCGAGGCTGGGCAGCGATCTCGAATAGCTGATCCAGGCTGGGCGTGTTCTTTTTTTTCATGAGACCCTTCATCATGGCTGTTCCCATTCCGCCCATGTTCATTTGAGAAAGCTTCACCTTGTTCCGGCCCTTGGGTAACATCCAGCCGAACATCTTGGACATGAAGTCCTTGCCGTTCACGTTGGCATCGGGCTTGCGGAGAGCGGCGGTGCCCCAGAAGGTGAAGAACTGGACGACTTTCATCCCCATCGCGGCCGCGCCGGTGGCGATGATCATCGCGGCCAACAGCTTATCGAGATCACCGGAAAAGACCACCATTGCCAGCTTGTTCTGCTTACCGGCCCCAAGTTCCTGGACCTTCTTCTCCAGTTCCGCGAGTTGAACCATTGCTTCTGCGCTCATTCTAGTTCCTCCATTTTCTTTGTGGCATCAGGTGCCGTTATTTGTGTGGCTGCCGAAGGCCGAGGTATGTTGCCGACCCGTCTTCGACCGAGACATCCAAGTATCTCTATATATGAATACAATAATACTAGCCCACTTTTCTGTTGTCAACTATTTTTGTAGGAAAAAATCACGCCACCGGATTCTCATATCCGATCAAATGAATCAAAACACTTTGGTCAGCGTCTAAATAGGTAACGACAACTCAAGGAGGTGTGAATCATGGTTGGCACAGAAGAGCCGCAAGAAGAGAAAAGACGCGTGGCCGAGCCAGGAGAGACGCATACAGGGGAAGCGTGCGGAGATATTGATGACCCAATAAGGAGAGGTCTCTGCAAGATCTGCAACATGCCAGTTGTGGGAGAGGCGCCATTCTGCAAGGACCACGAACCTCCGGTTCCGTGAGAGGGGTCGGTCCGGCGGGTCAATTGACCTCGCATCAGATGAGCAGGATTATCCAGCTATTGCGATGACACGGTCGCGTTAAGTTCGGGGGGTTTCTAGGGACACAATACCGGATTCATTGCCAGGGTGGGGAAGGTGTGAGTGCGCGGTGATGTCGCTGGTGTGTTCCGAGCGGCCTTTGGCACCGGACACCGGTGTTCGACCAGTAGCAGGCCCACTGAGTGCTCTGCGAACGAGAGTCCAACCGTAGGTTACAACCCCAACAAATTAAGTATGGTGTCCCCGGAATTCCATTCCTTGATTCTTTGAAGTCGTTCTTGACAAAGAGCAGAGATGCGCATACAAGGCGGTGAACATCGAGAAACTTGCTTGGAGACAAGACAATGAAAAGAGTAGAAGACGGAAGATATGACATATTCTTAAGGCAAGATTATATGGGACCCCTCGGAAGGGCCCAGAGCAATCTAGATCGAGATTCCCGCATTCAAGAGGCGATAGAGCTTTACTCGGCCCTACCAGAAAGTAAGAGATATGAAGAGACTCAAAGACAAGACGTGAGAATTAGTTGGCCAGAAGGAACAGACCCCGAATGCCACATGATGCCACAATACGTCCATCTTTCAGATGATCTTATTGAGAAGATTGAGCCAATCAATAGTTATACAGACAAGAGCATCAATGCCGCTATCAGATTATAGCTCCTATCAAAGGGCATAAAGGACTTGAGACCATAAGAGTTTCTGTTCAGATTCTGTATCTCGCAATCCCCAGGTGTTCCATAATGGCTAACATCCGGAAACTGTACTATTTTCACGTTCAGCACGATCTTTGTGAGATAGGTAGAGATTGTCCATCCGGTTATGTCAACGCTGATGATGAATGGCAGGCTACTGAAGAAACTTTGGAGACTCTCCCGGCTCCAGATAAGATGTACAATGACTCTTTCCTCTTTAAGGGTAAGGGTCCGCAAGATGAGGAGATTGTAGAAACCGAAGAGGAATTGATACGTATCTTCATTAGGCAACCTCATCTTAGCAATGACGAACAGAACCTCCTTCAGCGTCTGGCTCAGCTAGGCGCTCATCTCCCACAAGACGCGAAGACAACTTTTCTACAGCAGCTAATGGGCCATTTTGCTGCCCTTCCATGCTTTAGCAATAATGAGCGAGTACTACTAAAATTAGCATTGAGAGGCACTAAACTGGTTGCGTGTGAGAGCGCGGTGATTTACCGCGAATTCCTAAGACGTCGTGCGGCGCTTATAGAGTCATTTGGATCCGAACGTTACACACAGGAAGTATGCAACTTACTGAGGAACACATTCCAGCGGAATGAATTCATCGCCGGACAAATCGATCTTACACTCAAACCAGGAGAAGTTGGAGTTCTATTTTTAGGTCACTTACATGGCGCGGGCCAGGATATGGTCAAGCGACTCAACCATCTGCGAATACCGGTTGAGGAAGAGAACGAATGCAAGGCATTAGAGACACTTAGTAGCCTGGTTGGACTGAGCGAGATGCCAGCAGGTTTTGCCAACTGAACAATTCCGATTTTTTTTTCCATTCCGCGTTCTCCGTGCTCTGCGGTAAATTCCTTTTTCCCGCGGTTGGTTCCGAAGCCTGGTTTGACGAAGGTTCTCTTGCGCCATGACCACAACAACTCCTTCCCGAGGGATGCTCTGGCCACTATTGCGGATATTATGCCCCAATGCTTCCCTACGAGGCTATTTAATTCTATCCGGCTGATCCCAATCCGATTTCGAGTCTTTCCCGTGCTCTCTCTTGCACCGTTCCACGCACTGGGCATGTTCGCTTGGTTTGTAATTCCGGTCAAAATTCAGGCGACAATAAATGATACACGATTGTAAGCCAGATTCATCAGCATCTGCGAACCGCAGCAATCCATAAGAAAAACCCTCGGCAAGCACCAATAACAACAATGCTTTTAACCACATGAGCCGTCTCCCCCTATTCAATTGCACGGATCTGCCTGCTTTCATTCAGCATCAAGTTGTACAGTAGCATGACAAGCTCAAGGAAACCATTCAGACTTTTGGCGGTTGCAGCCTCTAGATTTTTCTCAACCCTTCAGTCAGAATGAGTGTTTCAGCATAACGACGAACAAAGGCGCACGTCGGTACCTGAATCATTTCGAGGAGACAGCGATGAGCCAAACCATTGAACTACCGTGGGGAGCCGGTTCCCTGAAGGTCCCACTGCCCGAAACTTGGAGAGTGCTCGGAGAGTTGAGGCCCCGAAGCCATCAGGCCGCATCAGATCCGGCAGAAATATGTGCTGAAGCCTTGCTCAGCCCGATTGGGGTCAAGCCGTTGGCTTCCCGGGACCTCTCCGGACGAAGGGTGGTGCTGGTGGTAGACGACCATTCGCGGCCTACGCCGGTCCGGGAGTTCATTAAACCGGTTTTGCGTGAACTGGCTTCAGCCGGGGTCAAGGACGAGAACATCGATATTGTCATTGCGACCGGAGTACACCGGTCCAGTAGCGGCGAAGAGGTGGAGCGAAAACTGGGGACTGACGTCATGTCCCGCTTGCGCTGGCAATGCCACGACGGGTATGACCCGGATGGACTGGCTGATATGGGCACGACCACGCGAGGGACTCGAGTATTCCTGAACAGGATGTTGGTACAAGCAGATTTGATCATGTGTCTTGGCGCTTTGGAGCCTCATTTGCTTCTCGGATTCGGCGGTGGGCTGAAAGCAATCATTCCGGGATGCGCGGGAGCGGAGACCATCGGTAAAAACCACTTACAAGGGGTTGATCCCGATCATTTCAACTACGTGGGCGTCAGTGGAGAACAGTCACCCATGCGCTTGGATTTGGAAGAAGGGGCCAAGCTTCTCGGCAAGGAGATTTTCATTGTTAACGCGGTTATGAACGAGGAAGCACGGCCGACACACTTCTTCTGCGGGGATCCAATAAGCGCCCACCGAGCGGGCGAGGCATTTGTCCAGGACTTTGTGCGTCTGGATGTGCCCGAGCAGTCCGAAGTTGTTTTGACCAACTCTTTTCCCATGGATTCAGATATGCGCCAGTCGGTAAAGTGCGTGGGCAACACTTTGCAAGCCTGCAAGCCCCAAGGGGTGATGATGGGCTTTTGTCGCAGCGAAAATGGCTTGGGAGAGATGCCCACACCAAAGAAGACTCTCCCCTATCCAATGATCCGCGCTCTATTGAAAGCTATGGGAAAGAATCGCATTCTTCCTTTCGTGAAAAAGGCCAAGCAGGGTCAACCTGTCGAAGAGATTTTTTTTGGCCATTTCTGTCTCCAGATGTTGAGAAGAAATCACCTGGCCCTGTTCAGTGACAGTCCGAATCTTCCTCAAGATATCGGGCGCAAAATGGGCCTGGCCCGGAGCTACTCTGATGTTCAGGAAATGGTGGCCTGGGTCGCGACGAAAGCCCCGCGTCGGGCCACTGTTTGGATCTTTCCGTATGGTGGAAGCACGTACACCCCGAGTGAAAGTGTAGTATCCTGTCCCGCAAATAACTGCATAATTTAATAATGCCACCCCGCCGGGGAATTCCACACGGGGAGAAGGTGACCCGCTTTGTCATTGCGAGCGCAGCGAAGCAATCTACCGGGGTCGTGAAGCCAGTGGAATAGATTGCTTCGGCGCTTCGCTTCTCGCAATGACACTGAACCGCATGCCGGCCAAGTCAAAGATTGGCACTTTACTTGCGGGACACAACAGTAAGAAGTTCATTTCATAAATTGGGTAACATATTTCGGGCACATGCGGTGGGACAGGCATCCTGCCTGTCATTTCTCGATAGACAGGCAGGATGAAACTGTCCCAAAACTCTTTGTGAGGTTCAAATCGTGCCACTATTGAGGCCGTTACGCATTTCACAGCCCTCACCCCAGCCCTCTCCCAGAGGGAGAGGGAGCACAACTGGAGCGGCTTTACGATTCCCTCTCCCCCTGGGAGGGGGACACAGGGGGAGGGAGTGCGTGGCACGATTCGGGGCCCACTCCGAATTTTGAGACAGTTTCGGATGCCTGTCCCACCAATGCAGTGGCCTCGAATCCTCCCTAATTCTCCCGAGTCCGCCACCGTGGCACAAATCTAAATGAGCTGCTTTACAGACGACCTGCCAAATGGCGATAATCACACTGGCATGGCTCCGAGCCTCATAATCCTTCCCCCCTCTTCCTGCACTCACACTCTTTTTTCGGTGCTCCCTCTTTTTCTTGTCAGATTTTTTTCCCGTCTACGAACTGTATAGTTAAACCGACTGAAATCCGGTCGGAGGAACAGCCTGGAAAGGGCTGCCCTAACAAGACGAAGAGTATCGAGGAGGCTTCAGATGAAAAAGTTGTTAGTTTTGCTGACCCTGGCGGCTTTCGTGTTTTCCGTGCCACTGGCAATGGCGGCCGGTGATACCCCGGGCGCACCCAAGGCCGGTGGCGAGAAAGCGCCCACAAAAGTGAACTGCTGCATCAAAGGAAAGTGTAGCCAAGTCGGTTCCGAAGCCGACTGCGCCAAGGAGATGGGGAAGGTCGTCAAGGACTGCAAAGACTGCAAGTAGTCTGACTGATGACTTCTTGGGGAGTCGGGAGCCGCGATGCTCCCGACTCTTCTGTTCTCCTATGGGTGTAATACCAGTTCGCTCTAAAGCTGTGAGCATCGTTGGGTAGGAAAGCCGGCACTGACCTGGCGCCAAAGATGGCGCTCAGGTCAGTGGCACCCAGCATCAGATCAATGTCAGATTTGGGTGCCATCCCACGTCTCGCGGGAGGCTTTGTCAGATCCGTGCTGGATTCATCTGATTGGTCATCGCTTGATCGCGAACCGGCTGTAACCTGCCTGTCATCGGTCTGCTGAGAAAAGATCAACGTGTGCTTTTGGACTCCATAACCGCAAGCTGTGAGCCGTCAGCACTGAAAGGATAGTTGCCGAAACTCCGGAGCCGGGATCAGTTGCGATATCGCTGTTGTTATGGAATAAAGCTTCTAATCTTATCCAGGACCGCCGGGAGCTTTCTGGGCATCGAGATGCGCGATGAAAATGAAGACCAACTGCTGGTTCAAGAATGTTTGGCAGGATCGGAAACGGCCTGGAATGAGTTTTACTCACGGTTTCTCGGGCTCATAAGAAGCGTTGTCAAGCGACGGGCGAGCCTATCCCCCGCGGACGTAGAAGATATGGCTCAGTCCACCTTCCTCGAACTTGCAACCTCTTTGAATAATTATGATCCCGGCCATTCTTTAGCGCGTTTCGTGTGCGTGGTCACAGAGCGAGTACTAATAGACGATTACCGTAGAACAAAGGCTGCAAAAAGGGACGCGGAAACCGAGAGCGTCGAACACCATGACTACAACGAAGAGGGGGCCAGATTCATCCAATCTGAGATTGAGCTTCCGGACCGGCAAATGGAAAGGGCACAACTTGTTTCGCATCTCAGGGCGCGTTAGGAGAATTGGACCCCAGGTGCCGGGAACTGATTCAACTCAGGTATTATGATGAATTACCTTTCAGCGAAATCGCTGCCATCGTTGGACTAACTGAGAACACTTTGACCGTACAAACTAGGCGCTGTTTGGAAAAGCTCAGAGCCAAGTACAAACATCTTGAAACCAGGGGAAGCTCGCGGTGAAGGAAACCCAGCCCACCAACACCTTCGGAACATCCGGATGCTCTTCTGCTGCCGTACGTGGAGGATCTGATCGCTCCAGCGGAGAGAGCAGGCGTTGAAGAACACTGAGCACCTGCCAGGAATGTACGGCGCGTGTGGAAGGGCTTCGCGAGATGATATCGGCTTTGAGAGAGAACAAACAGGCATTCTGCCTGGAACCGTGGGAACTTCACGATTTCGCGCAGATCGGAGAAGATCCCGACGGAGTCATTTCTCACCACGTCGAGCATTGCCCTCTGTGCTCGGAGGATATACGAACATGGAAATCGGCCTTATCCGAAGAACCAATGCCCGCGGAGCTTTGGAGTCAGGTGAGGAAGCGCCTTCCTATGCAAGCGGGGGAACAGATTCTTTCTGTGAGGCCAAAATGGAGTCAAATCCTCTGGGAAAACCTTGTGCGCTTCTGGAAAGGGCCGGCTATGGCGGCAGGGGCAGTCGCGGCTGTGCTGCTGCTGGTTGTAATCTTTTACCAGGCTCCTATAGAGCCAATGATTCCAAAAGCGAAATCGATTCCCCAGAAGACCGCGCTCGTGGTCTTGTTCAAGGACTTCAAGGTTCCCCTTCCCCAAGATCAAATTGATTCTCTCTATGAAGCTCTTGAGCCTTCCAGGGAACTGAATGACCGATATAACATCATATCCCCCGCGGAAACGTCGGAAGTGATCAAGAGTGGAAAGGTTCCTTCAGATGATGAATCGGCAATGATCGAGGGACTTAGGAAAAATCTTGATGTTTCCCGTGTGCTAGTTGTTGTCGTCTTTCCTTCGGCCGATAAACTTGCGGCCCGCATAGAATTCATTGACACGATCAGTGGCAAGACGTTGCAGACAAGAAACAGAAGAAGAAATAGAAAAGAGTGAATTCCCGGAACGAGTTCGTTCCGACGCCTTCGGCATGTTGCTTTCGCCAACTGATCAGCATTGATTTCCGCCTTCCAATACTTTGTCTCTCGCCTCCGACACGGGAACCCGCTGTGGCAACCGGTGTCGTAAGACTCAATGTTTACCTTTGATCAAGGTATCCGATTTTCCGTGAGAACAAAAAAATATGGCCATCCAGGCTCCAAACCTTTTTGATAGCGCGCAGTGCTCCAGAGGGATGATTCCATGCACAGGACACTCGGTCTAGGGGATCTGAAGTTCGGAGGCCATCTGACTAAGAGAGCATCTCTAAGGATCGTCGCCGCTTTTCTAATGGCTCTGATTTTCTTCCATCCATTCTCCACTTCGGCGGACGCCGCTGCTCTCGCCAAGTCGAACCCGGGCGACTCCAAACAGTCGGCACCCGCTGTTCTGCCGCTCAGAAACCGGGGACCTTTATGCTTTAGTGGTAGGCGTCTCAAAATATCGTGATCCAAAGATCCCCAGACTGGGCCTTTCCGACAATGACGCTAAAGCCTTTGGTGATTTTCTCAAGACCCAGAAGGCAATCTTCAAGGAGACTCGCGTCACCTCCCTGATTAACGAAAAAGCCACCAAGTCCGAAGTGGAAAAGTACCTTTACTACATGTTGCCAAAGGCCGGCAAAGAAGACACGATTATTCTGTATTTCAGCGGTCATGGCGCATTTGACCCCATCAGACCCACAGAGTTCCTGTTTCTCCCCTATGATGCTGAAACGGAATATTTAAGCACTTCCGGGGTCAAAATGAGTGGCTTGGATTTCCTCAAAGGGGTCAGTGCGGAACGAGTCCTCGTCGTTTCCGATGCTTGCTATGCGGGGGGATTCTCGGAAATGAAATCGAAATCGATGGCTCCGTCGGTGGATCTATTTCTTCAAGAATTCCGCAACTCGTCCGGTCGGGTAATAATTACTTCCTCAAAAGACGAACAAATCTCGTGGGAGATTCCCCAACTGAAGAACAGCGTCTTCACACACTATCTTCTCGAGGGGTTGAGGGGCAAAGCGGACAAACACCATGACGGCGTAATAACCCTGAACGAAGCCTATGAATACGCGTATTCACGGACCAAGGACCAGACAGGAGGACGCCAACAACCGCAAATTGAAGGAAAGATGGTGGGCGCGTTTCCACTTTCTTTTGTCGGCCTGCCTCTCGCGCCGTCCGAACTTAAAAAGAAGATCATGGAAGCCGCCTCGTCCGGAGACACCGCGCATCTCGAACAATTCTTAGCTTCCGGGGCCGATATCAACGTACCAGACGAGGAGAACGCCACTCCGCTGATCGTGAGTTCACGCAATGGACATACTGAATTTGTCCGACTCTTAATAGCAAAAGGCGCTGATGTTGGGGCTACCAACAACTCCCGGGAAACCGCCTTGGCGGCCGCGTCGCAAGGTGGACATGCAGAAGTGGTGAAGCTTCTCCTGGCTTCCGGAGCGAGCATCAATGTGAAGAATTCCGACGGCTCGACCGCGTTGGCTCTGGCTTGTGCCGGAAGCCATCTCGATGTGGTCGAACTGCTTTTGGAGGGGAAAGCGGATATTAAAGCAAGGACCAATGCAGGAGATACAGCTTTGACACTAGCGTGTTCCCAGGGCCATACGGCAATCGCTAAACTCCTGCTTGATCGAGGAGCAGACGTCCATTCCCGCGATCTGGATGGCGCTACCGCTCTTGACAGGGCCTCGAGGTCCGGCCATGGAGATATCGTCAAGCTGCTGTTGTCTAAAGGAGGCCAAGTTACCACCAAAGGCCGCGGATATCTTGAACGTCAACTTATGCTCGCGGTCCTGCAGGGAGACGCCAAAAGGGTAACATTTCTTCTTACGAAGGGAGCGAATATTGAGGCTACCACCGATGCCGGTGACACCGCCCTGACCTTGGCCGCTGGTCTTGGCAACTTGGAAGTGGTTAAGGCCCTGTTGGCCAACAAAGCCGACGTCAACGCCAAAGCACACCGCGACACGACGGCCCTGATGGCCGCAGCAATGACCGGGTACTGTTGATGTGGCGAGGCTACTCATTGCCGGAGGGGCCCAGGTCAACGCAAAAGACCAGCGGGCCGATACGGCCCTGATCTTGGCAGCGCGCCAAGGGCACGTGGAGGTCGTAAAACTTCTGTTATCCAAAGACGCTTCTATTGACTTGATGAACGCGGAGGGTTCTTCTTCCTTGATAGAGGCTGCAAAGAATAATCGAACTGACGTGGTGCGAGCGCTCATTGCTGCGGGCGCTGAAGTCAGCGTCAAGGACAAAGAGGGGAACACAGCCTTGATCCTGGCTGCGGCAAAAGGTGATGTTGAATTGGTTAAACTCCTCACGGCCAAGGAAGTCGATGTCAATGCGGCAAACAACCGCGGAAGCACGGCCCTGATTCTGGCTTCAAGAAACGGTCACAAGGGAGTGGTCAAGCTCCTGCTTACCAGGGGAGCTGATGTGACAGCACAGGACTGGGAAGGAAATTCCGCGTTGACTTTGGCATCTGATCGAGGCCGCCTCGATTTGGTGGAGCTGATGAATGCGCGCTGAGCTTTGTACGGTCGTAGTTGTAGGACATGATAAGATCAAGCGTTTGTTATTTGCGAAGGGACAACTACTGGAACATACCATAGTTTGGTGGCAGTTCGGATTGGGCACCACGCGCTCCTGGGGACCGGCTATGATCGACGGAACGGGGTTGCGCCAAGAAGGATGCATCCAGTATTGCAGGGAAAAAGGGTGTCATTGCGAGAGCGGCGAGGCAATCTCGAACGTGAAAAATCGAGATCGCT
>CAWHDO010000027.1:52500-162261 GCA_963828085.1 uncultured delta proteobacterium
GGATATCTGAGAGGCTCTGTCCCTAGTACGAGAGGACCGGGATGGACGGACCCCTGGTGTTCCGGTTGTCGCGCCAGCGGCATAGCCGGGTAGCTACGTCCGGATCGGATAACCGCTGAAAGCATCTAAGCGGGAAGTCGACCTCAAGATGAGATATCCCGGGCTTCGGCCCCTAAAGACCCCTCGAAGATGACGAGGTTGATAGGCTGGAGGTGGAAGTGTGGTAACACATGGAGCTTACCGGTACTAATAGGTCGTGAGGCTTGATTCCCAAAATAATGATTTGTATCCTCGATCCCCTATTTGGTTGATATAATTGCGAGGCTTCGGCCTCGCAATGCAATTTTACCTTTGCTTTTGCCCCTTCCCGGTGGCTATGGCGGAGGGGAAACACCTGTTCCCATTCCGAACACAGAAGTTAAGCCCTCCAGCGCTGATGGTACTGCGTGGGCGACCGCGTGGGAGAGTAAGTCGCCGCCGGGATCACAATACGAAAGCCCCTGTTCCATCTTGGAACAGGGGCTTTTTATTTAGGTGAAACGGTCTTGACATCCTGCTCTTCATGAGTAGTCTGAAAGTCTTGTGTTGTACGGATTCGCTTTCAAACTGTGAAGACAACGCCGGTCCTTGGTAGGAGCCGTCTTGCGAGTCGGCCCGCTCCTTGGGCGCTACCGCAAGAGCGCCTCTACGAGACTAGGTTACTTCCTTGAACGCGAAATGGTATAGCGCTCCTATTCAAATTCTTGGAGGACTTATGGCTGGCGTATCGGTCGGACCCGGTGATGATGTCGAGGCATGGTGCACACGATGCAAAATGAACCTGAACCACCGGGTCATTGCTCTTGTTGGGAATAACATCCAGAGAGTTCTCTGCCTGACTTGTGGCTCCAATCACAAGTTTTATCCACCTAGAAATCCGATGCCCGCGGAAAAAGAGCCGCCTGAGTTGAGGCGACCTCAAGCGGACAAATCCCGCAAGCCCCCGGGCAGGGGCGCAAACAAGGCTTACGGGGAATGGACCACATTTATGAAGGACATGCCGCCCGGAACTGAGCCGAAACCCTATAAGGTGTCAGAATCATATGGACCCTCGGAATACGTAGAGCACCCTCTGTTTGGAACAGGGCGAGTGCTCGAGATTGTCGGAGCAGAGAAGATTCACGTTATCTTCAAAGAAGGGCGGAAGATCCTCATCTGTAACAGAAGGAATTCGTTACGAATTGGGGCTGGAATCGACCCTGGGTAATTCCCGGAATAAATGTCCGATTGCGAAGGCCGATCTCTGCTAATTGGCGGCCGCCAGCCGCCGTGCCCGCGAACTCTGTTCCGGCTGGCAGGGACGCGGGCCCCTAACGATCTTTCGGAAAGCGACTTCTATATAAGGTCAAAACTTTGGGCCACGGCTACATTCGCGGCCTAATTTCCACCAGCTCTCTGGGCGCGGTTGAAAGCCCAGCGTTCGAGCGTTTTAATTTGCTCTTTCATTGTGGTGGAAAGCGGTACAATGCTTTCCAGCGCAATATAGAGGTCATTGTGGGTTATCTCCCGGTTCTCGCTGAAGGCTCTGAAGACAGCGCTGAGCACCCCCTGCTCGATTTCTGCGCCGTTGAAGCCTTCGGTTACTTTGACCAGGGACGCGTAGTCAAATCTGTTTATCGGGATATCTCTTTTTGCCAGGTGAATTCGGATTATTTCCATCCGATCGTTGTCAGACGGTAATTCCACATAGAAGAGTTCATCGAACCTGCCTTTACGGAGGATTTCCGGAGGGAGGAGCTCGATATTATTGGCTGTGGCGCCGATAAATACCGGAGACTGTCTTCTCCTGCATCCAGGTGAGGAACGAAGCAAGAATACGCGACGCCGCCCCGCCGAGGGTTTTCTGTCCTGCGTTGGCGATCCCGGCCTCGATTTCGTCTATCCACAGGACGCATGGCGAAGATGCTTCGGCAATCTTGATGACCTTCCGCAGACACTCTTCAGGGGAGCCCTGTAATCCATCGTAGATCCTCCCCATGTCGAGTCGCAGGAGAGGTAAACGCCAGAATGCTGAAATCGCCTTGACGCACAAGCTCTTCCCGCATCCACTTATTCCCATGAGCAGGACGCCTTTTGGCATAGTGAGCCCATAATCCCGCGCCCTCTTGGAAAAGATATCCTGGCGCATTATCAACCACTTTTTGAGATTGGCGAATCCTCCCAGGTGGTCGAATTCCATAGGCTGAGCAAAAAGTTCCAGGAGGCCGCTTTTTTTGACGATCTGCTTCTTTTCTTCCATCAATATGTCAATATCGTTGAGATTTAGGATTTGTTTGCCGGAGAGTGTCTTACGGAAAGCCTGCATGATCTGCTGACTCGTAAGGCCCGCGCCCGCTTTTAGAAATTGATCTTTGATCTCATCGGTTAACGACTGCTGGAGGCTCTCCCGGTTTTTTTCCCTCGATACAACATGGTTTAGAAGTCTGTCTATCTCTTCCAGCTTGGGGAGTGGCACATCCACCAGAACAATATCGCTCGTGATCTCGGGAGGAATTTCCAGAATGGGAGAGAGCATGAAAATAGTCTTGTATCCGTTCTCGACCTTCTTTGCTGTATCTTTGAGCTTGCGGATCACCGGTGGATTTTCTTTGAGAAACACATGAATGTCATGAAGAATGAGAAAGGCTGTTTCTTGAAGGTTCATAAACCAATCCAGCGCGCCCATGATTGAGGGGTTTGGAACCACAGCTTCATCATCCAAGGTCACACCTGTGGTGCACGACCAGACATACACGCGAAATGCAGGTTTGAAGGCCGATGCCAAAGCCTTGATCTCTGCCTCGACCCGGCGGTCTTCGTCTGACAACAGATAAAGTAAGGATGTTCTCGCAACCACCATATCTCTCAGAACGGACCGAAGTCCTTGAACCTCTTTTTCAGCCATTTCGCTTCCTTTTTGAGCTACAGTTCACAACCGCTACTTGAGGAATAGGCTACGCGCCAACTTCTCGGTGCCAATATTATTACATAGTAACGTAGGTATTCAATATGTCAAATAATCTGATGCCGACTTGAGGGTAATGAGGTAGCCTGTCGGAGCGATTTTCGAGAGTAATACCAATGTGCTTTCAAACAAGTGGTACTTCTTGAGATCTGTTGGCGCCGCTTCGTGTAGATCGCCTCTATTGTTGTCAACAACAAGCTGTGGCGCAGGCTTTCCAGCCTGCGGTTCTTCTCTGAGAATCGGCGGACTGGAAAGTCCGCCCCACGAAACCGACCCGAAACGTCAGCGACTCTCGCCTATGGCCAGATCACCTAGGCGAACGCCCATTGGTATAACGACCGAAATTGACGACGATTTAGTGGAGGCAGCCCAGTGTCTTACGAAATTCCCCGCAGCGGAATCGCTCAAAACTCTCGGCCAAGTCTACAGGTGTTGAATGTTGTGTTAAATTCCCAGGTAGGCTTCTTTGACGTGTTCATTGCTCAAGAATTCTTGTCCGGTACCTGAAAGAGCAATGCGGCCATTTTCCAGGACGTAGGCGCGATCACACATTGCCAGGGTATGTTTGACGTTTTGCTCCACGAGCAGCACCGTCACACCCTCTTTGTTGACCATTTCCACGATCCTGAAGATTTCCATGACCAGAATTGGGGCTAGTCCCAGAGAGGGCTCGTCGAACATCAACAACTTGGGCAGCGACATCAGTCCTCTGCCTATAGCAAGCATCTGCTGTTCGCCGCCGGACAGAGTTCCCGCGGCCTGTTTGCGTCTCTCCAGAAGACGGGGAAAGAGTTCATAGATCCAGGCCAGGGTTTCGTTACGTTTGGCTCTGGCCGCCCGTGTTAACGAACCGACAATCAGATTCTCCTCGACGCTCATTTCCGGAAAGAGCCGCCGTCCTTCGGGGACGTGAGCCAAACCGAACTCGATGATCTTATGAGGAGGGATCTCATCCAGCCGCATCCCGTCGAAGGTTACGGTGCCATTGTCAGGTTTGAGAAGGGAGGAGATTGTCTTCAAGGTTGTTGATTTTCCAGCGCCATTCGCTCCTAGAAGCACAACGATCTCGCCCTGCCGGACCTTGAAGGAGACATCCCACAGAATCTGAAGATCACCGTAAGACACATTAATATGCTCAACTTTGAGCACTGTAATCTTCTCCCAGATAGGCCGCTATGACACTATGATCGGAAGCCACTTCCGCAGGGCTCCCCTCGGCTATGACCATGCCGTGGTTGATTGCCAGGATTCGGTCGGAAATAGTCATGATAACCTTCATGATGTGCTCCACAATGATGATGGTCACACCGGACTCGCGAATCTTTTGGATCAGGGCTATGGCCCCTTCAACTTCGGAAGGATTCAGGCCGGCGGCCGTTTCATCCAGCAGGAGCAACTTGGGTTTGGTCGCCAGCGCCCTGGCAATTTCCAGCCTCTTGCGGGAGGCTATGGGCAGACTCTTGGCCAATTTGTCTTTGTAAGACGTGAGTTCGCAAAATTCGATAGTTGCTTCGGACTCCTTAACCGCCTCGGCCTTGCTGCCGGCATGAAGAAACGCGGAAGCAATAACATTGTCCAACACTGTCATTCTTTTCAGGGGTTTGACAACCTGGAAGGTCCGACCAACGCCACGCTGGCAAATCTTGTAGGTCTTTAGCCCTGAAATCTTTTGCCCCTCGAAGTATATTTCCCCTTTGGTCAACGGAAAATAGGCGTTGATAAGGTTGAAAATCGTAGTCTTTCCTGATCCGTTAGGGCCGATCAGCCCATAAATTTGTCCTTGCTCCACCCCGAAGTCAACGCCGTTGACTGCAGCGAGCCCTCCAAAGAATTTAGTAATATTTCTGACTTCAAAGTAGGCCATGCGCTGCCTCAGGCTGTTTCCCGTTTTCGGAACAGTAAAGCTTTCTTCACACGCAACCAGTCACCCACGACGCCGTTGGGCAGGTAGAGAATGACCACGACTACAAGCAAGCCGAATGTCAGCACGTGAGCCTCGCTCACGTACTTGGTGACCGTAGTCATGAAGGGCCAACCGGTAGCCTTCGTGAACCAGGCCAGAAAACCGAAACCGCCTGTCCGGATCAATTCCTGGACAAGCACCATAATGAACGCTCCAACTGCAGGGCCGTACACTGTACCTGACTCCGCCCACAATACCCACGAGGATTGCCATAATAGAGACGTCGTGAAGGGAAAACACCACATTTGGGTCGATGAATCCCATGTAGTTGGTGTACAACCCGCCGGCAAGCCCGATCAGGAACGCTGCCAGGCCCAGGGAAACCATCCGATAATAAAGGGTATTTATCCCCATGCTTTCCGCAGCATCCTGATCTTCACGGATGGAAACGAAATAGTATCCCAGGCGGGACCGCACCGCCACGTCCACAACAACTATGGACAGGACCGCGAGCGCCAGAGCAATGTAGTAGTACGGCAGCTTGGAGACCCAGGTCTGCATAACCAAAATGCCAACCATCCCTTCGGTCAACGACTCCCAAATAGTGGCAATATGCCGCATAATCTCGCCCAAGGCCAGAGTAACCAGGGCGAAGTATGGGCCCCGCAGCCGGAAGGATATCCATCCGAACGGGAATGCAAGGATGACGGCAATAATCCCGCCTAGAGGCAGTCCCCACCACGCGGAAATATCCAGCTTGTTGAGTAACAGCGCGGCTGTGTAGGCCCCTGTCCCGAAAAAGGCCGCGGCGCCGAACAGTACCTGGCCGGTGTATCCTGAGATCAGGTTCCACCCCGATCCGATCGCTACCCACATCAATACCAGGATCATAAGATGTTGATAATAAGAATCCTGGACTGCCCAGGGAAAGGCAATCAAAATAGCGAGTAATATCAAAGAGCCGCGAAATTGCTTCATAGAGCCTTAAACCTTGGTGAGACGCTTGAAACCGCCGGGCAAAAAAAGCAGAACCAGCACGAAGATGACTAGGCCGATCAAGCCCTCATATTCCATACCTATGTAGGTGGAGCCGAAAGCCTCAGCAAGCCCGAGAGTAACACCTCCTAATATCGCCCCCACAGTGGAACCAAGCCCGCCCAGTATGGTTATGACAAAGGCCTTTTGGGTAAACGGGCCCCCTATGTCGGGAAATAAATAATATATCGGCAGCAGCAAAGTCCCTGCCGCAGCAACCAGCCCCGAACCAATGCCCATAGTGATGACTTTAATCGTTCCCGCGTTTATCCCCATGAGCTGCGCAGCTTCACCATCTTGCGCAACGGCTCGAATGGACCGTCCCAGGTCCGTCTTGATGAGAAACCAGAAGAGCGCCACGGTGAGCAGACAAGCGAAAACGAAGGCGACGCATAGTGCCACCGAAAATGATATCCCACCGATAAAAATTGCCTCTGTTGAGTAGGAGGTTTTTACCGACAGATAGTTCGACGTGAAGATGAACCGCATGATTTCCGTGATAACCATGCCGATGCCCACCGTCATAAGGACCTGATTCTCAGGCAGAATGGATTCAACTTTCATAAGGGGATTAAGCAGGAACTTCTGGATGAGGACGCCAACCAGGAACAGGCTCGGCATGCTTATAATCAAGGTGTAGTACGGATCGATGCCAAGATATTGAAACAGCACAAAAGTGATATACATGGCCAGCATCATCAACTGGCCGTGTGCCAGGTTGATGATGCCCATGACCCCCATGATCAGGGTCATGCCGAGCCCGATGAGGGCGTAGAGCCCACCCTTCAGGATGCCCGCGACCAATGTTTGCAGAAATACGTCCATCTATTGCTCAGCCAGAAACGGCTTCCAAAGAAATCGAATAAAATTACCTCTTGTTCCACGGTGGAACCGGAAATACGTAAGGCTTCGTGGCTACATTCTTGGGCCATACTGTCTCCAACGTTCCTTTTTGCCATTGAACCAAGTAGGTAGGAAGCGAGTTCTGCTGTTTCTTCTTGCCGTACGCAACGAATTTTACCGGCCCGAATGCGGTCATAGTATCGGTGGCAACCAATGCCTCACGCACAGCGGCAGGGGTCGGTTCTTTAGCTCGCTTAAGAGCGTCGGCTACAACGTAAATCGACGCATACGCTTCGGCTCCGTGGTACTCTGTAGGAGTGCCGAATTTTGCTTGATACTTTTTAAAGTACCTCTTCCGCGCCAGGGTAAGGAACTTTGGGCGTCCACAGATCGGCGGAATAGACGTCTTCCGAAGCTTCCGCAGCATTTTTCGCGAATTCAGGAAGGGTAAACCCGGCTCCGCCTCCCACAAACATTTTGGGATTGAAGTCCAATTCCTTGGACTGCCGCATAAGCAGCGCCGCATCCATCACGTAAGAGATCATGTAAACGAAATCGGGTTGGGCCGATTTCACCTTTATAAGCAAGGGCTTGAAGTCTACGGCACCATGCTCGTAGCCTTCTTTCATCAATACCTTGATCCCCATGGACTCACAAAGTTTCTCGAACTTTTTCGATCCGGACTGTCCGAAAAGAGTATTTTCATAGAGCACCGCCACAGTCTGGGGTTTAGCCACCTCTTTCAAAAAGGTCCCCAGAGCCTTGGGGTACTCACTCACCGGCGGGTTGATACGAAATACGTAGTCCCATCCTTTTTCCGTGATTTCATCCGCGGATCCGGTGGTCACCATGAAGGGGACTTTGCGCTGTTGGGCTACTGCACAGATGGCGTAAGCCACGGAGGAAGAGTATCCGCCAGTAAGGCATATCACATTGTCACGCGAGATCAGCTTTTCGACCGCAGAGCGGCCGACATCCGGTTTTCCCGTGTCATCCTCAATCAGGAGTTCTATCTGCTTCCCATTTACCCCGCCGGCCTTGTTGATCTCTTCCAGCCCCAAAAGAAACGAGTTCTTCTCTATTTCGCCGAACTTGGCTTGATCGCCGGTAAGGGGAAGCACCACGCCGACTTTAAGCGAACCAGCCGCGGGCTCCGCTGCCAGCACCGGACCCAAGCCGATCAGTGCGACCGCGAGAACCGCCACCAAGCAAGAAGCAATACTTTTCATTTCTGACTCCTTAACGTTGGGCAGACCTATTGTGGGAAAACACTATTGCTCAGCAGATAATCAGACGGGCCTTCTCCTGTCAAGCAAAAAGAAGAGCGCCATTCCGAGGGGTCTTCGCATATTGAACCTATTGTGGCGATACTCCAGTCAGTGGATCGCACATCCATAACGCTACTCGAATCGGAATTCGTAATCCTCTATCGCAGAGAAAGCTCTTCTCTTCGCTTTTTCTTGTAGGAAAAGTAGCGGATTCGGATTTGTCACAATGGCTTATATGCACTGATATCAGCCGTTATTCGTCTCTGCGTGCTCCGCGCGCTCTGCGGTGATCCCGCGCAGAACGCGGGACTGCCTCTCCGCTGAACACTCCTGCGAGCAGCCTGTCAACTCCTTGAAGACCATTGCCATCAGGAGTATAACTTTTGCGGCCTTGAAAAGCGGGGAGACTGCAAGATGAGAAATTGTTCAGCTTTTTTAATTCTGTCAGTATTTGTCGCTTTTTTCCCCGGAGGCGATTGTTCTTGGGCCGGCCCCTAGAGCTTGAAAACCGCATTTCAGAGTCAGCCCGTGCTCTCAAAAACATGATGGATGCGCCGGACGGAAGTATTCCGTCCGATCTTCTCCGTCGCAGTCGTGCAGTTGTCATTTTCCCTTCAGTGATCAAGGCGGGGCTTGGCGTTGGAGGTCAATACGGCAAAGGGATTGTTCTCAGGCGGAATTCTTCCACCAGGAAATGGGGACCACCCGCATTCATTACTCTTATTGGAGGCAGTTTCGGATGGCAGGTGGGCGTTCAGGCCACGGATCTGGTTCTGCTGGTGATGAACGATGTCAGCCTCCGAAGCCTTTTCCATGACAAATTGACGATAGGGGCTGACGCATCTGTTGCTGCCGGCTCCATTGGCAGAGATGCGTCCGCATCGACGGATATTGCTTTGTCCGCGGGCATCCTCTCTTATTCTAGAGCCAAGGGCATCTACGCGGGCTTGTCTTTGCAGGGGAGTGTCATGCAGGCTGACTGGGATGCCAATGAAGGATATTATGGATCGGACCTTTCCATGATTGACAGCTTCTTCGAGGGAAAAGGCCCTATCTCGCCGGCTGCGGGGAGGCTTATCGAACTTTTGAACAGGTACAGCCGGTAACTATTGAGTAGTGCCGGTTGGGCTCAAACCGAAGGATTTCTCCCAAGCTCTGGAAGGTCGCATGAAAGAAACGGCAACTAATAATGATGTGGAATTGACAGGTTATTATCCCGGCGTGCTGGGCAAGATAACAGAGTTGCACGCAGTCTATTATCATGAGCACTGGGAGTTTGATATATCGTTTGAAACGCAAGTCGGCATTGAACTCTGTGAATTTATGAGTAGATTCCGAGGTGAAACCGATGGATTTTGGGCTGCCCTGGTCGAGGGCGTGTTTGCCGGAGCTGTTGCCATAGACGGGAATCGGGTCAATGAGGAAGGTGCGCGGCTCCGGTGGTTCATTGTGGAACCGGGTTTACAAGGCCGCGGGATTGGGAGGATCCTGATACAAACCGCAATCGAATTCTGCAGAGAAGCGGGCCACAAACAGGTATTTTTGTGGACTTTCAGGGGCCTGGATCCGGCCCGCAATCTGTATGAGCGATTCGGCTTTCGACTCGTTGAAGAGCACGAAGTCGATCAGTGGGGAACCAGGATACAGGAGCAGAAATTCATTCTGACGCTATGAGATGGCCTTCTCTTTGCAATTTACCACTAAGATCAAGCATTTGATCTTATCGGCAAAAGTGTCAACAAGTCCTTACGGTTCGGTATGTTACAGCGGCTCGAAAGGCCCGGATCCTAATTTTTTCAATGCGCATGCGACCTTGCAACCCGGAGTGTGCAAGATACCGCCACCCGCCCGCAATCAGCCGATTTCCACGGTAAATTGTGTGAAAGTGGCGAAGGGGTGGACAACTCTTGGAACCCGTTGTCATTCCGCTGCATGATTAGTAATTGAGTATGGTGTCCGCGGAATTCCCTAAAACATGATGCCTCATGACCCGCGACCAGATTGCAAGTAGGTTTTGAAAGAAAATTCAACTTTCTCAACGTTGAATTAGATTGGATGGGTGCTACGAAGTCAGATCGATGGACTCGGCGGAAGATGCAGGAACGAAGTGAACTTCCAGCTTCTTGTTGAGAACGGATGCAATCCGCACCAACATCGCCAGAGCATCTCCCTCATAATCAGCCTTTTCCAGGGCATCTATCACAGACTCCCCTACTTCCACGAGATCAGCCAACTCCGCTGCGGTAAGATCAGCTTGGTTGCGTAGATCATAGATTTGCTTGGCTATTTCGGCCCTCACCTCATATTCTTTTAGCAACTCGACTGATTCTGGGTCGTTCTTGATGTATCTGTCATAAAGCCATTTGAGGCCATCTGAACCAAATTTCGGCTCTTCCATCATGAATTCTCCAATATAAACTCGTGCGGTCGTGGATCTTGCTCGAATTTTCTCTTTCTCTCAACCGCCTACATCCTCGATACCTCATTAATTATTTGTATCACATGTGTGGGAATAAGAAACCAGGACATACCCCAATAATTGAACGGTGAGTAAGGCTTTGATGAGTAAAGGGAGGTGTTTATAGTTGTTGAGAAGTGAAAATGGGGAATGTTCTTGCCAAAGCATATAGGACCTCGCAAGGTAGGATTGCTAATCCGACGAAGAAATTCGTCATTCCTATCAGGGAGGTCCACATCGATGGTACATCAGATCGGGGCTAAATTGCGAGGCCAGATTCGAGATTTTTCGGGGAAACTTTGTTCAGAGATGGGCAAAGTTGTGGGACGATTTGTGGAGGAGATGGTCTATGGCATTCAGGCCAGGGGTTCGGTGCGTTTGAGTGAGATAGCCCGTTCTCTGGTGGAGAGGACCTCGGTGAAGAAGAGAATAGATCGTCTGTCCCGTAATTTGGCCCGTAAAGGGCTCGGGAGTGACATCAGCGCGGGGATTCTTGCTGAGGGGGCCGGTCGAATTGAGCAGAAACACGCTTCTGATTGTCGATCCGACAGACATAACCAAGAAATATGCGAAGAGAATGGAGTGCCTCGCCAGGGTTAGGGATATTGGGTAGACACGGTGGTTGGCGCACGTCCTGATTCATCGGAGATAATTCCGTTGGTCCACAGGCTATATTCCCAGAATGCCGAGGATTTTGTCAGTGAGAATCACGAGTTGTTGGACGTGATCACGAAAGTTTCTCATGCCACCGAGGGCCGAAGAATATTCGTGGTGGATCGGGGAGGTGACCGTCAGAACGCTCTATAAGCAGTTGCTCAGAGAAGACAACCCCATTCGTTTCATCATTCGCCAGAGGGGAGACCGACATCTGCTTTACGGCGGGAAACTGCGAGAGACTTTTGAATTGGCCGAGAGGTGCAAGACTCCCTACGCAGAAACGGTGATAAAACAAAAGGACGGCCGTGAGAAGGCTTACTTCATCCAATTTGGATTTTGCCCGGTGCGTTTGCCTGAGCATCCGGATAAGCCGTTGTGGTTGGTTGTGGCCAAAGGATTCGGAGCAAAGCCGTTAATGCTGCTCACCACCGAACCCATGAGCCGCAATCGGAAGGTCTTGTGGTGGATAGTTCAGGCTTATCTCACCCGCTGGCGCGTCGAAGACACGATCCGATTCATCAAACAAAGTTATAATGTTGAGGACATCAGGGTTTTGACCTATGAGCGATTGAAAAACATGGCTGCTTTGGTTTTGGCCGCAGCATTCTTTACCGCAGTCCAGATCGGATACAAGCCCAAGCTCCAGATCCTGGCCCTGCACGCCCTCAACGCAACTCAGCGTATCTTCGGCATTCCGGATTTTCGGTACTATGCATTGGCTGATGGTATCAAGGCTATTCTGAGCAGATCGGGACAAGGAATACTTCCCCAAAAACCTCACCAGGGGGGATCAAATCCACAACTCTCCCTCTTCTTGGCTTAGTTTTTTGGGGAAACTCCAGGGCCAAAACACGTTGACACATGGTCATGGCTGGGCTAAATTTACGTTGTGCGCCCGTAGCTCAGTTGGATAGAGCGCAACACTCCGGATGTTGAGGCCGTACGTTCGAATCGTATCGGGCGCACCAGAAGAGAATAAGCGATTTCCCGCGAAGCTACGCAGGATGGCCTGCACATCTTCAGTCCTGAAAACTCTTTGGGAGACTCAGGTGCGGACAGCCTCCCATGCGCTGATGAGCATCCGAACACCTTACGAAATTCTGCTAACATCTTCATCGGAAAATAGCTGGTAGGGAGGTATCTTCCTTTGGTGCTTCGAAGCAGGGTACCTGGAAAACAGTCCGCGCTTTAAGCCGGAGCGGTGTCCGGATCGAAAATCCGCAACCTTTCACGGAGGATGCTCGAAATGCTGATTCATAGCCTAAAAATCAAGAACTTGCTGTCCTTTGGTCCCGATTCCGAGGCTCTCAATCTTGGTCCGCTAAACGTAATTATTGGCCCCAACGGATCGGGCAAGTCTAATCTCATGGAATGCATCGCGTTGCTTCAGTCGGCGCCTAAGGCGCTTGCCTTGCCGATTCGTGAAGGAGGTGGAATACGTGATTGGCTCTGGAAGGGAGCGAAGGCGACACCAGTGGCATCCATTGAAGTTGTTGTCGCGAATCCGGAAGGTACGATGCCGTTGCGCTACTCCTTGGAGTTCACTGAGAGCGCTCAGCGGTTTCTGCTGACGAACGAATGCATAGAGAATGAGAAGGCCCACGGCGGTCATGAACGACCGTATTTTTACTTTTGTTACGAGAATAATCAACCAGTTCTCAATGTGAAGCAAGATTTTCGCCAGCTCAGGAGAGAAGACGTCGATCCTGAGCAGTCTATTCTTTCTCAGCGGAAAGACCCCGATCAATACCCCGAAATCACCTATCTGGGCCAAGTGTTAAACAAAATACGCTCGTATCGCGAATGGAGCTTCGGGCGTTACGGTCCTGCGCGATTGCCTCAAACACCGGATCAGCCGAACGAGTTTCTTGAGGAGGACGGCCACAACCTCGGGCTGGTTTTGAATCGACTGAGAAGAGAACCGGCGGTCAAACGAAGACTGCTGGAACATTTGCGTCTCTTCTACGAAGGAATCGACGATTTCGAAATCTCTTTTGAGGGCGGCACGGTTCAGATTTTCTTTCAAGAGGGAGATTTTTATGTTCCCGCCACTAGGCTTTCGGACGGGACACTGCGCTACCTTTGCCTGCTCGCGATCCTTTGTCACCCCAAACCTCCTCCACTTGTATGCATAGAGGAACCCGAATTGGGACTGCACCCAGACGTGATTGTCAAACTGGCTGAAATTTTTCAGGAGGCATCGGAACGCACTCAGATCATCATCACAACACACTCAGATGTACTGGTAGACGCGCTCACTGATTATCCTGATAGCGTGGTGGTGTGCGAAAAGCACGGTGGTTGCACTACGACCCAACGACTTAGCAAGGATGACCTGTCAGTCTGGCTGAAAGATTACTCCCTCGGACAGTTGTGGCGGAGCGGAGAGATAGGAGGAACCAGGTGGTAGGAATCCGTGTCTACGTAGAGGGCGGCGGAGATAACCATCCGACGATAACAAAATGTCGTTATGGTTTTTCTGAATTCCTTCGGAAAGTCATGCCGCCAATGACCATGCCCAGAATCATAGCCTGCGGCGGCCGCAAACAAGCGTTCGATCGGTTCTGCACAGCGATTGACAAATATCCGGACAACTTCTGTCTGCTTATCGTAGACAGCGAAGGCCCTGTGACAGACGGAGAAGCTCCTTGGACGTTCCTCCGTCGGAACGATCAGTGGGCCGCACCTGATGATGCTACCGACCAACAGGTGCATTTGATGGTTCAAATGATGGAAACTTGGTTCCTCGCCGATAAACCCGCCCTCGAGAAGTTCTATGGCCAAGGGTTCCATCGCGGATCTCTTCCGGCAAGAACGGACATCGAGAACATTCCCAAGACCGATGTCTTGCGGGGACTGGAACAGGCTACGAGACACACCCGGACGAAAGGGGTTTACCGTAAAAGCCACGGGTTTGAACTCCTTGCCCTTATAAGTCCAAAATCAGTCGCACAGGTGTCCCCTGATCATGCAGGCCGGCTGTTCCGGACGCTCATCGAGAAAGCTAACGCTTCATCAGTCGTGATCCCGTGACTTGCTCTCAGTGGAACAAATCATGGCCCATGCCGGGCATAGCAAATTGGCGGACACCGTCTCCGCTTGGGCTGAAGTGATGTCAGGTCCCCGTAGCTCAGCAAGATAGACCGCAACACTGCGGATGTTGAGGTCGGACGTTCGAATCGTGTCGAGCCATCGGCCGGCCTACGGCTTCACCCGCTTCCAGGTGTTTCGAACGTGGCCTGTACCCTCTTTAGTGGAGAAGTCCTTTAGGGTCATGGCGCCGGTGGGATCGAACGCGAACTTGTACTGATCGTCCCCCTCAAATTCGTAGATCCCTATGAGGATCTTGCCCGCGTTGGGACCATTCTTGCGGATGAAATGCATTTCCTTGGGGTTTTTCGTCGGGTCGATCTTTACGACCTCAGCGATGATCGTTTCCCCGGTCTGGTTGGGAACCATAATCTGCAATTTGTTCCCTTCATATACTATTTTGCTTTGTCTCACGTGCTCGTCGGCTGCTTTTTTCCCACCCAACTCCCCTGATACCATCACCCAGGTACCTTGCAACTTCTGAAGTTCTTTTTCAGCTTCCGCTCCTCCAACACCAGCGGCAAACGGAGACCCAACAGACCAAATAACCAAGAAGCCAGCGGCAATCAACGTAATTTTCCAGCGCATCATTCGTTACCCCCTTTTCGGATTCAATTCAGGACTCGTGGATTCTTATGCAAGATATCTGAACACGTTCCTCATATATATTTATATAATTGTGTATCGTTGTTCATTGTGAGTCAACCATGCCGATGTGTGTCCACTTTACGCATTGTCCAGCGGCAATCGGATGGAGAAGGTCGTTCCCTGGCCTGTTTTGCTGGACACCGAGATATCGCCGTTGTGGTTCTTCACTATTCCGTAGCTGACAGCCAATCCCAAGCCCATGCCCATACCCTCGGTCGAGTCTTTAGTAGTAAAGAAGGGGTCAAAGATTTTGTCCAGAATTTCCTCGGGCATTCCCATGCCGGTATCGGAGAACTCAACCTCGGCCCAGCCGTTATCGCGATGGGTCTTTACGGTCAGAGTGCCGGGTACCGTGCATGGCGTCAAGGGCATTGAGAATTATGTTCATAAAGACCTGCTCCATCAAGTTTGAATCAACAACCACTTCGGGAAGCGACTGGTCGTATTCCTTCTCCAAGGTAATCCCAAAAAACCGTTGCTGATGCACTACAATTTCAAGTGTTTGGTCAAGAACCTCTTCTATCTTTCGGGGTTTTTTCTGCATGGGAGTTTCACGAGCGAAGTCTAGAATTCCCTGCACGATGCCCCGTATGCGGGTGGTTTCACGCACTATGGTTTCGAGGTCTTTTCGAGTTTTATCGTCATCCTTGAACTTTCTCAAGAGGAGATGAGCGAAGGTCAATACGCCGGTGAGGGGCTGGTTAATTTCGTGCGCGATACCAGCGGACAGTTTTCCCAGGGAAGATAGCTTTTCCGAGCGAAGGAGTCGTTTTTCCAGCTTCCTATGTTCCCTCAAATCGGTAAAAATCCCCACCGAGCCCGCTTCTTGGCCATCTTCGTAAAGAATCGCTGCTGACAAATAGGTCGGAATTTCGGTGCCGGCCTTGTCCAGCACCGCAACTTCGGTCTTTTGTAGCACTGCTTTACCGCCGAAGTCGTCGGATCTTAAATCCTTCATGACCTTTTTCGCACCACCGGGGGGATAGACTTTGACGATGTTCATCTTCCCGATGACTTCTTCTTTCTTGTAACCGAGAAGCTTTTCCGCGGCGGAATTGAAAATGATTATTTCTCCACCTTTCCGAACACAAACTATGGCGTCGGGCGAGTTTTCGATGATGTTTTCTCTAAACTGGTAGGCCCGTTCCAACTCTACATTGGCTTCTCGGACGAGGATCTCCAGATTACGGGTATATTGCCTGACTTTCTTCTTAAGGGCCACTTTTTCGAGGGAATGCTTCAAAGAAAGAGAAAGGAGTTCCTCGCCCACGGGCTTCGTCAGGAAATTGGAGGCTTGTTTTCGGAGACAGTCCACCGCCATGTCCATGTCACCATGCCCAGTGATGATGATGACTTCCGCGTCCGGATTGGCAGCCTTTATCCGCTCCAAAATCTCTATTCCGCTCATGCCCGGCATTCTCACATCCAGCAGAACTCACTTCAGGGTTCTCTGCTTCGAAGATCTCCAGCGCAGTCAGGCCGTCAGCGGCCGTGGAGACCTTATGGCCGTCAAGCTCCAGTGTCATGCGCATCAAGTTTCTGATGCTTTCTTCGTCATCAACAACCAGAATTCTTGCCATCATCGCTCTCCGCCTTCAGAACGGGAAATGTCAGTCGAAAAGTCGCTCCACGCGTTTTTCCGGAATCAATCTCTATGGTCCCGTGGTGCTCCCGGATAATACCATAACTTATAGAAAGCCCCAGACCAGTTCCTTCTCCAGTCTTCTTGGTTGTAAAAAAAGGCTCGAAGACCTTGTTCTTAATCGCCTCGGGGACACCGGGTCCGGTGTCGGAAACCGTAACCACTACCCGACTTCCGACCAGGCGTGACTCGATCTTAACGATTTTGGCTTTTGGTCCCTGGGGCCGGGCTTTTTCCTCGGCAAGCATCGCGTCTCGGGAGTTCAGGAGGAGGTTGATGAAAACCTGTTCCAGTCTGTTTGCATCGCCGAGTATCTGCGGGAGGTGATAATCCAACCCCAGTTCCCATCGTATACCCTGCGCTTCCAGTTGAGTTCCCATCAGCGTGAAGACATTACGGATCGGCATGTTGAGGTCGATGGGCCCCATACTGTCATCGGCCTTGCGCCCGAACTGCCGCAAATGATTAATTATTCGAGACGCGCGGTCAACGCTGAAGGTGAGTTCCCTGGTCAGGTTGACCAAGTCCTCCTGAGACAAGATTTGGCCCGTTTTGGTCTTCTTGACAACGTAGTCGCAGCCTAGCCGAATAACATTGAGTGGCTGGTTGAGTTCGTGAGCTATCCCTGTGGCCATTTCGCCCAGGGTAGCCATCTTGCCAGCCTGAATCAGCATGGCGTGCTTTTCTAGTTTTTCGGTAACGTCCCAGAACCGCGGCGATGATCGCGGGGCGATTTCGGTAACGACTGAAACGGCCCTGGAAGTTCACAACAAACAGGGACCCGTCTCTTCGAGTGTGTTGAAGCACCGGCAGAAGGTTGGTTTTCGGTAGGGGCAATTTGAGTGAGAAGCCTCCGCGTCTGTTCCCGATCTCTATCGCGGCCCAGGTCCGCAAAGGTCATCTTGAGCAGATCTTCTCTGCTGTATTGATACTCTTCTTCAGCCCTGGCATTGACGTCAAGGATCGCCAGATCACCTGCGTCTAGCACGAATATGGGAGAGGGTGCGTTGTCGAACAGAAATCGATACTTCTCCTCGGATTCACGCAAAGATGCTTCCGACGCCTTCAGGTGAATCAACATTCTGTTGAATGATGAAGTGAGCTGGCAGACCTCATCCGCAGGCAAGCATTCGCTTGACTGGTAATCGGCGTCTTTTTCCGGTTCGTCCTCGATACCGTCCCGCCCTGAATCAAGGTTTTCTCCGGCTTCACGGCTGATCTGATCAGCGCACTTGGTGAGTTCCAATAGGGGCAGGGTTATATTCTTTGAGAGAAGCTGGATAAAAATAGCTCGCCGCAATTACCACGATACTGACCACGAAGTGAATTATCTTGATCAAATTAAGGATTACTGAAGGATCATCTGCGTGCAGCCTTGGGAAAACTGTCATCTGCAGGATGATCCCAACAATGATGACCCCTCCGATTACGACTACGAGCGTGCTGATGAGGATCCTGTTCTTGAACGAAAAGAGGTATCCGCTTTTGGGCCTAAGCGAGGAAGGCAGCAGCCCTTCAAGTTTCCGAAGTAGCTTCTCCAGCCAATCGGGTTGCCGGGAAATATACGGAGATATGTTCCTCAGCTCCACGGCGCCCGCTTCCTGCTCAGCTACTGTACCGCTACCTTGCTCATCCACGTCTTTCGACTCCAAGGTGGCAGTCATGTTTCTATCCTTGTAGAACCAGCGAAGTAGCGGTAAGCGGCTAGGCGCCTGTCGCGGAACCCAGACATTGGACCATTAGTCCCACGCTGAACCCTCCGCCCAGCGCTGCATTACGCCGCCCCGGCTCCCAGGAGTCTGACATACTAAGATTTTTCCTTGGCAGCCTTTGAAATATGCTCACACAATGTGGGTCATCGTGCGATAAATTCGGAATGGTCCCGCGGAACACGAGATTACGCAACAGCCTCCCAAACCCGAGCTTTCACAGCCAGCCGTCTCTGTCCAGATAATCCCACAAATCGTCGCGAAGTGCTTGATACTCGTCCTTGACGTCCTCGTAGGACCGGGCGTTTTCGATTGCAATTGCTACCTGTTCGGCGAAGCCGTAAAGGAAGCGAACCTCCTCATCAGAAAAGTTCCGAGTGTCGGAAGTGTAGACGCGTAGAGCGCCTATCACCTTGTTTCGAACCAGCAATGGCACGCTGAGTATCGATTTGACCCCCTCGCGCATCGCCTCCGTAGGATACTGAACCCTCGGATCCGTGGCCGCGTCCTCGACCCAAGCGTGCTTGCCGTTCATTACCGTCTCGCCAAGGCTTTTGGAGGAGTCTAGCGGTCCTTTTTCAACGTACTCGCGACTCAGTCCGTTGTAAGCAAAGACCCGAAGCTTCTCCCGCCTGGTGTCCAGCAAGCTGAGAGTGCTCCCCTTGACCTTCATCACTTTGACTACTCCCTGAACAATGAGGTCCAAGACTTCCTTCAAATTCAACGTGGAGGAAATGGCTGTTTTGATTTCCGCAAATGTGTCGTCCCGGTAGCGCTTCTCAAAGCGAGCCTTACGATCGTTCATCACCTTGTCCACGAGTTCAGCAAGCTGATCCGGAGTGAAAGGCTTCCGGATGTAGTCCACCGCACCAAGCTTCATAGCTTTGACTGCTGAATCGACAGTTGAATACGCTGTCGCCATGATCATGGATAGATCGGGATCTACTTCTGCAAGTGCTTCCATAGCCTGAAGTCCGTCCATGCCCGGCATCTTCAGGTCAGTGATCACCACGTCAAACCCCCCTTCTTTGAGGAGTTCCACAGCTTCTTCGCCTTTGCGGCAGGTTTTCACCTCGTAGTTCTCGTCCTCGAGAATACGCGTGACGCTATCCAGCACTATCTGCTCGTCATCCAGAACCAACACCTTTCCATTTTTCTTGTCCATCTTCTCCTACTCCTGACGAAGAATGCATATTTCGGAAGGTCAAGCAGCTTTCAAGGGCGAGTCGCGCCTCCTGTTCGTTTGGGATCTCAGGCACAAGATCCCGATAAGATCAGGGGAACTGAAGCGCTTTTGAGATTGACCTCGCAGCCCCAACGTTCGCTAACTCTGTTCTGCCATTTTCCTGGCGAGAGGTCCGGGAATAGATTGCTTCATCCCTTCAATGTCGCTGCGAACTCTTTCATAACTCATGGCATTTTCTACGGCTTGGGCTCCCTGTTCCGCGAATTTGACCAACAAATTCATTTCTTCGAGGTCGAAACTGCGTTTTTCGGAGATGTAGATCCTAAGGAAGCCAAGTATAGCGTCGCCCAGTTTGAGCGGAACCGAGAGTATTGAAACTATGCCCTCTTTCCTGGCTTCACCGGGGTAATGAAGTTTTGCATCAAAATCCGTCTCTTCAATCAGGACTGGCTTTCCAGACTCAAAAACTTCGGCGATGCTCTTGGAGCTGTCCACCATTCCCTTTTGTAAGTACTCATCGCTAAGGCCAAACGAGGAGGCTATTTCCAGAGTCTGGTCCTTTTTACGGTACATCAGGAGAGAGCTGCCTTTCACCTTAAATAGCTTGACCACGCTGGCACAAATCAGATTCAATATCTCTTTCAAATCGAGGCTGGATGCAAGAGCCTTTTCCGCTTGCGCGTAAGTCTGCTCTATTTCCCTGTCACGTCTCGCTTTCCAGGTTTTTTCGAGGGCTTTCTCGGTCACCTGAACCAGTTCCTCGGGAGTGAACGGTTTGGGGAGATAGTCAAGCGCACCCAGTTTCATAGACGCCACTGCCGAGTCCACTGTGGCGAAGCCGGTAAACATGACCACGCCCGTATGGGGATGATCTCGGGCAACGGCCTCGACCGCGTCCATTCCGCTGCGGTCCGGCATCATCAGGTCTGTAAGAACCAGATCGTATGACCCTTTTGCCAGTAAGTCCAGGGCCTGATCCACGCGCAAAGCCCCTTCCACCTCATATCCTTCCTCAACGAGAATCCTCTGGACACTTTCGTGGACGATCTGTTCATCGTCAATGACGAGTATCGTCGCCTTTGGTTTCCCCCGGACGTTCATGCTTACCTCCTCATATTTTTGTAACCTTGATTCGTGGGTAACCCTGCGACCAAGTAATAGAGCACATTGGCCGGTGGTTTTCTACTTTGAAGGAGCGCATGCCGTGCCCGTGACCAGCGGCTTTGTCTCTATCCGACGAGGAGTGCCATTCCCCGTCCAAGGTAATGCCCTAGCTAATCACGCGCATCTCAGGTGAATCCTCCACCTAGACCTCCAACGGGTCACTGCGCAGCGTTCGCTCCCAGAGCCATCAATTTGACTCTGCACACCGTAGTGTTTTCCTCAAACAACCGGTATACCGACTGGCCGGGGAAGTTGGTAGGGACAAAAACCATCCCTTTGTCGACTTTGTCTGACAGCTTAGTCGGTGCAACAAAAGAAGCGCTTTGAGAACTGACTTTAACTTGATCTCCTTCTTTGATGCCAAGCGCCTCCGCGTCAGCCGCGTTGATCTGCAAATATCCCTCCGGGCAGAGTTGGAGCAGGTTCCTGGACCGCGTTGAAAATGATCCGAAATGAAACATTGATCGGCCCGCGATCAACTCAAACGGGTACGCTGTGACATCCTCTTTCTCGGGTCCTTCCCAGGTGCGAACCGGTGCAAAGGAATAGCTGTTTCGTCCTCGCAGCCGCACATTCTTCGCTGGGACAAGGGGCGCGATTTTGCCATCCCCTTGAAGGTCTTGTAGCTTGAGGCCCTTATAAGGAGGTATGGTAAGGGTCATTTCTCTGAATACATCGGCCGCTTTGAAAAAGCCCATGGGACGCCCCAGGGACCTGGCTACCTCTTCAAAAACACTCCAGTCTGGAATGGCCTGCCCCAACGGAGGGATTACGGGATTCAGCTTCTGAATGCGGTGCTCGATATTGGTCATGGTCCCTTCCTTTTCAGCAAAGGAAGCCGCGGGCAAAACGCAATGGGCCATCTTTGCCGTCGGACTCAGAAAGAGATCCTGCACGATCACCAGATCCGCCTTTTCCAAAGCCGACGCGAAACGCCCTGCGTTGGGATAATCGGTGAGCGGATCAGCTCCGGCAATATACAGAGCCCTAAGCTCGCCGGTTTCCAACCCTCGGACCATCTCAGGCACCGTTTTCCCTTTTCCGTATGGAAGGCTGGTTTTCCAGACGCGCTCCAAAAGGTCCCGCGCGTACGCAGCGTCCTGGAATCCGGGAAGGTATTCCGGAAGCGCTCCCATGCCACACATTCCGAGCATGTTCCCTTTCTCAAAAATAGGGAACATCCCGGCTCCGGCTCCTCCGACATTCCCCGTCAGAAGGGCCAGATTCGCCAAATTCATGGCGCACTGGAGGCCGTTTTCCTGTAAGATTACGTCTCCGCCGAAGATTATAGATGCTTTTGGGGCTTTGCCGAGAACTCGGGCCGCCTCCTCCAGGGCCTCGCTCGAGACCCCTGTTCTCTTCAGAATGCCCTTAAGAGAAATCTTGTCAAGCAGGTTCTTCATGGGAAGGAAATTGACTGTCTGATCTCGAACAAATTTCCCGTCCCACAGATCCAGATCCAGAATAATTTTCATTATCCCGAGGATCAGGTCGCTTTCGGAATACGGACGGATTCTCAGCCGCACACGAGCAAACCTGTCCAGGCTGGTTTTTCGGGAATTGGCCACAATGACATTGCTATCATATCGCCGCGCAGCAGCCTTGACCTTCCACCCCAACGCCGGTGTTTCTTCCAGGGGGTCTACACCTATTACGAGCATGGCTTCTGCGTCAAGCAGTTCTTCGAGGCTGCCCGCGGCTCCTCCAATGCCTGTAAGCTCGAAGGCCCTTTGAACTCTCAGAAAGCTGAATCTGGCCTCGCTGTCGATGTTATTCGTCCCTATAATTGCTCGGAATAACTTTTGGAACGCGTAGCAATCTTCGTTAGTCAAACACGGTGAGGCCAATCCCGCAATGCTTTCCGGACCTGAGTCCCGCATTATCCCTTTCAGCCGATCAGCGACAAAACCAAGGGCGTCTTCCCAAGATGCCGGCTTCAGTTCTCCGTCACGCCTGAGGAGAGGGGAGAGCAGTCTGTCTTCGTGATGAATGAGGTCGTACCCGAAGCGGCCCCCTGCACACAAAGTTACCATTGTTGTGAGTTTCAATGTCGGTGGTCACGCGGAAAATTCGGTTGTCTTTGACGTTCATTTCCAACCGGCAGCCGGCGGAACAGAGAGGACAAATTGTGGGCGTCTTTCTCAACTCCCATGAACGGGCCCATCGTTTCGACACTTTATTCGACATGGCTCCGGATGGACACGCCTCCACACACTCGCCGCAAAAGTCGCAATCAAGCACGCCTCCGTCGCGAGTATCTATTCTGGCATTGTACCCGACGTCGGAAAGCGCGAGCGCGCTGGCGCCAATGACTTCGTGACAAACCTTCACGCATCTCAGGCAGGTGATACACAGATTCTGATTGTACTCGATCAAGGGCCAATCCCGGACCACCGGACTGCTGCGTTTCGCCACAGGGTAGTCTGACCCGTGAATGCCGAGCCGATACGTCAAGTTTTGAATTTCACATTCTCCGGCCGCGGGACAGGTAGGACATTCCAAAGGATGGTCCATGAGGACCAAGCCCATGACTTCTTCTCTAATGCCCCTCAGTCGAGGAGTGTCCGTGCGGACTCTCATCCCATCCATGACAATCGTGTTGCAGGACGTCATGGGGCGCGTGACGCCTTCCACTTCTACCACGCACATGCGACAGGAATCAGATGGGCTGATTTTCTGGTAGTAACAGAGAGTCGGGATCCAAATCCCTGCTTCTTTGGCTGCTTCCAGGATGGTCATCCCCTCCGTAACCGCTACATCAACGTCGTCGATAGTCAGTAGAGGCATTGTTTGATCCTTTACTTCTTAGAAGAAGAGTCAAGCGCCGGCGCCATCGCCGCCCACACCGGCTCTTCAGGGGTTTGCCGGGATCTCGGCTAATGCTTTAACATTCCCGGGGATTCGGAAGAGAATTACGAGGAAAGCCTTCCTGCAAACAGCGGCCTTTGTGACGCCGTTATCCCTCCGAAGTCACTTCGGCTTTTCTTATACACTGGCTTCCCTGACCGCGGCGAGGATCAGGTGGAAGCACCGAAGACATCGGCTGGCTTCAATAAAGGAACTTCTCTGAGTGAATCCCGAGTCCACTTCGCGAAAACTCGCCACTCGCTCCCGGGCATCAAGTTTCCTCTTGGGAGGAGTGCCCCCTTCCCGGCCTGGGGTCCGGGCGGTAACCAGCACGCCATGATCTTTCTCTATGCCGGCGATAAGGTCTTCCATCCATTGCTCTTCCGAAGGAGAGCATTTCCCATGGACCACGTAGTCATGAATCATTCTGGCGGCCCGCTTGCCTCCGGCCAAACCGTGGACCACCGTCAGAGGACCGCTGACAGCGTCTCCGGCCGCGAAAACACCGGGTCGTGTGGTCATCATCGTTTGGATGTCAACCTTTATTGTGCCTCGGCGAGTGATCTCGATGCCATCATCCGGCGAAACAAAATTAAGATTGGAAGCCTGCCCAATGGCGGGGATCAGCGTGTCTGCGGCCAAATCGAATTCCGATCCTTCCACAGGAACCGGGCGTCTCCGGCCGCTCCAGTCCGGTTCTCCCAGTTCCATCCGGACGCACTTGAGTCCTGCCATTTTCCTTTCTTCGGATAAAATATCTGTAGGCTGGGTAAGGAAATAAAAGTTGATTCCTTCCTCGCGGCGTCTTCCACTTCCTCCGAATCCGCAGGCATCTCTGCTTCGGTTCGCCGATAGACGATGCCGACCCGAGAAGCGCCCATTCTCAGGCAGGTCCTCGCGCAGTCAATGGCTGTGTTGCCTCCGCCCACAATGGCTACGTTTTCTCCAATGGTTACGTCTCGGCTCAGATTGATGTCTCGAAGGAAGTCTATGCCGCCCGAAAAGACCCCTTCTATGCCTTCGTCTTCTCCCTTGAGTCCAAGGGGCAGGGAACGGTGTGAGCCGATACCGAGAAAGACCGCTTTGAATCCCTGATTGAACAGATCCCGGATGGTAAAATCCTTGCCAAGCCGCAAACCAAACTTAATTTCTACACCGAGATCCTTGATAATATTGATTTCTCGATCAAGCACGTCGCGAGGTTGGCGATATGGCGGTATACCCACTCCGATCATTCCGCCGGAAACTTGAAGTCCTTCCATGACGGTCACGGGGTGTCCCAGGCGGTTCAAATAGTAAGCTGCGGCAAGGCCCGCGGGACCCGCTCCCACCACAGCTACAGGTGGGCCGGTTAAGTCAATTTTCTCCATCGGCGGCCTGAGATGATGAAACAGTTCATAGTCGGAGGCCACACGCTTGAGTGTTTTGATCGGAATGGCCACATCTCCCATGTTCGCAACACTGCACGCTTTTTCACACGGAGCGGGGCAGATACGGCCGGTTATGCCCGGTAAAGGCATTTCCTCCCTTATTATCTTGAGGGACTCCCCGTAACGGAGTTCCTGGAGCATCTCAACGTAACCGGGAATGTTAATGTGGCAAGGACAGGTATTCATGCACGGCGCGGAAATGTTTCCACGATAACGGATCGAATCTGCGGGCACGCCTCCGCGGATAGCCGCGAGAAAATCCTCTCGAAAATGAGTAAGTCCATCTCTGAGAAGTTCACCGGCGCTCTGACACACTGAGCATTTGGCGGCGTCATTGAGTATGTCGGCCATGCGGGCCAAGATTTCCAGATCCGATTCAGTTCCCTCACCCCGCAATAGCTTGTCCAAGGTAAGAAGCAGCACCTTTGAACCTTTGATGCCGGTGATGCACTTCCCGCAGCAGTACTTGGCCTGAATCTGGCTGATATACTCCCGTATCATAGGGACGAAATTGAAGTCGCTTTCAAACTGCAGAAACCCTTTGCCGCTCATGAGAGCGACAATGTTCTCCGGAAATCCTGCAGCCGTCGGAAATCCAGCAGGCTGATCGTTGGGTGGTTTGTCTTCCTTCCGGTGGTCCCGCAGGACGTGACCCCAGCGTCCAAACATGATCTGCTTCATCTGGTCCTCCGGTTCGAGCAATCCCGCCGCACATTATTTATAGCCGAGTATTCTTTACAATGAAAGAGAAGAATGCCGCTGTCAATAGGTTTCTAGATGGTAGATAGATGTTATAGGGTAACTGTCTCGGAAGTGGTTAAGCCCCTCAAAAGGCTCCTCATTTGTTATGACTCACATTGCCGAGGGCTCCGCCGGTCTGCCAGTACGCGCCCGCTGGATTGCGGGATCCTTGCTCTGACGAACAATGTGGAACAACTCGACTCAGGGCGCTAATATGAGCGCCCTCGGCTTGCTATGGGCTGCTTGACATTCACTAGTGCCGTTGTTAGATTGATTTAAATCAAGCCCTTTGCTGATCCTCAACTGTGCATCCTTCTTAGATATGGGAAAGAAGAGATGAATCCCTTTGAGTTGTTCGAGTCGTCGGGTATTTACAAAGTCGCTATCCTGTATTTTTCACGATCTCGGGGACTGGCCATCGTGGGCCGGTATGCCTCCGGTGACAATGTTGAGGTTATTCAAATCTCCGGCGAAGTCGATCCCCATACGGGGAATTTCACAGCGCTGGACTACGCGGGTTCCGAGGGGGCTGACCAGTTTCCCGTGATTACCAAGCAGGATTTCGAGAATCTCGTTTCATTTATCCAAGCCAAGGTCGACGATCAGACACGCATGAGCGTCATCGAACCCGAACTGATAAAGGCGGTAGGGTCCAAGGACGGTCTTCAGAAGCAGAGTCAATACTTGCACTGACCGCGCGGCTTGGCTGGCCTTCTAGAGCAAGTTTCAAATCTATGTCCGAAAACGGGAATGATTGAGTGGGGAGAGCCTCCTAGAGGCTAACCTAAACCCGCGCTTTGATCTCACAAGACCCCCTCTCCCTGCCTTCTCCCGCCAGGGGAGAGGATTTTCAGTGTCCCCTCCCTCGACGGGAGGGGGAGGGGGGAGGGTGATAATGCTGACCTCACAAGGCTGCCCTCCTCAAGTTAGCGCCTATGGGCCGGGACCTCCTAGTAGCACGATGTCCTAAATTAGTGTGATTGCGCAACAGCCTCCTAGGCCTCGGTATCCAGTGCTTCAATGGGGTCTAGCCTGGCAGCCTTCCACGAAGGGTATATTCCAAAAATGAGGCCGGTCGCCAAAGAGAACGCGAGCGATAATACTATGTAATCAGGCTGCAAAACTACCGGCATTCCTGAGAACAGCTTCACTCCGGCCGATGCGCCGAGTCCGAGGAAGAGGCCCGCAATCCCGCCCAGTGCGCCGAGAAACGAAGATTCAACGAGGAATTGCACAAGTATGTCTCTCCGTTTCGCGCCGACAGCCCGGCGGATACCTATCTCGCTTATTCGTTCCTGGATGGAAAGAAGCATAACCCCCAATATTCCCACGCCACCGATGACCAGGGAACTAACAGCGATGCTCACGATCAGAAGGCTGAATGTTTCTGGCAACGGAACTCTGCGCCTCAATCACATCGGCCTGGTTTTGAATAGTAAAGTCATCGTCCTTATCCTCACGCAATCGATGGCGTTTCTCAAGAAGCGACCTTATTTCGATCCCAGTAGAGTAAATGTTGTCAAATCCAGCAGCCTCAACGAAAACGTTGCTCAGGTACGTCACGTTCATGAGCTTGGACATGGAAGTCCGCAAAGGCACGAATATTTGGTCGTCTTGATCCTCACCGGAAACAGACCCCTTGGGAGCAGTTACGCCAATGACCTTGAACATCACCTTTCCAATCATGATGGACGTGCCAATGGGATCACGCCCGCCAAATAACGAGTCCACTACCGTGGGCCCAACAACTGCCACCGGTGCCATGAGCCTGTTTTCGGCTTCATCAAAGAACGATCCGGATTGGAGCGAGACATTTCGTACTTCCTGGATTGAAGGCATGGTACCCACGATCTTGGTGCTGTAGGTCACATTTTCAAATTTTACCAATAGTTTCTTGGAGTAGGCAGGAGCAACCGCGCGAACTGATGGACACTCTTCGGCAATTGCAGAGGAATCTTTCAGCGTCAAGTTCGTCATCATTCCAAACTGTCCTAGCTGTCCCTTGATACCCTTGATTGTCCTGCATTCACGATAATCAGATTTGGACCCATGTCTTCGATTACCCTGCGAACTTTTTGTTCAGTTCCTTTTCCGATTCCGACGAGGACAATGAGAGACGCTACGCCGATCGTGATGGCCAGCACGGCAAGGGCAACCCTCAAAGGGTTGCCTGTGAGGGTCCTTATGGCAATTCGGAAGCCACGCAACTGACTGGTTCGCAAGAGGACTCACCTTAATGCTTCGATAGGACGCAACTTGGCCGCTTTCTTTGCCGGCTGAATGCCTGCTACGAGCCCCACCACGATTGCACTTAGGAGCCCGACCACGATGGGCTGCCAGAGGATGGCGGAAGGCAATTTCATGTGACCTGACAAGAGCTTGAGTCCAAGAAGTCCCAGCACAATTCCCAGAACTCCGCCTGTGGCCGCGACACAAACGGCCTCCAACAGGAACTGCACAAGTATATCTCTCCTTCGGGCTCCAATCGCCCTCCGAAGACCGATTTCCGCCCTTCTCTCGTGCACAGCCATGAACATGATGTTTGCGATGACAATTGCGCCAACCACGAGCGATATACCCGAAACCAGCATGAGAAAAAGGCTGAATGTCGCCGAAAGACTCGACATCATGTTCATTATCAAGGTCGGAGTAATAATCGTGAAATCATCCTCGACCCCTTCACGGAGATTATGCCTTTCCCGGAGAAGCTCACGAACATCACTCACGGTCTGAGACATCTCAGATGGGTCCTTTAATTCCACTTTTACGGCGAAGAGGTAATCCTGGTGAAAGATTCTTTTTTGACCGGTGGAGACGGGTACAATGATCTGGTTGTCCAAGTCGTCACCGAGGGGCGTTGTCCCTCTCGGTTCAAGGACACCAATAATCTCAAAGGGATTGTTGTTAATGAGAATCCGCTTTCCAACAGGATCTTTGTATTCAAAGAGGTCTCTCAGGATAGTTTTACCAATGACGGCCACCCGTGACCGACGGGCGGTGTCTTCCCGGGATAAGAACCGTCCCGCTTCCAGACCAGTGCCCCACATGGACGCCCAACTGGAATTCGATGCAACGATTGCCGCGTAGATACTCCTGTTACCGCATTTTACAGGGAAATCCGTGCGCACGATTTCCGCGCACACGTCCTTCACGTTAGCAATTTCAGAAAGCATTGCCTGGGCATCCTCTAGCCTCAGACTGGTGCAAACGGGTTGCGGAACCCCCGGCTTTCTCCCCGCACCGGCAATGATACCAATTTGCTGGAGACCAAATTTTTCGACCTTGGCCAAAACCTCGGCCCGTGCTCCGATTACCGAAGAGGCAATAATGGTGAGCGTCGCCACACCGATAACTACGCCGAGCATCATAAGGACCGTTTCTTTGTCCTATTTGTCGCAATGGCTTTCAGACCCTGTCGGCCCATGCGCAGCATCCTTCTCATGCTGCCTCACCTGACCGGCCTCCAGTGGGGCGGTCGTTGGAAATGCAACCGTCCTTCATCTCGATGATTCGGTCGGCCCGAAGCGCAACCTCCTTGTCATGTGTGACGACAACCATGGTGGTTCCCGCGGCGTGAAGCTCGTGAAATATCTTCATGACTTCTTGGCCCGAAGAAGAGTCCAGATTCCCGGTGGGCTCATCGGCAAGAATGATGCCTGGTGAGTCTGATCAGCGCCCTAGCTATGGCAACTCGCTGCTGTTGGCCGCCGGATAATTCTCTTGGTAGGTGATCCACTCGATCCGCAAGACCAATGTTTTCCAAAACTCCAATAGCTCTTTCCTTCATATCTCCTTCAAAATCGCCATAAATGAGCGGAAGAATCACGTTTTCCCAAGCAGTCATCCGCGGCAGAAGATGAAAGGACTGGAAAACAAACCCGATTTTCTCGTTTCTCATTCTGGACAACTCATCATCGTCCATGTCATGAACAGGAACGCCGTCCAGGATGTACGAGCCGCTGGTCGGTTTATCAAGACAGCCCAGAATATTCAGTAGCGTACTCTTTCCCATTCCCGACGGCGCCATGATTGAAACAGACTCCCCTTTGCGGATGCTCAGGGAGACGCCACGCAAGATTTGGACCTCCAAGCTCCCTTTTTGAAAGGTTTCTGAAAAGGTTTTCCACTCGTATCATTGAAGGCCCTCGCATTTGTAATAGTTTAGGCTGGGCTCGAGGGCGATCTGAGTCCAGCCTGAGATGGAGGTGGAGACCATCTCCCCCTCCAAACCGCCCCCATGGTAATAGGGGGTGGCCTTCTCGTGAACGGTCACTCGCACTTTTCATTTGCGGAGCGGCTCGCCCATAACCACTAGCTCCCCCTCTTTCAGGCCATCCAGTATTTCGAAATAGGACTGGTCTCTCAATCCGACCTTCACGAATCGCTTCTCCAGCAGCCCCTTGTTAGTCACAAGAACGAACTTCCGGGCTCCCTCGCGTTTGACAGCCTTGTACCGTACCGTGACAACTCCGCTCCGCCGATCGATAAAGATCAACACGTTCGCCGTCATATCCGGCCTCAACTTGCCTTCTCGATTATCCACACTCACGGAGGTGAGGTAGTAGACAACGTTATCCTGAGTGGTGGCTGATGGATAGATGGTCGTCACTTTGCCCCGGAACTCGGTAGTCTGGTGGGCTGCGACCGTGAAGGTGGCTTCTTGATCTATCTGTACCTTACCAATGTCGTTTTCATCCACATAAGCCAGCACTTCCAGACGATCAAGAGCAATGATTCGGATGAAGGTGGGGGCATTGAGTCCTGTGACCACCGTCTCTCCTTGCATTGTGTTGACCGAGGCGACGGTGCCTTTGATGGGCGCGATAATAGTGGCGTACGAGAGTCGAGATACCCAGTAATCGAGTTCGGCCTCAGATTTGAGAGTCCTTGCCTTGGCCATTTCGTACTGTGCTTCACTCTCGTCTAACTTCTGGGGGAAACCGAGTTAGTGGAACTCAGTTGTTTGTAGCGCTCAAGGTCCTTTGTCAGACGGGTTTCCTCGGCCCTGGCTTCGGCAAGAACCGCTTTCTGGAGCTTAACTTTTGCGACGAGATCGTCCTGTTCTATCTTGGCAATGACTTGTCCTTTGCTGACCTTATCTCCGACGTTGATGGGCAGCTCTACGACTTTACCCGGTGTCCTAGCCCCAACTTTTACGTCAGCCCCCACCATCGCCTTCACGATTCCGGTTGCCTGAACCACCGCGCCCACATCACGCTTCGACGCCGTTACTGTCTCGTACTCCTGTTGTGGCTTGCCCGAGAGCTTCCCATTAACGCAGTACGCGCCCCCGCCCAAAATACCTGTGGCAATCAACACGAGTATTCCAGCCTGTTTGAGTCTCGACTGTTTTCTGAGCATAACGCGTTTCTCTACCCGGGCGCCGGACTGTTTCACCTTTTTCTTTGAGACCCCGCGCTGCTTCTTGTTGGAAGGTGAGGTACGCTCTTGCTCGACTCGAGGAGGTTTTGGCAACCTCGGCTTCCTGGTGAAGCCTCCTCCAGGGCCAATTTAAGCATCCATACTCCGACAAACCGCCTCATGGACGGAGAATCATAAGAGGAACGGCAGTATTCGTCGAACCGCCGTTGTTGCACAGGATGGAACTCCAGTGCTTCGTACGAGGCTTCCAACCAATTATAAAATGCTTCTAAATCAAGAGGATTGAGCCTCTCACCCTCGTCAATCAGCCGGATTACTTGTGATTTGGCTTGCTCCGAAATTGTCATATAACCCCCCGAAAAGTGAAGACACGAGAACGCAGAATGTCGAAGAAAGTTGGAGACTCTCTGCTCGGATCACGGCGGAGTGCAACGCCCACTAGAGTGGGAATCAGCCCTTCCCTAGTATTGTTCTGATCATCCATTTCAAGCCCTCCCATGTACAAGAGCGGTCGTGAAACATCGATTGAGGGCTTAAGATGGAGACGTTTTATTGAGGCTGTCTTTCTTCTCGAGTTCCGTAAGCTCTGACGCACGTATATCTTGTTCCGCGAGCGTTTCAGTTTGGTATTTGCTCTCCCTTTTTGGCCGGAAATTCTCATAGGTTACCCCTAAAATCCATTACGGGACTCACGGCCCACGGCTCATGTTTCAGTGTGTCGCTCCGAGACCCGGGTTGTATATGGAGGCTCAAGCATTTTCGGAAATACGAGGTAATTTCTCGAGGTGTGGAGCGCTGAGAAAAACGGTTCAATTCGTATTTGCAGCGCTCCACTGAGCGAAAACATTACCTACCCATCATCTTTGGCCCGTGGGCTATCTCTTTTTTGGCCAAGAAATCCGCCAGAAGATTCACCTGTTCTGGCGTGAGCTTTGAGAGCTGCTCTCTTTTCATTTTCAGCTCCTCGCCCATGACTTCCGAGGAGAGCTTTGTAGTCTCTTCATCCAACTTCGCAAGCTTGGCCTGGTCTATTTTGCCGCTAATCAGCATGGTTCTTTTCTCATCGTGCAGCCCCATCAAAGCGGTTCGGGCTTTTCTGGTCTTGCCCTGAAAATCAACATACGCGAGCCGCATCTCTTTCAACTGATCATCTGCCAACTTGAGTTTGTTAATCAGATCAGGTGGACCATCCAGCAGACCAAGGAATCCCGGTCCATGGTGAGGTGGCCCCGGCGGAGGGCCCGGAGGTCCGCAAAAGAATCCCGGACCGTGCGGAGGCGCCCCCGGCGGTGGCCCAGGAGGTGCTGCAAGGGTAATAAAACAAGTCGCGGATACAAGTGTGACCAGTGCGAGAATCAACACGATAGCCGTCTTTTTCATTGAACTCTCCTTCATCTGTGGTGCTTCATCCACCCGGAGAGCGAACTTTAACGGTCCACAGGCACCGGGTGTTTGTTCATTAAGGCAAGTCTAGACGGCAAATGTGGAAGAAATATGGAGGGGCTGTGTTAAGATTGTGAAGCAGATAAGATTGTCAGCAAGAGGCAGGATGCAAGACCGTGACCTTCATCAGCGATTTTCCTCGGAAAGGCCTGTAACGAGACTGAGTTTGTAACCAACCCCGTATTCCGTGCTTATGACCTCTTGTTCCGGAAGCTTTTCGGCTATCTTCTTGCGCAAATTCTTAATGTGCGAATCGATGGTTCGCTCGTATCCGTCGAAACTGTAACCTTGGACAAGATCCAGAAGTTCTCCCCGAGTAAATACGCGATTGGGGCGTGCCATTAGTGCCTTGAGTAGGGAGAACTCGTTCGGGGTCAGGCTTACGGGTTTTCCACTGACGATGACTTCACGCGTGGCGCAGTCCATCGAGATTGGTCCCACCTTAAGTTGTGGTTCTGCGGGTTGAGGCTGGCTGCGCCTGAGCACGGCTTTTACACGTGCAACTATTTCCCGGGGGCTGAACGGTTTGCACACATAGTCATCTGCGCCCAATTCAAGGCCGATAATCCGGTCAATTTCTTCCACACGCGCAGTGAGCATAATAATAGGAATGGTAGAGAATTTCCTGATTTGTCGACATACGTCCATTCCGTCCATACCCGGCAACATGATATCCAGAAGCACCAGTGCCGGCGTGTTCTTCCGCACTTGGGCAACGGCCAAATCTCCACGGTCAACAATCGTTACAAGGAAACCGGCTGTGGCGAGATAGTCCCGCAGCAACTCGGCAATTTTGGACTCATCTTCTACAACCAACACATATTTCTCTGCCATGCCTGCCTCAACTGTCGATTTATGCCTTCATGAGTTGAAACTCGATGGAAATCTGCAATCCTCCCAAAGACGAGTGTGAGGCACGAATCACACCATCGTGCCCTATCACGATTTCCTTGCATATAGAGAGGCCGAGGCCGCTGCCTCCGAAAGCCCGACTTCTTGATTTGTCCAAGCGGTAGAGCCTGTCAAAAACGTGGTCGAGAGCCTCAGATGGGACTCCCGGGGGGGAATCTTCGAAAACCATAGTGAGTTGTTGGAGAGAGCAATAGTGATTGATGCGCAAGACTCCCGGAGAATTGCTGTATCGAATAGTATTCTCGATCAGATTCGCGAATAGCTGTCGCAATCGATCTTCATCCCCCATGATTACAGCGTCGTTGCTCATCAATTGAATTGGCCTCAAGTTGAATGCCGGTTTGTGTGAGCCGCGTCTCAAATGTATCGATGACGTCTTTAAGAATTGCCAGCGGCTTCACCGGACTCTTTTGCCGTACAAGATTCTCGGAATCCGCTACGAAGAGTTGATGGAGATCGTCCACGAGTTTACCGATTCGGTTTGTCTCATCATGGAGTGAGTTAAGCCTCTCGGCGTTCATTTCTCGCACGCCGTCCTGCATTGCCTCTATTTCTCCTCGAAGTATGGCCAGGGGTGTCCTCAGTTCATGAGCCACATCTGAGGTCCATTGCTTCCGAAGTGTTTCATTCTTTTCCAGAGCTTGCGCCATTGAGTTGAAAGTGTTTGCCAGTTGGCCTAGCTCATCGCTGGTCTGCACGTCAATTCGAGTGCCGAAGTTGAGGGAACTAAGCTCTTTTGCACCTTGTGTCAACTTCTCGATTGGTGCAAGGAAATGCTTTGACAGAAAAAAGGAGATTAAGCCCGCGAGAGCAAGGACGCAAAACCCGGCCAAAGTGAAAGCCTCTGGCCTGTTCCTCGATAAAGGCCAACTCCAGCGGATGTGACCCATGCTTCATTGGCATCAATCCGAGCCAACCTACAGGTCGTCCGCCGGCATTAACAGGGCGAAACAAATAACCTTGAATCGGGAACTCGGAAGGACCCGCAACGAGCTGTTTGTTCCCGTCGAAGAGAGCCAAGCGCGGCCCAATTGATTCTCTGCGAGGGGGAGGGGCAGGCGGGCCAAGTGGTCTTGACCTCAATTCTCTCTTTTCCACCGAATTCGTGGAAACTACTCTTCTCCGAGGGCTTTGGTCGATCTCCAATGGGGGTTCAGGCGAAAAACCTCCCTCCCAACGCCCCCCAGCTCTTCCGGGGCCTGGTGGAGGTGGAAGAGGATAGGCGGATGTTTCAGGTAAATAGTGCCAAATGAATCGAAACCAAGAGTCAGGGTTCTCTCGAAAATGCTCCCAGGATTGCTTCTCCTGATGCAGAGAGCCGAGAGCAGCCACCAGATCGTCCAGTTGTCCCATCTCTACTTTTGTCACATACTCAGAGAACCGCCGATTTGCGGAAAAATACATGGTCAAGGCCAGAACGACTATCGCAGCCAGAATCGTAATCATGAAGGCTGCAAAAATTTTGTGGAACAAATTCAACTTCACTTTTTTTCCCTTAACCGCCGAATGGGACGTGTGCCCGAAAAAATGGAAGACCGAAGCGCTCGAACTCTGCTATGGCTTCCTGCACGTGCGGTATGATCCGTGACCGTGCCATTTCAGGAGCAATCGGTTTCGTTTGCGCTACGATGTAGGCCATTATTTGGTCTTGCGTGGCGCACAACGGAAGCTCCTCCATCATCCACCACCAGTCTGTTCCTCGCGCCAGTTCCCCCAAGCGGCATAAGGTACTCATCTTCCGGCCCTGCATCCTTCGGGTGCGCGAATGATGGACGCATAGTCAGTTGAGGAAAGCGACCTTTCCGGGACCAGCCAAGCTCAATGGTGAAAGCCTCACGTTTTTGGTCAGGAACAAGCACAACCCAGGCATGTTGATTCGCGGTAACGGGCCACCTGTACGTGTGTTCACCCGGGAAGCCGGCCAATATTCGCGGCTTCTTCACGCACTCGAAGAGCGGGCAGGCCCTGCTGAGAAGCACTGTAAACAAGTCTCGTAAAGCTACGCCATATTCTTTTCTCATTGGTGCCTCTGCGCCTCACAACTCGATTCGGCGACGGCCTGGTTTGACCACCTCCTACTCTGGAATCGTCTCCTTCCTGCCTATCCCGAGATCATGTATGGGGATGATAATGTCTGCAGCTTCGCGCACTCGTTTCATGCTCTCGTATGCTTGGATCAGGTTGAGATGAACGCCCGGCGCGATAACCCCACCACCAGGTGGAAAGTTTCTCAGCGTTGCAGCATAGACCGGTTATTACAGCTTTGCCTTTAGAGGTTTGCACCACTACAGACTGCCCTCCAGGGGTGTGCCCGGGAGTGAAAAGCACATCAATCCCCTCAACTATAGCGGCATCACCCTCGATGGGGACGATGTTTACGCCGTCAAGAACATCCGGATAATATCTGTGATCGACCGGATGCGGGTTATTGAAGAACTCAAGTTCGGCCTTTTGCACGTGTACCCGTGCATTCGAGCACAGGGAGTCGTTCTCGCAATGATCGTTATGCAAGTGTGTGTGGATAATCAGATCTACATCTTCCGGCGTCCATCCTACAGTTTTGAGAGCCTCCTCAAAGCTCATGACAGGAAATCCCATTCGCTCTGCCAGGTCGTCAGGAGCGATGAAATCCTCTATCCCGGTGTCTACGAGGATTTTCAGGTCTCCACCTTTAAGGGCAAACGAATAGATAGGCAACAAAATCCTTTTCCCGTAAAAGCGAAGATACGTCATGACACCTTGATCGGTTTCGTTAAAGCCTACTGCTAGTGGATGTATCGTGTATTCGGCCATCTTTTTCTCCTTATCAAGCACAGATCTCTCCAGTTTTGATTCCCAAGCCTTGATGTCTCCGAAATCGCACTCTTAGGTCTCTTCTTCTATGCAACTCGCGGACGTCTCGGCAGATTGCATTTTAGACTGATCGACAGCCCATCGCAACCGGAGCCAAGTGGCACCCTTCCGGATAAGGCAGGTTCGCTCTCAAAACAAGAGAATCGATTAGTAGCAAAACGAACACCGACCCGGGTTTTACCAGATCCGTGTTTGATTTAGTGGATCATTCATTGTTTGCCCCTGAACTGGTATCAGATACTTCCAAGCTGACAGGCTTTTTCTCAAAGCCACTTCTCGGTCGAGAATGTACGATTTCGTGCTGACGCAGTTAAACGTTGCCAAAGGCCCTGAACTCTCGTATTCTAGGCCCTTACCAGGTCCAGCAATCAGTTCGGATCATATATGAGCCAGTCAGGAGGCGGATCGAGCCCAAACTGATCCGACAGGATGACAGGTTCACTTTGGATTTGACTGCCGGCGTTTTGACGGCTGAAAGGAGGCGTATGCGGATGGCTGGGTGGCCAGATCTTACTGGTAAAGTAGCTATTGTAACCGGCGGAGGAAAAGGGATAGGCAAGTCTATTGCATTGGGCATGGCCGAGGCCGGTGCGAAGGTCGTGATCGCAGCCAGGACCGTCGCAGAGATTGAAGCTGTGGCAGAAGAAATTCGCTCTCGAAGCGGCGAAGCCATAGCTAAGGCGACGGACGTGACCCAAAGCGACCAGATTGATGCGCTAGTCGGAGCGGCAGTAAAGTCTTTCGGTGGAGTCAATATCTTGGTTAACAACGCGGCTCGAAGCTTCTTCAGGCCTCTCATGGATCTCCGAGAGGATGGATTTGACAAGATCTTCGACACAAACGTCAAGGGAACTTTTCTCCTGAGCCGGGCAGCGGCCAAGGTCATGCTCCAGCAAGGTGGGGGACGCATAGTAAACATCACTACCGTAGGCGCTGTACCAGGAGGGCCCATGATGGGGGTCTATCACTCGAGTAAAGCGGCGGTGAAGATGTTGACCATGTGCATGGCTACAGAGTGGGCTCCCATGAACATATTGGTCAACGCGGTGGGCCCTGGTTTGACCAGAACCCATTTTAGCCAACCGATTTGGGCAAATCCAGAAATTGAACGCCAGTTGGTCAGTCGCGTCCCTCAGGGGAGGCTTGCCGAACCGGACGACATCGTTGGCGCGGTTCTTTTCCTCTGTTCTGATGCAGCGAGGTTCATTACCGGCCAAAGCATTTATGTGGATGGCGGAACCTTGGCCAACACGTGAGAATGGAGGAACATATGAATGCTGAAGAGCCGTGGAGGCCATTTAGAGAAGTGTTGGCATCTCCATGGGCACATGCCGACGCTTGGAAACGGAAAACAGGCCGTAAAGTAATCGGACACCTTCTTCCCGATGTTCCTGAAGAAATCCTTCATGCCGCGGGCGCCCTACCGGTGGCGATAGGTGGGGCCGGAGTTCAGATTTCTCGCGCCCAGGCTCACATACCCGGATATACATGCAGCCACGCGATGGGTGCCCTCGATCTGGGTCTACGGGGTGATCTGGCGGTTCTGGACGGTATGGTCATTCCGTACGTGTGCGACACTACGCGTAACCTGTTTCACATCTGGAACAATTGCTTCCCCGACATGGCCAATGAATTCCTCCGCCTGCCCAAAAGGCTGGATTACTCGGAGGCCAGGGAATATCTGAAGGCCGAGCTCCTCCGGTTCACCGACGCGACAGCCAAGATTACCGGCCGAAAAGTCGGCCCGGAGGAACTTGCGGCAAGCATCACGCTCTACAACAAGAGTCGCGCCCGACTTAGGGATGCCTATGAAAAGCAACGGTTACAACCGTCACTTTGGACTTCGGATCGAGTAGGGGTTCTCCTTGCGTCAGCTTTGCGAGCGCCGAGAGAACAACATCTCGAATGGATGAAAAGCCTGCCCTGGGATGAGAGCCTGAAGGATACTCAAGAGCGAGTGCCAGTGTATGTGAGGGGAAAGGTCTGGGATCCGCCGGGGGTTTTGGATCTCCTCGACAAATTGGGACTCCTCGTGGTGGAAGACGAAATAGTTACGGGGCTCCGGTCAATCGCCAGAGACGCTGAATCGAACGGCGATCCAATACAGGCCCTCGTGGATCGACATTTCTCCAGCATCCCCTACGCGGGCTACCACTTGGAGCCCTTGCAAACCGTGCAAGGTTTTCTGGAGAGGGTGCTAGGGAGCGGAGCCCGAGGCGTCGTTTTCTTGAATCCTAAATTCTGCGAGGCAGCTGGTTTCGACACTCCCGATTTTCACAAAGCCCTTGAACAAGCGAACATTCCAAGCTTGGTCCTTGAGACATCGGCACGAGGGGGTTCCCTTGAACAGATACGACTGCGTTTGGAGGCGTTTCGGGAGATGATCGCCGGTGAGGAGTTTTAACAGTTTGCCGAGCTTACGGAGGATGTGCAGATGGAGCCAATCGAGGCCCTAAGGGCTCTCAAGCAAATTAATATAGACTATTATGGCGCGGCCCACATGGCCAAAGAGAACGGCAAGTTCATCGCGTACGTGAACGCGTTCACGCCGGTGGAACTTCTCTATGCAATGGATGTGATACCAATATATCCGGAAAACCACGCCGTGATAATCGGCGCCCGAAAGTTATCCCCCGAAACGGCTGCTGCTGCAGAGGGGATGGGCTACTCCATGGATCTCTGCTCGTACGCACGCTGTGACCTGGGTTCAATAAAGACTGGCGTGAGTCCGACATGGGGCCTTCCGAAGCCGGATCTGTTGGTGATCTCGAACAGCCAATGCGGTACCCTTACCAAATGGTTCGAGGTGCTGAGCCGGATATATTCAGCTCCAATGGTCCTGATCGACGTGCCTCATTCCGGCAACGGAGAGAAGGACGTGGCCGCGGAAAGATACGTGCGCTCCCAACTGGAGGACCTGCTGAGGGTGATCGAAGGCATAACAGGACGCACCCTGGATCAGGACCGCCTGAAAGAGACCATACGCCTTTCGCAAAGAGCATCCGAACTTTGGACTCGCGTACCTCGAGACCGGCACCAGCAAGCCTTCGCCCATGAGTGTCTTCGACCAGTTCATCTCCATGGCCCCTATTGTGGCCCAGAGGGGCACGCACGTCGCGGTGGATTTTTATATGTCATTGGTCCAGGAACTTGATGAGCGCGTTAAGAAGGGGATTGGAGCATGTACGAATGAAAAGTTTCGCCTGTTTTGGGACAATCTACCTATTTGGCCGGAACTCCGACGCCTGTCCCAATTTCTGGATGAGCGTGGAGCTGTTCTGGTCACGTCTCTCTATACTTGGGCTTGGGCTAGCCTGGCTGTAGGGGAGAAGGATCCTTTCGCGGATTGGACCAAGCAGTACCTTTACACGGCCAACCTGCACCTGGAGCGTAGGATAGCTCAGTACGTAGAGGCGGCCGAGCAATTCAATCTCGACGGCTTCTTATATCACTCCAATCGGAGCTGTAAGTTTGTCTCGCAGGACATACCCGAGGTGCGCCTTTCCGTGACTGAGCGAACCGGAATACCCGGCGTAATCTTGGAAGCTGATCATAATGACCCTCGCCTCTATTCCATCGAGTCCGTGGAAAGGCAGATTGACAGCTTTCTGGACCTCCTGGCCTCTCGTAGGAAAGCCTCCGCGTAGAGCCTGGTCGCTCCAGGTTTCTTCCGCTACTCGGTACCGTATATCTCCAACAGTTCCACGTCCGCGTCCGGTGATACCAGTCTTATATTGGCCTCAATCCCCTCCAGGTGCTGCCGCACTGCTTGCTCACCTACACCGGGGACACCGTAAACCGTGAACAAGGCTCTTTTCGTGGCCGGTGCGATCATCGTACGCCTGTCGGGGCCATAGATCACACTGGAAATGACCGCAACAGCGTCTGCTATCATCATATCACCTGCCTTCAGTACCTGCTCTTGGCCGTTCATCCGGATGAATTTTTCATTCCCTTTTGACGTGTCAAGTCTCAGCGGTGTCTTGACCGCGTCCAAGTCGTGCCCTGCTGTTAGCACCATGTTTCTGAGCTCTTCCATAAACATGGCTTCAACCAGGGCTGCTACTCGCGGGATGGGCTTACCTTTGAAAATCACGGATTCCAGTTGCTGAAAGACATGATATGTTTTGTTGAAACGCTTGAAATAGGCCTGATAAGCTTTAATGGGCTCCAAAGACTTTAGAGAGTTGCGCTCTTTGAACAGGGCACGGAGATCGGCTTCCAATTCCTTTTTCTGGTGGTCCAATTCAGGGTGACGAGCGGGGTTGACCACATTGCGCATGGCCAGGATTCCGGCGTGAGCCCCCGGATAGGCTCGCTTCCAATCGTCCGAAACGCTGAACATTGGAGTCCTCCGTGGTTAGTGGAACCGCAAATGAAATGAAGCCACACATGTTATATCAAGATTCGGTGTGTCGGGTAAACCTGCGTTCGGGGGAGCAGCATCTCGTCAGAGCGCGGAGGAATCTGTTGCAAGCTGCTCACATGCGTGTCAAATAGGCTTTTGGAGAGAGGGATAACTGTTCGGAAAACAAAAAAGGCCGGGAACTGTGAGGGGTTGGGATTCCCGGCCCAAAAAAAGCTTGCTTTGCAGATGGATGTGAGGCGGAAGACCCAAATCTTCCGCCTCTCCGTCGACCTTTTCCTCCATGACGAAGTCCCGATTCCATGGAGTTGGATAAGATTGATTAGTGAATGCCAGTTTACCTGACTCTCTCTATATTGCCTTACGGGACTTTTTCATCGCGATGGGTTTAGGCTTGACCCACTACATTGGTGTTGGGGCGAGGACCCGAATTCTCCAGCTTTATTTCTTCGATGATCGAGGCAATTTCGGCATGAAGAATTTCCAGTTGCCAATTGAAGTAGATGTCCTCACCAAAGTCCCGGAGTAGCCTTTTTTGAGCGTTTATATAGTCCCTCGGCGAGACCGCGCCTGAAAAAACATGAATAGGATTGATAAGGGTCGCTATTACTTCTTCTTGCCGCTCAGTGCACTGTTCGAGTTTATCGCTGTTTTGGCTCATGATGCCTTCCTTCGTGTTTTTCATGCCCTCTCACAATGCAACTCAAGTGCCAAATCACGGCAAAAGTATAAACGACAGTGATATTGAGCCCTTGCAATGCCGCGCGATTCCTCGCCCAGGTTTGCGAGCGTTCGGAATTGGACACCCCTTCTCCTCACCCCTTGGTCCAGGAACCAATGCTTTCAGGGTGTTACATGACTGTCCACAATCCGACATGGCCGTCGCATTTCGCGCGGCCGGCCTGTCCAACCCAGAAGAACATTTGACCGATTTCACTATTTTCCATATACTGACCCCGGTAAAACCTGAAAGTTCAAAAAAAGATATAAAAACCTGTGGATAGGGAGTAAGCTCCATAATGCCGGGCCTATGGGAACTAATCCTGATTCTTCTCATTGTTGTTGTGGTCTTTGGTGGCAAGAAGATTCCGGAAATCATGGGAGGATTAGGCAAAGGGATCAGAAACTTTCAAGAAAGCTATAGAGAACGACGAACCGACTCCGCCTCATGCTACGCAGTCTGGGGAAGCCCCAAAAGAGAAAGTCGAACCCAAGTAGACGTTTCAGCCTTCGGACCCGGTCTTTACGAAGATCCGTTTTGCACAGGGGGTAGATGCGCGTTCGGCCGGCACGTAGGGGCGCCCTTGCGCGGAGCTGATATTAATCGAAATGCTTAGACCACCAGCCCTACAGAACGCCCGGAACGCTGCACATGAAAAAGAAAGCTTCCAGTTCAGAGGATTCTAAGATTGTCGACGGTATATATTTGTTCTACGGCGACGAATTCCTCGTCAAAGAGCAGGTGAACAAACTGGTGGGTGATTTCCTTGATCCTAAACTCCGAGCTACCAATCTGATCATTTTTGATGGGATCAATCTTGACGCGGGCGGCCTTTCATCCGAGGTGTACACCCCTTCTCTATTCGGCGGGCCTCGTGTGATCGTGATCGAGCAGACGACGCTTTTCATGGGGCGTACGGATGAGCGTAAACTTGCCGCCAAGGCCATTGAATCCTGGAAGGCCGGCGAAGAAAAGTCCGCCTTCAGAGCCTTGGCGCAGCTCTTGAACCTCACAGGTCTGGTGTCTTCGGACGTTCAACACGATCCGGAATGGGTAAATCAGATACTTGGAGATTCGGCCCGACCGGAGGAACGAACAACGTTGGCCCGTTTGGCCGAGGCCTTTCTGGCTGGCGGCGGGCCAACCGGGGCAACGGGAGACGAGGCGCTGGTCGAAGACCTGGTTCTTTCCCCTCTTCCCGAAGGGACTGTCCTGGTGTTCACCGCGCCCGGAGTAGACAAGCGTAAAAAGATTTTCAAAACAATGGAGCAGAAAGGCAATGTAGTTGAGTGCTCCGTACAACAGGAAAAGTACGGCACCGGCTTGGAGAGAGCCTTTTTCGAAGAGCGCGTGCGCGATGTCCTGGGCCGAGCGGGAAAAGAGATAGCACCAGATGCCATTGAAAAGATGTACGCCCGTTCCGGCAAAGAAATCAGGCAACTGGAAAGCGAGCTTGCAAAGCTGGTCGGATATGTGGGGGAACGCCGACAAATCACCGGCGCTGATGTCGAGGCGCTGTTTTCAGACTTCCACGAAGCAGCATTCTTCGACCTGAACAATGTGCTACGGACCGCGGATATCAAGAGATGCCTTCCTGCACTTCACGAAAATCTGAAGCTCGTTTCGCATCCATTACAGACCCTTGCTTCCATAGCCACTGAGTTCCGAAGACTCATGGTGGCACGAGAGATGTTGTTCACGATATTTAGATCTTCCTGGAAGCGCGGGATGACGTACCAGAGCTTTCTCCCCGTCCTCAAGAAGGTTCGTGAGGAAAATCCCGGAATGATGCAAAAAGGAAAACTGAATCTGCTGGCGATGAAGGATTATCCCCTCTATTTATACCTGAGAGATGCCCAGAGATTTCCCATGGAAAAGCTCACGCGGATCATGGAAGCAGTGCTCGAGGCGGATGTGCTGATGAAGTCTTCAAAACTGGGAGCCCAGGCGCCGAAGGCCATCCTTGAGAATCTCGTGCTAACAATCTGTACCCCTGCGGACAGTCACGTTAACAAGAGGGAAAAAGATGGATAGACCTCGAAGGAGCATGAGAATGGCAGTAGGACAATCCATCCTCCTGATAGCTGCCCCTACCCGGCTTAGGAAAATCTTCATAGTCTCAAAGCGAATCCGACTAATGCGCGGCTACAACATTGACAACAACATGGCTACATTCTAATATTTTTCGTCCTCAAATAATCTCATTGTTAAACCAGAAACTACTCCTTCCAATCCAAGAGGCCGTCATGAACTACAAGATCGGAATCGACGTAGGAGGTACTTTTACCGATTTTCTGCTCACACGCTCTGACGGACAATTCCGGACTTATAAGGTGCTGTCGACTCCCAAGGACCCGTCCATAGCAACTATGCAGGGGATTTCCGAGATGGCCCAGGACGAAGGGGTGGCTTTGACGGACTTTCTGGCTTCGGTTGCCGTGATTGTCCACGGCACAACCGTTACGACTAACGCGGTCCTCACTTACCGCGGGGCCAAGACGGGCCTGCTGACGACCAAGGGCGTGAGAGATGCTCTGGAGATGAGGCGCGGAATACGTGAAGAGCAGTACAACAACCGTTATTCCAATGTCGTACCCCTGGTTCCGCGCTATCTAAGGTTGCCTGTCTCCGGCCGCCTTGATTACGCAGGCAAGGAGATCACACCTCTGGCAGAAGAAGAACTTCGGTCCCGGACGGAGTTCCTTAAGAAAAATGGTGTCGAGGCCGTTGCTATTTGTTTTATGAATTCTTTCGCCAATCGAGATGTCGAGCAGCAGGCTGCAAGGATCGTCAGGCAGATAATGCCGGACGCATACGTCTCCGTTTCCACTGAGGTGATCCCTTCAATACGATTCTATGACCGGGTCTCGACCACAGTTCTCAACGCGTATGTGGGACCGATCCTCCGACGATATTTGCAGAGCCTTCTCAAGAAACTGGATGATGCGGGTTTTCCCAATATACTTCTAATAATGCAGTCTAACGGAGGCGTAATCTCGCCTGATTTTGCAATGGACCATGCAGCGACTACGCTGCTATCCGGCCCGGCCGGAGGACCTGTGGCCGGGATCGTATACGCGGGAATACAAAATTACCGAGACTGCATAACCATGGACATGGGAGGGACCTCCTTTGATTGTGCCCTCATCAAGGATGCAAACCCCTTCACTACCACTGTGGGCGAAATCAACCGACTCAGACTGGCCCTCCCCATGCTCAACGTGGTGACTATCGGCGCAGGAGGCGGCTCTATAGGCTGGATAGATGAGGGTGGGCTCCTGAGAATGGGTCCGCAGAGTGCTTCATCCGATCCAGGTCCTGCCTCGTATGGGCTTGGCGGCGAAGACCCGGCCTGCACCGACGCGGATTTGGTTCTTGGATACCTGGATCCGGACTTTTTCGCAGGCGGACGCATGTCTCTCCATGCGGACCGGGCGAAAAGGGCTATAGAGGCGAAGATCGCCAAACCGATGGGGTATGACCTCTATGAAGCCGCAGCCGGCATGTACCAGGTAATCAACGTCAACATGGCCGCGGCCGTTAGAGAAGTGGCTGTCAAACATGGCCAGGACCCACGGGATTTCCCCCTGGTGGTGGCCGGCGGTGCCGGCCCGAACCACGCGTGCATGATCGCTTTGGAGTTGGAAAACCCTGTGCTTATAGTGCCGCGGGAGTCTTCGATCTTCTGTGCCGCGGGTATGCTGATGTCAGACCTCAAGCATGACTTCGTGAGGACTTATGCGGTCAACCTCCAGGACGCGGATCCCCAGGTTTTTGGGCGTCTGTTCGACGAAATGAAAAAAGAGGGGAAACGCCTGCTGATATCCGAGGGAATCAAAGAGTCTTCCATCGAGTATCGATATTCTCTGGATCTCAGGTACGTCAAGCAGTATCACGAAGTGGGAGTAATGGTCACAGCGCAGGAAGTGGACAGGTTTGATATCAGGTCCATGGCCGGCAGATTTCATCCCGCGCACAATGCTCTTTACGGCTATTCATTAGAAGATCAACGTACCTCCCATAGAGCTGATAAACATGCGTCTTGTGTGCATCGGTAAAACGGACAAACCGGAATTCCAGCAGCAAAAATACGCCGGTGAAGACCCCTCCCACGCGTACAAAAGAAGTCGCAAGATTTATTTACCGCTTCAGAAAGAGTTTCGAGAAGTGAGCGTTTTCGACGGGTTGGCCCTGGAGTTCGGAAATCACATACAGGGACCCGCAATCATCGAGCAGGTCAACACTACGACGTTTGTTGCACCGGAATTCAACGTCCTTACGGATCGCTTCGGCAGTTTCACCATGTATCTCAAAGACTGCGAGGAAGAAGTGAAAAGGAGGGTCGTGTCGTGAGCAATGATATCGACAAGGTATTGGTATCCATCCTGCAGCGTCGCCTGAAGTCAATTACCGAGGAGATGAGCATTGCTTTGACCATGACGACGAGGTCCCCCATCTTGTGCGAGGCAAAAGACTTCGTCACCGGCCTTTACGACGCAAGAGGGAAAATGCTGGAGCAGACCGAAAACCTTCCCATCCTCTCTTTTTCTCTCGGACCTGTCTGTGAGTACATTGTCGATTATTTCGGTCATGAGATCTATCCAGGTGACGTGATCTTCCATAACGATGTCTTTTCCATGGGAAATCAGAACAACGACGTGGCCGCGTACAAGCCGATCTTTTATGACGGCATCCTGGTGGGATGGGCCGCTTGCAAAGGGCACCAGGCTGATATTGGCGGCGCGGTCCAGGGCGGGTACAACCCGAATGCCGTGGAAGTCTGGCAAGAAGCTCTACGCATACCGCCGGTCAAAGTTTACGAAAAAGGTAAACTACGTAGAGACGTGTGGGATCTGATTTTTGCCAATATTCGCCTCGACATAGTGGCAGAAGATATGCGAGCGGAGATCGGGTCCTGTGTGGTCGGGGAGCGTGGGCTATTGAAAATAATAGAGCGTTACGGCCGTGATGTCTTCGAGGCTCACAAGGAATACCTCTTTGACTCTACGGAAAAGATGATGCGCTCGGAAATCCGCACCATTCCTAAAGGTGTCTATTTCGGTGAATCCACATGTTACTTCGACGGGAAGAACCCCGGCTCCAAGTACCAAATCAGAGTGAAGATAACCGTTGCCGATGACGAGATAACTTTCGACTATTCGGATACCGATCCCCAAACCACAGGCTTTGTCAATGGAACTTACACGTCAAGCGCATCTGCCACGATTCTAACCTTTCTCCAGATGGTAAACCCGGACATGCCCCACAATGATGGGATGGTGCGGCCGGTCAAGATTATTATTCCGGAGGGGACAATACTCAATGCCGCATATCCTGCCGCCACCACATACGGAAATCATCTCTGCCCCAACAATGCCGACGCGATAATGAGGGCGCTGGGACCGGTGATCCCGGAGCGAGTGACGGCAGAATGGAACGAGCTGTTATGCTCGCTTACCACTGGGATGGACCCGCGCAAGAACACCCCTTACGTGGATATTGGCTTCATGGGGCTGAAAGGGGGCTCGGGGGCCATAAAAGGGGTGGACGGTTACGACCATATCGGCATGATCGACGCGTCCGGAGGAGTCCTGGATCAGGATTACGAAATGTTCGAGCAGCAGACGCCTCATCTTCTCCTAAAACATGAATACTGGCAGAATTCTGCCGGGCCGGGCCAGTGGCGCGGAGGACTTGGCGTGGAGACTGAGTTTGTCATCGGTTCGGACAATACAAAAGTGGTGACATTCGGTGATGGAGACATAGAGCCGGCACGCGGATCCATGGGCGGCATGGACGGCACTTTGAATAAGATCGAGCTGACCTATCCCGACGGCAGGATATATCTTTGCACGACAAAAGACTTGGTCGAGGGTGTGCACAAAGGGACTATTTACTTCCAGCAAGCGGGTGGTGGCGGAGGATACGGAGACCCATTTTTGCGGCCCGAGGAGAAGGTCGCTGAAGAGGTCCGTAACGGGATAATCTCGTTGGAAGCCGCTCTGGAAAATTACGGGGTAGTCGTGCGACCGGATACTTTTTCTGTGGACGTAGCTGAAACCCGAAAACTGAGATCGTCGCGTCGGATCGGACAAGGGTGATACCGAAGCGGGCTCAGAGACATGCATTTCGGGGAAGATCTATATTGTCATTGCGAGGGCGTAAGCCCGAAGCAATCTCCCGCAGGATGGGTGTCGCACCCGTCGTCATTCCCGCGTTACGCGGAATCCAGACTGGACCCCGGATCGGAGTCCGGGGTGACGAATGACCGGCAGGATGAAACTGCCTCAGAATACTTAGAGACAGCGAAATCGTGCCACGATTGAGGCGGCATGAATTTTATTGCCTTCACCCCGGTCCCTCCCAAAGGGAGAGGGCGCTATTGGAGACCGTTTTATATTTCCCTCGCCCTTCGGGAGAGGGATACAGGGTGAGGGCATTCGTGCTACGATCTCAGTCCTTCTACGAGTTTAGAGACAGTTTCGGATGTCGGTCCCACCAGGTCAGGGGCATTGAACACCAAATCGTGTTCCTCATTTGCCCGCACATCGGTATGAGAGGGAGCAATACTGCATGACAACCTTCATGCCTGCGTATTCGTCCTATGAAGAGTTGGCTGAGATACAGCTTAAAGGCCTTCAATGGACGGTGAATCATGCGTATAACGGGTCGCCTGCATATCGCGGAAAACTTGATAATTCGGGCATCAAACCCGCAGAGATTAGGACTCTCGACGATTTGAAAAGACTTCCTTTCACTACCTCCAAGGACCTTGCGGACGGCTACCCGTTCCCGCTCTTATCAGTTCCCGTTAGCGATGTGGTCCGTCTTCATGCGTCTTCCGGGACAACAGGCAAGAGGAAGGTGCTGTGCTACACCCGGAATGACATCGATGATTGGGCGCATTTTTTCGCTCGATGCTATGAGATGGCGGACCTTAACTCCGAAGACCGAGTACAAATCTGCGTGGGTTACGGTGTATGGACAGCGGGCGTGGGCTTTCAACTCGGATGCGAAAAATTCGGCGCGCTGGCGGTTCCCGCGGGACCGGGCAATCTCGATATGCAGATAGAATTCCTTATGGATTTCCAGAGTACGGTCATGTGTTGCACAGCATCCATGGGACTGTTGCTCGCCGAGGAGGTTGAACGCCGGGGTGTGCGAAACAAGCTTGGGCTCAAGAAAATGATCTATGGTTCCGAGCGCTCGTCGGATGCCATGAGGCACAGGATAAAGGATCTGCTCGGCTTGTCCGACATGTACGACATTCCGGGAATGACCGAACTCTACGGCCCTGGCACAGGATTGGAATGCTCGGCCCATGACGGCATGCATTACTGGGCCGACTATTATATTCTGGAAATACTCGATCCCGACAGCCTGGAGGTGGTGCCGGAAGGGGAAGTGGGAGAGATGGTGGTGACCACCCTGCGGAAAGAAGCTGTGCCGTTGATTCGATATCGGACGAGAGACCTCACAGCACTGAAACCCGGTCCTTGCCCGTGCGGTCGATTGCTACCCAGGCACGACCGCATCCTTGGCAGGTCCGACGACATGTTCATCGTCAGGGCTGTCAACATCTATCCCGGCCAGATTGACAGCGTTTTGAGCAACATCGAGGGCATCGGAAGCGAATACCAGGTTTTAATCGAGCGCCACAATGGAAAGGACACCATGATTCTCAAGGCTGAGCGCGCTCGAGGCGCTGATTCTGCTTCCGACGGTCTAACAGCCGCGACCGTCAAGGAGATGCTCAGAAACAAGGTTCTCGTCACGCCGGAGGTTGAGATAGTCAACTACGCTTCCCTGCCTCGCAGCGAACGCAAGACCAGGAGGGTGTTCGACAACCGGGACATGTAAGGAGCTTTCAGAATCCCCTTTAGCGAAAGGGGGGATTTAAGGTCACGCGGAGAAGAGATTATGGCTACTGATTTCACCTTTGCTTACGGCTCGAATATGAATCGTTCGGAGTTACGTTCATGGCTTGAAGCCAACGGGTACGATTCGTCTTTAATTGTTGACGCCAGTCCGGCGACACTGGAGGGCTACGACTTTGTCTGGAATTACTATTCCCAGGCGAGGAGCGGAGGTTCTGCCAATCTCGAACGCAGGGAGAATTCTGTCATCCGAGGATTGCTGATCGAGTTTGAGGCTCCATTGCTGAAAGCGTTTGACAGGAAGGAGGGGCAACCTTTCTTCTATTCTCGAGGAGAAAAGCGAGTTGCCGTTTGCCGCGTCGGAGATGGGGAAACGGTTTTGGCTTGGCTTTACGTGGCAAAGTCTAACAGAGGCGATAGAAGAGATGTGTGGCCGACGCGGCAGTACAAAAAAATAGTCCTCGATGCCGCGATTTTTTGGGGATTTCCTGAGGACTATATTGCGAAGATCAACGAATGGGAAACGCAGGACTAGAGGGGGAATAGGGGGTTGCCTCCCAAGGCGTCAAAATAAGACCTGAAGTCATCCCTCAGCTACGCACGGCAATCGCTGATCCTCTGTCATTGCGAGGAGTGATCGGTGGGATAGGCTTCCAGCCTGTCTATTAGGGATAACCGGCAAGATGCCGGTCCCACCAGCAATCTCAGCTTTGGCGAAGGAGTAGATTGCTTCGCTTCACTCGCAATGACAGTCTTTACCTATGGGTACCTGAGGATTTACGACCCGAATTCTCCTCGTCGGGTACGGAAGACAACATATAGCGATTCTCGAAAGTAATCACGGAATGTGGAGAGCAATTCCTGCAAGAGGGTAGCACCGGCCTCCGTGCCGGTGGCTATTTCACCCCAAAATCAACCGGTTACTGTCGGGGGAGATGCAATCTACCGACCAGGTAAAAAAATACCCCCAACGACATAGGAGAATAGTTGGGGGCTAGTTTTGCTATGGATACGAAACGTGTCACCGTTTCGCTATATCGTCCCTGGCGTTTCCTAAAGCGAAAACGCCGTTGGCGATCTGGTTATGACTCGCAAACTGTGTCAGATCGGTAAATTAAAATCAAGACTGAAACTGCCTCCCAAGGTCCACGCGGTTCTATTCAGAGTCAAATCGAAGGTACCGCTACCCAAACCGGGGAGATAATCCACGCTCACATTAGTAGATTCTGCTTGGGTGAGGTTCCATCGACCAAAGACACCTATTTGGCCCGGACCAAATCTTTTCGCGTAATCCGCAAAAAATTCCAGTAAATAGCCCTTGTCAAACGTCCCGCTTTGCTCCAGCCTTTCCACCCCGGCATTAGTCCGAGCATTCTTAACTGACCCCCAGACAACGGGAGCCCCAAGTCCCACCATACTGAGCCTCCCCCACGAGCATTCATAAGCCACTTGCGTTCCGAACATCGGGATCACGGCATAAGAAGTCCCGTCAGCAGTGTCCGTGGGACTGCTTAGGGGTCCATTCACCAGATCGAAAGGATTCTGAAGGTGGGTGGTATAATTATCGTAGCGTAGACCCGCCAGGAATGAACATCCCCCGGCTACGTTGACGGCCACGAGACCATCCACATACCACCAATTCGTTGTGGCATCCCACTTTCTCTCCTTGGGAGAAGGTGCGACATCTCTGTCACTGTGTCCCGATGCCTGAGTGTTTGACGGGATAAGATACCATCCTGAGCCTATGAGCCCGAATCGTTCGGTCAATCCGATCTGCTGGGTCAATCCTAGCCAGACGCCGGTTATGGGTTGCTGGCTTACATCACCGATTTCATGATTGACAGGGGCGCCCGAGGAGTCACGCTTAGCGCCTTTGGAGTCGCCGGTCCAGCCCACGTAGAAATTTGTAGAGGCGCTCGGACAACTCTTTTCACCACATGCCGCGGCCCCCCGAAATACTCCAAAGGAAGACAAGCTCGGAACACCTTCAAACAGGCTCTGAGCACTGGCAGAAGTTGCCAAGGTTGCAATCAGTAGGATGGGCAGTGCCCATAACAGATATGCCGGTCGAGTGCGACAAGAACCCATAGCTCCCTCCTCAGCCAACTGCATGTAAACCCGTACAGCGCACCCATTTTATTTGAATGAGGGTGCCTGTGCGGACAACAATGTGATAGCAATCTGAAAATACTTAGCCGGTCTATACGCGCAAGAAGGGGATGAAGTCAAGGAAATTCATGGCTGAAAAGTGACTCTTCAGCTACTCGCGGGTGTTCGGGGCACCGGTATCTGTTGCGCTGCGTCCAGACCTTAAACGGCGATTGGATTGTTTATCTTGCTCCGGAACAGGGTTTGCGTGAAGCCCTTATTCCGTCGTCCGTGGGCGCTGACCCGGTGCCTCAGGAATCTCTCAGTCGAGGATGCGGCTATGCTTCCTTTCCCCAACTTGCTTCACCCATCACTGAGCCGGACGGACCGGCAAATGCCTCGGACGCCACCGGATCCAACGAAGTCGGTTCATAGCGGCTCGCGTTATAGGTGGTGCCTCGCCACTGGAGAGCGTCTTTCCATAGAATCTTCTTCACTATGACCAAAAAGACCCAGATCAGCATCAGGTTTCCCAGAGTCAGCAGGACAGAATACTTTTTTGGCACACCCATTTGTGCGCAGAACCAGGCGGAGACCACGCACATCTCGATCACGCAGATCGAAGGAAGCAGGAACCAGACCGTCGGCCAGATCTCTTGAGCTGCGGAAATATAGAAGTAGAGAGACGCGGCCATAACAGGGAAGCTCATCAGAATATGAGCCCCGAGATACCTGAGCACCGTAGGCATTTCATAGTTCATGGAGGCGCTGAGGATGCGGGTCCATCCCCTTACAATCTCCCTAAAAGTAGTATACATACGAGTTTGTAATACGTGTTTCCCGTTGGCGAAGAGGAGTCCCAGGCCGGCCGCCTTGATTCTTTTGCCGATGCCTATGTCCTCGACAGCGAGGTCCCTTACATCCCTGTGTCCACCTATCTTGTCGTATGCAGCTCGATTGATCATATAGAACATGCCGTTCGCACTGGCCACGGGGCTGGCAGGATCATTTACACGGCCCAGGGGGTACAGGATGCAGCTCATGGCCGCAAAGGCAGGTTGGAGCGCCTTTTCCCAGAAGCTTTTGAGAATGAACTTGGGACTGAGGGTCACCATGTTCGCGCCACGCCTGACCGCTTCATAATAACACGAGCGCAAAGCAGCCTTATGCAGGCGGCTATCTGCATCCAGAAAGGCCAGCCACTCCCCGGATGCGTACCGAACCCCCACGTCCAGCGCGTGACACTTTCCTGTCCAGCCGGGAGGCAGGCTCCCGACCGAAATTATACGGAAATTCTCTTGCTTCCCCGGCAAGGATTTGGCTATGGACGCAGTGCGGTCTTCGGACCTGTCGTCCACCAAAATAAGTTCGAACCGAGGGTAGTCCTGTGTCAGAACCGACTTGAGACATTGGCGAATTGTCGATTGCTCGTTGTGCGCGGGCACGATCACAGAGATGAGCGGAGGTTCAGCAAGGACCGGTCCGTTCTGATTCGGATCCAGAATCGGAACCCAGTGGAGGGACTTCAGAGCGTCCCTTATTCTTGCTGTCCAGAAGCAGACCTCAAAAAGCAAAACAGCAGTGGCTAACGCTAAAACCAGATAAGTCAAGTTTTCCCCTCGGTAGGTAGTGTCCTAAATTGGAACTCCATGGCCGGTCTCTACAAATCGTCACCCCGGACTCCGATCCGGGGTCCAGTCCCGCGTTTCGCGGGATGGATTCGGCGTTCGCCGGAATGACGGCCATTAACCTAAATTTAGACACTACCCCTTGGTACGCAGTTTGCCGAAAGAAGTGGCGTAGTTGTGTCGTGACAAAGGTAGAGACGGGTCTTAAACCCGCCCCTGATTTTCAAAAGACTAGTATAAATGAAACGGGGTTCAACAATCAAACAAAAGCGGAGGGCCGGAGCCCTCCGCTGTGTTATTGGGCGATTCATGAGGAAGATTCCTTAGAAATCTCCCGTCACCTTTAGTTCGATGCCAAAAATCGGGTCAATCTGCTTGTTGGGGTTGACGCCCCAAGCTTTCGGGTCCATAGAACCGACCGTACCAGCGGTAGCCCAGGAAACGACCGACTTGTCAACGCAGGCCCAGGCAAACCACGGTCCCGGCTGCCACCAGGCGGACGAGAAGTTCATTGTCAGGTTCTCCAAGAGCTTCCAATCAAATCCCGCACCGATTTCCCACCCCAAATTGGTGTCAGGTATCGAAGGGCCCTTATTCTTCGTATCGTGGAAAATGGCTACAGTACCGGCGGGGATAACAGTGGTCGCACCCTGGGAAGCCGGAAGTGCAACAGTCTGTCGGAATTACCGGCTTGATAAAGCCCCATCCGTAACCGCTCTGCGCTACCCTGTCAGCCCAGAAGAAGCTCAGGTAGGTGTTCAGGTTGGCGGCCACCGCGTAATCCAGCCTGCCACCATAAACCATAGCGTCTTCCACGTACCCGTTTCCCGTATCCCCGTTGATATGGGTCCCCAAGCCGTAGTCGTACACCATGAGGAGACTGTAAGGCCGAAATAGGCCCGTATTCGAAAATGACGTAGGCTGCCTAAGGTTGTCGAAAACGCTGTTGAAGGACCTGCCCGCTGAGTTTATGAGGCCGGTTCGGTCTATCTGCACGCCTGCCCTCCGGTCAGGGCCCGCTGCCCAAGCCGTAATGAGAGCCAACTTTGCCGGGCCGCAAAGGACCCCGCCTTCCGCCACTGCCCGCCAGTTCTCGATATAAGTATCGGTCCGAACCAGAGGTTGACCGAATACATTGGGGGTAACCGACGCAGCGGCCGAGCCCCCACCCGCTGCCTTTACCCTGTTCCTGTTGGTCTGAAGGTCCCAGTCCAATTCAGTGTTGAAGAAGAACCGACCGTTGTTGTACTTCATGTACGCGACGCCATAAGCTTCCGTACGCTCATTGAACTTCGAGGTCTGCCTCGTGGCACTACTGTTTATGATGCCCTCTCCGCCATTGGTCCAACGGAGTGGGTTAATGTAGGCCCCGGTTTCAAAAGGTCCGTTACGATATGTGAATTGGGCGATCGTAGTATCCCACCAGCGTGAGTTGTTCTTGTCAAAATCCTGGTTGAAATAACCGGTGGTGTTAACCGGCGGCGTACCAGCCAAAGTAGTAACAAACTCGTAGTTATTGGCGACAGTAGCCCTCCTGGCCGGATAGATGGATATCTGGAACCGGAAGGGGCCGTAAGGCACGGTCAGGGCCAAAGACTCGGATGAACGGCTTTCTTCCCCGTTATTGTACATACCGAGTCCGAATGTGGACTTTCTCTTTCCAACGGTCACGATACCCCAGGGGAGTTCAGCGGTCATCCACAGGGTGTTCCAGTACCCAGGGGAAAAGGACCGCTGTATTCCGGACCACCTGTTGTTCAGAGCCTGGGATGCCACCAGGTTGCCGGCGCCAATATCTATGTTGGGAGCGAGGTCCGTAGTGGCGGTGGGCGCCCACTCGCCGATGTAATAGTTGCCCCTGACTCGGACCGCGGGGTTGATTTTCACTTCCATGTTAGTTGACATGTAAAACACGTTCCAGGCTGCATCAGAACCGGAGACGAACCCACCGTTAGTGCCGGCGTGTTCCCCAAGCCAGCCATTGATGGGGGCAAAGAAGCCCGCGCCCGCGCCTGCGATACCGCTACCCGCGTCCTGGTCATAAGGACCGAAGAAGCCGCTTTGGCCACCCTGGGACCGGTAGTCATATTCCCAGGTGTACGCGCCGTCCATGGTGAATTCCCATGCGCTTGCCGGGACAGCAATGGCCAAACAGACGGCCGCTGCCAATAACCAAACCCTATAACGATGCATTTGATATTCCTCCTTAACTAGGGACGGACATATTTCCGTCCACATCACGCCGAAAAAATCGCTCGTTCTTTCCAAGACCCCTTCAGCCAGGGTCTCAAACAGACTCGAACGGCATTTAACCACGAATAGTGAGTGTTAGGCGCTATCGTACGTGTCGGTCGCCTAAATGTCAAGTTAAAAATGCCGTTAGCTATGAGAGAAAAACCTTACAATAATGTTAACTGTGGCAACAGGGAGTAAACGAGGAATTATTGTTTTTTTAGCATTTTGTGATAAACGGTGAAAAAGGACATGGTTCCCGGCTGACTGCCGGTGGAAGCCTCATAGGCAACCGGGATGCTGCCAACGCGGTTTTGAATGAATAAATTGCGAGGCGAGTTTACAATTTCAATGGGAGCGCGCAAGCCGGAAGCAATCCCTTCTTCGGTGGGAGGGGCATCCAAAATGGACCCCGGATCGGAGTCCGGGGTGACGAATGGCCGTCAATCCCACGTTCCGCGCTGGACAGCCCCGCTCATTAGATTGCTTCGTCATTTCATTCCTCGCAATGACAAGCTAAGTCCTTGTCCCAGGTTACAATTTGAAAGCACATTCTTGTGAGAGATCTGCCATGGAAATTACCATTCTGGGAAGCGGAACCGCCACACCCAACCTCGAACGCAATGCATCAGGGATAGCTGTACGGGTTGCCGGCTTATGGATGCTCGCTGATATCGGTCCAGGCATTCTTCGGAGATTGTGCGAGGCGCGAATCGACTCAAAATGGATCGACGTCATCCTAATCACCCATTTCCATCCGGACCATGTCTCAGACCTGGTGCCTTTCTTGTTCGCTTCGAACTATGAGTACGGACCGACGCGTGAGGAAGCGTTTCATGTTTTGGGCCCGAGAGGACTGAAACAATTCTACGATGCCCTGGTCGGTATTTATGGTAATTGGATTGTGCCTACAGGGGATCGGCTTGTAATCAGAGAGATCGATCCCCAAGCCCCTGGTGCCTTTTCCTTGGGGGAAGTTATGATTCGTTCGACCCCTTCAGCTCACTCCTTCCCGAGTTTGTCCTACAGGATCGAGAGGACCGGTGTCTCCGTCACGGTGTCAGGAGACACGGACTATTCCGAAGAACTGGTGGAATTAGCCAAAGGCACCAACGTCCTCGTGTGCGAATGCTCTTTCCCTGATGGGATGAAGATTCCAGGGCACCTTATTCCTTCTGAGGCCGGTAAGATAGCCGAGAGGGCCGGTGCAAAAAAACTTGTGCTTACACACTTTTATCCGCCGTGCGACGACGTGGACGTAGTTGCTCAGGCCGCAGCGGCTTTCTCCGGAGAGATCGTCAAGGCCCAGGATTTGATGGTGATAGAGGTATGAACATCATGAAGATATCTGTGAGAGAAGAAAGGATTTTGAAAGTTGGTGGCTATCCCCAGCCCGAGGGGCAGAGATACGAACCCGTCATTCCCGCGCAAGCGTTACTAGCCCCTACCCTGTCATATATTTCTGATGTAAAGACATTTCTGACCCACTACATTATAATGAGATCCGGAGAATGAACCGCAGTGGCTCATAGTTAGGATAATCATGATCGGCAAAGGGCTTGTCAGCAGGTCATTGTTCACTATATTCTTTGTTATTCCTCTGGTAGTCGTTCTTGAAATCCCTGTCTTTTTGGCGGGCGCTGCTCTGGGCACTTATATAGTCTTCTCACGCAACCTTCCGGAAATCCCGGAATTAGCCTCGTACCAGCCGAGGACCGTGTCCACGTTTCTATGCTGACGACGGCACAGTAATCGGAAGTTTTTATAAGGAGAAAAGGTTCGTCGTCGATCTTGCTCAGATACCACCTCATGTCCTCAACGCATTTCTCGCCTCGGAAGATGTCAGGTTTTATCAACACTCCGGTGTAGATTGGGCCGGCTTGGTTCGGGCCATGATCCGTAACCTCAGAGCCGGGAAGATCGTTCAGGGGGGGAGCACGATCACCATGCAGGTTACCAGGAACTTCCTTCTCAGCCGGGAAAGAAAGTTCTCGCGAAAAATCAAGGAGATTATCCTTGCTCTGCAACTCGAGAAAGTTTGGGGAAAACAAAAGATCCTTCATGTTTACCTCAACGAAATTTATCTGGGCGAAGCTTCTTATGGAGTAGAGGCAGCTGCCCGATGTTACTTTGACAAGCCGGTGGAGCACCTCACTGTGGCAGAGGCCGCACTAATTGCCGGCTTGGTGGCAGGGCCGGCCACCTTCAATCCATTCAAGAATGAGGGAATTGCCCGCCAAAAACAGGCAACAGTGCTGGCGCGCATGCTGCGAGCCGGATTCATTAGTGAGGAAGAGTACCAGCAAGCCAAGGTTGAGCCGCTCCAGATCAAGAGAGGCGCGACAAGGCCGTTTGACCTGGTCCCCGACTTTGCCGAAGCTGTTCGGCGGTACATCATAAGCAAGTACGGCGAAGATAAACTGTATAACGAAGGATTGAAGGTCTTCACCACTTGCAGGATCGATTATCAACGTAAGGCGCTGGAAGCTATGGAAAAAGGATTGGCTGAGGTTAGAGGCCGTCAGAAGCACCTGGCCATTCTCAGGACAGTGCCTCAGGAGGAGATTCCCGATCTACTTCAAAAGCGAAGCACCCCCGAACTGCAAGAAGGCAAAATCTATCAGGGTGTTGTTGTGAAAGTGGTGACGCGGAAGAACAAAGAAATCGAACTTCAAGTTGCGCTGAGCAAACGTTTGAGAGGGATTGTGCGCGTTAATGAGCCCCATGCGGTTTACAAAGTCGGCCACGTGCTGGCGCTCAGATTCGGTGGGTTCGTGGATGAAACGCCCCTCTTTCTTCCCGACAATGACCCGAAGCTCCAGGGTGCTCTGGTTGCAATAGAGAATCGTACCGGGTACGTCCGCGCCCTCGTCGGCGGCGCCTCCGGAGAGCACTTCCAATTTAACAGAGCAACTCAGGGAAAGCGCCAGCCGGGGAGTTCATTTAAACCAATCATCTATTCCGTTGCGATAGAAGAGAAGAGCTACAGTCCGGCTACGATAATTGTGGATGAGCCGATAGAAGTCGAACTCGAAGAAAGAGAGGACGAGATATGGGAACCGAGGAACGCGGGCGGTAACTTTTTGGGGCCACTCAGCCTGCGTAGAGCTTTGGAGCTTTCCCGCAACATTTGCACGATAAAGATCCTGATGGACGTGGGCTTTGACCCTGTCATCCAAATGGCTAAGAGAATGGGAATCACCACGCCCTTGGGTCGAAACCTCTCCCTTAGTCTAGGTATCTCCGAAGTAAGTCTCTTTCAGTTGACTTCGGCCTACACAGTCTTCCCAAACAGCGGTATCCACGTCGAGCCGGTTCTCGTCAAACGAATAGAGGATCGGTATGGAAATGTCCTGGAAGACAACACTGAAATCCCATTACTGGACGATTCCGAGATTCCGCGGCCGGTGCCTCGGGAAGAGTTCAGGAACTCTCCTGTAACACATACAGGGCCACAAGGCTACCAAGTGGATGAAGATGACTCGGAGCTGACTGACGAGCCGGCCAACCCGCATCATCCACGACAGAATGCCGGACCCAAACAAAACGCATCTCAGCCACCTACTCCCGCAAAGGATAATTCAACGCAGCCTTCAAAAAGGGTGCACGCGGCGATGTCCCCACAGACCGCATACATTATGACTTCGCTTCTTCAGGGTGGTGTGAGACAAGGGACTGGCGCTAGGATGGTGCAGTATGTGAAACGTCGAGACTTGGCGGGCAAAACCGGGACCACCAACAATGCTGAAGACACCTGGTTTATCGGGTTCAGCCCGGAATTCACTGCCGGGGTGTGGGTAGGATTTGACGAAAAGAGACCACTGGGCAGCAGAGAGGAAGGGGCCCGAGCTGCTCTTCCCGTTTGGGGATACTTTATGAGAGACGTCCTGGGGAATAGGCCTGAGAAAGAGTTTCCTGTTCCGCCGGACATAACCTTCAAAGAAGTGCCCACGTTCGCGGGAAGTCCCACGGAGGGGTTTTCCCCAAGAATAGTTCGGGAGCCTGTGTACACGCCTTTCGCTGGCAAGACACTTGTCCTGTGCCCGATTGATACGCCCGAAACTCTGGCCGCATACAGAGTGCCATTGCCCGGCCTGCCGGTTGACCAGAGCCCATACGGGTATCAGCAGACCGGGCAGCCTCAGCCCCCACCGTATCCGGTTCATCCTATGGACGGCAGAAACCTTTTTCCGGAGCAACCGCCGCCTGTGCAAGGCGTGGCACCCGGCCAGCCTGAGGGGCCGCGAGGGGCTAGCGGTGACCTAAACGTGGGTCCCCCTGCCCAAACCGGATACCTTTCAGACTCGGAAGCTCCGGTCCGCCCATCAATGGGCAATCCCCAGCCGCCCCGCCGCGGTTTGGATCAACCACGTCAGCACAACCTGAACGCGCGTGAGGATCCTCGGTCTTTTCAGCAGCCCAATCCGAATCCATATTTTTATCAAGCCCCCGCGACCCGAGGTCCTCAATGACGCGTAGTGAGAGTGTGGGAGGGAGCGTCGAAAGATTTCGGCGAGTAGACAGTACCCTGACATTCGGTTATCCGGGGCTCGTCCCCGACCCTGTCATTGCGAGTGCAGCGAAGCAAACTCGCAATGACAGGGTCGGAGATAATCCCAATTCTCCCTGCTAAATTAAATACATACGTCGATACCTCACCGCATGGCTAAAGGAGACATCTAGATGCGAGTGGCTGTGGCCATGAGCGGCGGAATGGACAGCACGGCCGTTGCACTCTTTCTCAAGAGGGAGGGGCATGACGTGACGGGGCTCCATATGCGCCTGCACTCGCAATCCGACAGTTCCTGGACATCAGCGCAAAGAGTGCGCTGGAGATCGGCATTCCTATTCACTTGGTGGATTTGTCTCAGGAGTTTTCCCGGCTAGTCGTAAGGCCCTTTCTGGAAAAGTATTGTCAGGGCCTGACCCCGTCGCCGTGCCCGATTTGCAATCGATTCATCAAACTGGGCTTCTTGCTTGAGAGAGCGCGCTCTTTAGGCTGCGAAAGGATAGCAACGGGGCACTACGCACAGGTCGCAGAAACATTTGAAGAGCCTGCTCTACTTGTCGGCAAAGACAGGAGTAAGGATCAATCATATTTTCTCTTCATGCTGACGAGAGATATCCTAAAGGAGGTTCTCTTTCCGCTGGGACCTCTCACAAAGACCCGGGTAAGAGAATTCTTGCACAAAGCAGGCCTGTCAGCTCGGGAATCCGCGGAGTCGCAAGATCTCTGCTTTGTACCTAACGATGACTATCGAGGTTTTCTTTCGTCTCACGGCATAGAGCCCTGTTCGGGCAATATAGTTGATCCGCAAGGAAACATTCTGGGGAAGCACAAGGGAATAATAGGGTATACTGTTGGACAACGAAGAGGCCTGGGAATTTGCGGACCGAAGCCGCATTACGTGATTCGAATAGATTCGAGAACACACACAATTGTAGTGGGCACACGGGAGGAAACATTCGTGCCCAGGTTGCAAGTGGGGGAGATGAATCTGCTCGTGTCTTCCGGCCTGTCCGTAGGTCAACGGTTCCACCTGAAAGTTCGTTCCACCGCAAAGGCGGTGCCGTCGACCGTGATCGGCTTTTGTGAGAATAATGCGGAACTTGAGTTTGACGAGCCCCAGTCGGGAATCGCTTCCGGTCAAGCCGCGGTCCTCTATTCGGGTGACCGAGTCATCGGGGGAGGATGGATAAAATAGGGTCGGCGATTTGACCGTAGGGGTCTCAAGATATGTGCCAGCAAGGATAATGACCCATGAAAGCTCGGGGAAAGGCTCCCGCCGCCCAGAAAGAGCGGCGGCTGAGAGAAATTATCCGCGAAAGGGTGGCCAAAGCGGGCGGCGGGGGGGTGTTCATTGGATTTTCCGGGGGAGTGGATTCAAGTCTGCTCCTTTGGGAGACTGTCCGGACTCTTGGGCCGGAGAAAATCACTGCCGTGACAGCGACATCTCCTACGTCTATTCCGGAAGAAGAGGAATCGGCCAGAAAATTCGCATCGGATTTGCGCGTAAGACATCTTGTGGTTCCCACGAATGAATGTGACGATTCCGCGTTCATGAGCAATCCCAGGGACCGCTGCTACCAATGCAAGCGTATCCGTTTCACCCTTATGAAAGAACTGTCGGAACAGGTTCCCGGCTCAGTCATATTCGACGGCAGCCAAAGCGATGATGCGCCTGAGGATCGTCCGGGCATGCGCGCCTTGACGGAACTTGACATCTCAAGCCCGCTGGCAGAGGCTGGAATCAGCAAAGAGGACGTGAGAGGTTTCCTGAGAAGAGCCGGCTTCTCAGTCTTGGCAGAAAAAAGTGCCCAGCCTTGCCTTGCTACCCGCATTCCCTTTGGGTACCCCATCACTCTGGAAGCCCTTGAGACAGTTCGTCGCGGTGAGTCGTTTCTGAAAGAGTGCGGTCTGACTACAGTTCGATTGCGCCACCACAAGTCTTTGGCGAGAATCGTCACGGACACCGCCGGCCTGTCCCTGATCCTCGCCGGAGATGATCTCAGACAAAAAATATTGGCGAAGCTTAAAGAACTGGGATACCTACATGTGACCCTCGATTTGGAAGAGTACAGGCAAGAACAAGGTACGGTTCGACCCCCCATAAGGAGTCTCCAATCGGTTAAGACAGCTTTCCGGCCGCCACATCTACTCTTGATCTGAACTGTGTAAGGGGGTTACAATGAATTTCGGCTGGAAAGGGCACAGAAAAATGTTTGATAATGACCAGTCGTGGTCGGGTGTTGACTGGCACGAGATCCCCGAACTGAAAGCCCCCATCATGGTGGCAGGATTCCGAGGGTGGTCAGATGCTGGAAGCGTTTCCAGCGGTACACTTCAGTTTTTGATAGAAACACTACAGCCGAAGACAGCCGCAACTATTAGCGAGGAATCTTTTATCCATTACACGGCCGAACGTCCGGTGGCTCAAATCGAGGACGGGATCATTCACGAACTAGAGCCTATGATCACCGAACTAACTTACTGGACCAACATGGAGGGCGGCCATGATTTGGTCTTTCTACTGGCACGAGAGCCCCACTTTAACTGGCTGGGTTATGCGAATGGTGTTCTGGACGTCATGCGCAAGCTAAGCATCCAAACATTTTACACTATCGGAGGGGTCCAGGATACGATTTCGCATTCCGGTCCTGTCCTCGTCACGGTCGTCGGCTCCACTCCCACTGCGGTATCGGGAGTCATCGAGCTGGAACACGGCATTCGTGCGGCCGAATATTACGGTCCTGTGAGCATCCATTCCTATTTGATACTAGCGTGTGCAAAAGCTGGAATCGAAGCAGTGAGTCTGTGGGGACACGTGCCTGCCTATCTCCAGAAGTGCCCTAGAGTCGTGGCGAAGCTCGTATCCATACTAAATAAAGCTGTTGGAATGCACTGCTCAGTCAAACCCTTGAACCAGAAATCACTTGAACTAGATCGGAAAATCAATGAAGCCCTCGCCAGAGACCCGGATCTGAAGCATCTGGTAGAGACCGTAGAAGGCAAAAACAAACCCGAATTCTCCCTCCCCGGTGGCGACAAGGTGATCCGCATGAACGACTTCTTGCGTAAAGATCCTCGGAAGGGTCCCTGAACCGCAGGGGGCGTGACATGTCAGGGACCAGTATAAGTGCCCATGAAGTCGAGTAGTTATGCCATACAGATCATTCCAGATCTGACCATAGATGACAAGTATGCAGCGATTATTGAAGAATCTCTGATTCGCCTTGATTCGTTCACAACTAATGCGCTCCGAGGCAATCGCATACGCGAATTATTTCTGTTGGAAAAGAGCCGTATAGACGACGCGGATGCGGGCAAGGTCTTGCGTGATAAAGGGCGACTAATGGTAGGGTTCCAGTTTGAGGCCCGCGCTGATGACCCCGAAGACACCTTTCGTATCTACGCGAAAAAGTTGACGCTTAGCGGCAAGGCCGTCAAGTTCTACCTCACTCCTACGGTGCAGCAGATTATGCTGCAATTGGTATCACTGGAAGATCGCCGAACTGTGGCCATCTTTTCGATGCTTAACAGCTCGATGGATGTTGGCTACCGCATTCTCTCGACACTTTACGGCAATCAGCTCCGAAGGCTGGTTGAACGATCGCCCTCCTTCATGAGAGAGACCTTGCAACGAAAAGTGGAAAAGCTTGCTGTTTCTAAAGCCGGCGACGATTCAGAATTGTGGAAAGACTCCGAAGATCGCGGACTTGCCGTATCCAGCGAGCCAAAAGGAAAACGGCCGGGATCCCAGGACAACATACTTCAGGTTCTGGCTGACGACGGCATCTTTGATGAAATAAATCAATACGTTTCACATATTATATCGAAGAGCGACCATATACGGGAAAAGTGGTTGATGCTGCAAGAAAATCCCGCCATGCCCAGAAATGAAATTTACGAGCAAATGGTGCGTGAAGATCTGGACCATCTCGAGAACTGTTATGCACGAATACACGTCTATCTAAAGGCCTTTTATAAGAATAAAGATCGGAGAATGCCTGGCCAAAACAGAGTGTTGAGACACTTTTTTGCCAATGAAATTGAAAGAATTACTGGCGAAACGGGCCTTTTGGAAGATTTGCTGTCGCTAAACCAGGATGAATACTTCAAGAACATAGCTCGCCACGAGGAGTTGTAGCTGGCTTGTTTTAAGAGTTTCCAAGAGTTTTGAGCATTTCCTATTTGGGAAGATTCCTCTTCACAACCCAACCAAAGTTTCGGCAAACACCACCGTAGCGGACCCGTTTGTAAGGTAGCGCCTTGAGCCCATTTCAACAGAATTCATTCTTCAGAGAAGGCGCCAGCACCCCTTTGTCGAGATAAAGTACCCGTTTTGACTTTTTCGCCGCACGGGGGTCGTGGGTGACCATGACGATGGTTTTGTAGAAGACCTCGTTGAGATGCTCCAGCAGGTCGAGTACGTCCGAGGCGGATTTTTTGTCCAGATCGCCGGTTGGCTCGTCAGCCACGAGGATGAGGGGGTCCGTGACGAGAGCTCGGGCTATGGCCACCCTCTGTTGCTGTCCACCGGACAATTGCGAGGGGTAGTGGTCCACTCTATCGGAAAGTCCCACTGCCTCCAGCGCTGCCATAGCATGGCTTTTGCGGTCCCTGCGGTTTAGAGAAGTCAACAGAAGCGGGAGATGGACGTTTTCGAACGCGCTCAGGACCGGAATGAGATTGTAAAACTGGAATATAAAGCCGACGTGAGAAGCCCTCCAGGCACTCAGCTCTGATTCCCCCAGTTCGGATATATCCACACCTGCAATCTTCAGAGTCCCCTGATTCGGTCTATCTATGCCCGCCATCAGGTTCAACAGGGTTGTCTTTCCGGACCCCGAGGGGCCCATTAGGGCTAGAAATTCCCCTTGTTCCACCCGTAGAGACATATTTCTCAGCACAAGGATTTCCTGGTCTCCCCGCCTGTAGGACTTGCTCAGACCTTCAATGAGAACCAACGGCACTGCTTCTGACTTTTGCCCGTTCATTCCCGGACGCTGACCCTCCGACCGCTTTCCAAGCGCTCATAAGGATTGAGCACAACTGTGTCTCCCTCACTTAGGCCGGAAAGGATTTCTACAGTATCGTCCCAACTTCTGCCCACCCTCACTGACACCAAATGCGCAACTCCATCGTTGATTCTGAATACAATATCCTGTTCGCCCACCTTCCTGAGTGCCGACATTGGAATACCGACGAACGATTTCTCTTCGTCATCTTTCAACGGCCTCGATAGGAACGCCACTTTAGCACTCATTTCCGGAAGCACCCTCGGGTCGAGCCGATTAAACTTCACCTTGGTCAGAACTGTTGCCTTGGACCGGTCCACGGTGGGAACAATCATGTAGACCGTGCCCGGAAAACGATCGTTGGGAAAAGCATCAAGATGAATCTCAGTCGCATCTCCCACTTTCACCTTTTCCAAACTGGATTCAGCCACATCCACCTCCACCATGAGCGATTCCAAGTCGGCCATAGTAGCCACTGCCGCTTTCGCATTTGTCGCGGCTCCAAAAGGGGCAACTATTTCGCCCTCGTCGGCATTTTTGGTGAGGATCACGCCGTCGAAAGGAGCGCGAATCAGGGAATATTCGAGATTGACTTCGGCCACCTCCACGGAAGCTTTACTGCGGTCAACACCAAAGCGGGCAGAAGCTATCCCCACGATGGCTTTTCTGTACCGGGCCTCTGCTGTATCGAAAGATTGGACCGACACCGATCCTGTTTCCCGGAGAGTTTTTTGGCGATTGTAATTCAGCGTTGCGTCCTGGAACTCCGCTTCAGCATTGTCAAGGGCAGCTTGCGCCACTTTAACATTAGCGCGAGCCTCATCAAGCGTTGCCTTGAGATCCTGATTTTCCAGAGTGGCCACAATGTCTCCTTGTTTGACCACCTTTCCTTCTTCCACGTAGAGATGCTCCAGCCGCCCTGTGGCCTTTGAGGAAACCGCAGCCTTGCGCTGAGCTACAACGTAACCGCTGGCGTTCAGTGTGGTCAGAGCACGTGATGGAAACATACGAGCGACTTTTGCAGTCTTCACGTCAAGCGCGGGCGTGAGCCGGCCGGACCATGCAAGGTAAGCAAGACTGAGGGCGGCAAGGACCGCAGGAATGACCCACCATGTCGGAAGCCCCCATTTTCTCTTTTTGGGAGACCATCTTTCATCCGGGGCAATCTTCAGCTTTGATAGGTCTTCTCTTTCCATTCTATACTGTTTGACACCGCTCATGACTTCTCTTTATATCCTGCTCGCACGATTGACCTAATCCTCAAAGGAGTCCATCAAATCTTCAGCAGGATGACATCAGTGTCTCATTTGCAGTCCAGATGATTAGGACACGAGGCGCGGGCCATCGTTAGCAAAGTCTTCGCCTCAAAACGTAGTGAAGCGCATTGAGATTGACATCTTTTGCCGCGGCTGGCCGCTGTGGTAGGCCCATCCAGCGAGACGTAGTAGCGTGCGCCTATCCAATCCCTCACCCAGCCTGGGGCCATTTTCAATGCGCAGCAGTAAGATTTTCCGACAAGGAGACGTGCCAGCACAAATGGCGTGTGCAGGTTTCGCTTCCGAGTGCTATATACTGTACAATTAATGAAAAATCGATGCTCCGCGAGGGATAGTTTCAGGAGACATGTGTTGGCATGCTTCAAAGTGCCCCACAACCTGAAAGATACGAATGCCCTGCGGCAAGCGCTTGTATTGAATTCAAAGCACGTGTAATTAAGTCGATGCTTGGCCGTAAGGAGGTCAAATTTGCGCTACTCTTTTCGACAATTGCCTTGGATAATCTGGACCGCTTTCGCGGTGGCGATCATAACCTGCATCATCGCACCCCCGCTGATCACCACGAGCCTTTTTGACAAAAAAGGAGGTTATCCATATTGGTTTATGCGCTTGTGGGCTCTGATGGTTTCCAAATCTATGGGGCTCACCTGCTCAATATACGGAGCCGACAAGTTAGTGCCGGGCACTTCGTACATATTGACTCCCAATCATCAAGGAAACGCGGATATTTTGGCCCTGGTCACGACGCTCCCGCTACGCTTTCGGTGGGTAATAAAACGAGAACTGTTGAAGATTCCGATGTTTGGGTGGGCTTTGGGCGCCACAGGAGCGATTTCTTTAAACAGGGCGGACAGACAACAATCTGTGAAAAGCCTCAGGGATGGCGCTTCAAAACTAGCCGGCGGCTGGTCAGTGCTCATTTACCCGGAAGGGACGAGGACCTCGGATGGGAATCTCCAGCCTTTCAAGAAGGGTGCATTCATGATGGCCGTTCAGACGGGAATCCCCATTCTACCCATAACTTGTAACGGCGCCTTTAAGGTTCTACCTAAGAAGACCATAGTGTTTCACCCTGGACACGTTACCCTGACCGTAGGTGATCCTATTCCCACCGAAGGCTTGACCGAGGAGGACGTGCCGGAGCTTATGGAAAAGACCCGAGCCGCGATAAGCAAGAATTTCGATCCCGACTACAACCCGTTTCGATGACTAGCGACCAAACCCGCCGCCGTGTCAGGTCGAGCTACAGTTTGAGCAGGGTGCATCGGTGGAATGCTGCCTTTTGTCTTATTGAGAGCGTGTTGACGCATCCAGAATTGTTATCCCGACAAGCTCGTCACCCTTGTAGCGCAACAAGATCCCTTCCTCTGTCATTTTCGTGTCCGTTGCTTTCTGGGGATGGCGGAAGCTGATGTAGAGGACATCTGCATCGGCGTCGTAATCCACCCAGAAGCGCGGTTCAGGAAACTTCAGCAACAATGGGACTGGCGATCCTCTCTATGCTTCGTCGCTCGGAAACCGGCCTCAAGTGCCTTCACATCACAACCATAATCATTTGCGATGGCATCCTTGATTTCCCACAGTTCCTTTATGATTTCATCAGCCATTTTCAAATACCGCCCTGATTTCCCGAGTCCCGTATATTTCGGGATATCCACGCCATTTTGCCAAGCCACGGTCACTAGTTCACTGGATAGTCAAGCCGTTAATTCCGAGATGATCGAAGTCTCAATATAAACAGTTTTTTTGTCCATTGGCTTCTTCTTCGTATCTCAGAAGTGTCTCATCCTAGGCTAAGGCTTCTCCAATGAGCCGTAAGCATCAGCGAATTGGCTATAATGGCCGGTTCGGCTTCTTAGCTTGAAAACTCATCTCCATTCGCGCTTGATGTTTTTACAAGGTAAATATTTCGAAAAGCCATCCATGGCTGAGCTGCAAAACATAAGAAGGTGCACCACCGACTCTGAGGCCGAGCACCCCGCTCGACTCATCTCCGACAAATTCAATATCGATAGGCACTCCACCTTCGTGAACGAGTTCGCATCGCAACCACTTATAAAAAATATGTGGGATCGTGTGAAGCTTCCCTCGGAACTCCACACCACCTATACGTTGGAAAGCACCTTTTGCAAGAAATGCTTCAAAACACTCTCGATCGCCCACATTGCTGTTGGGTTGTTCTTTCCGTGCCGTTGCCGCGGCGGCAACTAGAGCAGAAAGAAGAGCCTCCTTCAAATCGACTGAGCCTGTGAAGCTCTAATGCGTCTTCTACTCTTTTTCGTATGCTCATGACTGTTCCCTGTCTATTATTCCAGACGGTGAGTCAAATTCCGGCTCGGATTCCGACCTCGTCAGGATCACGAACGTTATGGAGACAAACGAACCGCTTCACCCTCAATGCGTCCCGCCAGCAAGTTTTTCGAGGCTTGACAGCCAAGCGGCGAAGTGGGGACATTTGCTCCGGATCGCGTCCAGACCAATTAGTTGAGCAACCTGTGGTCCCTCGACTGACTTGGCGTCTTCGTAAGCGGGAAGCTCGCTAATGATACGTTTGCTCGGGGCTGAGTGCTGGCCGTCGTCAATCAGTTCGGGTGTGGCATGTCCCTTGGCGATTGCCTGCAGTGCGGCAATCTGTTTTTCGTGGTGGTCGTAGAAGTACCGAAAGCACGTCGGATCAGCAAACAGGTACGCCTCATACTCATGCAACTGGATATACGGTACCAACCGCGAGTCGCCGATGTCCTCGGCGAAGCGTTCCTCCAGAAATTCAACTCGCTTTTCTGGCATGTGGCGCAGTTTCTCAGCGTCAGCCAGCCCAGGAAACTTTGCATGGATGGCGTACAGATCGATCATGGTCGTGAAGAAAACATCTCCACCCTTCTCCTGAGAGATAAATCGCTGAATGTCGTTCTTCATGGGCTCGTAGTTGCGTCCGCCGCCTCGATGCACTTTTCCTTTCTTCCTGGCGTGGGCTATGAGAATCGGATTGTGTAAGTACACCTTCATGTGTGCGAGATGCGGCTTGAGAAACCGTGTCGGCAAACGTCTGTTCGGTCTGCCCCTCGGCAAACAGGTAGAGGCGTGCCATTAGTGGGGCCCTCCACCAATGACATTTTTCTCCCAGACTTCGCCGAGGCTGTATTCCTCGAGCCATCCCTCCAGTTTTTCCGGATCAAGCCGCGTAAACAGCGACTCCTTTCCTTCCCGATTCACGACAATCACGTCTTCAGCACCGAAGTTGTCGAGGAAGGAACTGGACTGCGTGCTAATGACGACTTGAGTGTGGTGAGACACCTTTTTGAACAGCGATGCGACCACATTGAGAGCATACGGATGCAGCCCCAGTTCGGGCTCATCAACGACAATCAGGTCCGGCAGTTCATCTTCCGGCTGCATGAGCAACGTGACGAGGCACATGGCCCGCAGAGTGCCGTCAGAAAGCTGGTGCGGCCCAAACACCTGATCTGACCCTCTGTCTCGCCAATTCAATATGATTTCCTTCTTGTTGGGGCCAGCCGGCTCCAGATCGAAGTCGTCGAAAAATGGTGCAATCAGACGAATTGTAGTGACAATGCGTTTGTAGGCGGAGCCGCTATTTGTTTCGCGGAGGCGGAGCAGCAAAGCAGCCAAATTCCCTGCGTCGGGCATCAGCCACCGGTTGGCGCCGATGTAGCCATATTGACAGACGCGTGCTGTGGGCGACGTATCATGGAAATGGTACACCCTACAATGGTTGAGCAAATGTCGAAACACCTTGGCCGCTGGATCTTCTTTATCCGCCTCTTGAGGGATCCGGCTCTCTTGATGCCCCGACCCCAGAGAAACCGATTTTGGCTTCGCGTACCCGGTCCCGAGGACGGTCAAGCTTTCATCGGCAAAAACCAGCGTATCGCCGGCCGCGTGAAACAGGCGCATAGCGTAGTTATCTATGGCGTCTTCCACCTGGAACTCCAGGCGGGCCTCCATCTGCAGCGTCACTTTGGGGCCGAAATGCAGAATGGACTGCGCACGTCCCGAAGTCCCGATGTACTGTTGGAGCCGTCCGGCCATCATCTCATTGAGCATCTTGAAGAAAGAGACGAGGTTGCTCTTGCCAGCCCCATTCGGGCCGATCATGACGTTCAAGGGACACAACTCAAGCTCCATCGCCTTGATGGACTTGAAGCCTTTCAGAATAACTCTTCGCAGAATAGCCAATTGTCGCTTTCCTCGATTCGAAGGCGCGAGATTGTTCATCGCGCCACCGGGTAGAATGTAATTAGATCTTTCCGGCCCAACTTTCCGGGCCCCGCGTAATCCTAAAGAGGCCGAGTCAATTTGCGTAGTACGCATCCTGGCCGCAAACAGCGCCCGAAGCTTAGGGCGTGCCAGTAAGCAATTGTCCGGCGGCTGACTCGGGCTGTCAATCGAAAAATTCGAGCGAAAAACGATCCCGCAATTCCACGCCACCGATAGCCGAACTGGTGATATTGTGGTTCCGTATAAGAGGCGACACTAATCTGCAATATAATGCGCCTGCGGTTCTGTCTCAGAATGCTCACAAACCATAACGGACGCAGTCCCTGGGGTGACATCTGTCAATTTATCTGGGCGTATTATAAACATCCACATGCACTGCCTCCACATGCTGTCAGGCGGTAGCCACAGCGGTCATCAGCAGTGAAGAACTAAGAATTGGCCCGCGGTGGCAGGTTGATCTCTGACACAAAATAGCTGGGCCATATCAGGTCTCGGTCAATCTTCTTGGAGAACTATGTCCTCCAGCGGCTCACGGCCATGTTTCCTGACGAAACTCTCAACCGCAATTTTGTACGAAGATTCGGGAGCAGTGCTACTCTTTTCGGATGCCAGTTCGTCTTCCAGGGCTAGCTTCGCTTTGGCCAGGCGAAGCTCATCTCCGTCTCTCGCAGTCTGATCGACCCATTCCAGGGCCTTCAGAACTTCGGATTTGTTCATCACGAGGCCTCCTTTTTTTGAAGTCGTCACCCGTTCGTCACTAAAATAGTTTAGTTATCAGACTGAATCAAGTCCATGATTATTTCGACAGCATCCGTTCAGATGAGGAGGGAGAATGCAGAAAGACATTTCACCGCAGAGGACGCAGAGTGCGCAGAGAAGAGTTCACATATAGTAATTCTTGAAAATACCGTCGGATTGGCTAATGGTTTCTTGCCCGATTCGGCGAGGGTCCACTATGTCGTTGCGAGGAGTAAAAGGACGAAGCAATCTAAGTCTTAGCCGATTTGAGATTGCTTCGGGCTACGCCCTCGCAATGACAACCTTCCAGTCCTTCTCGTAGGCTAAACGACATCACTTCTGAGAATCCCCATAATGGTTCTCCGCGCTCTCTGCGGCCTCTGCGGTGAGATATCTTTTGCACTTCTACGTGAAGCTTCCCCGTGCAATTGAATAATTGCTTTCGATAAGCAGTCAAGCGGCTTGCCGCCTATTCTTCGTGCAGAGTTCCGACCATTGGCGTACGGATCAATTTGTATGTGGGGTACAAAGCTGAAACAAGACTTGCCACCGCCGTAAGAATAGCAGTCTTAACAAAAATCCAAGGGTTGATATGGACATCCACGGACCAACCGAAGGAGCGATAATTAATAGCGTAGATAAGGATGTACGTTAGGATCAGTCCGCATATGACCGAAATGCAAAATGCGGCCAAACCCATAATCATCGCCTGGAAAACGTTCATCTTGCCCATTTCTGTTGGAGTCAGGCCCAGATATCCCAGGACAGTCATTTCTCTGGCACGTTCCAAGAGAATTGCCGTCAATGCCATGGCCACTCCAAGCAGTGCCACCAGCAGCGAAACCCCTTTCAACGTCGCAGTGAGAGCAAAGGTTTTGTCGAATATGACAAGTATCTCTTTCTTCATCTTCGCGTTAAAAACTATGGTCCGATCCAGACCTGGAAACTGAGCGACTACTGAATGGCGCACCTCATCCGCAGAAGCGCCCGGTTTGAGAAAAAGGGCCGCTGACTGAACGCGGCGGTCCTTCCAAATACGTTCATACACGGAACGGTCGATATGCACCGTCCCCTGGTCCGACGAATAGTCCCTTATGACAGACACTATGGGAAACGAAGACTTGCCCTCAGGGGTTGTCAATTCAACACTTTGTCCAACGTCCATTCCGAAGCGGTAGCTTAAAGATTCCGAGATAAATACTCCTCCGGCCTTCAAGGCATCCCAGGCCCCTTTTCCACCTTTTAAGAAATTAAAACGGGAATGATGTTCGAGTACTGCGGCGTCCTCCACTCTTAACTTTACCGGCTTGCCATCCAGGTAAATATCGTGTGTGGCATAACGCTCGACAGCTTCGACCTCGGGATAGTTGTTCAATGCAGCAACCAAGGTGTCGGGCAGAGGGTGGTCCCACTTGGTTGTGGCAGGGGAAATGTATAAATCTCCCTGCAATGATCCGTCAAGCCATTGACTGACCGAATTCCTGAAGCTGTAGATCATCATATCCACTCCTATGGTCATGGAAAGCGCCACAGCTAGCGCTGCCACAGCAATGCTTGTGCGGCTCAACGACGCTCGGATGGTACGCGCCGCTAGAAAGCCCTCCAATGACCCACATATCCGTTTTAATCCCAGTCCGACATAATTAGTGAAAGCAGATAGAATCGAAGGGGTGAATAGTGCAAAAGCGAGAGTCATACCAAAGGCGGAAGCGAACCCCCAGAAAATCGAATAACGCGATGCCCACGCTGCGGCAAGCGCCGCGGCAAACCATACAAAACCCGCGGCCAGTAACAGCCCTTTTAGGTTGTGTGCCCGATCTTCGATGGATTGCCGCTTCATTCCGAGTATGGGGGGAGTTACCGCGACTTCGAGGGCCGGAAAACCAGTTCCCAGAAGGGTTGCCAGGAACCCTACCCCAAACCCGCTCAGTGCAACGCGAATCGTCAGATGGACTTCTTGCGCCTTAACGTAAGAGTAAAGTTCACTGATGGTGGTAGAGACTTTCTCAATGCTTAACCATGCCACCAAAAAGCCGAACAAGATCCCGATCAAGCTCCCTGCCGCGCCGAATAGCAGAGATTCAGCAAGGAACGCACTAACCAGGCCGCGGCGGTCTGACCCGAGAGTCAACAATAGAGACATGTCTTCCCGCCGCGACAATACTGAAAACATCGAAAAATTGTAGATGAGAAAAATCCCCACAAAGAGCGCCAGTAAACTCATGGCCGCGAGGTTCAACTGGAACGAATAGAGCATAGCATTCAAGGCGGATTTTCTGGAATTCGCGTCTGTTAATCTGAGGCTCTCCGGGAGACTCCGGACAAGATCGGGAACACTTGCGCTTGAAATAATGTCAATCCGATCCAGGTATCCCTCTCGGCCAAAGACTTCCTGTGCCCCGGATATGTCCATAACAGCCATATTTTCGACGCGCCCCTGTTGCGTCCGCGCCGGCATAACGCCTAGTATTCTTACCTTCTTCTCGATACCCGCAGTGAGAACGGTTAATATCCCGCCAATGCCAAGATGGTATTTCCGAATCAAATCTTGCGAAAGATACGCGGAAGGAATTTCTTCCGCCACAAACTCCGTGAGCCCATCCCTGGTCGAATCGCCTGGTGTCAGCCTTCTAAATTCCGTGTCGAGAAAAGGATCGACACCTAAGAACCGAACCGGCTCATCCCCAGTTTCCAGGGTGACGGCCATAGCCTCGATTATCGGAGAGGCGGATTGAACAGCGCGATTCTTCCAGACCTCTGCGAACAATCTCTCCTCGATGCGCCCGTAGCCGGAAACAATAGAGTGAGTGGCCTTGCCTGCAAGCAAATCCACAGATTCAGAGAAGGCTGCCAGAGCAGAATCATTGATCAATTCCACAGCCACGACAATGCCGACACCGAGGGATATCCCCATAAGACAGAGAAGCGACAAGAGGGAGTGGCGGCGATAATACCGGAGATTGAATTTAAGAAGCGTTGCGATGCTCATCGGTGGCGCGTATCACAGGGTCGAGAGATAATTTGTGGGGCTGCCAGTTTCTTTTACCAATTTTCCCGATCTCAATCTGAACTTTCGATCTGCCAACCAGAGCGCTTCGGAACTGTGAGTCACCATAATGAGAGTGGCATTGCTCTTGCGGCAAGATTCTTCGATCAGCGCCAGAATGATATTCCCCGTTTCGAGGTCGAGGTTGCCCGTGGGTTCGTCTGCCAGGATCAGACGGGGCCGTTTCACTAACGCTCTGGCAATCGCCACTCTTTGCTGTTCACCGCCTGAGAGTTGCTCGGGAAATTTTTTCCACTGTCCTTCGAGTCCGACGGCATCAAGAATCTCTCGGGCCTTTGCTTCGTCGGATATGCCGAGCAGATCCAGGGGGAGCATCAGGTTCTCTCCTACGGTCAGGGTTGGGAATAGATTGAAGGACTGAAATACGAAGCCCACTTCTCTTCTACGATACTGGGCCAATTCCCGGGCCGGCAGGGACGTAATATCAAGGTCCTCAAAAAAGATCCGGCCTCTGGTCGGAACATCTACTCCTCCGATCAGGTTTAGGAATGTGCTTTTTCCCGACCCGCTTCTCCCAAGCAGGACAATTCGTTCTCCAGGATAGATCTCCAGGTCCACTTCCCTCAACGGGTACACTTCCGCGATGTCGCCGCTGTGATAGCATTTGCTCACGTTTTCAAGACGAATGAGGGAAGCCATTTTAGCTCTTCCATGAGGTTTTCATAGGCATCACGAGACAGCAGTTCATGGCAGGGCAGAGATTCCGTCGCAGGCCCGTCCACACTCGGATTTTCAAGACCGGATCTTGACAAATCTCGGGGTTCTACCGAACGGTCTTCTTCTTGACAGCTTCTTTCGCGGGGAGGGATCCTTCGTAGATGCGTTTTAGACGTTGCTGGAAGTACTCGCTGCGCTTCTTCCTGAACGCCATGTAATCGTCCCTTTGCGGAAGGCGGTTGTCGTTGAAGGTCAGCCACAAACGAGTCAGGTTAACTTCTTCCAGCGTCCATCCGAGCCTCATGCAGATCAGTTCCCCCTCAGACAGCTCGCCCATCTCTTTGTCCAAGCTCTCCGGGGTCTGCTCGGCCTGCCTGTAGATTGCGTCCCGGAATTTAGGGTCGGGAAGCAGTTCCATTGGATGCTTTTTCTTCTTGTCCGCTAGCTCGTGAGCGGCCTGGATGACCTTGTAGAAATCCCGCTTCATGAGTGGAATGCCGTACGAAACTATTCGGTCCGCGGTGGAACGGAGCCCGAGTATCTTCTTTTTCTCCGATGCGGAGAACAAAATCGAATACGGGAGCGAATCAATGTTTCTTTTGCGCGGCCTGAAGTTTGTGGGTCTGCTCTTCCAAAAAAAGGAGGTTTTTCAGGGGGCCTCTATCAGCCTGCTTGATAAAGAATATAAGCGAGGGATGGTCCTTTAACAGAGGCTTTGTGGCATACTCATTAACCTCGTGCAATTCATACTTGAGGAATGCCTCGATGATGATTCTGTTGTTTTCCGCGACAAGGTCGCGGGCTATCTCGGCATCCGAAAGCTGTTTTGCGCTGCAGGTACACAGGCATCGTCGCAATAATTAGGCATACAAATAAGATTATTATGTAACACGGTCTAAGAAAATAAGAGTCAAACACCATCAAGCGGTTTCCTTTCATAAAGCAGCCGCTCCGGGACAACCGGCAGCCCACTCTTCGGGAAGGTAGAAGATTACCCTCCTTAAATAGCAAGAATCACATGCCTGTCGGGCTGATCTTGCTTTCAAGCCAACCTGTAAAATCGCTGATCCCTTCACCTGTTTTGGCAGACACAGGAAAGATTTTGATGGCAGGATTCATTGCCAAAACCGTTTTACGCAATTCCTCCATGTCAAAATCCGTGTGGGGCAACAGGTCGATTTTGTTGAGGATAAGCGCATTGGACTCTGTGAACATAAGGGGGTACTTTAAAGGTTTGTCGTGCCCTTCCGGGATGGAGAGGATCATAACTTTTATGTTTTCCCCCAGTCTGAATTCCGCGGGGCAAACCAGATTGCCCACGTTTTCTATGATGAGCAGTTGCTTTCCGTCCAAACCAAGGCTCTCCGTGGCAGAAAGAATCATGTTTGCATCGAGGTGACACGCTCCGCGCGTGTTTATTTGGACCACATCTACATTGGTTTTTTGTATCTTTTGTGCATCAACATCTGACGCGATGTCGCCTTCGATCACGCCGATCTTGTGCTTGCTCGACAGCGCCTCGATGATCTTTAGAATTACAGAGGTCTTTCCCGCGCCCGGAGAAGACATGAGGTTCATAACGAAAACCCTTGAAGCCTCGAAGCGGCCGCGCAGGCTGTCTGCAAGCATGTCGTTTGCACCCAAAATATCTTCGTTGACGTTAAGAGTCTTTACGGCCATTATCGCCTCCCTTTGGAATTACGGCTTCGTTTCTTGGTTCGAGCAATCTCTCGGACTGCAGCCAGAGTATCCTTGTGCCTCACATGTTCCACGTACGCGCATTCTTCGGGCAGCCAGTGCAACGTACGCACCAGATGCTCGGTCAGAGTGATGCATTCCGGCTCAGCTTCGCCGCGTCTCTCGTAAACTTTGCACAAGTTAGTTTCAGTGTCCAGATGGACGCAAGGCTCGTCAGTGTATTGAATTATCCCGCCGCCGAGATCCACCTTCTCGTAACAGCATTGGCCGCATCTTCTACAAACGGCTTCCCATTGATCCCGGTCCATTCCTCTCGTCCCCTGTGCTCGTCCCGTGCTTAAGTCTTATAAATTAGCACAAAATGCGACTGAGAAAAAGATGGCGGAAATTGCGGTAGTTCTGAACTCACTGCAGAACCGAACGATGCGAGAAATCTGATCAACGCTTTTAGGCAAAACCACTGCCCCACACATCCGGGACCACGGAATCGTGCATCGAGAATACAACTCAATGGCTTCAGGTGAGTCCAAGACATAATCGCAACCGTAGATTTCAACAAGGCGTTTTATTAAATCCGCTTCCATAATGGAAGCTCCCCCTGCATAAGATCTCGCCAGACATGGCCGAGCTTTTTTCTAGGTAATAGGTTTGATTACAGCGAAAAAATATCGAAATCTTGGTATATCAGTATCCGTTCAATTACACAGAGATCTCACAGAATAAGAATTCACCGCAGAGAACGCAGAGTGCGCAGAAAAGAGTTGAAATAATCATCCTCCGCGATCTCTGCGACCTCGGAAGTGAAATATCTCCAGTCTCAAGCGGAGGTTGCGTCAGTGATTTATTATCTGAATCTGTTCGGGACAGCGGTTTTCGCTATTGGGGGTGCGTTGACGGCTGCCCGGAAGGGCATGGATTTATTCGGGGTAGTGGTTGCAGTCGTTTTGACCGGAATAGGAGGGGGAACCCTGCGGGACCTTTGTCTGGGGGTCCAGCCGGTAAACTGGGTGACGGACCCCATGGGCCTGGAGATTGCCGTGGTTTTCGGTCTTTTGACGTTCACCTATATTCGCTTCAGACAATTTGCGAATATTCCCAACAGGCTTCTGATCGTTGCCGATGCTGTGGGGCTTGCAGTTTTCACGGTCCTGGGGTGCAATGCGGCTCTCACCAACCATTCCGGCGCTCTTATTACCGTAATAATGGGGATGGTGACCGGATCGGGTGGCGGAATCATACGTGATGCATTTTCTGCGGAAATACCTCTATTCTTTCGCAAGGAGATTTATGCCACAGCATGCCTTGTCGGGGGAGGGGGCTATCTGCTCTTGTTGGCTTCTGGCGCCCCCGAGAGCCGGGCGATGCTGGGAGGTGCGGCTGTAACACTCTTAATCCGGCTGGCAGCCATTTACTGGGGATTGTCCCTCCCGGTATTGAGGCCCGAGCCGGCCGAAAACGCTGAGGTATGATACCCGCCCTCCAACTATGAACGGTGATCCTCGGCTCCGGGTGAGTATTCAGGTTGCATGGAACGAATATCATGCATAAGCCTGTCCAATTCTCAGTCCTGTGCTTTGACGTTCTCAAACACCGGACGAACATCAGGATCTTCAGGAGATCTTCGCACCCTGAACGGGAACGTAAGGATCTTTCCGTCATTTCCGAACAGGCCGGAAACAATAGTGTCCACTCCTACCAGCGGGGATACGTCGACCTTGAAATCCATGCGATCCTGGCCGCTGAAATACATTCCCGATGCGTCTATCCTCGCGGCATCAGACAACAATTTGAGATCTTTGACCCTCCATTTGTCGTTAAATACCTCCATCGACCAGGTTAGTTGATAGAAGGGAAGCCCCTGTGAGATGATGTCCGGTAAGCGTCCCCGGAGAATGGAACCGAGATTGACCGCCGAGAATATTCTTGAAAGGGTTTCAAAGCGATGTATGGCCCCATCCTTAATGCGGACCTCAACAATGCCGGTTTTGTGTACGCCGTGATTCTCTTTGCCGGGACCTAGCTTCCACTCTATGTGGCCTTCCGTCCAGGCATTTCCTTCCACGAGAACTTTGTCCGGGTCGGAGAGCATTACTCTCTCCATTTGCAAGTGATCGCCCTGGAAATCCAGAGTTAGAGGCTTCCCAGGATTGTCCCGGATGTCGAACAGGGCGCTGCCTCGCAAGAGCCCATCAGCAAACTTCATCTGCCAGGCCGGGGCCTTTATTATTCCGTTGTTGCCTACGAGGTTGGCATTGAAATCGGCAAATGTTCTCCACGCGGTTTTGCCTCTGGCGACTTTTAGCGAGCCGGTTCCTCTGCTGCGGGCAAGAAATCTAACAAGCGGGTTCGAATGGATCCATTCACCCCAAGTGACATGGCTGACGTACCCGACAGGCGCGGTAAAATCCGTGGTGTCCAGAAAGGAGAAATCCAACGCAACGTCCAACTTGGGGTTGTCAATGTCTACAATGGTGGCCGTGCCGGCCCCTAGAGAGTTGCCGATCCTCACCCTTTCCAGATTCATATCAATGGATTTCCCACGACAACGAACAGTACCGGTAATGCCCTCCATCCGTTTATAACCCATGAGGTTGAGCGACACATGACTCAGGACGATATTTGCGTCAACCGATACATCCCGTCTTGGATTGGGACCCATCCGGATGTTAGCATCCCCGTCTATGCGCCCGCCGGCCTGAATGTCCAGCGCGGGATCGGTTATGGGAATAAGGATACTTGTGGGTACCCCCTTGGGAGGCAGATTGACTGAAGCGACAATTTTTCCATCATTATCAATGGTGGCCTTGGCTGAAATACGGCTTTCATCGAGTGACCAGATAAACATCCTCTATCGTTACTCCTGCCTGGTTTTTAGTCCCCGAAGCTTCCAATAGAAGGGGCACTCCCGGCTTCTTCTTGATATACGGATCTATGCGTAAGCCATTGTTTCTAAGGTCCAAGCGAGCGGAGAAATTCATCGCCGAAGGATTGCCGGTCAGCTTCAGGGAAAGCGGAATGTGGCCGGATACCACCCAACCGGTGGGCAGCAAATTCAGCTTCCTCAGATCTTGCGGAGCGCCCTTTAATTCTCCGGCGACATCCATCTTTTCCGGAAAGATCTCCCCGCTCATTTCTGCTGCGCTGTCACCCATAATGCCTTTGACGCCCGAAAAGGTGACGCCTGAGGAGCGAAACCGTAATATACCGTTGACTTTCTCAACGGGAGTGCAAGTCCGCCAAACTTACACTGAAAATCCTCGAGGACCACCCGTCCCTTCATACTCGGGCGGCTCAGGCTACCTTTCAAATCCAAAGTGACCGCTATGCCACCACGCGGTTCGTTAATCCATCCTGACCATTGCCCCAAATGGCGAGAAATCAACTTATTTTCGATGATCGGCCTCAAATCCTCGGCCTGAGCTGTCAATGAAACAAACAGATCGGTTGTGGGAGAACTCTTCAAGTTGGTTATCAAGCCGTTCAAAACGATAGGAGAACTGCCCAGCGTCAGGCTGATTCCTTTGAACTGCATTTCGTTTGAGTTAAACCGAATTCGGCCTGTGGCGTCCCGCACGGGCAGGCCAAATCCGGGGATGAACCCCGAAATCTTGTCTAAATAAGCATCAAGTAAGAGTGTCCCCTGCCAGTTCTGCTCTTTTAAGAGGTCCGACACCTTGCCATTCCAGGCGCCGCCGGTCACCACTAAATGACCATTGAGACCGGCCTCCATGAGCCGTTCCCGATCTTCGTTACGCATCAGGTTTAACGGGATAAGGGGAAAGAACTTATGCAGGTCAAAGTCAGCCTTCTTGAGGTCCAGGGTAAGGGCCGGATCTGTTGCGGAAAGACCGCCTATCGTGGCCTGAGCCGATAAGCTCAGGCCGGGAAGCACCGCTTCGGATACATCAATATGAAGACTGTCCTCCAAGCGCTTCAAAGCCAATTTAAGCACAGCTTTGTCAATCGACACTTTATCTCAAAATACGGGGCCTGGCAGCAAGATCGGCTTGCTGTAGCGCAAACTCTCCTCTGGCCTTAAATGCCTGCGCCCCGCCGGTAAATTCTGCGGTCCCATTCAAAATACCCTCGGAAAACGGCAGATCGTAGGGTAAATATGAGGCGAGGGCGCGGAAAGGATATATCGGACAGGCTGCCAGTCGCGCGGAATGTCACCGTACCATTCCCTTCCATTAAACGGCGTCGAATCGACCTTCCCCGAGATGTGAAAACACCCCGCCTTTTCGCCGGAAATGGCCATACCCTTAATAGCCACGCTCTCAGCCCCGTCAAGGGTGAGATTCTTCACATCCGCTTGAATTTTCGATAAAAGCGTATTTTCAACATATCGATTCCCAATGAAATAACCAAAAACCACTCGACCTTGAATTAATTCGAGCCTATGTATGACAGGATAGAACGGAAGGGGAAGGTCCTGCGTATAGGAAATTATGGCGGGAGCCTTGTTATGCCGGGTCTCAGGAAGAAAGAACGCTGGTTCGGTAAGCTCAAGCCTGTTGACCTGAAGGGTGCCTGTGAAAAAGGGTAGTGCACGGATCTCGATCACCACCCTGGGAATTTGCACCAAGGGGGGTGCGCCCGACTCCTTACGCACCTTGAGGTCTGTCAAAGAAATCCGTGCTTCGTCCAGCGACAGCCAGGTGAGCTGCGCTGAGGCGAAAGAGACACTCTTGCCAGTGCAGCGCTCCAACCGATGAATAGCTATGCCTGCGACACGATCGCCGGGTAATCCTACCCTGATGAACGCGAAGAGTCCTGCGCAAAGGAAGACAATAGCTATGACGAGCAACAGGAGCGCCGCCAGGATCGGCCTTTTGAAACCCGTCCGAGGTGCAAGATTTGAGGGGTTGTTTTCATCCATTGAAAAGGTACGGGTCGATTCGATGAGCCTGTCTCAAGCTTTCTCCAATTTGACAGGAACAAGGTAAGCGTTCAGTGAGCATCTGCCGGCCTCAATCGTGCCACGATGATCGCCCGGCGCTGAAGCACCGGTCTACTTTCAATCGCCCCGATGGGGCTAAGACAGGCGGTGTCCCGCCGGGACGATTGACAGTAGCCCGATAATTTAGAAGCTGTTGCAAAATTCTTTGAACGACCAAGATCGTACCTCGAATACCCTCACCCTCGGTCCCTCTCCCAGAGGGCGAGGGAAGTGCAAAACTGCCCTAGACCTGCTCCCTCTCCCCCTGGGAGAGGGCTGGAGTGAGGGCAAGAGAATACAGCTTGGCCTCAATCGTGTCACGATCTGAAGTTCGTCTAGAATTTTGCAACAGTTTCTTTATTGCCGGGTTCTGGAACATCATGTCACCAATTTGGGGTTTTGAGACAGTTTCTTCATGCTTGCCTTTTCCATAAGTCACCAGTTCGGTTGCGGTCTGGCATGAGAAATCCCCTGATCCCCATCACTTTACCGACAACGGGCTGAAAATCACAGCCTCACTTTTTGGACCCGGGTCTTTTTCTTTAGCCGGGATATTTTCTTCCTGAGAATATCCAGACGTGTGTGCGCAGCCCCTTGGACGCGTTCTTCGTCCCTAAGTTTCTTCAGCTCTGAAATCTTGTGTTTGACGTCTCGCACAGCTTCGGTTTTTTTCTGCGGCGGCGCCTCCATACCTTTGGCCTTTCTGACGATTGAGAGCAATTCCTCTTTATTCATGCCGTGAACGCCCTGAACGTCAGGGATGGTCAAGGCTTCCTCGCGGAATTCTTTGACGGTCCAGCGTTCCAACGGTTTTTCCTTCTTCTCTTTCTGTTCCTTTTTCTTTCCAGCCATTTCTCCTCCTGCCCACGCGTTTAGTCGACCTAGCGAGATGAATTATGATCAAAAACCCGCTAAAATTCAATCGGTTTTTCCGGCTCCTGTGATTTCGTCTTATTCATTGCCGCCCTCCGTTATCCCAGCAAGCATCCTCAGATCAAAACCCTCCTTGCGGCTCCGGATATCGTAGTAAAATACCACCAGGCAAACCGATCCGAAAATTCCTCCAATCAGGCTTCCGATGTTGCTCAGGAACCATTGCACGACAGGCCCCACAATCCGGGATTCCGATATAAGGGCTGCAATTATTGCAGCCGGGATCTGGAAAACCATGGCGATAGTCATGATTATTAGAGCGAAAAGGAACAGCAGAATGATCAACCTTAAGAAATATCCTCGCGGCCACCCGCCGGCAGCTTTGCCGGTCAATAGATCCCAGCTCCTTTTAAGGGCGTTCGTATAGGCAATATCCTCGATGATGACGATCTTGTCGAAAAGCATCAGTTTGATTGAGGTGTAGAAAGGTATCAACAACAGAGGCAGCCAAGTGATCGCGGACCACCAGCCCGATCCGGTGACCTCCTTGGAAATGAAAAATAGGACAACCCCAAACAACACGGCTAACAAAAATGTCGCGAAGACCACAATTGCCATAAGAACAGATGTCAAAATGAATTTTCCGAGCCTCCCGAGCACGAAACGATATGCATCCCCCACAAGAACGTCGCGGCCGACGTGGACCACTGAAACCGCGTGGATCAATGCTCCCTGTGAAAGGTAAAACACCGCGATGATGGCCACCATGATGGACGGGATCACCGTGACAGCGGCCGCGATCAAGACCCAGGTAGGTATGCCTCCGATAGCCTCCAACGTAAATCCTACAATCGCGACGATTATAGATGCGCCAAGAGCGAGACAGGCCACAATGAGGTACGGAATTCCGACGATGGCGAACAGCTTCCAAAAATGCTTCCGGCAAATTTGAAACGTCCTATCGAGAATGCCTCCGAGCGACAAGGGCTCGATCAAGAACCTATCCCCACCAGGGGGCCCTGAGCCGTCCGCCGCGTTCAATCGGGGAGGAGCTTGATGCGGAAGAGACGGTGGAGGAGGAGAAGGCTGCTTTTCGGTCTCTTGCGACAAGGCAGGGCGGGGAACGGTCGCATCGCCGGGAGTTCTGCCAAGTGGATCCGATACGTCTGACTGTGTCACCGGACGAAACTTGTTGCCAACCAAAACCTGTGTTCCGGTTGATTCGGGTAACATTGCCTCTGCCGGCGTTGCAGAAACCTTGACGGTGGCTCCGAGTCTCTCCATCACCCTCGCCAAGCGCTCTGCGTTTTTGGCGGTGGCTCGCCGCGTCAGCGTCCACGGAAGCGATCCCATCCGCTTGAGAGCTTTGTCCGTCGGTAGATTCGTGGTGATACGAGCCAGGGTCTCCGCCACTTTTTTCTTGGCGTCTTCGTCCCGGACCCCCGTCAGAACGACAGTGTAAATAGCCTCGGAGGTTTCCTCGGCCATTGGATCTCCTTTCATTGCGTCCGACGGTACAGGGTTTCCAGCTTTTCCAAAAAAGCTTCGGGGTCGGACGGCTGCACCCCTGTAGAGACAGATCTTCTTGATACACGCGCAAGTATTTGTTTTGCAAGGTCTTGTCTGTAAGTGTCATCAAGTGTATAGCGGCGACCAAGGAATTTCTTTACGAGGCTGTAATCCTCTGCCGTCATTCCTGAGGCCACTTTCAGGATCTCCGCATCGACCGAATCAGATTCTTGGGAGTGTCTGTAGACCACAGACGGCTTAAATTCCGTTTCTCGAACGATAAGTGTTCCTGCGGCCAGGTCCCCCAGGCGTCTGTTGCGTGAATCTATGAACATTACCACCAGTCCCAGGGGGTATATATCGGCCATTATGTCAACCGCTCGCAGGATGTTACGTAGCATTGCCGCAAGAAAGGAAATGGGCCGGCCGTCTTTTCTAATCACTCGGATCTCCTGAGCCCGTTTGCCAGGCGTTGATCCGTTCCACAGATATTCAAACAAGATAAAATAACCCTGCGTTATTATTTCATAAACTAGAATTACAGGAACGAGGAGCCACCATCCCATGAAATCCCGAAGTTGCACGAAGAACGCGGTAAGCGAACCGCTTTTGCCTGTCAACACGAGCAGGAGAAGCGCTATTATCATGAGGCCGAGAAACATGCCCATCTGAATGAGCCTGTCAATGAGATACGCTATGAATCTCGTTCCAATGCCGGCCAGGTGGAATTGAGGCGCCATTTGTTCCGGTGTTTCAATTGTAGATGTTTGAGAGTTTTCTATCATTGCCTTTTGCCGGCCCAATTCGTGATTTACTACCGCAAAGATTGTGCTTGTAGTCTGTGTACGAAGTATCATTAAATAGTTGACCTTCCAACCAGTCAATGGATATACTCCTGATAAGCTGCGAATGATTTCGAATCCCGACTATTCGAAAGACGAATAAGCAATCCAGCCAATGGGGCTCGTTTTTGGCCAAATCTTTGCAGCGCGCGCGCGCGCGCGCGCTGTGGGTAACCGAGCTTAAGGTCACCTGCAATCCAACTCACTATCACACGCATGGGCGCGGTCGCTGGAGAATTTGATGAAAGCGGACAAAGAAGGGCCTCCAGAGTTTCAAGAATTACGAAAAAAAGCTGAAGATATTGTAGGGCAAATTCCGGACGAGGGCATCGGTCGGGTCTCGCCGGCCGAAATCCGAAAACTGATTCACGAACTGAATGTTCATCAGATCGAACTGGAAATGCAGAACGCTGAGTTGCGGAGGGCTCAGGTTGAGCTGTCCGAGTCGCGGGACCAGTATGCAAACTTGTACAACACAGCTCCCGTAGGCTATTTTACTCTAAACAAAGAGGGGGTAATCCTAAGAGTGAATCCTAATGGATGCGCCCTTCTCGGCAAGGAGCGGGCGCAGCTCAATAGTCAGCCTTTCACGGTCTCAGTAATGAAAGAGGATTGGGAGGCTTTCTTTTCTCATATTCGGAAAGTTTTCACCAGGAGCTTGAAGGATACATGTGAAGTACCGATTGGTCAGACGTGGCCAATGGTTTCACGCCCAATTGGAAAGCGTGCCCGTGAGGGATTCCCAGGGGCAGCTCACCCAATGCCAATCAGTTGTTTTGGACATTACGGAACGCAAGGAGGCGGAACAGGTCCTGTCCAGGTCGCGAGATGACCTTGAGCGGCAGGTTCGACAGCGCACGGCAGAACTGGAGCGGAGGACTGTAGAGCTTGCCGATGAAGTGGAACAAAGAAAAATGGCCGAGCAGGCCATACGCGAGAGTGAGGAACGGTTCAAAGCCATTTTTGACGGCGCGGAAGAGTATATCTTCATAAAGGATCGCTCTCTGAGGTACAGGGAAGTTAATCCGGCAGCCGCAAGACTCCTGGATATCCCGGCTTCAAAACTGATTGGTTTGACTGAAGAAGAAGTGTTTAAGGATAGAAAGGCCGGCCAGATTCGTGAGCTAGATACGCGTTCCCTGAAAGGTGACATTGTTCAGGAAGAAATCACGATCACAGTTACCGGACAGCCGATAACGTGTCTTGAAACCAGGATTCCATTGCGGGATGATTCTGGAGAGACAAGCGGTATTTGTATCATCTGTCATGACATCTCAGATCGTAAGGGTGCTGAACACCTTCCTGAAATCGTAATGGACTGCACGTCCCAGGCTATGCGGGCCACTGTGGGGCAGGCGACCCTGGCGGCGCATACGGATATCACGATCCTGCTTTTGGGTGAGAGTGGCAGCGGAAAGGACTATTTGGCCCGGTATATCCACGACCACTCCGAAAGAGCAGCCGGTCCATATTTTTCCGTCAACTGTGCGGCTGTCTCCGCTGACCTGGCGGAGTCGGAATTGTTCGGTCATGAAAGAGGGTCATTTACGGGGGCAGTAGGCCGAAAACGGGGCCTGCTGGAATTGGCGGAAGGCGGCACACTTTTGCTGAATGAAATAGGGGAACTCACCTTAGCATTGCAATCGAAGTTGCTCACGTTCCTCGATACTCGCAAGTTCCTGCGAGTTGGCGGTGAAAAAGAGATCAGGGTGAATGCCAGACTCATTACCGCCACTAACCGCGACCTTGGAGAAGCCGTGAAAAGAGGCACTTTTCGACAGGACCTCCTTTATCGACTCAATGTAATGACAATTACGGTCCCCCCTTTGCGAGAGCGACGGGAAGACATCCCGATTCTGGCCCCAAAACTCCTATCTCGGATTCGTGTGGACCTTCAACTGGACGAAACGCCTGCGATAACTCCTCGAGCGTTGAAGGCGTTGTCCCAATATGCCTGGCCAGGCAATGTCCGCGAGCTTCGCAACGTCTTGGAACGGGCTGTGATATTGTCGCGGGGAAAAGGAATCGATCTGGCGGCCACAGGACTCGCCGAAGCGGATGATGAGGAAGCCGAAGGCAACGGGCAATCCTTCACTGTGGAATTTCCTCCGAAGGGGTCTGTAAACGAAGTTACCGCGAACGTGAAAAGGTTTCTGGTAAAGAAAGCGCTGCGTCAGACCAAGGGCCGTCGGAATCAGGCAGCTCGGATACTGGGAATTTCCCGGGATTCATTGAAGCATTACATCAGAACACTTGGGATAGAGGGGGAGGAAAGCCCCGAAGAATAGGCCCGATCTGCAAAGGGAGGGACCTAAAATGGTCAAGAAGATATCCAAGACAAGCCCCAAAGACAAAAAAATTGCAAAGGGCAAACCGGCTCCAGTCCAATCGGCCGTCGCCGCCGACAAGGCCCAACGCAAAAACGCCGGAAAGACACGCTACACAGATGACTTCCCTGTAGTCGGAATAGGCGCGTCGGCAGGTGGTCTGGAAGCTTTTGAACAGTTTTTCAACTACGTACCGCCGGACACGGGGATGGCTTTTGTGCTGGTTTCCCATTTGGACCCCACGCACAAGAGCATCCTTTCGGAACTCATCCGGTCGTACACCCGTATGGAGGTAAAGGAAGTTGAGGACGGCATGCTGGTGGCACCCAACACCATTTACGTGATTCCTCCCGATCGCGATATGGCGATAATGCATGGAAAGCTCCACCTCATGGAGCCCGCCGCTCCGCGTGGTTTGCGCCAACCCATTGATTTCTTTTTTCGATCCTTGTCTCAGGACAAGAAGGAACGAGCGATAGCCATTGTCCTTTCAGGCACCGGCACCGAAGGCACACTGGGTTTGAGGGAAGTCAAGGGACAGGGCGGCATGGCAATGGTTCAGGATCCGGAAACGGCTAAATACAATGGTATGCCCAGGAGTGCGATTGGAACCGGTCTGGTGGATTATGTTCTGTCGCCGGAAAAAATGTCGGATCATCTCATTGCCTACGTGCAGCATCCTCTGACGAAAGGACCGGGCAAAACGCCGGGAACCGAACCGGAGTCAACCAATTTTTCTGCAGAAGATTTTGATTATTATACGCACCAGGACCGGCCACGATTTTGCTTTCTACAAGGAGAGCACGATAATCCGCCGTATAGAGCGAAGAATGGCCGTAAATGAAATTTCCGGCATGGCCGATTATATCCGGTACTTACAGCACTATCCTGACGAAGTGGATACTCTGTTCACAGAACTGTTGATCGGCGTCACCAATTTTTTCCGCGATCCTGAGGCCTTTGACGTCTTGAAAGAAAAGGTGATGGAGCCCCTGGTCAAGAGCAAGGAAGACGGCGGGCAAGTAAGAGTATGGGTCCCTGGATGTTCTACAGGGGAGGAAGCGTATTCCCTGGCCATGCTCTTTGAGGAATGCAGAGAGGGGCTGAAGTCGGACGCAAAGATACAGATATTCGCCACAGACATAGACCCCAGAGCCATCGAAGCGGCCCGGGCAGGCACATATCCGCACAGCATCGCTGTTGACGTCAGTATCGATCGGCTAAAGCGTTTTTTCACGATTGAAGACAACGCTTATCGCGTGAAAAAATCTGTGCGGGACCTGGTCGTCTTTGCGGTGCAAAATGTGGTGACAGATCCCCCGTTCTCAAAATTAGATATCATCAGTTGCAGGAACCTTTTAATCTACATGGGTCAAAAGTTGCAGAAAAAGGTGCTGCCACTTTTCCACTATTCACTGAACAAGGGTGGCTTTCTTTTTCTGGGCACATCAGAGACTATCGGGGAATTCTCGGATCTGTTCGCTACAATTGATAGAAAAATGAAGGTTTTTCAACGTAATGAAACTGAAATGACAGGCGTTGTCGGCGCTGTGGAGATCCCGCCTCTTCCATTCCCGGCTATGCCGATGGGTATGGAAGAGCCCGTGATTCCCAGGCGGGGAGTAATCCGCAGTAACAAGGAATTGGCTGAAAAGGCCCTGCTGGACACTTTTTCCGCTGCCGGCGTGCTCATTAACGAGAAAGGTGACATTCTCTATTTTCACGGCTCTACCGGAAAGTACTCTGGAACCTCCAATAGGAGAAGCCTCCTTGAACATACTTACCATGGCCAGGGAAGGCTTGAAGCTCGAACTGGCCAACTCCATCAGAAAATCCGCTTCCGAAAAGCAATCGGTCCATCGCGACCGTCTGCGCGTCAAGACCAACGGCGACCACGTGCTGGTCAATCTCACGGTCACGCCGATTACAGAGCCGCCCTCCAAGCGTGGATTGCTGATGGTGGTTTTCGATGAGGTAAAATTAGAAGAACACCTGCAAGTAGATGCTTTAGTCCTTGGCTCAGGAAAGGAAGCCGGTTCCGCGCAGATAAAACAGCTGGAGCACGAGCTCGCATCGACAAGAGAATATCTTCAGACCACCACGGAAGAGCTTGAAACAACAAACGAAGAACTAAAGTCCACCAACGAGGAGCTTCAGTCCTCAAATGAAGAATTGCAGAGCACCAATGAAGAGTTGGAGACGGCGAAAGAGGAACAGCAGTCGGTAAATGAAGAGTCGATAACGGTAAACTCCGAACTGCAACAAAAGATAGATGCGCTCTCAAGAGCCAACGACGACATGAAGAATTTACTGGCAAGCATCCAAATTGGGACGATCTTTCTGGATACGGATTTGAATATTCAGCGGTTCACACCGGCAGTGACCAAGATCGTCAACCTCATAGACACGGATGTGGGCCGTCCCATGAGTCACATAGTCAACAATCTGGAATACGACCGACTTATTGAAGACGCCCAAGAGGTCCTGAACACACTTGGTTCCAAAGAGATAGAAGTCTCCACCAAGGATGGATACTCGCATCTGATGCGTTTACTCCCATATAGGACTACCCAAAATGTGATAGAGGGGGTTGTGATCACCTTCATCAACATCACGAGCCTGAAAAATGCTGAAAAGCAGCTTCTGGCGAGCGAAGAACGGTACCGGCGTGTCGGCGAACTCATTCCCTTCGGGGTGTGGATTTCAGGTGCCAGCGGTGAGGTTACCTATTTCAGCGAGAGTTTCCTGGATATGCTTGGGATGACCATGGACGAGTGCAAAGGTTTTCGGTTGGGCTGCCAGGTTGCATCCGGACGACAAGGACAAAACCCTGTCCGACTGGAAGCGCTGCGTGGATACGGGCGCTCACTGGCAATACAAGTACCGAATGCGAGACAAACATGGCAATTACAGGACCATATTCAGCCGTGGGGTTCCGATGATGAACGATAAGGGCGATGTGACTTCCTGGGCCGGGATAAATCTAGATGTCAGTGATGAAACAGGTTTAGAAGGCTCCAAAGCGAGGCGGTGATTTTTTGATGCGGATCATCCTCCCTGAAGAGGAAAGATCCGTTGTTATGTTGTTGGAGAAGGAACTCATAAGGAGAAAGAGGACCTAGAGGAGGCTCCCAACGTCTCCCTCGCCCACTGGGAGAGGGCGCATTGACAAGGAGTGATCGTCCAGCCCGCGTAGAACTTGGTATCCGACTGAAACGGCATTTCTAAATGCGATTGTTCCCGGCAGCAGAAGTCCGGCATCAATCATCAATTGCCTTTGTCCGAATTTCTTCCTTGATCCTCGCTAGGAACTCATCAAGCGACATGGTCCCCAAGTCTTTTCTTCCGCGGCGCCGGACGGAAATTGTGGCCGTCTCAGCCTCGCGTTCACCCACGACAAGCGTATAAGGGATCTTTAAGACCTCAGACTGACGAATCTTGTATCCCATAGTGCCATCGCCGCCATCGCAGACCGCTCGAATTCCTTCCGACACAAGTTTCTGGCGGACCCCCTGAGCGTAATCCAGGAATCGCTCGGATATGGGCACAATATTGACTTGCTTGGCACTCATCCAAACAGGAAAGGCACCGGCAAAGTGCTCGATAGCTACCCCGAAAAACCGCTCCCAGCTACCAAGCACCACCCGGTGGATCATTACGGGATTCTTCTCGGTGTCGTCAGCATCGCGATATGTCGCATCCAGGGTCTTCGCGGTGTTGAAATCCACCTGAATCGTCGGCCCGGTCCACTTGCGGCCTATGGCATCGAATAGTGAGAACTCATTTTGGGCCCGTAAAAGGCCCCCTCGCCGGGCAGCACCTCGAACGACACGCCTCTCTCATTCATGGCGGCTTCCAGGGCAGCCGCGGCCTGGTCCCACATTTCATCAGTACCCACATAACCCTTTTCCGGGCGAGTCGCCAGAAACAGCTTGTATCCGAATCCGAACGTGTCGAGCATTTCAATGGCAAAATCCACCACCGCGAGGACTTCCGACTGGACCTGATCGGGCCGGCAAAAGATATGCGCATCATCCTGAGTAAATAATCGCGCACGCGTAAGCCCGTGCACGGTACCGGAAAATTCCGCCCGCAAAACCTTTCCAAACTCGTAGTAACGGATAGGAAGGTCCCGGTAGCTACGAATCTTGTGGCGATAGATGAGGATATGGCCGGGGCAGTTCATGGGCTTGATCGCATACGGTTCCCCGTCCTTCTCGAGGAAAAACATCATATCCCGATAATGGTCCTCATGACCGGTCTTCTTCCAGAGGTCCGCGTTCAGGATGTACGGCGTGGACACTATGTCGTAGCCACGCTTGAGATGCTCGTCCTCCAGGAATCTGGCAATAATTGAGCGCATCAACGCCGCGTCCGGATGGTAGAGCGGCAAGCCTCGGCCGGCATCTTCTTCGAAGTGAAACAAATCAAGGACCTGAGCCAGACGGCGATGATCCCGCCTCTCAGCTTCTTTAATGCGTGTTTTGTAGTCTTCCAGATCTTGTCGAGTTTCAAAAGCGACGCCGTATATTCGTTGGAGCTCGAGGGCGAGTGGAGTCTCCTTTCCAATAAGCTCCTGAAATCTTAGTCAGTTCGAAGTATCGCAGATCTTTTGAGGATCCCACGTGCGGACCGCGACAAAGATCAACAAAACCGTCGTGCTTGTAGTAAGTGACAACCTCGCCCGGAATGTTTTCGAGCATCTCCACTTTATAAGGCTGATCAGCGTCTGCCCAATAGCGTACGGCCTCTGCCTTGGAATGCTCTTCTCCCTCGAATTTGAAACCCTTCTTGATAGCCTGCCGCATCCGTTGCTCGATTGTCCGAAGATCCGCATCGGAAATCAGCACGCCCTTCCCGTCAGCATCCCTGATTTCTATATCGTAGTAGAACCCGTCCTCCGTGGCGGGGCCCACCCCTAACCTGGATTTCTCCCAGAGTTCAAGGACCGCGGCTGCCAGCACATGGGCAAAGCTGTGGCGCATTTTTGAAAGAGAGTTCCCGGAATCGTGTCTTTTGTCGAGATCCGATTGCTGGATCGGCATTCAGGTCCTCCTCGAGTCTTTCTCGCCTGGAAGCAAACCAGCACAAGAATTAGAGAGGCGCCCAGCAAGCGGCGCCCCGTACTTCACACTTCTTTGTGTTCTTTCAATCACTTAGTGCCGCACTTCATTACTCCGACGCCGCCATCGACGTCTTCAGGCCGTGCGCTCACTTAATTCTGACCCCGAACGACGCTAACAGTTCAGTACCGACAGAGCATGGTATCTGCGCGCCGTAGCGAAGTCAATAGAAATCCCCCACCCGAAGCAACGGGTCACTTACGCGTGAACATTTTGTTGCCCCTATCATTGCGAGGTGATCCGTGGGACAGGCTTCCAGCCTGTCTATTAGGGATGACCGGCAAGATGCCGGTCCCACCAGCAATCTAAGTGCTCCTTTTCGTAAATTCGGTCACGGATACAGAACGGCCTCGAATAATGACGATGCGACGGTTTTGTAGGGGCAGGGCTTGCCCTGCCCGCAGAGGGCGCAGCGAGCAGCGCCCCTACGTTCGATGCGGCACTCTCCGGCCGTACCTGCACGTGCCCAATCCGACACCGAATTCATGAAATTGAGCACCAAGCATTGGCCATACAGCAGTTAACCCGGATAAAAAAACACCTTGGTTGTCTCAAGCAAGCACAGAGTGATAGTGACGGCCAGGAGACTGTGCGGAAGAGTCCCGAAAAGGTTGTTCCAAAAGCCTTCCTGATCGGCACTGCCGAGCCTGTACATTATCAAGAGGCTCCAAACCAGACCGATCCAAATGAGTGCCTGTTGCAAGAAAAGAGTCAGCCACGGGGGAACTGTGATGATAAGTTGCCTGAATATCTCGAATTGGAATGTCTCGCTGACCAAAATGGGCAACTGCACTCCGAGGTTAATCAGGTAATAGAGGTGAAACGCGGTGAAACCGGCAAGCGCTAACGGCAGCAAGGCGAGACCATATCGAGAGTAGTTCTCCATGAAGAAATCGTCAAAGATTCTGTGGGACAAAGCGGCCGCGAGCAGCAACAGCAGGTTGAAACCGAGTAGCAAGGCCAAGAAGAATAGCGTGAATTTGGCTATTTCCGGCAGAGGCAAGAATCCCGTCACCTGCGCGTATACCTGCATTTTGCTCAGCATTTCGCTCAACAACCCACTGATCATGCCCACGATGAGAAAGGCTGTGCGGCTGTTTGTGTGCCGCATCTCCCATATTTCCTTCCCGGGTATACGTAGGTTCAAATTTATTGCGCCGTGCGGGCAGTTCTTCACGCACTGGCCGCAAATCTTGCAAAACCTGTTACTGTGGAGCTTCGGAGCAACCTGCCCAAAGGGGCATCCCTCACTGGTCGGGGTTCCCAGGTAACATTCGTTCGAGGCGCACTGAGAAATGCAGACATTACGGTCTGCACGAAGTTCAAGGGGCGAAGCCTTGGCCAAGATGCCGACCATCCCACCAAGACCGCACAAGTAGCGACACCACGATTGCCTCTCAAAGATAACCCCGATCACGATTGCAGAAACCAGCATGGTCAAGAGCAGCAAACCGACGTTGAAAGGTGAACTCCGTATGTCGGTGGCAGTTTCCAGCCAGATTATGAATAGGACCGCTCCCACAACGAACAAGTCGCTGCGATTCTTCAGCGCCTGAGGGAACGGTCGCTCTAGCGCAACTATCTTTTTGGCGAGTTTGCTGAGAGTACCGATGGGGCAAAGGGAACACCAGAAGCGAGCCCACACAAACGCGCCTATGATCAGTGTCGGCCATCCGACAGCCCAACTGAAAAGAGCAGCAGGATTTTTCATGGGATCGGCCGGACCCAGGAACAACAGCACGAGCAGAATGAAGAAGAACGGCGTCGCAGCGCTCTGGAAAATCGCTGGGAAGAGGGGGCTCCTCACCGCCCGGTGTACCGCTTGCAATCTGAAGAGATTGAATCTCCCCTCTCCCTCGACCCGTTTTAGGTCGAAGTAAATATCTTGAGGCTTAAGTACGCCCCCCTCGGACACAAGTACGGCTCTCTTGAGGGTAGTGGAGAGTTCCACGTCATTGCCGGGCCAAGAGTAGTTGACCAGCGTCTTGAGAGTCTCTTTGGGTAGTTTGACAATCTCTTTGCGGAGTTGCTGGCAGTATTGATTAAGGTAATGCTTGACGAGGCCCGGTATCTCTCGTCGGCGGTTCCTCAAGGGAGGAACTACTATGGAGCGGCCCTTCAGCCCATGCAACAGGGGATGCCGCTCCGGTGAGATCTCCTCAACAGGTAGGGTAGTGGTGGCAATTAGCCGGACCTGGGCCTGCTGTTCGTTGGAACCATCGAATCTATAAAAGGTGCCTCCTGTAACGGCCTCCAAAAGCTTGTCCTGCGTTTCTGCGGTGAGCTGTTCAGTACCTCGAACAAGCAAAGTCCCATCTTCAGTCAGTTCGATATATCCCGGGGTGGTCTTAAAGCCATCGCCATCAACCTTTTCTTCAGAACCGAAGAACAGACGAATTTGCTCTTCCGTAGGATGGGCCTCGCTCTCAGGTGCTTCGGGCTCCCCTGCGCCAAAAGTTTGATCTGACCTAGTTCTCAAAAGGTCGAGCAGCAGGAAGACGCTTTTGTAATGATGACTGAGCCTGAACAGAGCGTGGGCAAGAACTTCCTTTCCCACCCCGGTCTCCCCGATTATTAAGACAGGGCCATCAGAGTGGGCCAGCTCTTCTAGCTTCGCCGTAAGGTGGCGCCGAACATAATCTCCGATCACGTAATCCGGGAATATGTGCTCCTCACGGCTTATTAAAGACTGTAACGCCCGCCTTTTGGCCTTATTTGCGAGGACGCTTCGATCCAGCCTCATTATCTTACGAGCCAAGTTCCTTACCAAAGTCATGGTGAGGTCGGGATTGGCTCGCAAGATTTCCTCGAACTCGGGAGCAGAAATCTCCAATACCTGACAAGCCTCGTCAGCCACCAGTCGGAATTTTTCGGGGACGGAAGCCCTGTCAGGAAGCTGATCTCTCCGAACATGTCGCCGGGCCTAAGAATATCCACAGCAATTTCTTGGGAGTCACCATCCCGGAGCATTACACTTGCCTCGCCGGAAATAAGGAAACGAATCCGGTCTCCACTGTCGCCCGGTGCCATCAGGGTATCCCCCGGGCCATATTCTTGCAGCACCGCCTTTCGCCTGACCAAAAAACGAACGCCCTCCGGGAGATGCTCCAGGGGGTCAAGGTTTCTGCTCACTCGGGTGGGGGATTTTCAGCATGTTGAAAAGACGCGGGAAGGTACTTGCTTGTGAAATTTGGGAACCAAAACTGTCCCTAATCAAGATCTATTATAGCTAAGTCACTGCCGTTTCACAAGAAGCCGTCTCGGAAGTCGGCATTGAACATAGACGTATTAGGTCATCCGATGAGTAGCTGTCCTTCGCAGGCAGATTACACGCCTATCGAACCGACAAATAACCGCTCCCTAGGCACCATCGCGCCGCGAATTCGGCACAGTCCCGCGGAACGCGGGATTACGCAACTGGCTTCTAAGCCAAGTGCTTGTACCAGACGTACAAGCCTAGGGTAGGAATGACTGCTAAAGCCCCCAAAATGACCGCATAACCAAGATCCCTGAATAACCCCAATTCTTTGTATGCCGCGGCATGAATGGGACTACCCCATAGCCCGCCCGTAATTTCCAGCAATACCAGAGCCAGCGGGATGCCAAAGGCGATCCAGCAGAGCAGCGTCACCACCTCGAACAGATGTCTGGCCTCTCGTGCATCGTCACTCATTAATTTCACCCCTTCCGTTCTGCTCTTACCAAAAATTAATTCGTGGCAGGGGAATTGTCCAGACAGGGGGAAACGGGTAGAGACCAGTCGCGATCTCCCGTTAAGGGGCACAAGGGAGAACCACGAGTCCAATCACCTCTCTGACGTCTTCGGCCAAAATCAGTTCTATGCCTTCTGTAACATCCTTAGGCAAGTTCCTTACGTCGACTTCGTTCCGTTTAGGAAATACTACTGTCTTGAGGCCCGCCCGTTGCGCTGCCAGAAACCTTTTCACGAATCCCGCTGACAGCCAGCATTTTGCCGTTCAGAGTAATTTCTCCGCTCAGGCCGACACAGCGCCGCGCAGGTCGAGAGGTGAGAAGAGAAATCAACGCCAGAGCAATCGTCACCCCTGCCGACGGCCCATCTTTGGGCACCGCACCGGCAGGAATATGGATATGAATGTCGTGTTCAGAAAAGAAGTTAGGATCTAGGCTATAGAGATCAGCATGGCTCCGGACATAACTCAGTGCCGTCTGAGCAGACTCCTTGAGAACAGCGCCCAGGGAGCCGGTCAGGATTAGCTGCTGGCCACCCTTCATTCGGGTGGCCTCAACGAAGATAATCTCTCCGCCGAATTCGGTCCAGACAAGCCCGGTGGTGACTCCGATCTGATCTTCCGCCTCAAGCGCCTCATGAGAGAATTTTCGCGACCCGAGAAACTCCTCCACAAGGTTCTCGTCCACAGTCGCGCTAAAAGATCCGCCATTGCTTTTCAAGCAGATGCGGGCCAGCTTTCTGGCGATATTGGCGATTTCGCGCTCCAGGTTCCTCAGTCCCGCCTCCCTGGTGTAAGCCTGAATAAGCTTCCCAATCGCCTGATCAGTGAAGTGAATGCCGCGGCCAATTAAGCCATTGTCTCTCAATTGACGGGGGATCAAGTAGTCTTTCGCTATCTCCCTCTTTTCTTGTTCAGTGTAGCCGGGAAAGTTTATCACTTCCAGGCGGTCCAGGAGGGGCGTGGGGAGGTTTTCGACCACATTGGCCGTGGCGATAAACATAACGGAAGACAGATCGAACGGGACATCGAGATAATGATCTACAAACTGATGGTTCTGCTCCGGATCCAGAATTTCCAGTAAGACGGACGCGGGGTCGCCCCTGAAATCCTGGCCTATTTTATCAATTTCATCCAGCATGAACACGGGATTCTTGAGGCCCAACCGTTTCACTTCGCCAATTATGCGGCCGGGCATGGCGCCTACATAAGTTCTTCGGTGGCCCCTCAGTTCAGCTTCATCGCGCAACCCTGCAAGGGAAATCCGTACGAATTTCCGCTCCGTGGCTTCCGAGATCGCCTGACCGATAGAGGTCTTTCCTGTTCCCGGTGGGCCCGAAAAGCAGAGGATGGGTCCACGTGTGATTTGTGCGTGCCGCTTCTTATCGAGTATCCGGCTGACGGTGGATCGCAGATCATCCAGTTTGAACGGCTTGGCCAGATAATATGCGGCCCCTTTGGTTAAGGCGTCCACCGCGGAATCGACGGTAGCATATCCTGTAACCATGATGATATCTGTCAGCGGCGTTGTTCGTTTCAGGGTCTCCAGGAGTTGAAGTCCGTTCATCTTCTCCATCTTCAAATCCGTAATGATGAGATCAAACTCCTGGTTTTGTACTTTCTCCAGAGCTTCAACCCCGTTGCAAGCCATCTCCACCGCATGGCCCTGCTTGGCCAGAAACATGCTCGACGTTTGTGCGGGCAATTTCCTCGTCGTCGACCACAAGAACGCGAAATGTCCGTAGATTACGAAGTGTTCTAACTGCAAGGTATTCCAGAATCCGTTCTTTAACGCTTGCCAATCCGTAATGTCGGCTTTCGAGAACACGCTCGGCCCGGTCGATGTCCAAGTTGTCCTCCGTGTAACGGCTCCACGGCAGGGCCACAAGGTAATCGAGGTAAGTTGTGCCGATGGAGTATTCCGCGGCAGACGGATCTGTCTTTTCGAGCCTTTCCAGCTCCTTCAGGGCCACCTCGGCCACGATTTCCGGTAACCGCGCTTTTTCGACCGCGGTCCGGAGATCGAGAAGATCTTGAGGCACCGAGGGCTGGTGTTCCTCGCTTTTCCTGAAAAACGCCATTATGAACCTCTCGCCATTACAGAACCTTAATTGCCGATTATAGGAGTAAAACGAGAGGGTCACAACAGGATTGATGTCAGGTTGTTCGAGAAACACGCATTCCTCACTGAAATCAGTGAAAGCAAAACCGTTGCATTGTGTAACAGTTGCCCGGTCCGGTGCAATAAGAGATAAGCTCCCTAAAACACAAGGATAATATTAGTTTGCTGCCGTAATGTTACCAATTGCAACGCGTAGATATTCCTTCAAAACCGATCACTACTTATCCTTGGATGCCTAGAGTCAGCAATGAAGCCATGCTTATGGTTTGGCATAGTTTTTGATTATGCAAAGGTCGACTGGAAATCGGATGCCCTGGAGGTCGATATGAGAACCTGGAGAGAAAAATTCCAAGCAATGGCAATGGCCGTGGCCTTCGCGGAAGAAGGGGAATGGGACACTGCCCGATCCTTCCTGAAAGACACCTCGCCTCGGCGAGACGCGAAACTCGTGAAGACTAAGAAACGGGCTCAAGAGAGGCCCAGGAAGCCACTGTTCCGGGCGTGACCTTTAGGGCAGGGACCAATCGCGCCGGCTTTTTGCTGGGTGCTGCAATTTGTTCAATTTAATCGAGTTAAAATTCCAAGTTGGAGGCTCATTATGGCGGCTACACATGGCGCAACAAAGAAAAAGCCTGTGGTTAAGACCATTGTCTATGGCGTGATTACCGCAGTCCTTTATGCTGCGGCGTTCACGAATGCCGATTCCATGCTACATCTCTTCACAAAGGGTGGTTATTATGCGGCCCTGCCCATTGCCACCGTGTTTGTCTTCTCTTTCGCGCACGGAACTTTTGCAAGCAATCTCTGGTCAATGCTGGGCATTGAAGCCATCATGAAACAGCCTGCAAAACGACCGGAAGTCAGACCTGTTCCGCGTCCGGCTCAAAGGCCGCGGCCACGTGTACGTTTGAGCGTGTAGTTATCATCTAATCGGGAGGACATGGCGATGCATGATTTGGCCTTGGAAGGCGTAAAATTCATAGATCTCACTTGGATTAACGTAGGTTTTCTGTTTACCGTGGGATTCATCGGCGGCCTGGTGAGCGGTTTCATCGGATCGGGAGGTGCTTTCGTCCTTACCCCGGGCATGATGAGCCTCGGAGTCCCGGCAGCGGTCGCTGTGGCCAGCAATATGTGTCACAAGTTTCCCAAGGCCATGGTCGGCGCTGTACAAGCGGTACAAATACGGCCAGGTGGACGTGAAGCTAGGACTCGTAATGGCGGCTTCGGCGACGGTGGGGGTGCAGGCAGGCATAAAGATTCAGGAGATCATCCTGGAGAAGTGGGGAGAGGCCGGCTCAAATCTCTACGTAAGCCTTTCCTTCGTGCTGGTGCTTATCGTTGTTGGTGGTTATGTTTTCTATGATGCCTGGAAGACGCACAAATCCGGTATGGGCGAGCAGGTGGCGTCTCTTGCCCTGAGACTTCAGAAGATCAATCTTCCGCCCATGATTCATTTCAAAACCGCAGGCATGACGATATCGTTATGGTTCACCATCCCTGTGGGGTTTGCCACGGGCATGTTGGCCGCAACCATAGCAGTGGGAGGCTTTGTGGGAGTGCCGGGGATGATCTACGTCGTCGGAGCTTCCGGATTGATCTCGTCGGCAACCGAGCTCGTGATCGCCTTTCTCATGGGGCTTGGCGGTTCGGTGAAGTGGGCCATCCACGGCATGGTAGACATCAGGCTCACTTTGATCATCCTTGCCGGTTCTTTGCTGGGAGTTCAACTTGGCGCCATCGGTACCGCATACGTAAAAGAGCACATGATCAAAGTGGTCATGGGTACCATCATGATCGTGGTCGCGGTGAGTCGAGCGCTTGCGGTGCCCAAGTACTTGGAGGAACTCGGGCTGGTGTCAATGTCGAAGTCAACCATAAGCATTCTCGATTTTGCAAGTTTCATTATTATGTGCCTGGCGCTGGCAGTGGGTGCGGTCATCATCCTCGGCGCCATGTGGAAAGGCAAACGGGCAGCAGCGGCCGAGTCGTATACAGCGCCGCTTGTGAAGGAAAGTTATGAGCACGTTTGACCGGATTGGTCTTAGAAGAGCACATCAGGAGTCAGCGCAGGCCTATATCGTTTGAGAACAGGAACGCTTTCTCAGAGAAACGGTTAGCAACAGCAGGTTATAAATACGTCTCGGGGTTGCCAGGCAATGGCAACCTCTTTTTATAGCAGATGCAAAAAAATTTGTCCGATTGTGATGAGCGATGTTTCGAAATCGAAAGCCGCCGACCTCAGTGCCGGTGGACTTTGATGCGATACAGGCTACTCAAGCCCGTATCTCTTGATCTTGCGCCACAAAGATACCCTGTCTATCCCCAAAGTGTCGGCCGCTAAGGTTTTGTTCCCGGCGGTTTCTGCCAACACCTTCTTGATATAGTCGATTTCCTGTTCCTCGAGCGTTGGCAACGTTCCGTCTTTTCTTCTGAATGTCTTAATTCTAAATTCCCTGATGTCATCGGGCAAATGATCCGCCTCAATTACTCTGTCCATTGCCAGGGCCAGGCCGCGTTCGATGATGTTTTCGAGCTCCCTGACGTTTCCCGGAAAATCATAGTCCTTGAGGATATTCAACACTTCCCTGGACAGCGAGGGCGTGTCTCTGCCCATCAGCTTCGAGTGTTTTTCGAGAAAATGTTGTGCCAACAACGGAATATCGTGCTTTCGTGCGGCAAGCGGCGGTAGGTCAAGCGAAACCACATTCAAACGGTAGTACAAATCCTTGCGAAATTCGTTCGTCTGAACCGCTTCCTGAATGTTGCGGTTCGTCGCGGCAATAAATCGCACGTCAACGGTTATTGTGCGAGTCCCGCCCACTCTCATAATCTGCCTCTCTTGAATTAACCTGAGAAGCTTTACCTGCATGTTCGTGGACATTTCAGTTATCTCGTCCAGGAACAGTGTTCCGCCTTTCGCCAACTCTATGATTCCCGGTTTGCCCGCATTGGCTCCAGTGTATGCTCCCTTTTCATGTCCGAACAGTTCGTTTGTGAGGAGTTCTTCGCCGAACACACCACAGTTTACCGCCATCAAAGGCCCGCTATTGCGCTTGCTGTGGTCGTGAATGAACCTCGCCAGGAGTTCCTTGCCGGTGCCGGATTCGCCGCTGATGAGAACATTGCAGTCTGTGAGGGCGATTTGGCGGGCTGTATTCAGAATCCGTAACATCGCAGGATCCTTGGTAATAATTTTCACGTTCCCAGCGTCTCTGAATTTCTTCAAGTCTTCCTTGAGTTGAATGTTCTCCTGAGTCAGCCGGATCTTTTCAATGGCTTCCGATACTACCTTGCGAACCGCGTCGATACGATAGGGCTTCGAAATGTAATGGTAGGCCCCTTTCTTCATGGCTTCAATGGCCGAGTCAACCGTTGCATACCCGGTGATCATGATTACTTCACATGAGGGATTGAACCGTCGGCTCTCCTCGAGAATCCTCATGCCATCAACTTTTTCCATCCTGAGGTCCGTAAGCACTACGTCAAACCCGCCGCTCTTTGCCAGGTCCAACCCCTTGGGGCCGGTGTCCGCGGTGACAATATCGTAGCCCTGCTTCTTTAGTATATGCTCGAGGTTCAACAAGGCCATTTCTTCGTCGTCGATTATGAGTAGTCGTGGTGGATCACTCATTCTGACGGCTCCTTTGCGGGCAACCTTATGGTAAACGAAGTCCCTGAGCCGGCGGTACTTTTCACCTTGATCGCGCCGTTGTGTCTTACGATGATATCATGAGTGATGAATAGTCCCAAACCTGTTCCCTGCCCTACATCTTTGGTTGTAAAGAAGGGATCGAAAATCTTCGGAAGGTCCTCTGCACGAATTCCGGTTCCTGTGTCCCGTATGATCATCGTTACCATCCCATCGTATGACTCTTCGGCTCGAATTCTCACTTCTCCTTCTGTCCCGCAAGCCTGAATCGCATTGGCTATCAGGTTCATGAAAGCCTGCTGGATACGCTGCTTGTCAGCAAATATCGTCAGGTCCGGGCGGATTTCGGCAAACACCTGTACACCGGCTGGAATCTGCCCGTGCAGTAGTCCCAAGGTACTCTCGACAATTTTCTTCAAATTGAGCGACTCCTTGAAAAACTCCTTGTTTCTGGAAAACTCCAGCAGGTTAAGGACAATGCCGCGGGCTTTATCGACCTGTTCGACAACCTTTCGTAGCACCTTTCTCTGGAAATCTTTGTCATCATCGTCCAGTTCTTCCAACAGTATTTCGCATGAAGATGAAATGTTCGAGAGTGGATTGTTTACTTCATGAGCTACCCCCGCCAGCATCGTGCCGAGAGACGCAAGTTTCTTGGATTGCACCAGTTGTTCCTCTCTTGTTTTCAACTGAACTGCCATCCTATTGAAAGAATTGAAAATATCTCTAACTTCCTTTTCAGGGGGCAAGTTTTCAATTGGAGTGAACCGGCCCCGAGCAATTTCATAGGTACTCTCTTCCAATAATTTCAAAGGCTTCATCACTTTCGCAAATACAAAACTGCCCACGGCGACCACGCCGATTGCTACCAGGGCAAAGGCCAATAGTTGCAGTCTGACAGTTGTTCCTATTGTCTGTTTGATAGATTCCCGTTTTCGTTGAGCCACATCTTTGGCAAAATCCGATATCGACGAACCTGCTTTGCGTATCTTCGCTTCAAATTCGACCCCGCTCTCCGATGCTGGCAGACACTTGTGAGCCAAAGCCGGATCCAAGCATTTCGATATGAGTTGTTCGTACTCTTGAAGGTCTCCCCTGAAATGGTCCACCTGTCGGGATGATGAAAGGGCCTGAACCTTTGCAGCATTCTTGACCAGAAGGTCCTGAGCCCGGTTCAAGTGGTATAGGGCGGTAATCAGAGATTGTTGATCGCCGTACAGAAAATAGTTTTTCTCAAAGCGACGAATCTCGAGGACCGACTCCTCCAATTTGCTGATGTCTTCGAGATAGCCGATCTTCCCTTCAAGCTCATGCATGAAGTAATAGGATCCCAGAATACCGGCCGCCATAAACACATAAAGTGCAGCCACCGCGATGATAACCTTGTGTCTGATACTCAGTACGGCTGTGCGCATGGGTTTTCCTTAAATCGGCCGCCACGGGGGCTGGCGTGGGGTGCTCAAAGCATAAGGCAAAAACCGTTCCATTTGGTAGAGGCGCTTTAAGAAAGCATAACAGTCTTTTAACATTAAATTGATCAATCCCAAACCTTGTCGCGCGATACCATGCGCAGACATGGTAACTGAAAGAAATGTTGCATTATGCAACAACAGCGGCTATTGCCGGCCTCATCCGATAAGGTGGAGATATTTTTTTGAGACAGTGGCCGGACAGATATGTTGCGGAACGCAACGCTGCTTTGTCAAGCGCTATATGCAAAATCGAAAACAAAATCATTGGGGGTGGCCAAAAATCACAAGTGACACATGGGTTTCGCGTTTCGTTTTTGCAGAAGACATCATAACTAGGTGACATTATGATCGAATGAGCTTCCAAGTCAGACGACCGCGAAAGCATGGATGGCGCACAGACCGGCCGGGGCATCCATTCTCGGTTAACCCTACAGGAACGGAACCTGTTGCACAATGCAACTTGAAATCAGGCGGTTCAACAGCGGACGGGCTGCGTATGGGAGGATAAGAGATCACTCACCCCAGAGATTGCGAAGAGAGATTTTTAAAGGTAACATTCACCGGGAATTTGGCGACCGGCACGGAGAAACTGTTGCAAAATTCCAGACGAAGTTCAAATCGTGCCACGATTGAGGCCAAGATATCTGCTGTTACCCTCACCCCAACCCTCTCCCAGAGGGAGAGGGAGCAAAACTGGAGCGGTCTTACACTTCCCTCGCCCCCTGGGAGAGGGACACAGGGTGAGGGTCTTCGTGCTACGATCTCAGCCAGTTCATGACTTTTGCAACAATCTCCGGAGGCCGGTCCTACCGGGCTCATGGTAGGGCTGGCGTCCCTGCCCGCCACGTTTCAGATCCGGTAAGCCGCTCTCGCGTTGAACGGTTACTTCTAAAGCACTTCACCGCGCCCTCTGTGCGTTCTCCGGAGAGAGGCATTCCCCCTATTCCGCGGCACCCTGCGTGAGAGAATGGTTACGCAAGCCTATTTCGGCGCTCGGAGGCGCTTGAGACTTTGGCACGGAAGTTGAATGTCCATGACACGGAAGAATTCAGGAGGCCGCCATGAAAAAGACTAAGAATAGAATTACCTCCATGCTGAACGCTATTGCGTCTCCGGGCCCGGCAGGCAGTAAGAGCGAGGGAGAACCTACGAAGAATCGGCATGAATCCGAACAGCATCGTGAGGCCGACCCATCGAAGCAAGGGACTCGCTCCACCTCGAGACTGAAGAATTTTCGTGAACGCTTACAGCAACATATGGCTGCGATTGCCTATGCGGAGGCCGGCGAGTTTGAGGCCGCGGCAGAGCTCGCGGAACCTTTGATCAAATCCAAAACCGTACTTCTCGTAATTGAAGGGGAGTCTCCCAGTCCCGAGCCCTTCGCCTACGCGTTGAATTTATGTAAGCGCACAGACTCGGAACTCGACGTTCTGCAGGTAATTGAGCAATCCCGCAAGGATGGCGACTACGAGTTGCTAAGTCACAAAATGACAGAAGGTTCCCGCAACATCGTAGGTCTTGTGCGACAACTGGAACAGGAAAATATCCCGTTCAAAGTCACGATAAGACTTGGCGATGTGAGCCAGAAGCTGTTCAACTATGCGAGACGGCACAAGGACGTTACAATGGTGATCTTTGATTCGCCCAGTCTGAGAAAGGGTTTCTGAGACGAGCCAGGCGTGGTCAAGGCTCCTCGAAAGCATTTCTCATCAGACTCTCGATACCCCTCGTAACAGTGGAGCAAAAGCACGGCATGCCGCTGCCCGTGCAGGGATGAGAGCCGACTGCCATAAAATGAAGATGGTACAATCTTTGTAACCTCTCCCACCACTTTTGGATCAAGCGCAAGAATTGATTATTATGTGTACCAAATCGTGGTCCATTCGGGACTCAATACGGAGGCGCGTTGAAAATGTCTCTTCGCCCAACCTCAAAAGCTCAAAAATGAAAGCGACGGTTTATTGGAAGAAAAAGACTCTGGTCCGGCCCAGCAGCACACGATAACCGGCATCATACCCCTGACAGCCGCGGCTTTGGTCATTTGTTGCTCGAGCCTTGCCATACTGATCGGAAATATCGGGTTCCAAGGTGACGACTGGTGGCAATTTTCATGGCCGCACTGGCATGCATTTCCCGGTTCGATATGGGAATACGCTAAAGCGTCGCGGAGGCCCATAGAAGGACTTTACACTGTACTAAGCTTTGAAATCTTCGGGCTTAACAGGGTCCTTTTTACTCTTTCAGCATTGCTTCTCTCCGCTGGCTCGTCCTTGGTCATGGGAGCCTGTTTGAACAGAGCTTTCCCCGGCAGAAAAACTCTTGTTGTCCTGGCCGTATTCTTCGCGTTTCTTCTGACCCCGCTTTCTAATTTGATCTATATGTTTCACACCGACAATTCACGGCTGTCAATGCTGTTATTCTGGACGTCAATATTGGCCTTCCAACATTGGGCACGCACCTCGAAATCGCGGCTCGGTTTGACAATACCTGTAATTCTGTATCTAGCCGCGTCACTCACTTACGAGAACGCCACCTTCCTGATCTTTTCCGTCCCTTTCTTCGTTTGGCCGATCCACGTCAGCCGCCGCGGCAACGTATCTGATCGAACGTTCCTCTTGCGCCTCGGTGTGGGAATTGTGATTGCATTTGCAGCTTTTGTTCTGGTTCGATTCGAAGTGCTTGCGGGCGGCGCTGTGAAGCATAGTGCGCTTGTGCCTCCGTTCAATCTGGTCTCTTCGTACGTTTACAATCTGATGCTCTATACGGTGGCGCCATTCCATGACATTTCTCGGGACCCGGCAGCCTGGGTGTGGGCTTCTCCAATGGCGCTACTTGCGGCAGCTTTGATTGTCAGAGCCTCCAGAGAAGACCTTTCATTTGATGCTGAGATTACTGGCTGGACCCAAAACCCACTGTACATCGGTGTGCTGGGCCTGGCAGTACTGGTTTTGGGAATGCTCCCGTATCTTCTTGCAGGATACAACCCTTCGCTGGGGTTCACGAGTCAAAGCCGCGGTGGTACTCGTCCGCGACTTTCGGGCTGGCCATCCTGTTTGCGCTGTTGTTCTCCGTCTGGAAGGACAGGAGAATCCTGTTGGGCGCAAGAGTCATCGCGGTAGGTATGATAGCCCTCATGGCCGTCTTCCTGGCGGATCTGCGCAATGGCTGGCAGGTTGCCGCGGACAAGAGAGAAAAGTTGTTGGCAAGCCTCCTGACGCAAGTTCCTGACGTGAAGCCCGGCACCACTTTCCTGCTGATGGATCTGCAATCATACATACCAAAAGGTGGCATTGATAGAGCCGTGGTGTTTCAGGGTGTGGACGGCATAGGTGAGTTCGTGAAAATGCTCTACGGCAAGAAGGATCTTTATGCCTACTTTCTTTATTCGAAAGATCGGGCGCCTGGCGACACAAAAGGGGAATGGGCCGCCGTATCTCCCGCGGGGGTTGTTGCCAGAGGGAGTGCGGTGCGGCCCCCTATACCTCCGGACAGCCTCTTGATCCTCAAGCGTGAGGGGACCAATTTGGTCCTATTGGACAAAGTTTCAGCCGAAGAGGGGACTGCCGCCATCAGGTGGAACGGTGCGCAGTCGATACGTTCCAATCCGGACCTGATTTTGAATTCCCCGGCCTCCAATGGAAAGCCAAGCCCGCGTGAGATGAGGTGAGCTAAGCGAACCGCATCGCTCGCGCGATTTCGGCGGCTAACGTGAACGATGCGGTTCCCGTCAGTTGCCTCATCCTACTCGCTGTATAGTGGGACCTCGTCCTGCAGATTGCTTACAGCCAGTTTGGCGGCACGATACTCGCTATCGACCGATTTTATCCACCTGAATATCTCGTCCCGTTTCATGCTGCTTTTGTCAGGTTCTTTGCAACTTCGTAGAAGGTTTTTCGCGCCCAGGGTTGTGGCCAATCAATTAGCGAATCGGTCTTCAATACCCATTTATCGTCACTTCGGATGAGGAGCAGCCGTTGCAAGGTGGGCCAGGAATACAGATCTACCCTTCCATCATCGCCAATGACATACCGGGCCATCGGTTCGACGTACAGCACTCCTCCGGGGAGCTTAATTTGCAAGACAGGAACCGAATAGGTGCCTATAAGTCCCTCGGTGATTGTCTTATCTTCCCGACGGATCTGCCATTCCATTTGTCCAGCCCATTCTTCAATCTGGGACAAGAGCTTGTCCACAACGGAGAGCCAAACTTCACGTTCCCCTGTGTCTATTCGAGCGGGTTTCATGCCCATGCGTGCTGCCTCCTACTCTGCATTATTCACATTGTATCTACCCTATAACCTGGTGGCAATGTATGTTTTCAGATGGGTCTAATACCAATTCGCTTTCTAACAGGTAACTCTCAAATAAGGGAAATTGGTCATAGAACGTAGTTGGTCCGGGGCATTTCCGAGTGCTCTCAAATGTTGGCATAACGCATCCTGGAGTTGGTCGAGGGTTTTGAACGCCTTGTTGGGGGTTGCCTTTTCTCTGAGATGCTCCCACAGATGCTCAACCGGGTTGAGTTCAGGGCTGTATGGAGGTTGGGGTATCAATCTGATGTTTTCCGGAATCTTGAGTTTTTTGGACATATGCCATCCGGCGCGATCAATGAGCATGATCACGAAGAAGTCTTTGAAGTCTTCGGAGACCTCTTGCAGAAACAGGCTCATCATTTCAGTGTTTGCATACGGAAGTATGAGGGAAGTCATTCTCCCCAGAGCCATGCAAACTGCTGCGTACACGTACAGAAATTTGCGCACAATCTGCCTGGGCGCTTTTGGCCGCATACCTTTGGGAGCCCAACAGTAGCGGTAGTCGCTGATCCGACCAAATCGGCCTTCATCCTGAGACATGATAACGACTGGCCTTGTGTCTTCCGGATCTCGTTCAGCCAGGACTTGGGCTACCGTGTCCGGGAATTTTTTTTAAAGGTTTCTTGTTCTTCCCTCCTGGCTTGCACATGACTGGGTCTAGGCTTTATTCTGCGCCAGTCGTTCCTGTCCAAGAAACGGTACACCACCGAGTGATGGAGAGGATTGCCGACGTATTGCTCCAAAGCTTCCCGTATCTCAGCCACCGTTGCTATTTCTCCTGTCGCTGCCCTTTCGAAGAAAGGCCTCAAAAACAGGCTTTCTTCCTCTATCGTCATGTGTGCGTTTCGGCGGCCACCTGTTCCGGGACCCAGAGATGCCTTCCAGACCGGATCGGTTGTACACCGCAATCCAATTATGTACACTGTGAACCGAGACCCCCGTGTGAAGGGCTATCTCCAGCAGCTGGTCTCGGATCTACCATAGCGTTCAAAATCACCAACAATTTTTGAGCGGTTCTGCGATCCTTCGTGTCCTTCAAACGCATTTGAAGCTCTTCGACTGATACATGCAGACAGGCCTTAGTGACTCTTCCCATAGCTACCTCCCAAAATCCCGGGAGGCCATAACATAAACCGCCACTTAACGCGAATTAAAATTACATTCTCGACCGCGAATTGGTATAAGGTGGGGGCCGAGCCGACATTTCGTGGATTATTCACCTCGTTGTCAGGACCGAAAGCATACTGCACAATAACCTGTACAGTTATCATCCCTTCTGGAGGACCGGCCATTAATGCCGTGACTTACTCGCATGCTTCGCGAAAATCTTGCGAAAATCATGGACAAGGTCTGCGATGACCACTCCCCCATCATTGTCACCCGAAAGAAACAGCACTCTGTTGTAATGATATCTCTGGAAGACTACCAAGCTCTTGAAGAGACCGCTTACCTTCTGGGAACCCAAGGAACGCACGAAGACTTCTCGAAGTCCGCGGCTCAGTTGAAATTCGGCCACGGCATATAACGGGCTTCACAGCAGCAATTGGGGTTAAGGCGTAGACTCGTGCATGCTGTGACGCTGCCTTCAGATCCCCTTTTCTCAATTCCTCGCGCACATCATCCAACTTCCTAGCATCATCCAGCGATAAATAGGGCGACCAACCCTCGTCCGTGTAGATAAGCTCGATATCGACTTCAGCCACATATTCTCCTTCGTGGATGAGCTTTGTCTGATTCTTCTTTCTCACGATATTCTCCTCAGAAAATCTCTTGACCAGCGCCGCTGGTCCGGCCTGTAGGCTGTGACCAAAACCGCGGAAGATACTCGTCCTTTCGGTATACCCCGAACCACGTGGATCGGGTTGCCCTGGGCATCGTGTTGGAGCACCAAAACACAGGGTCCTTTGGGGTACGCCGGGTAGTTGTCGATCATGACCGCTTTAGCAATCCCCGACTCTATGTCTCTCACCGGAATCTCATCAGCAGCCAATTCTTCATAACCGTGGCTCGATATGAGGATTTCTCCTCGGTCAACCAGTTCGAGTATCTTCTCAAACGTCTCACTCACAGTTTAGTGTCGATCCTTTCAACGAAAGTTCGTCAGGATTTGCAAACGGTGATTCTACATTTGCCACGCCTTTAAACTAAACGCAGCGAGGGTCGTGGCGGGCGCCCGGGAGGGTCGGCCCAATTAAACTAAACCAATCGAGATAGCGTTGCCCTAAGCCGCATAGTGGATGACTTCCAATTCCGCTGCCGCATCCACCCTTTCAAGGATCTCTTCCACCCGGCTCATGACCGCATCTTCCAGCAAATATTCACTGCAATTGTCGCATTGCAGTATCCGGCAAGCCTTTTAGGATCACAATTGTTGTTTCGCTGACCTTGAAGGGGAGGTCTATGATTAAGGGCTTCAATTTCGATCCGCATAGATGACACTTCATGATGAACGTCTTCGTGTCCCGAAATTCTCTTCCCACTCATAGGGGTTCGGGCGATAGGCAATGACAATCCGAACGTTATCCCGCTCTGCGTCCACAGCGAAGAATAAATGAAAAATAAAGCCCTCGTATGTGAA